>CAZUUJ010000007.1:0-76703 GCA_964623625.1 uncultured Desulfocapsaceae bacterium
GTTCTCCCGGTTTCGAACTCTTCCAGAGAACGAAATCCATGGGATCGTTCTTTTTCTCATTTATTTCGATACGGGCGCCGGCCTGCATGTCTTCGAGATTTCTGCCGGAGAGTTTACCGTACTCGGAAAAACCGGCAACCCGGTAATAGACATCACCCCCGGATGGGTAGGCCAGCCCTTTGTCGATCAGTTCCTGGATCAGTTCGATCATCTCGCTGATATGCCCGGTGGCCTTTGGTTCTAAAGTGGGACGATCGACCCCGAGGCCATCCATGTCCACATAAAATTCCTCAATAAACCGATTGGCCAGTTCTTCAGGGGTCGTCTGCTGCTCTTGAGCTCTCTTGATGATCTTATCATCGATGTCGGTGAAATTCCGTATATAGGTCACCGTGTATTCCCGGTATCTCAAATAACGGACAATCATGTCAAAGGCGAGTGTCGAGCGGGCATGACCGATATGGCAATAATCGTACGATGTGATCCCGCACACGTAAAGCTTCACATGATTCGGCTCTACCGTGTTTAGTACTTCCTTTTTCCGGCTGAGTGTGTTGTAAATACGAATTGGCATATTGAGCAGATACGGTTTATATGCTGGCAAAGCTTAAATAATATTCAAGGTACCCTTCACTCTTCTTCACAAAACAATCGGAAATAATGATCCGTCTGTTCGAGTGCGATTGCACAAAATAATCCGAATGGGAGAAAAAGACAACAATGAGTCTGGAAATAGATAGAAAACGATCATGGGCAGCAACAATGACGGCCTGGACCCATCCGAGGGTCATAACCATGCTGTTTCTAGGTTTTTCCGCCGGTATTCCGATTCTGCTTATTTTTTCAACCCTTTCGGTCTGGCTTACCGAGGCGGGAGTAAGTAAATCCACTGTTACCTTTTTCAGCTGGGCAGCTCTTGGATATTCCTTCAAGTTCGTCTGGGCGCCGATTGTCGATAAAATGCCAATTCCGGTTCTAACAAGTTTGCTTGGCAGGAGAAGAAGCTGGCTGTTGTTGTCACAACTCTTTATTATCGGTGCAATAGTCTGGATGGCTTCGATCAATCCGGTTTCTACCCAGCAAAGTCTGACAATCATGGCCCTGGGGGCTGTTCTGCTCGGCTTTTCATCGGCAACTCAGGATATAGTGATCGACGCGTATCGAATCGAATGCGCTGCCGAAAAGATGCAGGCACTGCTTTCATCTTCATATATTGCCGGATATCGAATCGGTATGATGGTGGCAGGAGCCGGTTCCCTTTACCTTGCAGCTGTATTCGGAACGACTCAGGGACAGTACAGTTTCGAAGCCTGGCGTTATGCCTATCTGATCATGGCGCTTGTGATGCTGGTCGGAGTTGTGACAACCCTGGTAAGTCCTGAACCCGACCTGAAGAACCGGACTCAAAATACAAAACAGTACTCGCTTTCCTACTACCTCAGGTTTCTGCTGCTGTTTGTCATCTGTGCCTCTGTTTTTGCCATGTGCTTTTTTTATTCCGCCCAGATAGCTGCAGAACTAAAGATTTTACTTGTTGAATCCTTCGGCCTGAATAAGAGGACTGGAGGTTTTATTATCGGCAGCATCAGACTGGCAGGGGCAATTATGTTTGCTTTTCTTGCCGCCAGAGTGGCTGTCTGGCTAAAGGTGGCGGACAAAAAAATGGTTCAGGAGACATACGTCGCTCCAGTGAAGGACTTTTTTGATCGTTATGGTCTGAAAACAGCCTGTATACTATTGTGCCTTATTGGCTTTTATCGGGTGTCCGATATCGTTTTGGGAGTTATTGCCAATGTCTTTTATATTGATATAGGTTTTTCCAAGGAAGCCATTGCCGGGGTCACCAAAACGTTCGGGCCGTGGATGACCATTTTAGGTGGTTTTTTGGGTGGGACTCTGGCAATTCGGTATGGAGTCTACAGGGTGCTGTTTTTGGGAGCATTTCTCTCATCGGTATCCAACCTATTGTTTATGCTGCTTGCCACCAACGGAGCCGGGAATATCTCAATGCTGACCATTGTGATCATTTTCGACAATCTGTCAGCCGGCATTGCCACAACTGCTTTTGTCGCTTTCTTATCAGGGTTGACGCACATCTCGTTTACCGCTGTTCAGTACGCCATCTTTTCATCTCTGATGACCCTGTTTCCGAAATTGATCGGAGGGTATTCAGGAACAATGGTCTCTGCCTGGGGATATGAGTGGTTTTTTCTGTTTACCGCGCTCATCGGAATACCCGTCCTCATTCTGGTCCGGCTGGCAACTCAGCGACTGGATGTGAAAAATGAAAAGAATAGCTGATCGCCTCGTTTTTCAGGTTGCTTCTTTCAGGGTGTGAAAGTTGATAGGCTCAAAGGTTAAGCGTCCCTGATTTATACCCTGAAAGTCTAGAGTCCGAATTCAGGAGATCAACAACAAAACCGGGTCGGCCTGAACCGGTCGAACTGCTGATAGGTTGGCCGGTAAAAGCCCTTTTTTAAAAAAAGACGGAGATTAAACGAGAAAGCGGGGTCTCATCCCGACTCCTATCAGTTATTATGGGCTTTTCATCGAATAGCAATAAAATTATTTCTACTCTGACTTTATGGAAGGCATGAGAGAAGAATGATTCAAGAAAGCGGAAAGAGAATCCGCTTTGACGGAAATCAGGCGTGAACATCTCCGCGTTTGATTGCTGAATTGTAGTAGTGGCTCATCCTGGTTGTTGTCTCTTTATTATGAAAGGCAAAACCGATATGATACCCATCTTCGTTTTGGAGTTGATTGCACCACCTGCTGATGGCGATACCTTCTTCGGACTTGTTTGAGTCCGTATCATCAAGTGAGAATTGGATGAGCGAGTTTTTCATGATCGGTTCATCGGTAAATAGTCGCATTCCCCCTTTGGAGAAATCGATCGTCATCGCTTTGTGTATTTCCTTGGAGACCACATTGCCCGAATCGTTGAGATAAACGATGGTAATCGGTTGTTTGCTTGAAATCCGGGTATGCTTACGTCTGTTTAGTTTTGAACCGGTACTGCTTTTTTTTGTATCATCGGACTCAATGTACTGGGAACAGAGCGAATAGTTGGATGATTCACAGTATATTTGAATATGATTGTCAAGAGGGATATACAACCCGTCTGTCCCGGTTTTCGAACCGCATTTTGACTCCTGCCAGCAAGGGCATGATGGGTCTTTGTTTCTGTCAGGGTTGGGTGCTCTGTTTCGAGTCATTGAGATAATCCGCAGGTTGAAACAGTAAAAATATGAATGCTTCTAAAGAATATCTTGCAATATTTATACCTGCGAGGTGGTGCTTGTGGGCTTGACTTCCCGTTTCTCAGTAGGATTTGAGAGAGATGGAGTATTTCTTGATCTTATCATAAAAAGCGGTTTTACCGACGTTCAATGATGTGGCGGCAAGGGCGACGTTTCCCCCATGTTTTTTTAAGGCGGCGGAGATTACATGTTTCTCCATTATTGCCAGAATTTCTTTAAGAGATAACTCATCAGTGTTATCAACTAGAGAAAAAAACTCCTCCTGAGCTTCGTTTTCTCTGGGAGTGTTGAAGTGAAGGTCCCGCTCTGCGATGATATTACTTTTAGCAATAAGCACAGCACGCTGGATAACATTTTCAAGCTCCCTGACATTTCCCGGCCAGTCATGTTCGATGAGCTTGTTTATAATCGTTTTGGGAACAAAATTGACGTCTTTGTTAAACGCTTTTCTGTACTTCTGGACAAAGTGGGCTACTAATTCGGAGATATCTTCCTTTCTTTCTCGCAGGGGAGGTATGGAAATATTAATGATATTGAGTCGATAATAAAGGTCCAGACGAAATTTTCCATCCTGTACAGCCTGGGCAAGATCAGTGTTGGTTGCGGCAATAATCCGGACATCGACATTAATCGCCTTGTTGCCGCCAACCCGGATAAATTCACCATTCTGAAGGATTCGTAACAGCGACGACTGCATTCTCGAGCTGATATCCCCTATCTCATCAAGCAGCAGTGTTCCACCGTCAACCACCTCAAATTTCCCTTTTTTCTGACTGATTGCCCCGGTAAAGGCGCCCTTCTCATATCCGAACAGATCACTTTCCAAGAGGGAATCGTTAATGGCGTTACAGTTGATTTTCAAAAACGGTTTGTCCCGTCTGTCAGATGTTTGATGGATCAGGTTGGCGATCAGTTCTTTTCCGGTACCGGATTCTCCTGTAATGAGAATAGTGGCGTTGGAGACTGCAACCTGGATTGCCATCTCCCGAAGTGACTGCATGACATTGCTTGATCCGATAATACCGGAACTTGAAATCTTGGCGTCAAGGTGATGTTTGAGAGTATTAACCTGCTTTGAGAGTTGACTCCTGACCCGTTCACTTTCGTTCAAGTCATCTATTTTGCTTGAGAGAATCGATTCGATATTGGAGTGAAAAGCGGAGAGTTCCTCCTCTTTATTCTTCTGATCCGTAACATCATAAAAGATCACCCAGTACAACTGATCACCGCGATAACCGATAAAGGGGGCAATCGAATACTCGATATGAACATCATTGATGTTTGCCAGTTCAAGACCTATCGATTTCGGCTTGTTCAGCGACTTGCTGATAATGGCAAGCAGTTCAGTATAGAGCTTTTCCAGTGCTTTCTTACCTTTTTGTCGCTTGTATCATCATCAAGGAGCTTTTGGAAGAATTTGTCAGCGTTTTTGTTGGCGTATTCGACGGACTTGTCGCTGTTGATCAGCAAGACGGCTTCCGGCATGTTTTCTAGAAGAGATTTCTGGTTGTTAATGATCCTTGAAATCTCTTTAGCGGGATCGTCTTCTCTGTATGAATTCTGACTCATGGTGTTGGCTGAATAGAAAAACACAAAACGTAAAACAGATCACACCTTTTCCCAATTAAAACACGATTTTACGGTTGATCATGCCCGGTTGCTAGGCCTGTGTCCATGAAGAGGAGGTTGCCAGTCGGTTCAATTTCCCAAAAAAGATTTGACTTGAATTATTCCTCTCACGGTATCCCAAATACTATGTAACATATTGGAGTAAACAATAAAATGAAAATTGCGTTGAATTTCCATTATGGAGGTAAAAGGTTGGTAAAGATTGACGAGAAAACAGCCAGATAGGGAGTCCGCGAGTTTTTCGGAAATACGGAAAGCGTGGGGCGTCACTATTTACAGGCTTTGACAAGCTTTTTGGGGTCGAATAGAGAGAGCCGGATGAAGAATTTAAACTCAAAAAGGCAGAACGAGCAGGTTAAACTGTACAGGTTGAAATAATCTGTTTGGGGTCAGGAGTTTTTATGATTGCGGTCCTGTAGCGGAATAAGGAATGGTTTTGTTAATCAAATCCGTCAAATTCCGTTTTTCCGGTTTTTCGTCGTATCCAGTTCAGACCGTGCTGAACGGACTTCTGTTCGATCAGCTTATTAACCAGTTTTCGTTTACCGGGGAAAACCATCAGTGATACCCCCAGCACAATTGTCAGGATACCTTGTCCGGGCATGAACAGCATCAGAATGCCTGCCAATAGAAAGGTGAAACCGAAGATATTTCGAAGACAAAAAAGCATCAGACTATATAGTTTTGAATTGTTGTTGGTCGTTGTATGGCCTTGGCGAATTTTGCTGAAAAAATCGCGGGGCAGTTTTGAAATAATCAATGGTATGATGAACAAACTGACCACAAAGGTGAGCACAGAGATCATGGCCAGCCATTGCAGCAGGAAGCTGTTCTGCTGAATAAAAACGAGAGAGGCGTTCATTTCTCCTGCGTTGGGTTAAATCCACTCATTTATATTCCTGAATCCGTGAGCATTCGCTAGTAAAGGTAAAACACAATCATATTAAGTATTCCTGTATAATATCAATATACTATAAACGAAAATCACGTTTTTTGTCACGGATTCAGGTGTTTTTCAATAACCACGATCGCCAGTTCCCATCTGAGGATCTCTCTACAAGATTGAGGCTGTTTATCGGCAGGGCTGAGAGCAACTCTTCTTCCATTGACGGCATAAAGCCCGAGATCAGGTAATAGGTAGCACTCCAGAATTCCGGGTTTTCAAAGAGCTGGATCAGCAGCCCCTTGTACAGGTTACAGATCACCAGATCACTTTGGAACGGTGGAAGTTGTTTGAGCAGATCGACCTGTTCGATGGTGACCGTCTTTTGACAATCATTGAGGTGAACATTTTTTTCAGCCACACTGCAGGCAAGCGGATTATAGTCATATCCAATGATCTTCTTGGCGCCAAGCAGCGCGCAGCTGATTGAAAGAATTCCGGTGCCGGTACCAAAATCGACAACCGAGTCGAGTTGCAGATCCATTTGCCGATACAATTTGACCAGACTCTGCATGCAGAGTCTGGTGGTCGGATGAAAGCCGGAACCGAAGATAACACTCGGGTCAAGAAGAATGTCGATTAAACCCTGCTGCTTTTCTCTCTTTTGCTGTTCCCATATAGGACAAACATGCAGAGGTTTCACGGTAAAAGAAGTGATGTCGAGTCCTGCCTCCCAGTCACGATAGTCAAGATCAGCTTGGTAAATTAGTTTCGCTTTTTTTTCCCTGCGAATTGATTCGATAAGCTCTTTTTTGTCATGGTGAAAAAAGAGAAGAGCGGTGTCGTCTTCAATCCATGTCCCGATGTGATCGGGATCATCAATTTGGCCGATATCGGTTGTGTTGAAATTGTACACCCAGAGGTGGTCGTATTGTTGATGTGGAGGTTTTAACATGAGGAATCATTCTTTATCCGCAAGAGGGAGCGATACGAGCAGCTCTTCAAGATGCCGTTTAGGAACATGGTGGACTTGGGTTTCATCGCGCCAGTATCGGGTGTCATCTTGCGTACGGCATTTTTCTAAAACAACACGTTCCCCAGGTTTGCCGAGAGCAACGATCAATTTAAGAGACAACTGGGAGGGTAGCACA
The DNA here is from genome assembly GCA_964623625.1 of uncultured Desulfocapsaceae bacterium. GTDB lineage: Bacteria > Desulfobacterota > Desulfobulbia > Desulfobulbales > Desulfocapsaceae > CAZLGM01. The sequence continues at coordinate 6,927 of CAZUUJ010000007.1, forward strand.
AAAAGATGGGCCACCTTGGGCGAAAATGCCCCAATGCGACAGCCGCCTAATCCCAGACTAGTCGCCCCGAGAAGAATGTTCTGTGTAAAGATTCCCAGGTCAATCATGGCGTCTGATGGAGCGACGTTAAGTCGATCTTCATTTAAAAAACAGAGGATATAGCCCTGTGGACGTTCATCGACTGCCGGTCCATACCAATCCGATAGATATCCGGCCCAGCCGAGATGAGGGAATATCCTGTCGCTGATATCTCGGTCAACGACAACCATGAACTGAAATGGTTGACCGTTACGTGCTGAACCACCCAGTCTGGCCAAGTCAATTAGCCGTCTGATTATGTCATCATCCAGATTTTTTCCCGAAGCAAAGCGTCTGAATGTTCTTGTCTGCCGGATCAGCGTTTTAACATCTGAATAGGAAATAGTCATGGTCTTGCTGAGAGTTGGATAAGGACACGGTTGCCGCCTGGATTAGGATCTTCTTCAATCCGGACCTCTTCGCTCAGAAGGAGCTGCTCCGGAGCCAGGTTATTAATAGCAACAAACTGATTATACACTTCATGAGCACGACTGATGGCAAGTTCACGAAGCATTTTTTCCGAAACAGTGACCGGTTGAGGTTGAATAGGGGCGAGGTTGTCCTGTTGCGAGATATCAAGGTTGGTTTCAGTAAATCCCTGCTTCTTCTTTTTCTGTTGAGTCACTTGTTTATTCTGCATTTCCTCACGTTTTTTCTTTCTGGCAGCCCGTCTAATGTTTTCTTCCTTGACCCGCAAAAGTTCCTGGGCCATCAGTTTCTTCTTCAATGACGGATTGTCGTTTACCGGGTCGGCACTGCCGATAATTATAAGCCTCAGTTTCGGATGGTTTTTTACCATGCTGGTGTAGCGAGCCATCAGGCTTCTTCCGTTTTCTGTAATCGTATTTTTACCGATAACACACTCGATGCTGTTGTTGTTGACCAGGTCGGAAAATTGCTGGCCGGCAAGCAGAATCGGTGAATATTTCGCCTTGATTACTTTTGTCTGAAAAAGATTGATTGTTTCATCAAACAATGGACGGCTTGATCTGTGGCCGCTGTTTTCCAGGGGAACGTACAGCTGGGTTTGATCGCTGTTGCTCATCAAGGCAAGAGGAACGGCAGTATCCGATTCGCTGGAGGCGGATGCAAGTGATGTGAATGTAAAGTGGGCGCTGCCCGATTTCACATTGTCACGGTATTTGGAATTCATCACCAGGTCAAAAGTTCCTGCTGAAGGATCAATTTCGACTGAAGATTTAATTTGATCAGTAAACAGACTGACGGGAACTGTTGTCATTTTTACAAGAACATTACCGTTGGCTTTTTCACTCAGCAGTTTTGTTGAACCAAGAACAGTAACAGGACTGCCGGCCAGCGACGCTGTGATATTAAATGTAGTCTCCACATCTGGCCTGGTGGTGTCAATGGTTTTTAGCGAGCCGTTGATGCCTGTAATCTCGGTTTGCCATACCGGTCGCAAACGTTCATCAATATGTTGAGCAGAGCCGTTTTTCAGGATTATTTTACCGATCTTCAGGTTGATTGGTTGCTGCCGGCCTGCAGAACTTGGTGTAATCTTGCCGGGTTTAGCCAGGATGGTGTGCAGAAAAGAGGACGCCTGCTGATGGACATTTTGCCCGTTTTGTACCCGCGACCAGCCAAATCCGGGTTCGTTGATGACTGCCTTGGTCGAACTGATCTGCAGGGGGTCCAGCTCAACATTGAGTTGGTGAAAGCTGGCAGTTCGCCAACCCAGAAGCAATTCATCCCGGTTTTTCCTGATACGGGCATCAGCAGCCTGAAGAAAACCTGAGTAACTGCTTTTGGGGTAGGTCAATCTTCCTTTGCCGGAAAAAACAGCCTGGCTTTCCTGAAGTATTTTAGCATCGGTAATCCAGGGAAAGATGTATCCGCCTCTGAGGGAGGAGAAATTGCAGAAAACAGATGTTCTTAGAGGAGTAAGAGCCAGATCACCTTTTGACTTAAATGAACCGGAACCATTGACCGTGGCAGAGAATGACAGATTGTCAGAGACTTTGGAGTTGTCGTCCAGGTTATCGGCCTTGAGGCGGATATTTGTCAGCTTAAGAGTCTTTGTTTTCCTGTTTTGCGGTTGGATGGTCAGAGAACCGGAGTAATTGATCGATTGAATACGGGTGGTTGCCTCCCGTTTTGTAAACCAGCTGTCAAGTATTTGGGGAAACCGGTTTTTGATTAAAACAATCTTTCCTTTCTTGATTTGAGTTTGACCCAATACAATATCGGTTTTTTCTTTTGCCGCCTTATCCACACTAAAAGTTCCCGCAGTAAACCACGTCAGCCCTTTCTCACTGATTTTCAAGTTGGTTGCAGAGATGTCGGACAGTTCCATCTGAAACGGTTGGCGACCGATAACAAAATTATTTACAACTCCCTTTGACCAGGATATTTCCCGAGAACTTTCTTTCTGTTTAAAGTGAACACGGTTTACGCCCAGAGAGCCGGTGTATGTCCAGCTTGGAAAAGTAAGTGTTCCCTGACCGTTTATGGTAGCCTGCTGTCCGAAAACCACAGGTTTCGCTGCATAGTGTTCGATGAGAATGTCTGGGGGAAGTTTGGAAAATGACAGCTCGATTGATCCTTTCAGCGGTTTAAGCGAAAAGGTCCCCTGGGCTTTGAGTTCTCCCTTTTTGCCGACAAGAGAAGTGAGACCGAAATTACTGCCATCTATTTTGGTATTGTCAAGGTTGTTGGCTTGAAAGTGAAGGTCGGTCAGTTTCAGTGGTTGTCCCTTGGTGTCCGGGTGGATAGTCAGGTTGCCTGAATAATCAAGCCCATGCAGTGAAAATTGTTTATTGGCTGAAAATGCCAGGAGCAGGGGAGGAAGTTTCTTCGAGTGTATTGAAAGGTTCCCTTTCTCGACAAACAGATTGCCTAGGTGGATTTTATTCTTGCTGCCGGAAAATGAAACCAGTTTGACCTTGGGTGCGTGAAGCCATTGGCGATCGTTTTGATTGAGTCTGAGTCTGTCGATAACAATAGTGGAATTGTCAAGCGAGTAGCTAAGAGAAGGGGATTTTCTTGTTTCCTGTTTCAGCGTCAGCCGACCTTTGATGTCGCAAAGACCTGATGTCGTTTGAGTATCTGCCCCGAGAAAAGAGAAGAACACGCCAGGGGAAAGAGATTGTATGTGCAGGTCCCCTACCATGTGGTTTGATTGATCCAGTGATCCTTTCCAGGAGAAAGAGGTGTCGTTGCCGGATTGATTGCCGCTGAGGCTGAAGTTTCCCGATGAGGAAACGTTTTTTGCTGTCAGGCCGTTCCTGTTGTATCGATTCAGACTGAACAGAACCGAGTTCCAGGTTGTGCTGCCCAGCTTATTCTTGACTAGAACTGTGCCGCCGCTAAAGAGCAGTTTGTCTATGATCAGGTCTCGTTTGTTCCGTTGGCCTGTACGTGTATTTTTTTTCTGCGTACCGAACAGGGGGAGAAGTTTAACCAGCAAATCGGGGTTGAAATGATCCCCGGTTGTTATTTTAGGATCATGAACCAGGAACTCTTTGAGATAAAGACTCCCGGTAAATGGCTGCACAGAGCCTTTCAGGGAGATCCTGGGTGCTTTCATCTCAAGAGTTTTGTCCGTTGACTGCAGATCGATCTCATGACTGTTTATGTCGAAATCAACAGTAAGTCGTTTTCCCTTTTCTTTGCCCAAGGCAAACGACAGTTGCAGGGTTCCGTCAGCCGTCCCTTTCGTCAGGGTCACCGGCAGCGAAGCCGGTAAGTAGTCAAAGTAGAGAGGGAGGTCGAGAGAACTGATATCGCATGACAGCCTGGTTCTCGAGTCCGCAGGATCACCGGTTTTAGGCGGGTCGGTGTCGCCCAGCAATTTGACAGGACTGCCATTGATAATTGCAGAAAAACGGGGTTGGACCGTTGTGGTGGTTATGGTGGTGAAATTGGCCAGTGTCGGTAATTGCAACTCCACCTGTTCTGCTCTGTGAACTTTTGAGGAAAAACGATCGTCAAAGATGATCTCTCCCCGGCGGGCGACTACATTGTTGAGGGAGAATAAAAAGGGAAGCTTCGAAAATTCAATCATATCCGAATTTGATTTTTTCCCCGGATCCCGATTGAATGAGGCGAAGTTGTACTTCTTCTGTTTGTCTCGGGTGATGGTCAGTTTGAAGCCGTCAATATTGAGATGACTGCAGACTAATCGACTGCGCAATAGTGATGTGATCTCAAGATTGACATCGAAATTGTCGACTTTGAGCAGAGGCAGTTGTCGGCTTGTAGAGCTGGTATCCGGCGTTTCGAGTATGACGTCTTGAAAACGGACGCGAAAAGAAAAAGGATTGAAAGAAGCATTACCAATGGAGGTCTTCAGTCCGGCGGAATTATTAATCCTGTCGGCAAAACTTGTTTTTAGGAGGTCTGGAGCCAGAAAGAAACCGGCAGCCGCATACACTCCGACAATAATCCCAACTATCAAAGACGAAATAACAAAGAAACGACCCCATCGGATTTCTCGTTTTTCTCTTTTGGGCTTTTTAGGTCGTCTGGGAGAGACAGCCTGTTTTTTGGCCGGTTCAGCCTTAACAGGCTCTTGGGGCCTCGGAGTTTCTGGTTTTTTCTTGGGAGCTTTTTTCTCTTTGGATTTGTCCTGGGGGCCCCCGGAGATACTAATGTTGCCGAAATAGTCTGACATAACACTTTTTAACTGGATAGGGTGAAAAATATCTGCTCAAACATTAAATACTATCTCACTTGAGAGAAAAATTCCTCTAAAAAATGATAGTGGCCAAAACCAAATTCGATTCCGTTATTGCCGGCAATATCGAAGAACCAAATCGGTTGCAGTTGATAGTCATCAGTTGGAGTAAAAAGCAAAAGCTGAAAGCCACCTCGAAAAATTGCTATTTCGGAGTCCTCTAAGCTCGTTTACCTGCCCAAATACTGCTAACACCCAAAACAAAATGGTTATCACCCCTTGGTGTAACTGTGCTTGTGTTTTGGGTTGTTCCTTGTCCAGAAACCATATTTTGCCTGATTACCCTTAGAGTTCAGGGAATTGAGAAGAAGGATGTCAGTACATTTCACGGGTGTTGAATACTCATGTGTGGATTTTGTCGTTGCGGGCGAAGCGAAGTAATATCAAGTAATTAAATAAGATCGAGCCTACGCTTACCTGCCGCGATCTGCAACCTGGCAACGGCTTCTGGATGTTCATTGTATTAAACGGATAGAAAGGCAACTTCACAGTTAGGCAGTGAATTAGGGGTAATCAGGATATTTTATTTTCAAGATACCTTGAAATAGTTACGATTTTTCTTGGAAAATGGTGGACATTCCAGGTACATTGAGCATGGAATATGTCCATCTCGACCATTTGAATACATAATCGCCTGATCGTTTCATGTCTCTTCTTAATCTCATTCGCTGGCAGGATATCCTCGATATCCTTGTCGTCGCTTTCGTGTTCTACCAGGTGATCTCAATTATCAGGGGAACACGATCGGTTCAGATGGTTCTTGGGCTGCTGGTCCTGACCTTTGTCTATTTCATGGCTAGTGTGCTTGATCTGGCGACACTGATGTGGTTGATGAAGACCTTCCTGAGTTCAATCTTTCTCATTGTTATTATTGTTTTCCAGCAGGATATCCGCCGGGCATTGACACAGGTCGGCAAGACCCCTTTTCAGAGAAGCCTCGATGTTGTTGAAAAAGATATCGATGAAATTGTCAGAACCGCATTTTATCTCTCCAAACGCCGAATCGGAGCACTGATTGTTATTGAAAGAGACAGTGGTATGCGTGATTTTGTCGAATCCGGATTCGAGATTGATGCCAGGTTAAGCAAAGAGCTGCTCATCTCGTTATTTATGCCGGCCTCACCACTTCATGATGGCGGTGTGATTATTAAGAATGGCCGGATAAAAACAGCCGGTGCTATCCTGCCGTTGACCCAGAACCCCTATATCAGCAAGCAATACGGGACGCGACACCGAGCTGCAATCGGGCTTTCCGAAGAAACGGATGCCGTGGTCATCGTTGTTTCTGAAGAGACCCAGGCGGTTTCTTTGGTGCAATATGGAGCGCTGACAACCGTGAGCGATGAACGGACCCTGTCCAACAGTATGAGGGCAATATTCAGGGCTAAAGAGACCAGCAGCCAACCCTGGAAGAACTGGATTTTTAAATCATGAGATTTCCACCAATATTCAGCGCGGAAAAATGGCAATGGATGTGGTCGAGAGACTGGGTCCTGCGCTTTCTCTCCCTGGTTCTGGCAGGTACCCTTTGGTATCTTGTCGGCGGTGAGGACAAAGTAGCAAAAAATGTCATGATTCCTGTTGAGATTATCAACATGCCCCGTGACCTGGTCATCTCCAATCAGTTCAAAAAACAGATTGAAGTAACGGTCAACGGCCCTAGGTCTGCGATCTTGGAAATGAGCGAGGAAGGGATAACCCGCCAAGTTGATCTGTCTCATGCTACGCCTGGCACAAACGTCATCGTCAATGAGAATGATTCCATCACGGTACCTCGTGGTGTGACCGTTGAAAGGATTCAGCCTTCCACCATTATCCTGTCATTGGATAAACTGATCACTAAACGTTTTCCCATTCGCCCCACGGTGGTCGGTAAAGTGCCCACTGATTATAAACTGGTCAGTGTAACCACAGATCCCAATGAAATTTCCATCACCGGACCCAATACGGTCCTGGGCCCCTTCGATGTTCTAACTACCGGGCAGATCGATGTGAAAGGGCTGAAAGAGACGGTACAACAGCAGGTTCCCCTTGTTTTGAGCCAGGAGATCGTCGATTTGATCGGTGAGACATCGGTGACGGCAAATATCAAGATCGGCATGAAAACAGTGAAACGTCTAGTCAAGGGTGTTCCTGTTCATGTCGACATCGATGGTATCGTTCAGAGCGTCACACCTGAAACAGTATCAATAATGGCTGCTATTCCCCGTGTTTATATTAAGCATAAGATGAAACTTGATGAACTCTTTGATGTTGGCGGTGTACTTGGCAAAGAAGCGGGGGTTGTAGTAGTAAAGGTTGTTCCGAAAGAGGAATTCGCTGAATTTATTACTATCATGGGGGTGACCCCATCCACTGTTAAATTACACGATGTCTCCCCATTGCCTGAAGTAGATAAGAAACAACAAACTGATTCTCAATGAAACAGCTATTTGGAACAGACGGCATACGCGGAGTTGCCAATGTATATCCGATGACGACCGAGATCGCCATGCAGGTTGGTCGGGCCATCGCTTTTCAGCTCAAAGATGAGAGCAGGAGACATCGGATTGTTATTGGTAAAGATACGAGATTGTCCGGCTATATGATCGAAAACGCACTGGCCGCAGGAATCTGTTCCATGGGTGTCAACGTTTTGCTGGTCGGACCGTTGCCGACCCCGGGGATAGCATTTATCACAACATCCATGAGAGCCGATGCCGGAGTAGTGATTTCAGCATCCCATAACCCTTTTCAGGATAACGGCATCAAGATTTTTTCAAGGGACGGGTTCAAGCTGCCTGATGAACAGGAATCCGAGATTGAAGAACTTATTTCTTCCAATAAAATCGCCGCTCTCAGGCCAACCGCAGAAGAGGTGGGCAAAGCGGCCCGGATTGATGATGCCAAGGGTAGATACATTGTCTTTCTGAAGAATTCAATTCCGCGAAAATACACACTGGACGGCTTCCATATCGTTCTTGATTGTGCCCATGGGGCCACCTATAGTGTTGCTCCCCATGTTTTTGAGGAGTTGGGGGCAAAGGTGACAACGATGGGGGTAACACCGGATGGCACCAATATCAATCATGAGTGCGGCGCCCTTTATCCGGAACTGATGGCCAATAAGGTCAAAGAAAACGGTGCCGATATCGGTCTTGCTCTGGATGGCGATGGTGACCGACTGATCGTTTCCGATGAAAAAGGCAACATTGTTGACGGTGATCATATCATGGCCATTTGTGCTGCCGGGTTGATGAAAAAAAGAAAACTCAAGAAGAAAACTCTGGTGGCCACCGTGATGTCCAACATGGGTCTTGAAGTCGCCATGGAGCGAATGGGTGGAAAGATGATACGTACCGCCGTTGGCGACCGCTACGTGGTTGAGTGTATGCGAAAAAGAGGCTACTCGTTTGGCGGAGAGCAATCGGGCCATCTTGTTTTTCTCGATCATATAACAACCGGTGACGGCAATCTCGCGGCCCTGCAGCTTCTTGCCATGATGATCAAACGCAACAAACCGCTCTCCGAGTTGGCAACGATTATGGAGAGCTTTCCCCAGACATTAAAAAATGTACGGACCGGTTCACGGGTCGAGGTCAATACAATTCCTGGTTTTTCCAAGATGGTCAAGAAGCTTGGAAAGAAGCTGGGCAAAAGAGGCCGCATCCTCGTCCGGCCATCCGGGACGGAACCGGTCATACGGGTGATGGTTGAAGGAACCGACAGCGACGAAATCAATGAAATGGCCGATGAATTGTGTGAGCTGGTGCGTAAAGCTGACCGTGGATAACAAAACGACAATATGATCACAGTTCTTATTCCCGCCTATAATGAAGAGCAGTCAATCGGCCAGGCAATTAAAAGTATCCGAAGCCTCTATCCCGATTTTGAAATCCTGGTTATCGATGACGGCTCAACCGATAATACTCAGCAGATTGCTATGGATGCCGGTGCTAATGTATGGCCGCATCCGTATAATATCGGTAACGGTGCGTCCATCAAGTCGGGGTTGAGATGCGCTCAGGGCGAATGGATTGTCATGATGGATGGCGACGGTCAGCATGATCCAAAAGATATCGCCCGCCTGCTTGAGTATAAAGATTCTTACGACATGGTTGTCGGAGCCAGGAAGGGTGTCACCAGGAAGAATCTGCATCGTGATATGGCGAATGCGTTTTACAACAAGCTGGCGTCCTATATCACCCAATTCAAGGTTGCTGATCTGACATCCGGTTTTCGTCTGGTCCGTAAAGAAACTGCTCAGCAGTTTATTTATCTTTTACCGAACACTTTTTCCTATCCCTCAACGCTGACGCTGGCCTATTTGCGTAGCGGCAGAAGTGTTAAATATCTGCCGATTAACATAAAAGAGCGAATCGGAACAAGTAAGATCAATATCACAAAAGACGGTGTCCGTTTTTTTCTTATCATTGCCAAAATTGCCACATTATTTTCTCCCTTAAGGATTTTTCTGCCTATCTCATTTTCTTTTTTCACTGCAGGTATTGGTTACTATCTCTACACCTATATCAAACAAGGTCGATTTACCAATATGTCAGCTCTTCTCTTTACCACTTCAGTTATTGTATTTATGATCGGTCTTGTATCAGAGCAGATAGCCCAGATGAGATATGATAATGTTAAGTAAATCTTCCCTTGTATTTTTGTGATCGATTCCCTCAGTGTCTCTATAGAAATTCTGGAAAATAAACAATAATGTTATTGTCTGTTATCGTTTCCCTGTATAATGCAGAAAGAACTATTGTTGATTTACTTGATTCTCTTAAAGCGCAAGTTATCAATCATAAATGTGAAATAATTATAATCGATGATTGTTCAACAGATAACACTGTTCATATAATAAAAAAATGTGGTTTTACGGTTCAAAGTTTATCACAAAATAGAGGACCCGCAGTTTGTAGAAATATTGGAGCAGCAATGGCCAATGGAGAAGTCTTGGTTTTTACAGATAGCGACTGTAGAGTCTCGAATGATTGGCTGGATAAGATTCAACTACAATTTCAGGATAAGAGAATTCATGCAGTAATGGGGAGAATGAAAATACTTGAATCCACCTATTTAGGAGATGCAATTTCTGCATTAGGTTTTCCTGCCGGGGGATCAATTGGGTTTGATAAAATTTGGAAGGTAGATGAAAAAGGATACACTGACAGTTTGAGTACATGCAATTGTGCGATTAGAAAAGGTATTTTTTATAAGGTTGGTGGTTTTGATGAAACTTTTCCATTTCCGGGAGGCGAGGATTCGCTATTAGCATTTGCTCTGCGAAAGCAGCAATATACAATACGATATTGTCCTGACATTGTTGTTTATCATGCAGCTAGAACAAGGTTGAGTGATTTTATCAAATGGCAATATAGAAGAGGTATCAGTAGTTATATATTCTCGAAAAAAATCAATAACAAAGGTGGTTTTATAAGACTCCGTCTATGGTCTATTAAAAATGTTATTCAAAATAATAAAACAAGTAAAAAATTACCTGCAATCATTTTCTTACTTGTTTTGGGTTATATGACACAGTTGATAGGGTATTTAAGGGCTGGAACAATATTCGAAAGCAATAAATAAGTGTGCAGTTTTTATGCGAGTGTTAATTATTAATCCTCCATGGCCGGGTAAAGGGTACGGAACACGTTCACAAAATCGTATCATAAAACACAGATCTGATAAATTCCTACAATATCCACTTTTCCTCGGATACAGCGCTGCATTTTTAAAAGATGCTGGTCATGATGTTCATTATATTGACTCTGTTATACAAGATCTTGATTTGGAGAGAACTTTGTTGGAAGTTAAGACAAAAGAGCCACAAGTTATCTTCATGGAGACAACAACACCTTCATTTGAGGCTGATATTAAAAATATTACAGCCCTAAAAGATGTCACAGGAGCGACGATAATTGTCTGTGGTCCTCATGCAACTTATTTTCATAAAGAAATCCTTCATCAATGTGAGGCGATTGACGTTGTTATACGACACGAGTTTGACACCAAGATCGGGCAGGTTGTTTCTGGGTTGGAGGAATTATCAGGAATTGAAGGTATTACTTATCGTGATGGAAATACTATTGTTGATAATGGTGATGGAAAGTATCAAACGGACCTTGATAAAGTCCCTTTTCCGGATCGAGAAACAGTTCCTTGGCATTGGTATGTGGAAGCCTGGTATACACGGCAACCATTTATGAATATGATGACTTCTCGTGGTTGTCCATTTCACTGTGCATTCTGTTTATGGCCTCAGACGATGTATGGTCATAAACAGCGGTTCCGTGGTCTTGATAATGTTTTTGCGGAACTACACTTTTTAGTAGATTATTATGGCGTGCGGGAAATCAACATTGATGATGGTACATTTACGACTAATAAAAAAAGGGTCATCGAGTTTTGTCATAGACTGCGTGATGAAAAAATTGACATTATCTGGACCTGCAATGGGCGGGCGGATACAGTCGATGATGAAATGCTGCGGGAGATGAAAAAGAGCGGTTGTAAAATGATACGAGTTGGTGTGGAAAGCGGCTCTCAGGAAGTGTTGGATAAGATCAAAAAAGGATTAACATTGAGGCAGATCGAGGAGGGTATACAACGAATAAAAAAACACGGCATTCAGGCGTTAGGTGGGTTCATGTTCGGATTTCCATATGATAGTCGTCGCACTGTTGAACAGACAATCGCCTTTGCAAAAAAATTATCGCCAGATCAGGTTCAATTCTCCATTAATATGAGCTATCCTGGCACCTCTTTATATGAGTACGCTAAAGAGAATAATTTGTTGGAAGCGATAAGTTTTAAGGAGTTTGATATGACCCACGGGCCGGTAGTAAAAACAGTGGATATGAGCCGGAGTGAACTGCAAGACATTTTGGCACGGGCTTATAAGGAGTTTTACTTTCGGCCTGCCTATATTCTACAAACTGTGGGCCATCTTACTCATAGAGATGAATGGAGTAGAGTTTTACGGTCGCTAAAAAGCCTTTTAAAGACTATTCGGTTACATAACTGAAGGGATAAAAGAAAAAGAGTAGTATTTTGCCCAGGGTCGTGAATAATCAAATTATTCTGACATATAGAGAAGCCTACATACTGAAAACGTATTAATTAATGATGAGTTTCAATCTAAACCGTGCTTTTTCTGAATCTATCAGTTCATGATGGTTGGCTAGATGAAAGGGAGATAAATACTGCAGAGTGTCTTTTAGTTTATTAGGTATTTTGCTATGAACCAATTTGTTTATATGAGCATATATGTAATTCTTAGCAAGGGGTTGTTGGCAGAACAGAGCCTAGAGTAAAAGGTTGTTTTAAGAAGACCGGGTAATTAATGAAGAATATAGGGATATTTACCCATGATCTTTACCCTTTTAAGCCTTGGGGACAAGGCCGATATGTGCATGATTTGGTTAAAAACCTAAGGCTTCTCAGTAAGAGGAAGATTTTTGTTTTTTCACCAACCGAAAGTGTTGCCGATGACTTTCATATCACTATCTTCCCCGGTTCTCATTCCAGTTTTGGCAAGAATATCTCTTTTTCTATTAAGCTTAATTTCATAATCGAGCGATTAATCAAGAAATACAACTTGGGGCTTTGCCATTTCCAGGGGGGACCTGGTGGGCTATTCCTGTTGAAAAAGCTTACTGTTCCAGTTTTTTATACTGTCCACCATACATTCTTCCAGCAATCATCATTTATTCAATCTCAAAGATGGAAAAAGTTGTTCTTTTTTCTTGAAAACTACAGTTATCATTTATCTGATGCCTTACTCAGTGTTTCACCATCAACACATAAATATCTTGTGGATCAATATGGACTTGATCGAAGTAAGTGTAGAGTAATTCCAGCTGGAGTAGAAATTGCTACTTTTTATCCTGTTGTTCAGAAAGCGGTTGACAACAGCATCCTTTTTTTAGGACGTCTTGAAAAAAGAAAAGGGATAGACCTGTTAATAAAGGCAATTCCTGTTGTGAAACAGAAGATACCGAAGGTCCAATTATTTGTTGTAGGAAAAGGCAGATTGGAGAGGCAATTAAGAAGATATGTGAACTTCGAAGGTCTCAATGATAATGTTCGATTTCTTGGAACTATTGATGAATGTGAAGTAGTACGGTGGTATAGCCGAGTTTCGATTGTCGTGATTCCATCTATATTTGAAGGTTTTGGGTTAACTGCTGTTGAGGCTATGGCATGTGGAACTCCAGTAATTGCGACGGCTGTTGACGGTTTGAAAGATATAATTGAGAATAATGTCAATGGAAAATTAGTTGCCTCCAATGATATTGAGATATTGTCTTGTTCCATAATTGATTTGCTGACCGATACTTCTTTGTGTGAGAAATTGGCCAACAATGGCTTGGAGATGGTGGGCAGAAAGTACAATTGGGATTCTATCGCAAGACAGATATTGGCTGAATATCAAGAGCAGATTGAACAGCAACTCATTTAAATAGAAGGAGTACGTGTTTCTTTAGGGAAGCATCTCTATCCTGGCGATGCTGCAATTATTGGTCTATAAAGTGTTTTCTTATGATTGAGTAAAAATCCATGGTGCTTTCTTGCCAACTGTTCCAATTGAAAACACAATTTTTCAATAACTTCTTGTTTCCACTGTCACTATTTTCAACTGTACTTAGTATATTAACAAGATCATTGGATGAGTCGAGGGAAAAGTACAGGCAGTTGTCGCCACCAATCTCACGAAAAATTGGGATATCACTCGCCAGGACCGGGCAGTTATTGAGCAAAGCTTCCACAAGAGGGAGACCAAATCCTTCTACTATCGACGGGAGTATTAATGCCTTTGAGTGTGCATAGCAAAAAGAAAGCTCCGTATCATCTAAATCATCAAACCAGATAAGTTTTTTTTCATAGTAAGGATGGGTACGTATTTGCTTTATAACAGCCGTTGAGTTCCAGCCATATTTTCCTGCTATACAAAGGCGAATATCAGGGTTAGTCTTCCATATTTCATCAAAAGCATTGAGGAGGAAGACATGATTTTTTCTGGGTTCTATGGTGCCCACACAGAGATATACTGCTTCGAATGGATTGTAAAAAGCTTGGAGAGTTTGTCGAAGTTTTTTAGATGGGTCAATTAAATCAAGGTCAGCTCCTAAATGAAAATATTTTGTAGTAGGTCTTGGAAGAATTTTGTTATTTGTCAGATAGGAATTTACATTTGCCAGAGTGGTTTTAGAATTTGTGATAATTATGCTGGATTGAGATAAGATTAATGGCAGTAGCTTTGTAAATAAGAAAGAATTTTTGCTGCAATACTCACTATGGGACAAGGGGATTAAATCATGAATAATGATTGCCAACCGACATTGTCTGCTATTGAGCTCTTTGAGTGCATGTTTGTAATGAAAATTCCACCACGAAGCACCTGGGATGATGAATATCTCATCTTTTTGGGGGTACCAGCGGTTACGGGGGGGGATAAAGCTCGTATAAATTAGTGATAATCCAACTGCTGGTAGTGATAAGGCAAGCAAAGGCAATAAAAAAAGCCAGTAAAAGAGTTTTATGCGGTTGTTCGAATTACTATGGAGCCAAGGTATGGGGAAAACTGCTTTTAAAAGCTGTCTGACATGCCAGAATTGATGTAGATATTGGCGAATTGAATGAAGGTAACCAACGCTTTTTCTTAGATCTGATAATTTGCACCCAGGAACTTTTATAAAACCATAAAATCTGTCAAAACAAACAGCTTGGCAACAGATACCAAGTTTCTTTTGATTTAGGATTCCCTTATCGATTAAGTTTCTTACCACACGTTGGATGCCAGTATTTTTGTCATCTTTGATAGTATCAGTGCAATCGATATAAATAGGTATCATAACTATATCGTCATGCTTCGTTTGCTACTCGGCAAAACAGTGATCTTGTCCATTTCCTTACATTACATCAGTCGAGTTCATGCGTGCTTCTCTTAACAGCAAAAACATAATAATCTAGCGGCTTGTTGAGGAGTTGGACAACTTCTTCTAATAATTTCTCAATGGCAATAATGCGTTCGAGTATAAACATCGTCAAGCGAAATAAGGGCAGGAAACAGTACTTAAAAGGGCCAAGATTTTTTTTTCTTCTCTCAAGTCGTTGACGGTATTCAACAGCTTTCTGAGGCTCCAAAGCTGAAGCTGTAAGAAGAGTTTTTTTTTGCTCAATGGCACCGCTTTTTTTCACCTTGAACCCATTTGTTTCTAATAAGTGCATGACTATTTCTTTGCTGTAAAGACGTTGGTGTGTTTCATCCATATAGAGAGGGCCGAGGTGAGCTTGTATGGATTTTGGGTTGTGAGTGGCAAAGACAACTTCCGTTCCATCAGGACAACGCCTTCCCATAATTTCGAACAACTCATTAATTTTTGCAGGAGGCAAATGTTCCAGAAAACCATAACAAAATAGGCCATTGTAATCAGCAGTTGATTCTTCTAGAAAATTAAGAACATCCATGTGGTAAAAAGAAAAGCCTGCTTCTTCGACCCTTTTTTGACTTTTCTGACTTGTATCCACTCCAATAGGATTATGTCCATGCTGCTTAAGAGCTTCCAGCACTTCTCCACGTCCGCAGGCAAGATCCACAACGGTGCGGCCAGGAGTAAAATATTCGATGAGCGGTTCCAGATAATCTCTTACTTTGTTATGAGAAGGGTAGACTTTGTCAGTATAGTTCCAGTAATCTTGATCAGACATATTCGCACTCCATGTGTTGCAGGCAGGCCCCGAAAATTCTAGGATCATCTCTGACAGCATAGATATGCCGCGAGGCGAGTTGTATTGTCATGGGCTGAGATGTTGCAGGCCATTGTATTGTACAATAATACGATTTCGAATCACTGCTCAACTCTATTCGAAAACCTTTTGAACGGGTCTTGAGTAGGATATCTGGAGTCATATTCTGACGGCTAAATTGCATTCGAATTCTCATCGGTTTTTCGGACCAAGCCTTAAGTGAAAAAAAAGGGGTCGACCATCTATGGGATGGATTCAGGTGCAATACAGGAACATACCATCCTTCATGAAATAAGAAGGGGTGATCCAAAGAAATCGAGTCGCTAGGAGCAAGCCTGAAGCTTTCATTCAAAATATCTTGGCTATGACCCGCTATCCCAGTCAGATCGCTGTTAGTATAGACTCGTAGAAAGGGCCAACAAGCCAAGTGGCAAAGAAATCGAACAATAATTCGTCTGAATCGGGCTTGTTCTATAGTGTTAAGTATACGTTCTAGTCCAAAATACCTGATATCACAGGCCAACCCGACATCAGTCATTACATTTTTTAAATCGTCACCGGTCAGCTCGTTGATATGCATTTTCTGTTCAAATGGACAACGGCCTTCTCGTTGTATCCGGGCTCTCCCACAAAAAAGAGATAACCATCGGACAGTTTTGTATGCAACGGTATAGAAGTAACGATTGGGAGAAGTATGGAAGATCAGGCGGCCATCTGGTTTTAGATGCTCTTTAATAGAACCCAGTAAACTCTGCAATTCCGATGAGTGGAGATGCTCGAAAACATCCAAGGCGAAGATTACGTCAAACTTTCGTTTCTCAAGTTTATGTGACGCAATATCCCCGATCAAAAAATGACAGCGCCCTGCCCATGGCTTTCCTTTAATTCTCTGTTTTGAGTGCGAAATGGCATCAGGGCTGTAGTCAATTCCTAGAGCTTGGCAACCTAACTTCGCTGCTTCTGAAACTATCTCCCCTCTTCCACACCCAACATCCAACACATCTTCGGTCCCTTTCAACTTGGCCATGTTGAATGCATCAAGTAACCTTCTGGTCAGAGCACCTGACTCAAGGCTCTGAGCTTCTTGCTCACCACCGCAAACATGACGGTAATAATCTTCGTTGTATAATGAACTAATTTCTTTGGAATACCTATTCATGAGTCACTACTGTAGCAAACAAGTTCCCCATACCAAATTCCCCCAACCTACCAGTTAAGGTAACTTCCTCAAAAGAATCTAATGCACATAAACATGTAACATGGTTGCTCTCAAGCTGATTACAAGAAGCCGAAATGAAATACTTGCCACTACTGAGATTCAAGTGGAGCAGGAAAGAAACCTCCTGTTGCGCGCCTGCTTTCCAGTGGTAAATCGCCTTGGGATTAGACGCAGTATTGTATCCATATACCGTCACGGCGTTATGATTCTGAACCAATATCCCTAAAGATCCGTACTTTATTTCTTTATCGACAACGAAATTTAACCTAATCTCGCAACGCTCGCCGGGCTGAAAGATGGAGCGGCATTGGCCCTTTTCATCCAGTAACTTGGTTTTAATAAATCGCGCCTTTCCTGTACCAATTCTGGAACTCATTCCATTTGTTTCTTCTTCGTTCAGTTCGGCAGAATAATATTCTTGTGGAACGCTCATAAGTTGGTTGTATTTCCAAAAAGCCTTTCCGGGGTTGCCCTCAAAATATTTCCGACCTTTGTGTAGAATAATTACTCTCTGGCATAATGATGTAATGGTTACCATACTGTGGGATACTAGAAGAATTGTCAATCCTCTCTCCTGTAACTCTTTGATACGGCTGAAACATTTATGCTGAAAATTCTCATCACCAACAGCAAGTACTTCATCAAAAATCAGAATATCTGCATCAACATGGACGGCAATGCTAAAAGCCAAACGGACCAACATGCCTGATGAATATGTTTTAACTGCTTGATCGATAAAATCTCCAATATCGGCAAAGGCCGCGATGTCATGAAATTTATCCTTGATCTCATCACGGCTCATTCCGAGAGCAAATCCATAAATAAAAACATTTTCTCGCCCTGTGAAATCAGGATTAAAGCCACTACCGAGTTCAAGAAGTGTGATAATTTTTCCACGAACGCGTATATTGCCTGCGGTTGGTGTTTTTATATTTGAAATAAGTTCGAGCAGGGTGCTTTTCCCGGCTCCGTTATGCCCAATGATTCCAAAGGTTTCCCCTTTTTTTACATCAAATGAAATATCTTTGAGAGCGAAGAAGTCAGTATAATATTGTCTTTTCTTTCCCCAAAATAACTGTTTCAGTCTGTCAGCTATGCAGTTGAATATCTTGTAGCGTTTTGAAACATTGTCAATTGAGATATCTATTTGATTCGTCATAATACGTCTGCATAAACTTTTTTGCTGAATATGAAAAGGTAATAGCCGATGACACATATACATGCTGAGATAAGCAGGGTCACAGACCACGTTCCCCAAGGGAACGCTTTGCCGAATAAAATCACATTTCTGGCGTCCTGAACGATGATTGTGAGTAAGTTCAGTTTGAAATAGGCCCTCAATGATGCCGGTATTGCTTCAATCGGATAGATTATTGGTGTTAAAAAAAATAAGATTTGAACGAGGAATGGCATTATGTGAGTCAGATCTCTGAATACGGCGCCTAGACATGATATACACCATGAAATACCCAAACTTAATAATAGAAGCGGGAGCAAAATAACCGGTAGAAGAAAGAAGTGGAAGGAGGGTATTATTCCCCAAGCGAGCATTCCTAGCAGTAAGATACCAAGAGAAACAAAAAAATGTATCAGGGCAGATCCAACAACACTTATCGGAAGAATTTCTATGGGAAATACAACCTTTTTGACATAGTTGCGGTGTGTTACGAGTAACAGGGGGGACCTCGTCAGACATTCTGCGAACAGATTAAAAACGATCATTCCGCAAAAAAGAATAAGTATATAAGGATAACTCTCTGGCCCAGCCTGAAAATTCCATCTCGGTTGTAAAATGATTTGGAAAATAAAAAGATAAATCCCCAGCATCAAAATTGGATGGATTAGCCACCAGAAAATACCAAGATAAGATCCTTTATAACGGATTTTAATTTCAATCAGAGTGAACTCAAATATGAGCTTCCGATTCTTCCACAAATTCATCATGTCCTGCTCGCATTGCGTGAATTAAAGTAGTACGGCTGAAACAATAAACGATGCGGTATTCTTTCTTTTTCAACCAATTTAGGAAAACCCAAGTTTTCATTCGGGTTTCAACGGTATTGGGCTTCACATTGTTATTAAAACTTTTCTTTTGGGTCGAGTCGAATTATTGAATATTCCTGGTAATTGGCTCAATGGTAATTTGTCCACTGCAAGAAGAGAAAACAGTTCGGAATGTTCTCGGAGTATTGAGACTGCTTCTGGAAGATACAGACAGGGAACCGGAAAGGCGCTCATTAGCTGAAGCCTTTTGAAGATGAGCTTGGAAGCATTTATTGAGAGCATGTCTTCCTTCTTCTTTGCAGAGAGGCCAATGTGGACAATTGTCGAACCAAAAGGTAATAGATCAATGTAATATGATATGTAGCTGGCAGGGGCAGTATGGAATACGACAACTCTTCCAGAAAGGCCTGATAGTTTTTTTCGTAGTTTTGTAGGAGTTGCGAAATATTTCCCAGCAATGGTGTTCCAGCTAAAGCGTTCACCTCCAGTTTTATTTAGGCAGGCCATTATTTCAGGGCGAGCTTTACGGTTGAGTAGTCCAGTTACGTTTGTTCCTATTGCTTTGGCGGCAAGCATCGCAAGTGATCCAATAAAACCTCCACCAACCACAAGCAAATGATCTTTCTCCCCTAAATTAACCAGGTGGAATGCGTCAAGAACCACTGTAAGTGGCTCTGCAAAACTTGCCAAATCCAGAGAGAGACGGGGATCAACTTTGTGCAACAATCGTTGGTCTTTGATAAGGAGATATTCTGCAAATCCTCCTTGCTCGGTTGTAATTAGATTTTGGCAAGTCCTGGGACTATTTTCCCGACATGATGCACATGAACCACACGCTATGGAAAGTGCAACGACTACCTGATCTCCAATGGTAAAACCAGTAACACCTTCTCCTGTTTCAGCAACGGAACCGACTATTTCATGTCCAAATCGTTTCCACTTACCAGCCCACCTCTTTGCCTCGATAAAATCACTTCCGCACAGTCCGCAAGCATCTATTTTAATCAGGATATCGCCATTTTCCGGAACAGGTTTGTAAGTTTCCCTTATCTCGATCTTATTGGTCTTCTTTACAAAAGCCGCTTTCATTTTTTTATTTCTAAAACTTGTCAATGCCTTTTGCATATATTGCCAACAGGCGGGTAAGATACAGCTTTTCATTATAATATTTGCAGACTTGATTATATGCTGCTTGGCCCATTCGTTTTAGCTTCTCAGGATCAGCCATGGCATGATCAATCCTTGCAGCCAGGTCTCGAGCATTTCCCGGTTCAAAGAACCATCCTGTCTTGTTGTCTTTCAGCCAGTCTTTAATGCCACCGATACGTGAACCAATTACAGGCTTCATGTTGGCATAGGCTTCCAATCCGACCAGGCAGAAATTTTCAAGCCATACAGATGGAACAACTATGACCGATGATCTTGCATAGTATTTCCTTGTTTCGTTGTATGACAGGCCGGGAATTATTTTTATTCGGTCCGGGTACGCAGACGCTGCTAATTTGAGTTCTTCCAGGAGGGTTCCAGCTGTAATAATGACAATTTTGCAATCACTTTTTATATATTTGCACGCATCTATGAGAACATGTGCGCCCTTTTCATAAGAAGCTCTGCCAACGAACAGGATAATTCTTTCATCCGGCTTGAAATGGTTAGAGACAAAATGCTTAACATCCTTCTCAGACCTTATGGGGGTAAAGTTTGGCAACCAGGCAATCTGCTCAGGGGAAAACCCATTCTCAAGCAGACATTCAATCTGCATGCGGCTCTCTAAAATGAGTGTCCGCATCCTTTTATGTACCTTCAAGTTCCTTAAGACCCAGGGCGCATTGCGATCGTAATTGTTTTTCGGTAACAATCCAGAAGATATGCACCCCTGGCTGATGCAGTTTTTACCGATAGGGTAGGGACAGGTGCTTTTGTCAGGAAGTAATTTCCAGTTAGTAAAACAGTACAAACGCGGGTCATGTATAGAGCGAACACATGGTAAAGTTTCAAGTAAATACTCTGTGATAAACGAATTTTGGAAATTGTGTATGTGGCAAATATCCGGAGAGTATTTTTCAATTATTTTATTTAGTTCTTTTATTGCCCTTTTAGCTAACAGTCGACTTCCCGGGTAATGATAGCTGAATAACTCCAATCCCTTGATCGCATGTTCAGGTCGTTGACCACTTGTTTCCTGGTCGGGGTGGTCATTAAAAACAATAATATTAGCACAATTCGCTTTCTCAAGGAGCTTGAGAGTATCGAACAGGAGTTTTTCAGCACCACCGATGGGTCGGTACCAATCACAGATATGTAGAATAGTCTTCATACGGGAATTCTGCTTTTGTTGGGTTCATCCTGCGCAATTCATTTCGGGTGCGAATGAGCTGAACTATATGATAGAAAAACATCAGGTTGCTGATCAATCTGGTAACAAATCGCATGGGTTTGATTTTTAATCCCAAAACTCCATCAGCGATGCGGAGAAAAATAGTTTTTGGGTGAAGGTTTACAAGAGAATTTTTATCAAAAAACATGATATTGTACTTGTTTAGCCAGTTAGTTGTAATACATTCCAACCACTGTCATACTCTTAGCCTCATGATTCTATAAATTAGAGTCTTGAGGATACTTTTCTTTCCATATTGCCGTATAAGATGTCCAACGCATGGTATGTAACCGATGATCGACAGTATGAATTCAGGCAAGTACTCTTTGTCTGGAATGTGTTTTTTAACTTGCATAACCAGATGCAAGGGAAGTTGAGGATTAAATAGCATCAAGGTTGTATTCTTGAAGAGAAGCTTCTTTTCCTTCCGTAGCAATGTTTTCTGGCACACTATAATGACGTTCTTTTTAAATTTGCTACCAGGAAGTTTATTTGAAAAAGTTATATGAACCTCAGATGGGACTTGGATGAAAGCTTTGCTTTGAAAGAGTGCCTGTTTATCTATATCACCAACTATTATATGATGAGCCTTGGGATTGCTTCCGATAATCATACCAGGTAACTGTTCAATGTGGTTGTGAGTAACGAGATAAATTACTGTTGGAACCTGCCTCCGATTGAATATTTTCTGTGCCGCCTCAAATAAATGATAGTACTTGGCGATATAAAATGCTCGTATCATGTCCTGTTTGGGAAAATCAGGCATGTCAAATGAAATAGGAACTATATCATCACTGAAATGCTGGGTAGATGTGATTTCACAAAAGAGATTGCCATCTTTTTTCACCATGTCCCAGACTTCTGTTTGGGGATATGGAATCAGCATCCCATAAGTGTAGTGGTCGAGTTGGAGTGAGTGTTGAAATCGGACGGTTTCAATGAATCTTTCAAGGGTATCTCCTGGGAGGCCAATAATGAAATACCCCACAGCCTTTATTCCCACTTCTTGTACTATTTTGACAGCATCAATCACTGCACTGAGTGGTTCTCCCTTTTTGATAGAATTAAATGTTTCCGGATTCCCGCTTTCGATTCCAAAAGCAATACTGGTACATCCGGCCTTTTTCATTAAAACAGCCAGCTCCTGGTCTATCCGATCGGCCCGGATACCATTATGACAGTACCAGTCCATATTAAGATCTCGCCTGATTATTTCTGTACAGATTTCTTTGGCACGTTGGATGTTAAGAGTAAAATTGTCATCCCACACCTCAAATTTTGTTATATTGTGAGTTTCTTTGATGATTTCAAGTTCATCAACAACATTTTCGGCACTTCGTGAACGCCACTTGAGTGAACCAGTGAGTTTATTGACACAACAGTAAATACATTGAAAGGGGCAGCCACGGCTGGTTAGAATTGGATATCGAAATTCTTTCCAGTTAAACCCCTCGATTGAATCAAGGTCAGGAAGAGGTAATTTATCTAGGTTGTCAGGAGGACACCAGTTGTTAATCTTAATTTGATTGTCCAACCGATATACCAGGCCATTTATGTTCGTGACAGGTCGACTGTCTGTTATCCTGTCAACTATTTCAACCAGATGTCTTTCTCCTTCCCCCATAACCCCGTAGTTAAAAACCGGGAAGTCTTTCATGTAACTTTCAGCGCAAAGTGTTAAATGGGGTCCTCCTGCAATGAATACAGCTTCGGGATAGTGCTGTGCCAGGAGTTCTGCAATGTTTCCCCCAGTATTTGCCGTTGCTGTTTTTACGGAAATTCCAATTATACAAGCTGAGTATTCAATAACTCTTTCTATCAGCTTTTGATCACTTATGGGGTATCTGTTGATATCTAAAATAAGTGTCTGGTAACCGGCCTCTTTAAGTGTGCTAGCCAAATAAGATAAACCCAGATTAACACTTTCTTTCTGCCAGCCAGGAGGATTAACAAGAAGGATTCTGTGTTCTTTTAACAATCTTAAACTCCGGAGTATTTGAAAATAGGTTTCTTCACATGACAGTTTGTGATTTATCTGTCAGCTGAAATTATGGGTTTATTGCCATAAAATAAACTGAGGGCGTTTGGCTAAATTTGATGACAGTTTCTTGTATTCATTTTCGCTGAGCACAAGTGTTCTGATTTTTCGATCAATATATTTTTCTGTTTTGGTTGTGAGATCTTGCAAGTTTGCTTGATCGATATTACCGATCAGGACCAAGTCGATAATACCTGTGTCTTTTCCTTCAGCATAATCATCGATGAGAATAGCCCTTTCAAGATTGCCTAACCGTTCAAGGATAGATTCGAGGATACGGTCCATCCCCAAAGATTTTTTCACCATAGAATGAAGTTCATTGAACACAGGATGCTGCTGATTAGCAGAAAACAAAATTTGTCGTCCTTGTTTTCTACTTTTTAACAGGTCTGCTTCTTTAAGTTTGTTCAGTTCAGTTTTTATTTGACTGGGTGAGGTTCTAAAATCATTGGCCAGCTCTCTCAGGTAGGCATGGCTTGAAGGATTGAGAAAGAGCCGCATCAGTATTCGAATGCGGGTTTTTGAAGTGATAAGTCCGGAGAAAACCATTTTTATTATATTGTTCTGTTTTTTAGAACAATATAGCTTTTTTATTTATGGGATTGCAAGAAAAAGATAGCCTTGGTCTGATTTAGCTTCATAAGCTTATGGCCAGGTAAGGGAGTATCTTTTGATAGTGGGGAGGGTGCAAGACAATTAATCTATACGGGATAATTGGTCACCTTTTACTTTCCATATTTGATAATGTGGTAGGGCTAGGTCGACAGGCTGGAAATATTTAGGATTATAGTCTTCTTTTCTTCGAAAAAGACGATTTATAACAATATCGGCTTTTTTCTGATCATGTAGAACAACCTGATTATGATCTGAAAGGAGTTCAAGGACATATTGTCCTTTTCCGGTAAAAAGATCTGTTTTAAAGACTTTTTCAGCTAATGAGTGTTCATCCAGATGCGTTAGGATTTTTCCTCTAGGATATGTGTTGTAATCGATTCTTTTTGTTGTAGTGCTGCCTGTGAGAACTATTTGACTCAGTTGAACAGGACCTGGAAAGACGCTTTTTGCTGAGAATGTACCTTTTTGATAGTCAATTGAAAAGGCCGTGCTGGCAGGTTGGTTATTTTGTTTTAGTGCTAAGTTATGAAAAGAAAAAGTCGGTAAAGTTTTTATTCCAGTACGCGTTGGGATATCCCATGTTCCATTCCAGTAGATCCAGCGCAGTACTTTTATTAATCGAGAATCCAGAAACAAATACACAGGAGTTGGGTCGGTCGGGTAAAAGAATTCCAGCCAGTTTGTCGAGTTCTTTTTATCGCCAGAGTTCTTAAACTCCAGCTTATTAATTATTGCCTGAGCCTGTTTCGGGCTTCTTTCCAGAATAGCTTGTATGGTCTTTATGCAGTCATGGAGGCTTAAGTTCGCGGCTTTTTGAAAACGAAATATGCCTTTTTTCCCCCGCTTGGCGTAAAACTGCATAAAATTCGCTGATAATTGAAAGTTATCGGTTGTCAATGGCAGAGCATTCCAATACGTTACTTCTCCACCATGGATATAGCCATCGCTGATGGTTCCCCGTTCGGACCAATAAATAAGGGCATGGCCTCCATCCCACCAACTCCAGATAGCACTGTTTTCTGGAGTTGTGTCTTTTACCTTTCGCATACCATCGATAGCAGGGCTTGGATAGCTCGACGCCTGGATGTTTTTTGTGAAGAAACCGGTGTGGGTCAGGTAGAGGAAAAAAAGGAGATAACAAATCGTGGGAATTGCCTTCCTGGTTACCCGATTATAGATTTCGTTAAATAGAAAACCCAATCCAAGAGCCAGAATTGGTGTAAGAAAAATTGCAAATCGTTTTGCATATAGAACGCTTAGTAGTCCGACGAACAAGATTGGCAAGAGATAAAAGGATTCCGCCTTTTTTTTAAAAATTAAAAAGCAGAACCCAAATAAGGAACAGATAAAGATTGGTAGGTTCAGAGTCGATGTCCTGTAGATCTCTGAAAAAGTAAGTTTTTCCTGTTCTGTGATTGATTTACCGATATTGGGAAAAAGTCCGCCCTCGTGCTTGATTATGTACGACAGATGTTCGTAAGCTGATGAAAAGATTCGTGATACCATCTCCCAATTAGTAAGAATAAAAAAAAGAATGGTAACAGCAAGAGCTGCTATTACAAATAAACCTTCTTTTTTTTGAGGACGGTAGTGGAAGAGCAGGGCAATGAGCAGCGGTGTCAGGCTTAACAGTGCTACAGGACCAAAAGCCATATCCCACCACCACAAAAAAAGAAAAGAGAAAAGAAAACCTGCAGCAAGAAAGATATAACGGGTGTTGGTTGTGTTATTTCCAAAACGCATAAACAGGTAAGAGCAGGATAT
The DNA here is from genome assembly GCA_964623625.1 of uncultured Desulfocapsaceae bacterium. Classification (GTDB taxonomy): domain Bacteria; phylum Desulfobacterota; class Desulfobulbia; order Desulfobulbales; family Desulfocapsaceae; genus CAZLGM01. The sequence continues at coordinate 32,452 of CAZUUJ010000007.1, forward strand.
GGCTAGTGTAACATTTAAGCAATCCGTGTCGAGTCTTCCCAGGTTCGTTCTGATAATGTAATGATGGAACAGCAATCCGGCAGCAAGAGATGTCAGGGCCATAACATAGCCGCCCCAATGTTTCCCGAACAGATAAAGGGGTATTCCCAAGATGAGACCCAGCGCAACAGGGGTAAATATTGCTATCCAATTGAGAGACAGGCCGGAAATCCTGGTAACGGTTGCTAATATAAGTGGCATGAGTGAAGGAATAGAGGAACGTTCGACATTATCCGGAATGCCTCTTTGAGTATCAACTGGACTATATGTGCCATTTAAAATTTCTTTGGCTGTATTCAGATAATAATAGCCATCCATTGAAGTGAGCAAAGGCTCATTTCCTGAAAAAAAAAGTTCCGGGTTCCGTTCCCATAAGAGCATGGCATCAACACGTAAAAAAAAACCTGCCGATATTGCCAGCACAGCAAAAATACCAATGATCAGTTTATTTGTTGAACTTGCCATGTTGAGCTAATCACCTTCGCTTTGAAAAGTGATGTTTACAGGTTTGATGAAACCGACCATGTTGATGAGTTATTTTGTTAGAGATGGCTCTTCTGATTCGAGTTAACCGGCAGTTTGACAACATGTTCCAGAATTGCTTTTTTACCGGTAATAATCCTCTTTTTCGATTTGGATTCTTCTATGAATAACACTGGAATAACATTAATATTGAGGTTTGCTAGAAAAGACAACGCCTTTTTATTTTGTTTGGAGAGCCCTTTTTTTACTTTGTAATTAGTTGTTTCTTCTTCTTTTACTTCCTTTAAAAGCTGGAAAGGATTGTTTGTTTGGGAGGTCTGGTCTACAAACTTGCTGAGTTTCATTAAAGCCCCTTTGTCCTGATCGATTGCCGCCAGTTGCCAGGTATCGGTTTGAGGGTTGAGTTCAGACAGTTTTTCGACAACTTCCAGGCAGTGTGGACAATTCATGCTGAAGATAAGAGTCTTTTGGGCTGATTTTTCAACCTGTGTAACTGTTGCCGGTTGTCTATAGAAAACCATTTGGCTGGCGGCTCCGCTCGGCTCCGGCATATCCATGATGCTGTTGGCCGAGAAACCGCCAATCCAGGCCAGCAGGAGAATAGGTAGGACGGCAATCTGTCTCCAGGCAAGACAAAAAAGAGTTGTTACTAATAATAGCGCTGCCGCGATTGCAATACAGAGCACACACTTCTGCCCAATGGTAAAATATTGAAAGCCCAACAGCGCGCCATCAAAAGCCAGGGCTGTGGCTAGAAAAAGAAAGGGAAAAATGGAAATATGTTTTGGGTATCTTTGCGAGAAGAAAAAAAGAAGAGTCAGGATCCAGAAAAATACAGCGCCACCAGCGACTAAGATCTGTTCGCTGATCAGAAGATAATTGCCGACTATTTCACAGGCGGATGTTTTGCATAGGCTGCTTCCCTGCAGCTGCAGGTAGGATTCAACAGACAGAAAAAGAGCAGTGAGCAGACCGGCTCCAAGCGCCGGATAAAAAAACAACTTATTGATCGGTCGGGTTTGATTCGTCATGGAGTCTGAAAAACCATAGAGAGACAAAATGACGGTCGGTTTTATTGATATGTTCCGGATCGCACTCCGGGAGGTGCTCCACGGTTTACTTGAGGAGTGGCTGTAAAAGCAGCAGACTCGTTGGTTGCCCCGGGGTTATTTATTGTTAACGTATAGTGGTAAAGCGTGACTCCGGTTGTGGCTTTTTTGGGTTGAAACTCAGGCAGGGGGCATGGAGGAGCGGTGCAACTTGAACCACCTATGGTGTTGGCGGTTACATTTCCATTGTCATCTTCAGCGTAGGTATATGGGCCGGCACCGGGAAATTGGCCGTTTTCAGCTCGAAAAGTTTCCAGCAGTACCGGGAACTGTTCCAGGATGTTATCGGCTATTTTTTGTTTGGCTGTTGCCTGATAATTTCTATATGCTGGGATGGCAATTGCGGCTAAAATACCAATGATACCCACTACGATAGCCAGTTCGATCAGAGAAAAACCTTTCTGTGTATCTTTTTTTAGGGTTGCTGGAGAAGGCCTGTGGAAGCTTATATGATTGTCAGATTTCATTGTAGCTCTATCTCTTTTACGGCACATATTTGTGTGAAGGAATCTGAAAATAAAAAAGCAGATTGGTGATAGTTATTATATCACCAATCTGCTTTATAGTACAAGAAGGTTATTTTCTGTTATTCAACAGTAACTGTGACGGTCACACCACCACCTTCCTTATCGGAGCCTCTGATGATGTAGGTTTGACCGCTGGTAGCAGCATTCATGTTGTCGCTGGCTGTACCGTCAATACCAACCTGACATTCCGTATCTGCGGTCTGGTCGCCGGCACCGTCAACAAATGCGGGAGTTCCTGTCCGGTATGGGTCCTGCTTGCCGCCGGAGTTAAGGTCAGCAACCACAGTTGTTGAAGCAGTTGTGCCCGCAGACATTTTTGCCATCTCAGATTTGATAAACATATGGGCGGCATCCGTATTGGTCGCACACGCATTCCTTTTGGTAACTGCCATATAGCTTAAGTACTGCGGAATGGCGATGGCAGCCAGAATACCGATAATTGCCACAACGATCATCAATTCAACAAGTGTAAAACCCTTTTGGTTCCTCTTAATCTTCATGTTTCCTCCTTACGATAAATCGATAACAATACAGGTTAATCCTCTCAGTTTGGTATAGAGCCCAAAGACTCTTGCCTAATTAAAACCTCGCTGTTTTAAATTATGCAATAAGCGGGCCAGTTACTGTTGGCTTTGAAGTTGCACTGGAAAGAAAAAGTATTTCATTGATTTAACGATAATAATAAGCCTGATGTCCCCGACTATTCATTATGCAGTATCTTTGTTGAAGAAAAAGAGGCGAGAAATTAGTAAGTTGAGTGTAGTCCCGCTTTTTTTATTGTGTGGGGGAAGGAACACAGGCTATTTTGTGTATACTAATTGTTTCTATTAATTCAAATAGATATGTAATATGATTATATTATCATGTTGAGTATGACTAAAACAGAGACGTGTGAGTAATTTGCAGCGGATTGACAAATTTGGTCACCGGGTGACAAAAATTGGCACCTTGAGACCATGATTCATCCAGTATAGGGGCAATGGGAAAAAGGACAGCTATCAACAGACAACACCCGACGGTTGACGATAACCGGATATGGGGTGTTCGGCCTTCTCTGCTTGCTTTTTTTCTATTGCTGGTCTGCTCATATCTAGTTTTCCACGATATGTTTGCACACCCTTTTATCGATTATGACGATCACACTATAATTGTTGATCGATTTGACAAATATGATGGATTAACATTTGAGAATATCCGCGAAATAGTTCTTGAGGATTTTCCCAGGGAAGAACCTTTAATTGTCCGCGACCTGTCATATCTGGTTAATGCTGAGATCTTTGGCGTCCAGAATCCAAAGGGATATCTGCTGGGTAATTTTGTCTTACATGTCTTCTCTTCCTATCTGGTCTATTTACTAGCTCTTCGTCTGTATCCCGGGGGAATTATCCCGGCGTTAGCCGGTGCTCTTCTTTTCTCGATCCATCCCATTCATGTTGAAAGCATTGCCTGGATCTCTTCGCGAAAGGATCCCTTGTACACGGTCTTTTTTCTCAGCGCCTTATTGTCCTATATGGCCTATTTAAAAAATTACAGTAAAAGGTGGCTTGGGTTCTCCTTTCTTCTTGTGTTGTTCTCCTTTTTTTCCAAATCTGCTGCCATTTCATTTTTTCCTGTAGTTGCCGCTTATCGGTTTTTTGTTGAGAGGGATAAACGATTCACATTAGCAGAGACCATTTATGGGATAGCGTTAATTGTTGCAACAGTGTTATTTGTCTTCTGGTATTCCGATATTTTAAAACAATTTGGTGTGCTGTCATCGAACTCTATTGATGTTGACCGTAACTGGTTCATCTGGATATTAAGCAGCTGTACGTATATCACATTCTATATACAAAAACTGATTCTACCCCTTCAGCAGTCAACGTTTTATGACTATCCGGCTTCCCCGGCACTGTTTGTACATATAGGTTTTTTACTTGCTTCAATGGTTGTCATGGGCGTTTATGGAGCGTATCTCTGGAGGTCATACACGCGGGATGCCAAACAATCAGTCTTTCTGGGGTTATTTTTTCTTTTTAGTCTGGTGCCGTATCTTGAACTGGCTCGTGTGGGGATTTATGTTGCCGATAGATATGCCTATCTATCCTCTGCCCCGTTCCTCGTGATGACCACCTTTGCAGTGGGAAGATGGTTGAAAAAAACAGGTGGGAACGAACAGGTCAGAAAAGGTGTTGCAGCAGTTGTATTAGTGCTAATTATAATTCTCTGGGGTTCTAAATCGATCAGAGCGGTCACAAACTGGGAGAGTACAATGTCTTTCTGGCAGAATTCTCTCAAAGTTGCTCCTAATCGACTAGATCCGTATAAAGGATTAATGAGACATTATATCAAACTCTTCATCTACTCTTCAGACCGATCAAGGGGTAAGGATTACCTGCTGGCGGCAAGGAAGGTTGGTGGGAGTGCTGTCAGCAGATTCTGCCGGCCTGATGGGACATGTCCGAAAAATATGTACAGGCTGCTTGAAGTGTATGCTGAAATTGAATGGAATCTTGGTAATGCCGGGCAGGCGGAAAAGTATTTTCAACAGAGTCTGTCGCTTTCTCCCACCTATGTTGAAGGGGCGTTTATGTACGCGACTTTCCTCGTGCATCAGACCAGATATCAAGAAGCGTTGGCGCAAATTCGTAAGATAGAGAGATCGGCAAATCCATATATGAACAGAAACATATTGGTAGATATTCAAAAGCGTCTTCTCCCTCTCGTAGAAAAGGGATTGAACAGTAATTCGGGCCGGTCCGGAGAAACCGGACAGTGATGGCTGACATATCGATGAAAAACGAGATTACCCAAACCTACCCTTATCTGCGTTCAAGAAGAGGAGTATGGAAAGAGATTGTCCGATTTATTCATAAAGATATCGGCTTCCTTGAGTGTCTTGTTGAGCTTGGTTCAGGATATGGTGATTTCATTAATCAATATCCGGCTGCTAGAAAAATATGCTATGATATAAACCCAGCAATGAGTCGCTTTATGCATGATGACGTTGAGTTCAAGTGTGAAAACGGTGTCATGTTGTCCGGTTTGTCGACTGACAGTGTTGATGCGGTTTTTGCCAGTAACTTTCTGGAACACTTAACAACTCAGGAACTTGACGTGTTAATGCCCCGTATCTTCAGTGTGTTGAGAAGAGAAGGGAAGCTTGTGTTGATTCAACCAAATTACAAACTTTGTAAAGAGTCCTATTTTAATGACAAGACCCACAAAACGATTTTCTCAGATGAAAACATTAAACATTTCCTTGAAAAATCTGGCTTCACTGTGAGGATTCTCATCCCTGGGCTGCTACCGTTTTCCATGAAGTCGAGATTGCCGAAATGGCCGTTTTTCGTACGGTTGTATCTTGTATCTTTATTCAGACCGGGAGCAGCCCAAATGTATGTCGTTGCCGAAAAGAGGTAAGAAATGTGGAATGGTCGTACAGTGTCTCTTATCCTCCCTACCTTTAATGAGAAAGAGTCGATTAAAGATTCCATTAAGAGTTTTCAATATGGAGAAATTGTCGATGAAATTATTGTTGTCAACAATAATGCGGTCAAAGGAACCAGTGAAGAGGTTTCGATGACCTCTGCCCGTGAAGTCATTGAGTCGGAACAGGGATACGGGGCAGCTATTCGACGAGGATTTGCAGAGGTGGATGGAGACTATATTGTTGTTGCCGAGCCGGATGGGACATTCCAGGGGAAAGATGTTGTTAAGCTTCTGTCATATATCGATGATTTTGATGTGGTGTATGGAAGTCGGACAGTGAAAGAACTTATCTGGCAGGGTGCAAACATGGGAATTTTTTTGAAATGGGGAAATTATTGGGTGGCCAAACTAATGGAGTTTTTATTCAATACTACTTCGTTGACCGATGTCGGATGCACATTACGATGTATTAACAGGAAGGCATTGACACATCTGGAGCCGTTTTTTACTGTGAATGGGTCATTTTTTGGTCCTGAAATGATGGTTCTGTCAATACTGATGGATATGAGAATCGTCCAGATTCCGATTAATTATACAAAAAGGGTTGGTGTTTCATCTGTTACCGGGAATAAGGTTCGAGCATTTTTCTTAGGGATTCGGATGATAGCTTTGATTCTTTCGTATCGTCTTAAAGGGTGGTTTTCCCCTTTTAAATATAAAAAATACCGATAATAAGTAATACTGTGCTTTATAGACAGGAAGTACTGCTTTCTTAGTGAAACGAAGGAAGTCGACCGGGACCAAAAATGTTGAGCGGGAATATAAAGGCAAAATTGACTGTTACATTGGTTTTGCTATTGGCCATCGGTATGATTCTCACTTCTTTTGTGATGTTTGCTCTCTGGCAACGGCAGGATCTTCAAAATGAAATTGAAGAATTAACATTGCTTGTCGAGTCGATATCGGGCTCACTTGATATCGAACAGGATTTTGGAGCATCCAGTTTACTTCTTCCAATACCATTTAAGAAAGTGCTGCATGAAAAATCCATAACCTGTTTTCTGATAGCGAAAGAGGAAGAACATCGAGAATTCCTCTCTCCATGCAAAAAAGATAGTGGTCTCGAACAAGTATTACTGTCAGCCAGTCGTTCCGGCACTGTTGCCCATATCTATTCACGTCCCAGTATAGAGGGATTATTGTTGGGTAATAATAGCTTATTAATGGCAATTCCTGTTCACCAAGACCAAAAGCTCATTGCTGTTTTCGGATTGTCGAAGGACCTGGCCCCTTTGTACAAGCAACTTCGATCTGCATTGAAGGTTGTTTTTATCTATATCTTGGTCAATGTGGTTATCCTGGCTGCAATTGGTTTCTTTCGATTCTCTAACTTACTCCTTCGCCCCCTTAATCGTCTGGTAACGTTGGCTGATTCCGGTTCCGGTAGAGATGGTATGATGTTGTTTGAGTCGGATGACGGTGATGAGTTTGCCAAACTTACCCGCAGTCTCAACAGGATGATAAAGCGAATCGCAGCCGACAATGAAAAGCTGCGATCAAGTGTACAGTCATTGGAAAAGGCCAACAAAAAGCTGGAGCGCAATCGGCAGGAGATGGTGCGGGTGGAAAAACTTGCTGCCGTTGGTCGGTTGTCCGCCGGGCTTGCCCATGAAATCGGCAATCCGCTGGGGATTATCCAGGGATATACCGGTATGCTGGGACATGATGGCGGCACCGATGAAGAAAAAAAAGAATATCTGGCACGCATTGAGTCGGAACTCGGCAGAATTAATGACTTAATGCAGCAGCTGCTGGGTTACTCACGGTTTAGTGATAAACAGTCACAGATTTTCAGTGTCCATGAAGTCCTTTTAGATGTCATTGATTTGGTTCGTTTTCGCGGTCAATCAAAAACAGTTTGTTTTGTTGAGCGGTTCGAGGCGGAAAATGACCTGATTACAGCTAACAGCGACAATCTCAAACAGGTTTTCATTAACTGTTTCTTCAATAGCATAGATGCCATACAGGAAAAGAAAGAGAGAGGAGAAATAGTAGTTGAGACTCAAAACAAAAAAAATGATTCCGGGGAAAGCATTTTGACGGTCACAATCACCGATAACGGAAATGGGATTGAAGCGGAGAATATCGATAAGATCTTCGATCCGTTTTTCACAACAAAAGATGTGGGACATGGAACAGGGCTGGGGCTTTTTGTTTCCCATACCATTCTCGATAATCTTGGCGGTCGAATGCGAGCGGAAAGTAAGCCGGGAAAAGGCACCCGTATTATTGTTGATTTGAAGATAAGGAAAGAGAAGGATGGATAACAGCAAACGGTTGCTTATTATTGATGACGAAGAGAATATGCGTCATATGCTGTCCTCAGTCATGACCAGAGCCGGTTACCGGGTCAGCCTGGCGGCCGATGGTGCTCAGGGACTTGAGGTGCTTGAAAAGGAGCAGTTTGATTTTGTTCTCTGTGATTTAAAAATGCCAAAGATGGATGGGCTTGGGTTTCTTCGGGGATTGAGAGAAAAGGGAAATGTTACCACAGTCATTATGATGTCGGCTTATGCGACAGTGGATACTGCTGTGGAGGCGATGAAGCAGGGCGCTTACGATTTTATTACCAAACCATTTAAAAATGATGAGATCTTGATCATTCTGGCGAAAGCTGAAGAGCATGACCAACTGTTGGCCGAGAACAGGGAACTAAAAAAGCGTGTCGCTTCTTATGAAGAGGATCAATCGTTTGACAATTTAATCGGCGACAGCGAGCCGATACGCAATGTGATAGAGATTGCCAAAAAAGTGAGCAACTATAAGACTACTGTTTTGATCACTGGAGAATCCGGAACAGGTAAGGAGCTGATAGCCAAAGGGATTCACCACTACAGTGACAGGAGATCACGGTCGTTTATATGTGTCAACTGCGGTTCTATTCCGGAAAACCTATTGGAAAGTGAATTTTTCGGCTATGTAAGAGGGGCTTTTACAGGAGCCGATTCAAACAAAAGAGGGCTGTTTGAGGCGGCTGACGGCGGTACGCTCTTTTTGGATGAAATAGGTGATCTCCCCCTTGGCCTCCAGGTTAAATTACTGCGTGTCCTGCAGGAAGATGAAATATGGGCTGTTGGCGGCAGACGCGCAAAAAAGGTCAATGTTCGGGTCATAGCGGCGACAAATCTTGATCTTGGTGAACAAGTCGGGAAAGGAAGATTTCGTAAAGATCTGTTCTATCGGCTGAATGTGGTCACCATTCATATTCCGCCTCTTCGGGACCGACGTGAAGATATTCCCCTTTTGTGCGACCATTTTCTTGAGAAGTACTGTGGAAAGGCTCATATATCGCTCAAGTCGATTTCTTCCAGAGCTTTGGGGCTACTGGTCCGCCAGAGCTGGCAGGGAAATGTTCGAGAATTGGAAAATGTGATTGAGCGGGCCGTTATCTTTAGCGACAAAGACGTTATTTTACCTGAGAACCTTCCGGATAGTGTTGGCAGCCCTTCAAAAGGCAGAAGGCTTGATGACATGCTGGGCACCTTATCGATAAAAAAAGGTCAGAAAATAATGGAGGGACGATTGATCAGAAGGGTTCTGGATATTACGGATGGCAATAAAAGCAAGGCATCAAAGCTGTTGGAAATAAGCTATCCCTCATTGCTTGCTAAGATCAAGGAACACAACATTCCTGTTAAATGATTTGTTAAAAACAAAAGGAACTATTAAATTATTTTATAGCTGTTTTTTATTTTTCGCCATGCTGTCTCTTTCTTTTTAAAATTTCACAAGTAACCTATTGAAAGTTAATTGAAAACTTCCTGTTCAGTAAACGCTCTTAGTGGTCTGTAATTTGCAACAAATAGAGTAGGTCAGTTTCTGTTGATCTGCAAGAGAGGAGTAATGAAGTCAAGCGCTATTGGAAAAATGAAAAGATTGTTCCGAAAAAAACGGATTTTCAACGAGAATGGTTTTGGAATTGTTGAAGTTGTCATTGTCATGGTTATTATCTCGCTTCTGGCTGTTTTTGTAGCACCAGAAGTTGGAAACTGGCGGCCCAACATCCGTCTGAAGAGGGCGGCCAGGGATTTCTATAGTGATATGCAGAAGGCGAAACTGCATGCAATCAAAACCAACCGGACGGTTAATTTTACTATAACTGCGACAGGGGCAGGCAATTGTCCTGGTGGCAGCTACATTTTTAGAGATAATAACGCTACACAGGTAACAGTTGCTCAGGCTGTATTGGGGGCTGGAGAAACGGAAGGTGTATGTTTGCAGGTTTTCGATGCCGGAGTTACAGGATTTGACACTAGAGGAGGCGCGACCGGAGCCGGTGGGAACGTGACCTTTACAAGCACTGACATTACCAGAGTGTACTTGGTTGGTCAGAGTGTTGCCGGTGGTGTAGTTATGGAGATTCAATAAAATGAACTATCAACTAGTCGGATGCCGAGGTCAGGAGCAAGAGCAGGGTTTTACTCTAGTTGAGCTGATGATCACTCTCGGCATGTCGGCCTTAGTTATTTTTGCTATTTATTCAGCGTATATCCTCCAGCAGAAGACCTATTACAGCCAGGACCAGGTGATTGAAATACAACAGAATATACGAGCCGGGTTCGATACCATGATCAGAGAAATCCGCATGGCCGGGTATGACCCGACCGGATCGGGTAATTTCTCAATAACTGCCGCCACCGGTAATCAAATTACGTTTGATCTTGATTTGGATGAGAACGGTAATACAGGTGGGACAAACGAATCGATTGATTATGTGCTATCCGGCACAACTCTGACCAGAAACACCCAGGCAGTTGCGGAAAATATTCAAGCCATTGAATTTTATTACACTGTTAACGACGGTGTAAATATCTCCCAGACGTTGACCCCGGCAACTCTTGCCGATATCCGGTCAGTACAGGTTTCTATTCTGGCGAGAGCCGGTCAGCGTGATGGCAAATATATCAATTCAAATGCGTATACAACAGGGTCTGGGGCTCAATGGGGACCGTTTAACGATAATTTACGCAGACGGTTTTTTGTTACAACCGTGCATTGTCGAAATATGGGGATATAGGAATGCGTAAATACAAAGATACAGCCGGTTTTACGCTAGTTGAAGTGGTTATTGCCCTGGCTGTTCTGGCTATTGGTATTCTTTCACTTTATACCATGCAGACAAGAGCGATTTACGGTAACGCGGTTGCCAGCACCTTTAGTAATCTGACAATGTCGAATGTGGATCAAATTGAACAACTCTATACGGCCTCGTATAACCACGCTGATTTAACGGCCGGCAATCACAGCGTAACCCAGAATGGAATGACCGTTTCGTGGAATGTGGTGGATGACAATCCTGTAAACGGATGCAAGCTGGTCACCATAACGGTGAATGGAACATTTGGCGGAGCAACCAGGCAAATGCAAACGACATTTATCAAATCGGAAATTCAAAAATAGTGTAAATGAATTGTTTTAAAAGCCTTTTAAACAATGATCGGGGTTTTATCCTTGTTCTTTCAATGATCACCATGGTTGCCCTGACCGTGATTGGTCTTTCCGGGGCGTCCAATACAACCATTGAGGTTCAGATTGCCGGCAATGAACGGCACTACGTTCAGGCCTTCTATGCTTCCGAGGCAGGCTGGCAGCATGGGGTACAGGCTATTGAAGGGATGGGGAGTCCGCCGACGGTAATTAATCCGTTCGACCAGAGCGATCCCGATGATGAAAGTAACTTCCTGGTTGATGAGGTTGGCAACCAGGTCCTCATTGCGGATGAAACCAGTTACAGCTATCAAACATTTTTTATGGAGAAGCTCAGACCGCCACCTGGTTTTTCCGGCGACTGGGCTACGTTCAGGTACGGATCGGTTGGAACAGGAAACGGCCTGAGAGATTCCGTTCATGAGAGTATGGCAATTGTTGAAAAACCATTTGAGGTTGGCTATTGAGCTGTTGAAAGATGGGGGTAAGGGATGAAAAGGTCATATAGGAAATCAATCGGTTCACTTCTCCTGTTTTTTCTTGTTCTTTTTTCAGTACATGTAGCCTGTGCCGATACCCTGGATGTCAGGATCAGTGCGGATATTGATGATGTCGAGGAGTCAACCGGCAACAACCTTGGCCGGGTGTATCATAACTCCAGTGATCTCGAACTGGTAAGGGATGGCAGCAATCAGGGCAATCAGATCGTCGGCCTCAGGTTTCGCAACATTACCATCCCGCAGAATGCCACCATTAATTCGGCCTATCTGGAGTTTACGGCCGATGAAAATCGGACCAACAACAATACCATAACCATTCACGGAGAAGATATCGGTGACGCGCCGCAATTCATCTCCGGTTACGGCAGTTTCAATGTCTCAACCAGAACGAAAACTTCTGCCAGTGAACCCTGGGTCCCAGGAGCCTGGAGTCCGGTGGGCAGCAAATATCAAACCCCGGATATCAGCTCCATTGTTTCTGAAATTACAGGCCGGGCCGACTGGAGCAGCAGTAATGATATGGTTTTCATTATCGAGGGAACCGGGCGGGTCACGGCGGACAGTTACCGGGCAGGTGGCGATTTAAGGCCGCGGCTGGTCATTGATTACGATACTCAGCCCCCGGATATCCAGCTGAATAAAACAGTAATCAATGCAGAGACCATAGTTGGAACGGATGCTTCGGGTGACACATTTACCATAACCAATATTGGTGGTGGAACTCTCAGTTACACTCTATCCGATGATGCCAGTTCTCCCGACTGGTTACAGCTTTCACCCACTACAGGCAGCTTAACAAATGGTCAGACGGACACTATTACGGTAACATTTAACGATTCGGATACTCTTGCTGTTGGAATATATACGGCAACAATTACTGCTTATGATCCAAACGCGGTACCGACCACCCGGACCATCAACGTTACTCTTCAAGTGGGCAGGCCTGAGATCACAATTGATCATTCGGCTGTTCCGGTTCCAATCCATCTGGATGCCGATACAACCGATTCAAGTTACAGTTTTACCGTGACAAACAGCGGCAATGCACAACTTGATTTTACGGCAAGCGACGATGCTTCCTGGCTGTCACTGAGTTCCACAAGCGGATCGTTAAGTACCGGCGGCTCCACTTCCATTACGCTAAATATCGATACAACAGGGCTCACACCCAATACCGGTTACAATGCTCTGGTGACCATAACTGATCCTGAAGCAACCAATAATCCTCAGGCCTTTCAGGTCGATCTTCGCATCAACTATGAAACGGAAATCAGCGGTTCCGGAGATAACATGAACGATGCCGAGGAATATTCCGACGGCGGGATTGATGACCAGGAACAGCGGTGGGATCTGGACTTTGGCGAGCACCTGGTGGGTATTCGTTTTCCCAATGTCGCTGTGCCGCAGGGCAATACCATTGTCAGCGCCAACCTGGTGGTTCGAGGAATTGATTCAAGCGATACCGTTGCGACAGATGTAACGATTAGCGTAGAGGACCACGTTAGCAACAATCCGCCTATTTTTACAACCACCGATGACGATATATCCGATAGGACCATGCTGGCCTCAACTGTAGCCTGGTCCAGTATCGAACAATGGTTTCATAATGTCGAGTATCAGTCGCCCGACCTGAAGACCCCGGTACAAACACTGATCTCCCGTGGTGATTGGAATAGTGGACAGGCCATAGTCTTGACTATTACAGGGTCTGGTGAGCGCGATGCTGCCTCCTATGATCAGGGCGGCAGCCCGGAAGGCCCCAAGTTGAGGATTAAATCACAGGCGGATAATGGTCCTCTTATCGTATTAAACAAAAATGCTCTTGGTCACGATGTCGACTACAACGCCCCTCCCGCTCCGGATACCTTCACCGTCTCCAATAAGGGAGAAGGCAACCTCAACTATACTATAACCGACATCGATGACGGAACAGGACTGGATGCAACCTGGATAACCGTATCTCCAACCAGCGGCGGACCGCTAGCCAATGACGGTTCAAGCGATACCATTACCGTCACCTATGATATCTCGTCTCTTGATAACGGTACTCACGAGGGAACTATTACGGTGACGGATCCAGCGGCCAAACCGACTTCGGCAAGGCTCAAGGTGACTCTGGTGGTCAACCGACCGGTAATAACGTTGAATCCAACCAGTATCAATCAATCGTTGAGTGTCGGTGACAATACATCGACAGATCAATTCACTATTTCCAATAGTGGTGAAATGGATCTGGCCAGCTATACAATCACTGAAGTTGACGATGCAACCGGTGTAGATGCCACCTGGATGTCAGTTTCACCAACCACTGGCGGACCATTGGAGAATGACGGTTCAAGTGATACCATTACCATTTCCTATGATACAACCGGACTGACGGTTGGTAATACTTATACGGGAACCATTACTGTCTCCGATCCAACAGCAGCAGCAATTGCCAAGACTGTCACTGTCAGTTTGTATATTGGACAGCCTCATATCGACCTGACCCATAATCTGCCGGACCCGATCGTTTTGCCGGTGGATTATGCCAACAACGACTACTCCTTTATCATCGGCAACAGCGGCACATCACCATTAAACTTTACCATCACCGATATCGATAATGATACCTTAGCCGATGCGACCTGGATGAGTTTTACACCGCAGAGTGGTAGCGTAGCAGCCGGCGGACCGGACCAGACTGTGACCATTAATCTGTCCACGTCCGGTCTGACGGAAGGTGAGACCTACGAGGGCACGATAACGGTAAGCGATACCCTGGCCGACAACAATCCGCAGACCATTCCTATAAAAATCTCTATCCTCAACCAGGGAGAATTTACCGGGAGCGATTCTTCCGATGACGCTGAAGAAGACACTGGTGATGGCGACATGTACCTGACCAGCTCAGACCTGGAAATGGTTGTTGACGGAAGCACCCTCCAGGTTATCGGCATCAGGTTCAATAATGTGAATATTCCTGCTGGTTCGTTGATCAACAACGCCTATATCCGGTATATGGCCGATGGTAACACAAGCGGGGATGTTGATCTTGAAATCTACGGGGAGAGCAGCGGCAACGCCCAAACATATAGTAATAGTGATGGGGATATTTCTGACCGGACTCTGACGGATGCGGTGGTTACATGGAACAACATACCCAACTGGAGCAACGGTTCCATGTACAATTCCCCGAATATCGCATCATTGATCCAGGAAATCGTCACCAATGAAAACTGGCAGTTTAACAATTCCATGGCCTTTGTCATCCAGGGTGACCAAGGTAATCGGCGTGCCCACAGCTATGATCAGTTTGAAGATAACAACAACTTGCTGCCGCCGACCCTGGTTGTTGAGTGGGTGGAAACTGAACAGCCGTATATCGATGTCAGCCCTTCCGGTCAACTGGGTGTGATCACAACCTATGGAACAAACGCCGGTGACAGGACCTTTACCCTGAAAAATACCGGCTCAGGCGACCTGGTATACACTATCCAGCCTAGTGAGACTTGGTTGAGTTGCACGCCGACTAACGGGACGCTGATTCCAGGGGCAAGTCAGGAGGTCACGATCAGTTTTCTCACCGCATCGCTTGCCATCAGCAATTATTCGGCCACCATTTCAATCAGCGACCCGAATGCCTTCAACTCTCCATACGATTATGTCGTTAACCTCCAGGTCAACGCTCAGGATACGGGCACCGGCTGTGGAGAAGTGCCGATTTATGCCCAGAATATCATTAATCCGGCAATTTTGGTCCAAATGGATACCTCGAGCTCCATGACGAGTAATTCGCCGACCAACACATCGATAACCAATCCACGGACACCGAACCTGAAGAATATCTTTCAATCCATGCTCAATGATCCTGCCTGGACGCCGAACACTTCCGATGTTGCGTTTATCATTAGCGGATCAGGAAATCGAACAGCCATTTCATATGATGGCGGTTCGTCGGAAGCGCCTGAACTCCATGTGAATTATTATCCCCAGGATGATCCGGCAACCACGGAAATAGATGAGTCGGAAACCCTGGTTGAATATTCAAACAGAATCACCCAGTCCAGTGATGACGCTGAAGAGCAGGTCTCAAACGGTAATGTGAGCTTTATCTCTACTGATATTGAGCTGATAGCGGATGGCTCCACAGATCAGATAGCCGGTTTGCGGTTCCAAAATATCAATGTGCCGTCCGATGCTACCTTAGATGATGTCTATATTGCCTTTTCAAAGAATGTAACAACTTCAACACCAACGTCCCTGACTATCAAGGGTGAAGATGTTTCAGGTGGTGGAAATAACTATCAGGCAGAGACATTTGAAAACCAGGCAGACAATATCTCATCGAGGCCTACATTAACCAATGTGGTGAGCTGGAATAATCTGGACACCTGGTGGGGCGACACCACCATGATGAGATATGAGGTCGGCCGGGCCGTCATTGCCGACCTGGTCAAAGACCGAAGTATCGCCTGGGGTTATGGTATGTGGGACCGGACCAAGGATGGTCCCCTGTGGAGCGGCGGTGGCTCAGGGCCCAATACCGAACAGTTGACCGGAACGACCTATAATACAAATTCAACGGATTATCTGGAGACGCCCTATCACAGCGAATATGCATCGAATCCTCCGAGTTCCAGTCAGTATGATCTTTTTACCCGAATAACCGCCGCAGTCAAGTCAAGGGACGCCGAAGAGACGGTTGGGCTGCAGAACACTATTCTGTCCACCACTACCGGTTATGGAACACCTCTTGGGCCGTCCATGCTGGCGGCAAGGGCTTATTTCAATGGACAAAAGACGGATAATGACGGCGATCCTTACTCGTCATTATCATGTCAGCGGAAATTCCTGATCAATATTACAGATGGTCAGGGGTATCTGAATCATACAAGCACCCAATATATGGAACGGTATGCTCACTGGCTGGCGGACAGCGAGATTACAGCCGTCGTTGTCGGTTTTGAATTGTCCAATGCCAGTCAGATTGACGTTGTCGCCCGTGTTTCCAATGAAAGGGGGGGGGAAAGCGCTACCGACAATATCTACGCCATTCATAAAGATCTGGATAACCCGGAAAACACAGAACCCGATCCTGAGGACGTGGACGCCTTTTCAGCGGCCAGTGGCGAAGATTTAAAGGTCGCTCTTGAGGGGATCACCAGCGAGATCAAGCGGCAATTATTCTTCGGATCGGCACCGGCTCCTTCCACATCCGTTGATCTGGGATCATTCGTTATCATCGCTGTTTTTAATCCTGCAGACAACTGGAGAGGTGACCTGAAGGCGCTTCCGTACGATCCGGAGACCGGGCAGATAGAAGTTGCCGATATTCAATTGACAACGCCACCTTCCGACTGTGCTGCTGCCAATTCGACCTGCTGGCGGGCCGGTTACCTGCTGCCTGAAACAGGTTGGTTAAATTATTCCAAAGCGTTTACCATACCGGGACCGTTGACAGACCCTGTCGGTGACGGCACCGGCAGCGTCATATCGTATACCGATAGCATATTGTCCAATGATAACTATATCTGCAAAGGCTTGGGAGATATTATCAAATCAACACCTAAAATCATCGACAGCCCTAAAAGCTTCCACAGTTTTGATCGATATCCGATTTTTCAAAGTGATCCCTATGTAAAAGGCAGAACACCGCTGGTCTCCATCGGTGCCAATGACGGAGCGTTGCACTTCTTTGACCTTGAAACCGGGGAGGAGTCCCATAGATTTTATCCCATGGGTGTTCATGGAACACTGAATATGGCTGCTGGTGATCCAACCTATGATACCTGCAATGAGCTGTATTGCCATCGATATATGGTGGACGGTTCACCCATCGCAGCCGATATCTTTATTGGCACAGAGGTGGAAAGCGGTGGTATTATCACCGACCCCGGCTGGCGGACCGTTGTCATTACCGGGCTCGGCAATGGAGGCGATTCCTATTTTGCCATTGACACAACCTACAACAACCCGTTCGACGCACCAACCAACCCTTCGGTCTATCTCTGGAATTATACCGATGGCGACCTTGGGCTGGCTACATCAGATGCCGTCATTACACGGGTGAATGCTCCTGCCAGGGATGCAAACGGCGATCTTGAAAATAACGGTAGTTTCGGCGGTTGGGCTGTCTTTTTCGGCTCTGGATATTCACAGGTGAATCAGGCGTTGAAAGAATCATATCTCTTTGGTCTTCAGGCCTGGGATAAGAGCCAGCTCTGGTCTGTCGGGGAAAAACTCAAGATTGAAGTGGATGATACCATCGACTATTCAGGTCTGACGGTTGATTTTACTTCAGGAGAAACGGTGACCGGAGGAACGTCAGGAGCGACAGGGACAATTACGGCTCTCACCAAATCAGGAACCGAAGGCACTTTGAAGCTGACCAACATCAGCGGCACTTTCGTTGTTGGCGAAGCAATCAACGGTTCCCTGGGAGGCGATGGAATGGCAATCGTCTCGGGAGCTATTCACTCGTCCTACCTCAATGACGCTTTAAGTACACCTTCAGTCACCGATATCGATTTTAACCAGATTGGCGAGTATATCTATACAGGAACTCTACATGGCAGGATGCATAGAGTAGTGAATATTGCACTTTCTGAAACACCCTCAGCAGCGTGTATTTTTGATTTCGGCGAGAATCGTCTGACCTATTCAGGCTTGTCGACCTCGTTTACAACCGGCCAGACAGTGACCGGCCAGTCTTCCGGAGCAAGCGCTACGATTGTGTATATTGAAGAGAGTGGAACATCCGGCACCCTTTATCTGGTTGATATAGCCGGAGCGGAGTTCCAGGATGGCGAAATAATCCAGGGCGGCGGCGGTGGATCGGCCACCGTTGTCGGCACGCTCTATCAGGCCGATATCCCAATCAGGGCCGAGGCCGAATGGGCCTATGGTGAAGATGACGACATGGCCTGGCTCTATTTTGGAAGCGGGCGTTTTGAGACCCAGTTTGATAAAACAACCACAGACCAGAATTTCTTTGTCGGTATGAAAGATTATCTCGATACTGCTGAGAGCGATCCGGTTGATGAAACATATCTCGGTGATCTGGTGGAAAATTCGGTAGTCGCAAACCTGACCGACAGTACCGAAACGTCGGATATTGATGAGTCAGAATTCAGAAACGTTACCGGTTCAAATCCGGATATGGATCCATGGTATATCAAGCTGCTGACTGATGGGTATTCCGAACGGGTGATTACCAGACCGTTGGTGGTCGGCGGTCTTGTCTTTTTCCAGACATTTACTCCGGATAATGATCCGTGCGGAGGAAACGGCTCTGCCTGGCTCTATGTTGTTGACTATGCTACCGGCCTGCCGCCGACCAATACCGTATTCGATATTAACGGTGACGGTGAGTTCGATGAAGATGACCTGGCAGATCTCGATGGTGATGGAGATGCCGATGATGTAGTCGTTGGAGTCTATCTTGGTAGAGGAACACCAACTGGTCTTGTCCTGGAGGGCAATATCCTGTTTGCCGGAACTTCCGATGGCGGGGTCGGCGGTGGTGGTGGTGGAGGTTCTGGCGGAGGCGGTGGCTTCCCCATCAATCCCCAGTATCTGATTGCAAAACTCAAAGCCTGGCGCGACAGGAATCTGTAGGAGGAGCAAATGAAACGAATATTTCAGCTTTTTGGGTTATTTCTTTTCCTTTGTTGTCCCCAGTGGATTCTGGCGGACGAAATATATATCGAATATGGAGAGATCATTGAAACATCTGGGGGCGATAATAATTACATCCAGATCAGGGACAAAATTCTAAAAGTAGATAAAGTCTACATGAATAGCGGTGAAGATTTCAGCAATGACGGTGAGAATGAGAACGAGCCATTGGAGGAAATAGATACATCTTTACTCAAAGAAGGAGATATCGTTCATTGCTTTATCACTGAGCAAAAAACCGACTATTGGGAAACGGAAAAAGTGATCTTGCTGAAAGGCACTGCCAGGACGAAATACCTTGCAGATTCCGAACTAAAATTGATTCATCAGGAAAATACTCAGCAGGCAGGTAGTGAAAAGGCCAGTCAGACAGTTGTAAGTGCTCACCAGGATGTCCAGGAGGAAAAAGAAGAAGAAAAAGCTAAAACAAATACAAAAATCTATCTGGAGGATGGAGTTTGGAAGAATTGAAGTAAGTTAATAACATATAAATATAATTTATTTTTTTTATTAAAGCCGCCTGAAAAGGCGGCTTTTTTATATGAGCAACAAAAGTCCGGAAAAATTTTTTGTGTAGTGCATTAAATTGTCAGAAAAATGTCAGATTGACAGAGTATCATGGTGTTCCACGGGCCGATGAGAATAGCAAATCGTTTCAATAAATCGGGAGAGCACTATGAGCAACCAAAGAGGAATTACTACGACTGAAACCATGATCTGTCTTGTTGTCATATCCGTTACAGCCGCTTTGAGTTATCCTGCAATTGCCAAGATGCAGAAAACGGCGAAGCTACGTGCGGAGACGATGAGGCTGGTCAACCGTATGCAGATGATGAAAATGGAAGCTGTCAAGAATAATTGTTACGTGGCTTTGTTGATGGCAGGCGGTTCCTATTCCGTATTTATCGATAACGGTAGTGGTGGCGGCAAAAGCGGGGATTGGATCAGGCAGGAAAATGAACGACAGATCGATTCCCATCAGTTGCCGAACGGTTTTATTCTGGCAAACAAACGGGCCTGGCCGAGATTTCGCTTTAAAGGTAATATCGGCAATACGGGTGATACCATGACGCTCACTGATAACAATGGCTACTCAATGAAGATCATTGTCAATATCTCGGGCAGGATCAGAGTGGAGAAAGAATAACAGGAGTCCCTGCTGCGGAGTCAAGATACTACCTCGAATCCTATTGTCGTGATCGCATTTTCCACTACGTCCATATCGACATTACCGTCATAAGTTGCTTCTCCTTTTTCCAGGTCCACCTGTACATTGTAAATACCGTCAATAGCTTCCAGGGCCTCTTTTGTCGAATTGACGCAATGACCACAACTCATACCTTTGATTTTAACCGTTGCCATTGTTTTTCTCCTTACTCTGATTATTGTCTGTGTACGGTGTTGGTAGAGACAATAGTCACAGAAATTACACAAATCAACTCAAAGCCAAATAGTTGATCAAAAACCGTTGTGAGAAAGGAACCAACTATGACCGAACTGACAGTCAACGTAGTTGGCATGCATTGCGCTGCCTGTTCGTCCCGCATCGAGAAAGTAATTGGCAGTATGACTGGGGTGGAATCCATCAGCGTCAACCTGGCAACCGAGACAGCTCATCTTGCCTATGATGAGAAACTGATATCATACGATCAGATAGCCGAACGGGTCGAGCAACTTGGTTTCGGCTTTGAAAAACAGAAGAGTGATGAGCAGGCCACACTTCAGCTCGATATTGAAGGCATGCATTGCGCTTCCTGTTCAACCCGTATTGAAAATGTGCTGTCAAAACTTCCCGGAATCCTCGCAGCTGAAGTGAATCTGGCCGCTGAAAAGGGGACAATCAGCTATTTACCATCGACTATAAAACAGCGAACAATCCGTGAAAAGATAGGCTCTCTTGGCTTTTTTGCTCAAGTGGCCACCGCTGATGATAATGATTTTGCCAGGAAGCGGCAGAAAACGGCAGCTCAACTGGCAGCCATGAAAAAGAGGTTGATGGCAACTTTCTTTTTTGCCATTCCTCTGTTGATAATTTCCATGGGTGAAATGGTCGGACTGAAACTGCCGGATTTTCTCTCCCCCCACATCAGGCCTCTTTCTTTCGGTCTCGTTCAACTGGCCCTTGTTGTTCCCGTCATGTGGCTGGGCAGACATTTTTATACCAACGGTTTTCCGGCCCTTTTCAGGCGGGCTCCCAATATGGATTCCTTAATCGCGGTCGGCACCTCTGCCGCCTTTATCTACTCAGCATGGAATCTTATTGAGATTGCTCTGGGAATCGAGCCACATGCTAAAGCTATGGATCTCTATTTCGAATCGGCCGGTGTGCTGATCGCCCTGGTCTCTTTAGGGAAATATATGGAGACCCGGTCGAAATCACATACCGGCGATGCCATTTCCAAGCTGATGAAGCTGACGCCTGATCAGGCTGTTCTTTTACAGGGGGAAACACAGGAGGAAATCCCGGTAGAAGAAATAGAGATAGGCGATCTGTTGCTGATCCGGCCGGGAGATCGAATCCCGGTAGATGGCGTGGTAGAAGAGGGTGAGAGTTCCGTTGATGAATCGATGCTCACGGGTGAAAGTCTACCGGTTTCCAAGAAGGTGGGAGATCGCCTTGTGGGTGGGACAGTTAATAAAAACGGCGTCCTGAAGCTTCGTACCGACAAGGTCGGCCGGGATACTATTCTGGCCCGGATCGTCAGAATGGTGCAGGATGCTCAGGGCTCAAAAGCTCCCATTGCCAGTATGGCAGACAGGATATCACTTTATTTTGTGCCGACTGTCATGGTGATCGCTTTGATAACGGGGTTTGCCTGGTATGTTGTCGGCGGTGTCGATTTCAGCATGGCCCTGCGCTTTTTTATTGCCGTGCTTGTCATTGCCTGTCCCTGCGCCATGGGATTGGCCACTCCAACCTCGATTATGGTGGGTACCGGCCGTGGCGCCCAGCTGGGAGTTCTGGTAAAAAACGGCGAGGCCCTTGAAATGGCGGAAAAGGTGAAAACAATCATTCTCGACAAGACGGGAACGCTGACCTATGGTCGTCCTGAAGTAATAGATATCATTAATCTTTCAGGAGACAGGTCCGATGATGACCTGCTTTTTCTTGCCGGATCAGCTGAGCAGTCTTCAGAGCACCCATTGGCAGAGGCTATGGTCGAGGCTGCTGAAAAAAGAAACGTGAAGCTCGTTCAACCTGACAGCTTTGAGGCGATTGGCGGCAGCGGAATTATATGCACAGTTAATGGCAGCCAAATCCTGATCGGCAATAGGGAACTGATGAAAAGCAACCAGATAAAAATGAGTCTTGATGAGAAAGTTGTCGACACGTTATCCTCCCAGGGTAAAACGGTCATCTTCATGGCTGTTGATTCAAAACTTTCGGCTGTTTTCGGAATAGCCGATCAGCTAAAACCCGAAGTCGCACATGTGATATCGCAGATGAAGGGAATGGGACTCAGGCCCATCATGCTCACCGGTGACCAGGAGAACACTGCCAGGGCGATTGGTGAGCTTGCCGGCATTGATACGATTATTGCACAGGTGAAACCCGATGACAAGGCGGAAAAAGTTATAGCTTATCAGGAAGAGGGGAATCGGGTTGCCATGGTGGGAGACGGCATCAACGACGCTCCGGCTCTGGCCAAAGCCGATGTGGGTATTGCCATGGGAACGGGGATCGATATAGCCATCGAGTCTGGTGATATGGTGATTATGAAAGGTAACCTGGATGGTCTGCTCAGTGCGCTGCAATTGTCCAAAGCGGTGATGCGAAATATCCGTCAGAATCTTTTCTGGGCCTTTGGTTATAATATTATCGGCATTCCGGTTGCAGCAGGTCTGCTCTATCTTTTTGGCGGGCCGACGCTTAACCCGATGATTGCCGGGGCGGCCATGGCACTCAGCTCCGTTTCCGTAGTAACCAATGCGCTTCGGTTGAGGTACTTTCAAGTTAATAACAAATAGCAAATAGCAAATAGCGAAAAGCAAAGAGGAAACAGTTTACCGTTTGCTGCTTTTGACAGCATCAATACCATTCGCTATTATTATTCTGCTATTCACTGTCCAACTTTTACCGCCGGCTTCCTTTCTTCCTTTTCCCTTGACATTTTCCGCCCGGTCAATATATATATATTCGGTTAAAAAATGAATGAGGGCTCATTAATAGGCTCCCCTGTCTGGGGAGTCTTGCGCTTAGAAAAAAAATACTCAAAGAGGAATCGTATGTTTTCAAAATTAGTTGCTCCGCATGGTGGAAGAGGTTTGGTTTGTGCATTGCTGAGAGGTGCCGAGCGTGATGCCGAATTGGATGCCGCAAAAGGAATGAAGCAAATAGAGATTTCAGCCCGTGCCAAAGGTGATCTGATCATGATGGGTATCGGTGGTTTTTCTCCGCTGGACGGCTTCATGACAAAAGCTGATTGGAAAGGTGTGTGTGAGAATTTTCAGATGACCGATGGTACCTTCTGGCCTGTGCCGATCACCCTGGACGTATCAGCTGCAGATGCTGAAGGAATCGCAGACGGCGAAGAGATTGCCTTGGTAAAGGATGGCGAGACCTATGCCACAATGAAGGTTGTTGAGAAGTATGAGATGACCGAAGAGGAAAAGAAGTGGGAATGTGAAAAAGTCTTCATGGGTGAAGGTGAAGAGTCCGTAGACGGCAACTTCTGGAAGATCGCACCCGAGGATCATCCCGGAGTTATTATGGTTATGGGTCAGAAAGAATACAACCTGGCCGGTCCTGTTAAGGTTCTCTCCGAAGGCGAGTATCCTAAAGAGTATCCCGGAGTATACCTGACTCCTGCTCAGACCCGCCGTATGTTTGACGAGCGCGGTTGGGCCAACGTTGCCGCTCTGCAGCTGCGTAACCCCATGCACCGTTCCCATGAGTTCCTGGCCAAGATTGCCGTTGAGGTATGTGACGGTGTTCTGATCCACTCGCTGATCGGTAACCTTAAGCCTGGTGACATTCCGGCCGAAACCCGCGTAAAAGCTATCGATATCCTGATCGAGAAATACTTCGTTAAAGAGAACGTCATCAATGCCGGATATCCGCTTGACATGCGTTATGCCGGACCTCGTGAGGGACTGCTGCACGCCACTTTCCGTCAGAACTACGGTGTCAACAATATGCTGATCGGTCGTGACCATGCCGGTGTCGGAGATTTCTACGGTCTGTTTGAAGCCCAGACTATCTTTGATCGTGTCCCCAAGACCGGTGATCAGGGCAAAGATCTGCAGTGCAAGCCGATGAAAATCGACTGGACCTTTTACTGCCACGAGTGCGATGGTATGGCCTCTCTGCGTACCTGTCCGCATAAGAAAGAGTCCCGCGTTATCCTCTCCGGTACCAAGCTGCGAAAAGCGCTGTCCGAGGGCGCTGATATCGTAGACCACTTTGGTCGTGATGAGGTTCTTGATCATCTGAAAGAATACTATGCCGGATTGACTGAGAAAGTTGAGGTCAAGATGCAGGGTGCCGCTTCTGGTGATGATATGTAATCCGACTCGATTACTCTTGTCGCTCATAAGGAGATGCTGCCTGTCCGGCGGTATCTCCTTTTTTTGTTTCAAGTGTCGAGTTTCATGTTGATGCTTAAAGCCAGTTACAGTAACTTCCAGTCAATCTTGAAACACAAAACTTGAAACTGTATAAATACAGATGAATACCCTAACCCTCCAAGTGGGCCTGAATGAGCGGTCCTATCCAATCATTATTGAAGATGGCCTGATCGCACGTATCGGCACTGATCTGGCAGAGCGGAAGTTTGGCACCAAGTATGGTGTAATTGCTGATGATCATGTTGCTTCTCTGTATGGGTCGACTCTGATGAAATCCATTAAGGATGCCGGACTGACTGCGCAGCTTTTTACGTTTCCCCAGGGTGAGGAATCAAAAAACCTGCAAATATTTGGCTCCCTTCATCGGGAGCTGGCTCAGGCGGGTTTTGATCGATCCGATGTACTGGTAGGTCTTGGCGGAGGCGTGACAGGCGATATGACCGGTTTTGTGGCCGCCTCCTATATGAGGGGAGTCCCCTTTATTCAGGTGCCAACTACCCTGCTGGCCCAGGTCGACAGTTCGGTGGGCGGCAAGACCGGTGTTGATATTCCCGAAGGAAAGAATCTTGTCGGAGCTTTTTATCAGCCCAAGGTGGTCTATATTGATACGGCTGTTCTGACAACATTGCCGATGAAAGAATATTGTGGTGGTCTTGCTGAGGTCATCAAGTATGGTGTGATTCGTGATAAAGAGTTCTTCCTCTTTCTGGAAGAGAACATCGATCAGGTTTTGGGTCTTGATCGCCAAACGATTCAGAACATGATTCACACCTGTTGTCGGATTAAAGCCGATGTTGTGGCGGAGGACGAAAAAGAATCAAATATCCGTAGAATCCTCAATTATGGTCATACAATCGGCCATGGAATTGAGGCAGCTTCCGACTATTCGGTCATCCACGGTGAGGCTGTGGCCATGGGCATGGTTGCCGCCTTACGGCTTGCCGTAGGTAGTGGTCTATGTGAGAGGCGGGAGGCGGGTCGGGTGGCGACCCTCATCCACAACTACGGCCTACCTACCGAAATTCCCAACAATCTTGACCGCGACCGCATTAAAGGTTATCTGCTCAGTGACAAGAAAACGATCGGTAACCGTGTTTTTTTTGTGTTGCCGACAGAGATCGGCAAGGTGGTTGTTACCGATGATGTTTCAGACAAACTGGTGGAAGAGGCATTGAGAGAGAGGTAGTTGCAAAAACGACCACAAGCACCCCATCTTTTCACGATCATTGCAAACCGTATAGGAAAGGAGGCTATAACGGTTAACAATGCCTGTAAAAACCTGAGGCACTTGTGATCGTTTTATATCAAGTGTTGTAAGACTCAAAAAAAGAGGTAGAAAGCGAATAGCGAGAAACATAAAGTTTATTCATTCTGCCGAAGGCAGCAAACTGTTACTATTCAATATTCACCACTTGCTATTGACTATCCCCCAATCAAATCATCCCGTAGTTTTTCATCTTCTCCCACAGGTTCTTCCGGCTGATTCCCAGCAGTTTGGCTGTCTCACTCCGGGTTCCGCCTGTGTGAGTCAAAGCTCTGGTGAGGAAATTCTTTTCAGCGATAGCCATGTTGTCGGACAGGTTAAATCCCACATCAGTACCGTTGTCTCTATTACAGATTTCAATGGGGAGATCAGCTGAAGTGATTTCCGGCCCTTTGCAGAGAACCGATGCCCTCTCCATCAGATTTCTTAACTCCCTGGCATTCCCGGGAAAATCATAGGATTTAAGACACTCAAGGGCTTCGCCGGTTATGGAGACGGATCTACCATGAACCAGACGAAACTCCTCCAGGAACGCTTCACACAATTCTTTAATATCTTCCTTATGTTCACGTAGAGGCGGCATTTGAATGGGAATTACCTGCAGCCTGTAAAGAAGGTCCTGGCGGAACCGTCCGGCGTCAATTTCCTTTTGCAGATCCTTTGAAGTACAGGCGATAACCCGAACATCGACGGAAATAGCTTTGTTGCCGCCAACCCGCTCAAACTGGCTCTCCTGAAGAACCCGGAGAAGTTTTGCCTGCAGAGGCATAGGCAGGTCACCCAACTCGTCAAGCAGCAGAGTGGCATTATCGGCCAGTTCAAATTTCCCCTTTCTCCTATTGTCAGCCCCGGTAAAAGAGCCTTTTTCATGGCCAAAGAGCTCTGATTCCATGAGTCCTTCAGGGATGGCGGCGCAGTTAATTGACACGAAAGGTTTGTCACTTCGTTTGGAAGCGGCGTGAATGGCTCGCGCAGCCAGTTCCTTGCCTGTTCCGGACTCACCGGTAATCAGGATGGTGGCATTGGTCGGGGCGGCCTGTTCGATGATTGAATAGATATTCCGGATAGCCGGGCTTGTCCCGAGGAGTTTGCGTTCGCTTTCGGTCCGGACACTTGCCTCAAGCAACTCATATTTATTTTTAACTTCCTGGGCTTCAAGCAGCCGGTTGATCCGGATGATCAAATCATCCATGTCAAAGGGCTTGAGGATATAATCGGCGGCTCCCTTTCGTAGACAGTCAATGGCGTCATTCACAGATCCATAAGCCGTCATGATGATCACATCTGTTTCCGGAGACTGTTTCTGAATCTGTTGTAGAATGGCCATGCCGTCCATTCCAGGCATACGGATATCGGAGACGACCAGTTGATAGTTGTTTCTTGCGAGTAGTCTTGAGGCAACCAGGCCGTTTTCGGCCTCATCGACCTGCCAGCCCGATTGAACAAGTTGATCATAAACGGAGATCCGCATGATCTCGTCATCTTCTGCTAACAGTATTTTAGCCATTGTCAGTCGGTTTTTTTCCGGCTAGTTCTTCTGGATGAAGGGGAAAACGAATAGTGAAGGTCGAGCCTTTTCCCTCTTCGCTTTCGACAAAAATGTCACCTTCGAGTTGTTGAACCAGGGAGTAGGTAACAGCCAGACCCAGACCGGTGCCCTCTCCAACGTCCTTGGTTGTAAAAAACGGATCGAAAATATGATCCATTGTTTCTGTAGCAATTCCCATGCCTGTGTCTGAAATGATAAGATCAAGATTGTCGTCGTTACGGTGGACGGAAACATCCAGCCTGCCGCCATTGGGCATCGCCTGGATGGCGTTTAATCCGATGTTGATGATTATCTGTTTCAATGCTTCAGCATCCAGCCTATAATGTTTCGAGATAGTAACATCTACGGAGTGTTCGATATTTCTCAATTTATAGGAGAGCAGATCAATGCATTCGTCGATCAACGTTTTTAGATCTACCTTTCTTAGTTTGAGCGGTTCCGTACGACCAAAGTTCAGCAATTGGCGCATGGTATGCTCGATCCTTCGAAGTCCCTTGTCGAGCAAGGGCAGATAACGCTGGTGCATTTCACGATTTTGAGGATCTTCCCGCATGCTTTTCACGCAATTCAACATTCCCCCCAGCGGATTGTTAACCTCGTGGGCAATGCCGGCCGTCAGAATTCCAAGAGAAGCCATCTTTTCATTGAACCAGGCTTGTCTGCGTGTTGTGTCCAGCTCTTCCTGGGATTTGAGCAAGCTGTCACAGAAATTATTAAAATGATCATAGAGAATGTCCAGCTCGTCTTTGAACACCGAAGGCAGGACTCTATTATCCGGAAGAGGATCCGGGAAATGATCCATAGCGTCAGAGAGGCGGTTGATCCTGTGAACAACCAGTGATTCAAACATAAGAAACAGGGCGACGGTGACCAGGAAAATGGTAGTGATGCCGATTAATACCAATGATTGATTGTTTTTCTTGATCATGTTGTCGGCCCAGCTGATCGGAATGGTAATCGACAGTGCGCCTCTAATATCACCTTTGGCATACCCATGACGGGCGTGGCAGCCCAGGCACGAGTCTTCCACATTCAGCGGGGCAATGTATCGAACGACCCTGCCTTGGTCTTCTTTATGGACGGCGACTGCTTCCTGAAGCCCCTCATTAAAATTCATCATACACAGTTTTTCAAAATCATCCGGTTTGTTGGCCGGATTGACCGGTTTAAGGCTGGTCACCCTGAAATAGCCGAGCCCGTCCCGGTCCGCATAACCGGATAATTCCCGGGTGACCATTGCCGGATTTCTCAACACATAGGCTCTTCCGTTTTGATCATGTACTGTAGGCAGGTCAAGAAAGGGGTTGGGTTTTACCCCTTCTGTTTGCAAAACGAAAAGACCGTTGTGGTCGGCTACCCACTGCCTGGTCAGCAATATCTGTTTGTACAGCATCCGGGCCTGCTGTTTAGCGTTACGAATGATCATCTCATTTTCAAAAACCGATGTGCGATGAAGAACGTAGAGAAATGAAAGTGAGATAATGGCTCCAATGAAAATGATGAATTTGGTCCGCAGCGAGATGTTGGTCAAATGATGAAACATTTTGGAAAACTCCTGGTTAGATACAGATTTATTCCCCATCTGTCACCAGTCTGGTTGGAGAATAGCGTTTAGCAGAAAAGTGAATCCTTAAGTGATCATAGCAAAGATGCCCGAAGCTCTAAGTCCACCAAGGCAATTGTAAAAATGGTTATAGTCACGCTTTCTGTCCGGGTTATATAGCATAAGCAATGACCTCTGTCACAGATTCAAAAAGCAGTGTAGCAGGAGACGGGGGAAGGTCAACTGAAAAATCTTTTTCATTAATATCACAGCCAAGTGTTCTCTCAAGCCAAACGGTACCGTCTGGTAACGTCCCCTGGAGGCAAATGCTACCGGTTGGTATCGTCTTGGGCAGGTGGGTTATGTTTTGTCTAGTATTTTGGTCATATGTTTTTGGTATAGAAATTGCAAAAAATGTTATTGGAATAAAAGTAGCGGTCCTGTTTATCTAGTGAATAAGCTGTTCGGCCAGTCCAAGTATTGAGAAATTGAGTAGACAAGGGTCTATTCGAACTATTATCCGATTTATCAAAGGAGCAGAAGATGATCCAGAAACACTTGAAGGTGCACACCGGAGTTGTTTCCAGGATCGGTATGACTTTGCTGATTTTGCTCTGGGCAGGTACCCAGGCATCAGCTGCTGACAGACCGATTATCGAAGAATGCATGCGCTGTCACGATGTGAAAACCTATCTGTATGAGATGAGCCATTCATCCCATGCCGTTGACAACAACAAGAAAAAGATCACCTGTGAACAGTGTCATGACTTCCACTTCAATCCGCTGACGAGCTACTACGCCAGGGACGAGTATTACGATAAAAAGATCTTCAAACCCGAAGATTTTGATCGCCGAAGTATGCAGAAAACCGCTCCGGGCGCCATACCGGCTGAAAAATGCATGAAATGCCATGAAGATCTGTATAAAAACGTCAAGGGAGAAAAAATTTCCCTCATCGGACAGCTTTGCCATGACGCCTATCAAGGTAAGAACGGAAGTACAAACAGAAACTGTGCCGGCTGTCATATTAACATTGCCCACCTGCCGGAATTTGATCGAGGTCTGATGGTCAGAGCTGAATTTGCCAAAAGACTTGCTGAGAATCCGATGAAAGCTGAAAAGAAAGGAGGGCAGAAATAATGAAAAAGAACCTGATGACCAAACAGTATATGAAATTGAGCTTGCTTTTTCTTATTTCTGCTATCTGTGTTTCCTTTTCCGCCATGGCAGCTCTTGCTGGGGGAGTAAATCATCTGAAGATTCCGGATGAAGCTGGCGACTGTTATGAATGCCACAAGAAGGCGACTCCGAAGGTTGCTCAGGATTGGTATGAATCCAAGCACGGTGTCGCGCTGTTGAAATGTTTTGTCTGTCATGGACAGCCTGACGGCAAGGGTTCGGTTCCCTGGTCGGTTGTTCCTGACGCAGCATCGGTCTGTCGTAAGTGTCACGATCCTGCGATGAAAAGGATGGAAGACAAGTACGGATTGAAACCGAATTGTTATAAATGTCATCCCTTTCATCAGAATTCTCTTCACCACGAGGCGTATAAAAAGTCTGCCAGCACTAAATAGCTGGGGTTAAGAAGCTGATGATTAATTAATGGGTACCTTGAAATAGCAATTTTTCAAGGTGGCCTAAAAAAGTAGGAGGAAATGGGCTGTACAGGGGGAGAAACTCATCCACTCAGTCCGTGTTACTGTCTTACTCTCAATGTAAGGCAACAAAACCCTTTCTAAAAGGAGAAGAACCTTATGAAGTTAACAAGACGTGAAGTGCTCAAAACAGCTGCTGCAACTTCTGCTGTAATGGCAGTCAGCGGCCCGTTATCAATGGTGAAAGAGGCAAATGCCGCTGAGCCGGATAAATGGGTGAAAGCCGTCTGTCGTTTCTGTGGAACCGGCTGTGGTGTTATGGTAGGTGTGAAAGGGAAGAAAGTCGTCACCGTCAAGGGTGACCCGAATAACCATAATGCAGGTTTTCTCTGCTTAAAAGGCGCGTTGATGCCGCCTGTAATTTATGCAAAAGAGAGGATTACCAAACCATACATTCGTAAGAACGGCAAGCTCACACCCGCAAGCTGGGATGAGGCTATGAGCCTGGTGGCTTCTAAATTCAAAGCCGCTATCAAGGAAGCCGGACCGACTGCTGTTGGTTATTACGGTTCCGGACAGGCGCTGACCGAGGAAACCTATCTGGCGTCCAAGATCTTCAAGGCAGGCTTAGGCTGTAATAACGTAGAGGGAAATCCACGTCTGTGTATGGCATCGGCTGTTGGTGGCTATGTAACCACTTACGGCAAGGATGAACCATGCGGTTCTTATGCAGATATTGATGCAGCGACCTGCTTCTTTATTATCGGCTCAAATATGTCGGAATGTCATCCGATTATCTTCAAGCGTGTTGCTGCCCGGAAGCAGGCTGACCCGAACGTCAAGGTCATCGTTGCCGATCCGCGTAAAACCAATACCGCCCGTATCGCAGACGAGCATATTTCCTTTAAGCCTGGTACCGACCTTGCGGTTATGAATGCCATGGCTCAGCACATCATTGCCGAAGAGTTGGATAGTCCGCGTTTCCACGGCAAGTACTGTAACTTCATCGTTGACTGGAAGACCAAGGCAAAGGGAACTTTTGATGACTATGTGAAGTTCCTGGCCGATTATACTCCGGAAAAAGTTGAAAAGATTACCGGAGTATCTGCTGATCAAATTAAGCGGTGTGCCAAGATGTTTGCCGAGGCTTCCGGTAGTGTTTCCTTCTGGTGTATGGGTCTAAACCAGCGAATTCGTGGTGTCTGGGCCAACAACTTGGTTTCCAACTTGCATCTGCTCACTGGTCACATTGGTAAACCCGGCGCGACTCCATTCTCACTGACAGGTCAGCCGAATGCCTGTGGTGGTGTTCGTGACACCGGTGGTCTGGCCCATCTGCTGCCTGCAGGTCACCTGATTAAGAAAGATGCCCATCGTGCAAAAGTTGAAAAACTCTGGGGCCTCAAGCCCGGCACTATTAATCCGAAGCCTGGCAAACACACTATTGCCCTGTGGAATGCCTTTTCTGAAGGTAAGGTTAAGGCCCTACTGGTGTTGAATACCAATCCGGCTCACTCGCTGCCAAATGTCAATATCTATACCGAAGGTATGAAGCGTAAGGACAATTTTATCTGCCTTTCTGAAGCGTTTATGGATGCAGAGACTGTCAAGTATGCCGATGTTGTTCTGCCGACCGCTTTTTGGTGTGAGAAACGTGGTGTCTATGGATGTTCCGAGAGACGCTACGCCTATTTGGAACAATCAGTTGAGCCTATGGGCGAATGTAAGCCAGACTATGAAATCCTGATGGATTTTGCCAAGCGTATGGGTGTTGATCCTAAAGTTACACCATACAAAGATATTGATGATGTATGGGATGAGTGGAGAAACTTCTCTGCGGCCACTCCGTATAACTTCAAGGGTATTACTCGCGAGAGATTGAAGAAAGAATCCGGTATTCTATGGCCATGTCCGACCGAAGACCATCCGGGTTCAAGAATACGTTACGTCCGCGGTGAAGATCCGAACATCCCGAAAGACTTCAAGAACAAGTATCACTTCTACGGCAAACCGGATGGTAAGGCCTGGATCATTCTGAGACCATACAAAGGTGCGGCGGAAGAGGCTGACAAGGATTATCCTATGACGCTGACAACCGGTCGAGTAATTGATCACTGGCATACCGGTACCATGACCATGAAGGTACCTGAGCTGAAGAAGTCTTTCCCGAAAGCATATGTTGAGGTTAACCCTGTCGATGCCAAGAAACATGGTATCCAGAACGGTGACAATGTACTGCTTGAGACCCGACGGGATAAGATGGTCTTCCAGGCCAAGGTTACCGATGTTCCTCAGCCGGGTCTTGTATTCGTACCCTGGTACGATCCCGACCTGATGATCAACAAGTTGACCTTGAACGCAATCGATAAGGGATCCAAACAGCCGGAATATAAGATCTGCGCTGTACGGATTAAGAAGGCGTAAGTCATGGCAATAGCAGGGCTTCTGGTACATACCCTTAAAGATCAAGTTAAGGATGTTGAAAAGGCGGTCGGTGAAATGGAGGAAATGACCACCTACGGTATCCATGAGGATCAATATGTGGTGGTTGTGGTGGAAGCCCCATCCGATAAAATGGAACAGGCGGTCGATAGTCTGGATGCACTTGAAGGTGTCTTGACAGTGTATACCACCTACTTGACCGTCGAGGATGAAATGGACGAGGACGGTAATCTCGAGACCGATATATCCGTTAAGGATTATTTCAAGAAGAAGCCAAAATCTCCATTGAATTAATACAACCCGGCTGCCGGATAGAGCTATCGGCAGCCGGGTTTTTAATTGTTTGTTTTATGCATATGCCCACTATGTGGTGCTGAAAGGATGGGCTGGCAAAAGAGAACAGAATGGTGTGTAGTTTTGGCCTGACACTGAGACTATAAGTTTTCCCCTTCTGTTCTCTTTCTCCTGCTCATCTGAAACCACAGTATCTTAGAGAATCGTTGTTTCTCCAAGGGTAGGACCAATATTGTTGATGAGTAGAATAATGCCGGCCAAAGCAGTAATAACGAAAAATTCATTTCGGATTCAGGTGAAAGATGAACGAGGCAATCCATGTTTAGCGATAAATTTCTCCGGCCACCGGGTGCCAGAACCGAGGAGGAGTTCCTTTCACGTTGTCTGCAGTGCGGGCAATGTGCCCAGGTGTGTATTTTCGACTGCATAAATATGCGGCGCGGCTTCAATTTTTTCCTGGCAGGTACTCCTGAGATCAACCCAAAAGAAGCTCCGTGCCACCTCTGTATGCGCTGCAGTGCGATCTGCCCATCGGATGCCCTTCATGATGTTCCCATTGAAGAAGTGAGGATGGGTATGGCCGAACTGGATCGGAAGAAATGTTATACCTGGACCGAGTTCCTCCTGTGCCGCTCCTGTTATGAGCGCTGTCCTATTAAATGGCGGGCAATGAAACTCGATCGGGGAGACTATCCGGTTATAACTGATGAGTGTGCCGGTTGCGGCTTGTGTGAGCATGTATGCCCGGCAGATGCCATTACCATCACCCCGACCCGGTATCAGCAGGCCAGAGACAAAAAGGGGAATGGTAAATGAAAAAGCCGACAATTTATACCTACAGACGGGCTTTTCAGATATTTGTGGCAATCGCTTTTATCGTCATTCCATATTTAAACAGGTCTCGATACAGCTTTGTCTATGGCAACTTCTTTTCCTTTCATATGTTCGGAATTCCGCTGGCCGACCCTTTGGCGGTTTTGCAGCTCACAGTGAAAAATCTCAATTGGCCGACACTTGATAATACTATTGGCACCATCCTGCCACTTATTCTTGCTTTTATACTGGGAACGGTTTTCTGTTCCTGGATCTGCCCATACGGTTTACTTTCCGAATGGACGCAGAAACTGAGATCAAAAGTGTTGCCAAAAGACAGTATTGGGCTCGGTTTGAATAAACCCGGGTTTAACTTCAAATTGGCAGTCTTCATTCTGGGTTTTTTCGGATTTCTTATTTTTTCAACCACACCAATTCTGAACCAGTTGTCGACAGCCGCCTGGTATGCCAGGTTTTTCCAGTACTATTTCGGCCAGGACGTTATTTCTCTCTGTTTCCTGTTTTTTCTCGGTCTCCTGCTCGCTGAATTTCTTGCAGGCAGACGATTCTGGTGCCGGTATATCTGTCCTCAGTCCATTCTGATCATCCTGACAAAACTATTGAATAAGAACAGGATGAAAGTGGCGTTTGCAGATGATAAATGCATCTGCAAACCTGGATATGAAAAATGTGAACCGGCCTGCACCCTGTCACTGAATCCTAAAAGAGTAGGTGGTCCCATTGAAACGGAGTGCAACAACTGTTCGGATTGTATCGTTGCCTGTGCCAAAATGGGTAGCGCCCTGCAATTTGAATTTGTACCGGCCGGGACTCCTTCAAAACTCAAACAGGTGATCTCTTATCTCCCGGATCGTCTTGTCTTCATCCGTGCAATTGGTGGACTGCTCATCCTGCTTGGGCTTGGATACGGAGGTTACGCGACATTAAAGAGTGTTAACTGGCAGGAGAGACCACAGAAGATTTCTCATCCATTGCTGACAAACAAGACAATCAGCTGGGAGTCCGGCCGTTCTGATTATTTTGAACTTCTTGATGATGGAACCGTTATTTGTGTTGGGGGGCAGTGGCCGGAAACCGGTTTTAAAGGATGGAAATGGCAGCCTCTGGATGCAAATGGTTCATTTAAAATCATTCCGGATGGGAAGCGTCCTGAAATCTATAGCGATATAACCTTCAAGGACAGGATTGCTGATGGTGCAGCCTTTTCCATAACCCATGTGGGTGGAGGGATTGGTGGTGAGTTTGAAAAATCGACCATCTCTTCTTACAAAGATCTGAAATTCAATCATCGTCAGACCGCTGTCAGGGTGAATGCAAGGGCATTTATTACCCGATATGCCAAAGAAACCTATGTGATGTCCATATTGGTTGACGATACCAATGGTGTGATTAAAAGAATTCCAATGACAGGGAAACTGGCCGGTGATTCTGTCATGTTGACCAACGCTAAAATGTGGCGAAATAATCCGGATATCATTGTTTCCGAGGGGGATAGACCCGCTGTACTGCCCATTACGACCACTCTGAAAATTCATTATCACAGCGGTGAAGTGGAAACAGCTATGTTTAAAACCAAAACAATAATAAATAACAGTCTGGAAATATATGAAGACCTCTGGTTCTAAACACATGAATGATCATCGAGTCTCAATAACTGTTGCTACCTTTGTTTTTGTTGCTGTCCTTCTCATCAATCCGGGTTTATCGGCAGTTGCAGAAAATACCAGTGGAAAAAGATTTATTGTAGACCGGGAGACGGTGGTCGACACAAGTACCGGTCTCATGTGGGCTGTCCGGGACAATGGTTATGATATTAACTGGCAGGACTCCAAGGAGTTCTGTGAGAAATTTACAGGTAACGGCTTTTCCGATTGGCGAATGCCGACCCAGGATGAACTGGCATCTATCTACAGTTTCGACCCTCAATCGAATAGGGATTACTCAATTTTTCCATTTTTTCAAATAACCGGCTCCTGTCTCTGGGGATCGGATACAAAGAAGGCAACAGTTGCCATTTTCGATTATTACTACGGCAGCAGGGATTGGGGCCATCCCAATTCCATCATCGAGGCGCGGGTTCTGCCGGTCAGAAAGGTAAAGTAGAGCCAATAGCTAAGTGAATGGCAAATAGCTTTTCATCTTGCCGAGGGCAGCAAATTGTAAACTGTTCACTTTTCCTTAAATCCGTGACGGAGTCTGCGGTTTTGTTAAATAACATATTGATATAATGAAAAAATTGTACGCAACAGGGTTTGAACCAAACAAAGAAGCAGTGCCAGCGGATGTACTCCATGAGCACATCCTTTGGAGCTCTTGCCAATTCAGGTTTTCGTTATTTCCCGTTCACCATCCTATGCTAACCTAACTCCTTATATCTTTCATTGTCTTTTGCCATCTTTGTTACCAAAAGGTATCATATTTGAAGCGACAGTGTTACGCATTGGTATCACATCGTGGTCCTCCTTATGTTAACTCCTTCAAAAAGCGGCAAAAAATAAAGTGGAATACTAATTGCATTTAACCTATTGTTGAGTTGTGCTGTTCGGTATTCCGGGCAGCAAAAAAGGAGGAGTGAAGCGGTTTTTAACTAATTAACCAAGAGAGGAGGAATTGGTGGAAACGGAGGGTTATAAATCAAAATACAACACCCATGTGATCAGGCTGGTTATTCTGCTGGTCGTGGTGGGTGTGGGCGGCTTTATTGCCCGTGCAGCCTTTACGCCTGACACCATGGGACAGTATGGTCCTTATCGCGGAAGCGATATCGAAGATCAAAAGAACAGGCCAATGCGGAACATGACCAACGATTCATGTTTCCAATGCCACGATTTAATTAGAAAGGCGCATAAAAAAGGAGTCCATAAGGATGTTTCCTGTGAAGTCTGCCACGGCGCCTATGCCAATCATATCAAAGATGGAAAATATGTCGGCAAACTGCCGGTTAAACGAGGCGATGACATAACACCACTCTGTCTGAGATGTCATAACAAGATCATCCAGGCTCGACCGCAGGAATCGATCAAAGTTGTTGCCATGCCCCAGCATCTTGAAGAGAAAAAGGTGCGTCTTGATCATAACTGTGATCAGTGTCATTACGTTCACGACCCGCTTCTCTGGGTCAAGCAGGCCAAAGAAATGCTTGGCATTAAGGAGGAGAAATAATGGAGTCTATGAAAGACATAAAAGAAGAAATCGCCCGGGA
This sequence comes from uncultured Desulfocapsaceae bacterium, assembly GCA_964623625.1. Lineage (GTDB taxonomy): Bacteria > Desulfobacterota > Desulfobulbia > Desulfobulbales > Desulfocapsaceae > CAZLGM01. The sequence goes on from CAZUUJ010000007.1 coordinate 69,958, forward strand.
TCGCCGTGGTTTTATCAAAAAAGTGATGGGTGGTACCATCGCCGGATCTCTGCTAATGGTTATTCCCGCATCCGCTGTCGAAATTGCGGAACAGATACCGGGAATGCGGGCTGAGGAAACAATCTTTACCAAGAAAAAATTCGCTTTTGTGGTAGATGTTACCAAATGTATCGGTTGCGGTTCCTGCTGCGTTGCCGACAGGAATGAATATGATGTACCCGATGGCGTCTATAGAACATGGATTGAGCGGTATATCATCGATGATCATGATAATGTCTATGTCGATTCACCCAACGGTGGAACGGACGGTTATACCGAACCTCGAACCGATATTCCTCACCCTGTCCGGGATACGTTTTTCGTCCCCAAACTGTGTAATATGTGTCAAAAGCCCTCGTGTGTTCAGGTTTGCCCGGTTGGTGCTACCTACAAGACTGAAGATGGCTTTGTCCTTGTTGATGCCAAACGATGCGTTGGCTGCGGCTACTGTATCCAGGCCTGCCCATACTCTGTACGCTATTTTAATAAAGCGCATACCGCGGATAAGTGCACATGGTGCTATCATCGTGTCCGCCAGGGAATGCTGCCGTCGTGTGTGAGTGTATGTCCGGTCCACGCGAGGAAATTTGGAGACCTGGCCGATAAAAAGTCTGAAGTTTATAAACTTTTACGTGAACCACATGTTATTTCGATCCTGAAACCGGGTATGGGGAATCAACCAGCCCTCCACTATTTAGGGTTGAGAAGGGAGGTGGTCTAATGAAGGCGGCAGTAGCAGCTAGCGGTGACACGCTCACCCAACTGACAAGTTTTGTTTTTCCAAACGATGTTCATGTTCACTGGAGCCTGATGATCGTATTGTATCCATACATTACCGGTATTGTGGCTGGAGCTTTTATCGTCTCTTCCATGTACCATGTTTTCCATGTAAAAGAGCTTAAGCCGATCGCCAGGTTCTCATTGCTGTTTGCCCTGGCCTTTCTGATCTGCGCCACCTGGCCTCTGCTCAACCATCTAGGTCGGCCGGAAAGAGCGCTGTCCATGATGCTGACACCGAATCCAACTTCAGCCATGGCCGGTTTCGGCTACATTTACTCGGCCTACATGGTGGTTCTGGTCCTTGAAATTCTCTTTATCTATCGACCGACCATGGTGCAGTTCAAAGAAAAATCAACCGGTTTCATGAAGACTCTTTATGGAGCGCTTACTTTCGGTTCTGATAATGTCGGTGAAAAATCCCTGGCCCTGGATCATAAAATTATTGGTTTTTTAGCGGCAATCGGTATTCCCATGGCCTGTGTCCTACATGGCTATGTCGGCTTTATCTTTGGGGGTGTAAAAGCCAACCCCTTATGGGCTACACCGCTGATGCCGTTAATCTTTTTACTCTCGGCCTGCGTGTCCGGTATTGCAGGTATCATCGTGACCTATATGGTCATGAAGAAGTTCAAGGGTGAACCGATGGATGTGGATTGTATCCGCACCTGCATCAAGTTCCTCTGGGGCTTTTTCATCCTCGATTTTGTCTTCGAAATGCTTGAAGTGTTCTCTCACTTCTATATGTCGACCCACCACTGGCATACGCTGGAAGCTTTGCTTTGGGGGCCGCTCTATACCTCATACTGGACCTTCCAGGTCAAGATATTCTCTGTCATTCCTTTCTTCCTGCTGATGTACTTGAGTCTGGTGAAAGTCAAGGACAAGGTGCTGCTGATCCTTGCACCAATAGCTTCTGTCATGATCCTGCTGCAGGTTCTGCTCATGAGATGGAATGTTGTTGTTGGTGGGCAGTTAATGTCAAAAAGCGAACGGGGAGCAACAGTCTTTCATCCCCAGTGGTTTGAAAAAGAGGGTATCATGGCAGCCATTATCATTATGGTGGCGCCCATTATTATCCTCTGGATATTCGGTAAGATATTTCCTTTCTGGAGCGATGAAAAGAAGGCTGGCGAGACCGCCTGAGTTCATGTTGCAGATGTTTAGTCAAGTAGGTAACAAACAATTCCTATAGGATAAAACTCAACAAAAAAAGGAGGGAAAAAGGGAAGTAAAGATGTAACGTGCGTTAACCCGCCGGCAGAAGCCGGCAAACTTAACAATTGTTAAAATTGGAGGAAGCTTTATGCATCATTGGAAAAAAGTTGTAACAATGGCGGTTATCGGCCTGTTTATGGCGGTACCGTCATTCGCAGCCACCAAAGCATCTTCAAATGTTACAGATGCCAAGGTAAAAGAGATGAACGTTAAATGTGTCAACTGCCATCTCAAAGAGAACAACTCTTTAGTACAGCAGTGGAAAAACTCTCCTCACGCAGCAGCTCAGGACGGTCAAGTTTCCTGTTATAACTGTCACGCTGCCGAGAAGGGTGACATCCTCGGTTATGAGCACGAAGGTGCTTTCATCAAGACAGCTCTTTCTCCGAAAGACTGTGGTTACTGTCATGAGAGAGAAGTAAAAGAACAGCAGAACTCCCATCACGCTGCCGCTGGTCAGATCATGGCCTCTCTGGACAACGTACTGGGTGAAGTAATTTGCTCAATGGAAGACAAGGCAGATGCGGCTAACGGCTGCTGGCAGTGTCACGGATCTAACCTGACCGTCTTGAAAGACAAGTCCGGTAAGACTCTGAAGAATGAGTTCGGCGCTGTTATGTTCGATCCGATGACCTATCCCAACTCCGGTATGGGTCGTCTGAATCCTGACGGTTTTGCAGGTGTATGTAACTCCTGTCACGGCAAGCACTCTTTCCGTGCTTCCGTTGCCCGTCAGCCCGAGAACTGTGGTAAATGTCACATCGGTCCTGACCATCCGCAGATTGAGATCTATAACGAGTCCAAGCATGGTATTGCTTACAATGCTGCCATTAAAGGACCCGGCATGAACGCCATGAATATCCTCAAGGCTGGAAAGTGGATTCTTGGTAAAGACTACTACACCGCTCCGACCTGCTCTACCTGTCATATGGGTGCTTATGTAGCGTCAAACGGTGCTGTTGTTCAGAACACCCACAACGTTGGCGACAGGATTTCCTGGAACCTGCGTGCCAAGATCTCCAAGAAGCTCAATCGTGTTGAGTTCGGTGACGGTACTGTAAAAGACATCGTTGGTGACATTCCGCCTCAGCCTGGTTCTACCATCAAGTACAAAGAGTTCAAGATGGTTGATGGTAAGTGGAAGAAAGTTCCTGCCGAGAAAGAAGCTGTTAAAGTAATCTCCTGGGAACAGCGTCGTAAGGCCATGCAGGGCGTTTGTAAGCAGTGTCACGGTGTTCAGAAGGTAGAGAGCTTCTACAAGCAGTTTGACGCACTCGTTGTCACCTACAATGAGAAGTTCGCCAAGCCGACCCAGATGCTGTACAAAATGGCTAAGAAAGAAGGCCTGGTACACGGATCAACCTTCCACACCAAGCTTGGTTGGTACTGGTGGGAACTGTGGCATCATGAGGGACGTCGTGCTCGTCACGGTGCTTCTATGATGGGACCAGACTATACACACTGGCACGGTATGTACGATATCGCCGAGAACTTCTATTATCATTTCCTGCCGGAGCTGATGAAGCTTGCCAAGAAGAAAGGCAAAGAAGCTATGTTCAAGAAAGAAGTTGACGCGGTTCTTGCACGTCCCGAGCATCAGTGGTACAAGAAAGGCTTTGACGCCGACGTTATGAAGGCGATCCAAGCTGAGCAGAAAGAGCGTTATAAGCAGTAATCAATTTGTTGATTAATAACGCTTGGTTTTAACGCACAGCCCCGGCCGTCTTTCTGACGGTCGGGGCTTCGTATTGTTAATTAAACGTGGGATGTTATTTGCAATGGTTATTAGAAATATTGTTATAGGAATATGTTGTCTGGGACTCTGTCTGCTCACCTATTCATCGGATGTTTGTGCTGCAAAGATCAAGGATGTCTCCCAACATAAGTTGGTAGGTGAGATCGTTAAGCTTGATCTGGGTTTTGGCAAGTACAGGCTGATGAGCAAAATGAGTGCTGAACAGTTGAAGATTGCCAAAAGAAATAAAGTGAAATCAAATATTCCAGGTACAATTAAATTCAGAGATGGAAATATTGGGGCGGTGTATGATGTTGATTCAGGGATGATTCTGGCGGTGTTTCAGGAGGCGGATGACATCGAGAAAAAGCAGACCCAGCTGATTATCAACGATATGATGCTGACCTATGGTTCACCGACCACAATGGCCCACAATAAGATCGTTTACTGGGCATTCAACGCTAACGGTCTGATCTCAGACAAAGAACATCAAGCCAGTAAGGCAAATGCCGATGTGTCAATTATTGCCACAGTCAAACTCAGTTCCAAATTGGATATCATGGGGAAGGCCCAGCAGGACGACCAGAAAAACAAGATCTATATTATTATCACTTCTCCACCAGTCATAAAAGATTATCTTGACAGATAATCGTCTGCTCCGTTTGCCGTTTCCCGGTATTCTCGGGTTATTATTGCGCAGCTGTTTTACCACAAGCTGTAAAAACCGCCGGCTATGCCGGCGGATAACGCTGCTCATTAAAACATAAGTGCTTCGCACATTTGCTCCCCGTCTACGCCGGGAATCAAAGCCACGCGTTTTACGCGTGGTTGTTTACTCTACTTTGGCGATACGGCCGGGAAGGGTGTGGTGGGCTTTAATTGAGAAAAACTTGCTGATAATCCTTCTATGCTGCATGGCGATGCAGGAATCGTGCTTGAGGATATGGGTCATCCTGTCTGTCGGGATAGGTTTACTGAATAAAAAGCCCTGGCACTCATCACACCTGTTTCTCTGCAGAAAGGAGAGTTGTCTTTCCGTCTCAACGCCTTCAGCCAGAACTCGGATGTTCAACTCCTTGGACATGGCGATAATCGCCAGCGTCAAGGCTGCATCATTTTCATTCTTCGGTACTCCGGTGATAAAAGATCGATCGATCTTGATCTTGTTCACAGCAAATCGCTGAAGGTAACTCAGAGATGAATAACCGATACCAAAGTCATCTATAGTAATATGTATCCCTTCCTGGTGGCATCTGTTTATGAATGCACTGATCTGGTCGGTGTTTTCAATCAGAACAGTTTCCGTGAGTTCCAGTTCCAGGGCTGTGGCTGGAAAGCCGGTTGAGTGCAGTACATCAGATATTTGTTCAAAGAGATCATGGCTTTGTAGAACGGTGCCGGATATATTTACCGCAATGGTGAAGTCCTTGAAGCCCATGTTCATCCATTTTTTACCCTGTCTGCAAGCATCCCGGATCAAAGTGCGGGTGATGTCATTGATGAGTCCCGTATTCTCGGCTATGGGGATAAAAATATTTGGAGAAATTGTACCGTGTACAGGATGTTCCCATCGCATCAAGGCCTCCAGACCGACTATGACACCATTTGTGAGATTGATCTGGGGCTGGAAGTAGTTGCGTAATTCCCCATTTTTTAGAGAATGGTGCAGATCGTTTTCAAGGGCAAGTTTTCTTGCTGAAGATTTTTCGATTGTTCTATTCCATCGGTAGCTGCTGTTACCCTGTTCAACCTTCGCCATAGTCATTGCCGTATCGGCGTTGTGCAGCAACTCCGTTGGTGACTCGCCATCCTGGGGAAAGAGTGCAAGACCGATGCTTAAGGTAAAGAATATATCTCGCGAATGAATGGAAGCGGGAAACCTGCATTTCTTTATGATTAAATCAATACAACTGTCTGCCAGTTCTTCACTTGCGAGTGGAGAGAGGATAATTACAAATTCATCTCCACTGAGGCGGCCGGTGAAATTGGGTACGTTCTCGTTTGCGCAATGTTGAAGAATCGAGGATAGTCTGTTCAGCAACTCATCGCCGAAACTTGCCCCAAATAGCCGGTTAATACGTTTGAAATGATCAATATCGATATAGATCAGTCCTACCTGGGTTCCATCCACTTTTGCCTTTTCAATGCAATTGGCAAGATGTCGCTGACTGGAGGCTCTGTCCGGTAATCCGGTCAATGAGTCATGGTTGAAACCGGCTGTTGGTAAGTTTTTAGAATTCTCGCTTTGCTTTGAGGCGGTCTTGGAGAGTTGACAGATATATCCTGCTTGTGCTGAGCCGTTCTCATAACGATCGATATATCTAAGAGACAGGGTATACCATCCTAGACTGTTATCTTTCTTTTTCAGCAGAATTTTACCGCGCCAGTCCTGCATATAGCTTGTGCGTTGAAGGAGCTGATCGAGGTCCAGTCCACTGTCTCTTAAAGTGACAAGTTGGTAAAACATCTTCTGTTTCAACTCTTCATAGCTGTAGCCGGTCAATTCGCAAAATGAATTGTTTACATTGAGGATGTGCTGTTTGTCGTCTATAAAGAAAACAGACTGCGGAAAGCAGTTGATGATCTGTTCAGCTATATCGAAATCGTGCTGGAGCTTGGAAATTTTCCCCTGGAAAAGCTGCAGTTGAGTGTTCTTTTCCATTAACTGCAACAGCAGTATTTCTTCTCTGGATGCTTCTGTAAATTCGGGGTTTTCCATGGAAAAGGAGTCTGACTGTTCGTGCCGATCCATTTGGGTCAGGCTGTTCTTAGGATGAGATTTCGCGTCACTCATGATAGTTTGAGTTTCATATAGGTGACGAGTCAAAGACTTTCAGCCGTTGAGAGCTCTCCGGCTTGCATTGACATCCAGCATCGGGTTGCGGGTTCTGCCAGATAGAAGTGTTAAGTAGAGCAAGTAGCTAGTCGACCCTGAAAAACTCATATTTTAACAAAAAAGAGCGATTTTCGAGCCAAA
>CAZUUJ010000008.1:0-23730 GCA_964623625.1 uncultured Desulfocapsaceae bacterium
TCAGGGAGTTGAATCCCGCACCTTTGTGCCAGTTCTTTGAGCGCTGCTGGAAAATCGAGATTGTTGTATTTCATGAGAAAAGAAAAACATCACCTGACTCACCACAACCGAAACAGTAGTAGAACTGTTTGGCAGGATGAACAGAAAACGATGGTGTTTTCTCACTATGGAATGGACAGCATCCCAGGTACCGGGCACCGCTTTTCTTCAGGCTGACATGCTCCCCTATTATCCGGACAATATCTGCCTGTTCCTTTACCCTGGCAACGACATCCTCTCCTGAATCAAAACCGGCCATACCCGCAGCATTCCGTTTTTTCTTTTTTTTCAACCAACAACCGTTTATCTTATATCGTAGCCTGCCTCTCTCACCAGTTCATGAGAAGTACAGGATAGCTTTGAACAGAGAACCTAATGAACGGTCTCTTGTCAAGCAACAAACAATTTGTCTGGAGGGAATCGGCAACTGCACAGTATGATTGTTACTGATATACTGTAGCTGACAACCGCCAATAATACGACTCTTCACCCCATGGATGACATCAGTAAAGCCCTGGCGCTTGAGGTAAAAAAGGAAATAGCCGATCGCTATTTCGGCTTCCGCAAACAGATCGAAAACGATACCTCCGCCTATCTTGCAAAGATTGCGGAGACTGCTCTGAATCTGGAAAACAATGTGGGTTTTGACCTCATCCGGATATACTCACTTCTTCAGGGCGACCATCTTATAAACGAGTTTATCCGGCTCACCGGCTTTGAATCCAAGTTCTTTTTCGACTCCTATGTCAACAATTCACCAACTATCCGCAAGCGGGTGTTTGCCTCGAGATCGATCCGTGGCTTCACAGGAAAACGGAGATTTAAAAACCTGTTTTACGATACCTATGAAGAACTGTATACCAATATCCACGAATTTCATGAAACCATGGATGAGCTCACTGAAGAATATGAGGTGATCGAGGAACAGATCAAGATTTTTTACCGAAAAAACGATATTTGCATGATTATGCAGTTCTTTCGAAGTTTTGACAATCTCAGTTTCGGAAAGCTCGACCTTTCAACCCAAGAAGAGTGTTCCGTCCAATCAGGAGACCTCGAAAAAAAACTGCGGATCGTCCCACCTCCGCCTGCTGTGGAACTGTTGCCCGACATTCCAATAATCCCTCAGCTCCATACAATCAAACCGGAATTAGAGGGCCTTATTAACAAGGCCTTTGATTGTCAGCAGAATTCTGATCCAAAATGTTTCTAACTCCTGATTACCAATGATTCTCAGCCTAGACTGGCTAATCAACAACGCCTCGTGTTCAGATGAGCTTAATGTCCAATTTGGTTCTAATATATCTATTAACCGGCAACCATTCCCGTACTGCAGAATTCTTGACAACAGGTCGACACTCCTTATTTTATCTGCAGAGCAAAAAAGAACGATAGAAGACCAGACAGCTAATAAATATTTCCTTTTTCCCGGACGAGACGAACAATGACAAGTATGATGAAAACCGGATTTCTTATGGCTATCCTGACCGCCCTGTTCATGGTGGCTGGCCAGGCACTCGGCGGTCAGAGCGGCATGATGTTCGCCCTGTTCATGGCTCTGGCCATGAATTTTTTCAGTTACTGGTTCAGCGATAAAATTGCCTTGAAGATGGGTGGCGCCCAGGAGGTGACGCCCCAGGAAGCTCCAGAGCTTCACAACATGGTCTCAGGGTTGGCCAATCGTGCCTCACTGCCCAAACCACGGGTCTATGTGATCCGTAACGATACCCCCAACGCCTTTGCCACAGGCCGCAATCCCGAACACGGCGCTGTTGCTGTGACAACCGGGCTCATGCGGATTCTGGATCGCGACGAGCTCGAAGGAGTGATCGCCCATGAGCTGGGTCACATCAAGAATCGGGACATTCTGATCAGCAGTATAGCCGCGACCATGGCGGGAGCTATCAGTTATCTGGCAACCATGGCTCAATGGGCCATGATCTTCGGCGGTCGAAGTGATAGCGACAGAGGAGGCGGTTTGATCGGTTCTCTGGCAATGATGCTTGTGGCGCCCCTGGCGGCCATGTTGATCCAGTTCGCCATTTCCCGCTCACGGGAATACCAGGCGGATGCCACCGGCGCCGCTATCTGCGGTCGTCCGGGTCCTCTGGCTTCGGCCCTGGGAAAACTGGAAAACTATAACCGCCAGGCCCCCATGGATGTCAATCCGGCAACCGCCCAGATGTATATTGTCAACCCGCTTTCAGCACGCCAGTTCGCCAAGCTATTTTCCACCCATCCTCCGATACAGGAACGGATCAGCAGGCTGATGGCAGGTGGTCTATAACAAGAATAGACCATCTCCCACAACCGAAAAATAGCACTTTGGTTCAACTTGTGGGCTGACCTGCCAACTTCCTGAATCCATGGCGTAACGGCAACCAATGGTCACGGATTTGGGAATGTTGGAACCTACGGCTTCAGATAGTGAACAAACTGCCTGTCCGTTCCCTGGATGTGGTCGAGAAACCAGCCGGCAAGAAACCCAAGGATAGGCCGCAGATCGATACGGGACTGCTCACAGGACTTGTATAGTTGGTCGACCTGTTTCTTGAACAGGTCATGTTTTTTTACATGATGATCTTTCTGGGGATAATCACTGGCAAGAAAAAGTTCCTCTTCAGCGGCAAAATGCTCAATTGCATAATTACGGAGCTCTTCGAGAATCTCGACCATTTTTCCCCCACCTACAGGCGTCGACCGGCCGGTCTTAACCCACTGATGGATCTCATTGATCAGTGCGGCAAGCCTCCGGTGCTGGGCATCGATATCTTTAATTCCCGTATTATACTCATCTGACCAGATGATAAGCGGCTTAACCCTTCTGTTTTCCGTGGTTGAAACACTCTTTTTATTATCTGTCCCGGCTTCTTTTTTCCAGGATAACAGAATCTCACCCTGGCAATGAGGGCAGTTGATCGAAATCTCGCTCATATATTCCTCACTTGTCTTTTGTTCTATCGCCAAATCACTTGTAGGCATAACAACGATACCACATCAGGCCCGTCTGCCGTATCACGTTTTCTCTTGGATCTGTGAGCATTAGCTTACGGATTCAAGAGCCTTTTTGTCGATATAAATTGCTATCATCCCCCATTCGGTAGAAGCTGAAGAGGCTAATCAATACGATAACCATCATTGCATACCAGGGGAACCAGCCAATCGATTCGATGAACGAAATATTTATTATCTGCTGTTCGGACAGATTTGGTAATGTCTCATTCAGGTTGCCCCGCATGAGCGATATAAGTACAGTATACAGGATACCGATGAAACCGTAAGCCAGATTCAAGGCAAGCCCCTTAAAACTAGGAACCGTTGCCCGCCGCTCCGAAGCGGTTATCCGGTTTAGGTAATGGCTGGAAAAAAAGATGTACACATCATGAAACGGTGAGCAGTGCCACCGGTATAACCCCGAAATATGGGAATGTAAAAGGCTGGCTGACTGGATCTGAACAAGGGGAAATCAACTGCTTGCCCTTCAAAAAGTGGACCTGGAGTATTATAAGATGGTCCTGGCGGTAAACAATCCCCGAGACAACGAGCCTAGCCTCACCGAGAAAATCGAATAGCTATGGAATATCATCTGTCTGGTTTAATAAGCGCCTTTTTTGTCTCTATTTCTCTGACTGGAATTGCATTTCAGGTGCGCCTTGTCTGGCAAAGGAAACGAGACTACCGGGAAGGGCGTCTCGTTGATGAACGCCCTACGGCCATTATCAGCTTGAATCGTTTTTTTACAAGCTTTCTGGCTTTCTACGCCATGCTCATGTACGGCGTTTGTCTGGCGCGGTTTAACCATTATCTTGTCTGGCCCAGGGCCTTTGCATTGGGGCTTTTATTAGTGTTGCTTTTTGAAATACGGTTTGACCGAAAGGACAGGAGTTCGACCATCTTCTTTTCCCTGGCTCTGGCGCTCGTGGCATGTGCCATCATTTTGCCTCTAATAGGAATACGAGGCTTGGTGCACAACGCCGGGTTGTCTCATGGCCTGATCTTATTTTCTGCCGTTCTCCTCGGACAGGGGGCTTTTCATCAGCTTCTGCAAATAAGAAGGTCCGGCCGAACCGGCGGTCTCTCTTTGACCATGCACCAACTCTTTTTTTTAAAAGACGTTACTTCCCTGATTTTTGGTGTCGTGATGGGCTTTAAAAATGGTTGGCCTGTTTTGCTTTTTCACGGAGTCAGCTTAACGGTTCAGTGTTCAACGATGTGGCATTTTCGGTGGGTTAAACAAAGTCCTGTTGCGGCACAAAGACGTACTGTTGCGGATGAATTAAATCAAGGGTAGCGACGGAAAACCACAGGCTCTATTACTAAAATGGATTAGGCATGATGATCCAGGAAGGGCGATCAAGAAAATGGGTTCGAGAATCGGTTCGGTGGTATCTGTTGTCCTTTGTCAGGTCTGTTTCTTTGGCTGTGTGACGATACTGAATGAGTATCAGCCAAGGTCATCTGCAGAAAAGGAAAACTTCTACAATCCGGTGCTCATACTCAGGAATCTTTTTGTAGGTACATCCCACTATTTTCCCCTATTCGGTAAAAGCTGATAAGGGTAATCAATACGATAACCATCATTGCATACCAGGGGAACCAGCCAATCGATTCGATGAACGAAATATTTATTATCTGCTGTTCGGACAGATTTGGTAATGTCTCATTCAGGTTGCCCCGCATGAGCGATATAAGTACAGTATACAGGATACCGATGAAACCGTAAGCCAGATTCAAGGCAAGCCCCTTAAAACTAGGAACCGTTGCCCGCCGCTCCGAAGCGGTTATCCGGTTTAGGTAATGGCTGGAAAAAAAAGATGTACACATCATGGCAACGGTGAGCAGTGCCACCGGTATAACCCCGAAATATGGGAAAAACCGGGAAATACCCAGTAAGGCAAAAAATGTAAGCCCGGTCAACCAGTACATATTTTGAACTGGGCTGAACCTACCAACCATCCAGCGCGCCAGCTTCGGAATGAAAAGACCGAGCAAGGCCATAGCTGAACCGATAACACCGAAACTTGCCTCCGGCAGGTCGATGAGTCGATAATACTGGCTGGTCATGGTTACCATCAATCTCAACACATGGTCATAGGCCATAGCAAAACAGATAACCGAGAGAGCAAACCCTGTCCGCACAATCCATCGGACCGACCCCATCATCAGCCGTACCGCTTCCATTATTTTTGAGAAGAGGTCACCACTCAATCCATCCGCCTTTTTCAGATGAAGCGGTTCCTCCAACCGGCTGGTGGTGATCACCAGCAAAACAGCCAATAGCATGGTCAGATAAATCGGAAAACGCATGCAGACCTGCTGAGAAACCATCAGGTTTGTTCCCGCAAACGAAAGTAGCCGATTAACCATTTCAGGATCATACACAAGGGCACCGATGGTCATCGCTCCGACAAAACCGGCCGATTTTGCCCGCATCTGATAATCGAGCACATACGGCCAGTCTTCCTGTTGATCAAGCTCAACCAGGGTATCGTAGGCCAGCGCTTCATCGGCCCCGCTTGCCAAAGCCTCCGCCAGGCCGCTGAAAATTCGATTGATGAAAAAGACCCAGAAAATGAGTTCAACATTGCCCAGAGGGACAAAGCCAATAAGTGCCATTTCCATCATCATCAGTACGGAGGCGGCAACCAGAAGCTGTTTCCTCCCCACAATGTCGGCAAGAGCTCCTGACGGCACTTCCGCAAGGACGATAGAGGCGGCCCATACACTGTTGAGCAGGGCAAACTGCTCAATGGTCAGGCCGAAGTCGAGAAACAGGATTGTAAAAACCGGATAATAGAATCTGGCGTTGAAAAGAACGCGAAAGAGAATGAAAAAACGGATATTGGGTATGGACAGGGGAGAGACCGTCATACCTGTTCAGGGAGGAACAACTTTAATTACCGGCCACAGCCCGGCAGACAACTGTAAACGATTCGGGATCAAGGCTGGATTCGCCGACAAACAGTCCCGAGACCCCTTCAAGCGATCCATAACGGTTGACATTATCCGGATGAATGGCTCCGCCATACACTACCGGGACCTTGGGGTATATCTGTGTGATGAATGAGACTGCCTGTTCGATCTGTTTCGGCTCTTCCGGTATCCTGAAATTCATAGCCTCAACCGGACCATAGGCGATGATCATCCGGTCACAATCAGCATCGGCCAACGAAGTAAGTTGAGACATGGCATACGGTTGATCAACACAGACGATAGGGGCAAGTCCACTATCACAACACTCATTCACCTTATTGGCCACATCCTGGGAAGTTTCATGGAAATAGCGTCGTCTCTCCGAATGGCCGACAATAACGAACTGAGCAAGCCCATTGATCATATCGGCAGCCACAGCCCCGGTGTAAGATCCCTTGGGAAATGGAGAAATATCCTGGGCGGCCAGAGAAACGTTTTCCAGCCCAAGTTCTTGCAGGTGTCGGGCGGTTTCACGCAGAAAAATAAACGAAGGAGCGATAATAACCTCAAGATCCGGGTCGGGTCGATATTTGGAAGAAAACACATCAAACCACTGCTGGATATTGTCCCAGGTCTTATTGCATTTCCAATTGCCGATCACATACTTTTTCATAGTTTTCGTCTCTAATTATTATCCGTTTTTGCCGTTTCAAGAGCGGATCTGATCTCCTGCAAGCTCAGCCCTGAAATAGCGCACCGTTTTCTTCTGGACTGCAGACCGCCGATCACTTTAATCCTGCTCTTGGGTATCTGAAAAAACGACGACAGCAAGGAAACAACCGCCTTATTGGCTTTGCCTTCCACCGGCGAAGCGGTCACCGCTACTTTCAAGGCTCCGTCATAAAGACCGCAGAACCTGGTCGACGAAGCTTTCGGCTGAACATACAGAGAGAGGATGACCGTACCGTCTTTTCGGATCGAAACATACTCCATAAACATAAACTACCGGACACCGTGCATCTTACCCTGCATATGGGAAATACAGGTTAATCGGTCGGCAGAAAGAGGGTTTTACTGATCTCATCAAGATAATCGGTATCAAAGGGCATCTCCTCTGGAAGAGGAATAGTATGGAAGAGTTCAAACTCTCCTGTCAATGAATCAACCACTCTGTATTTCTTTTGAGTCGGATTGTTGTTCGGCCCAGCATGATCAACGTGCTGTCTGGTGCTTGCTGGTGAAACAACCTCCCTTTGTGAGGTTATTTCAGTTGTTGCCAACATTTCCCCGGAAGCAGGATCTCTGTCCAGCAATTTATTGCCAACCCTCATGGTATTTTCGAGGTTTTCGAGATACTCATTGACAATGGCCCGGAGCCGTACCTTAACCTGCTCATACTCGGCCCTCATCCGTTGAATCTCGGCTGGAAACATTGCAAGCTCTTCTCTGGCCTCATCCCTCATGCGCTCGACTTCACGACGTGCCTTATAGAGGTCTTCCTCTACCTGGCGCTGATTTTCCTCCAACACCTCCTCTGCCTGTTGACTCTGATTGGTAAATTTTTCTTCAAGCAGGTTGTTTTTTTGCCTCAGCTCCCGGTTCTGCTCTTCAAGCTTCCGGATCTGTTGAAGCAATCCGTTTTGTACCGAGCGCTCCTCTGCCACACCGACTTTCATCTCTTTGACACGACTATCGGCTGCACTCAACTGCTTGAGGACCGACTGCTTTTCTCCCTCAAGCCGATTGATAATTGCGTGCAGCTTGCCCAGTTTCTGTTTCTGCCGGTTCAGCTTTTCATTTCCCTCACGACATTGACGGGTCAACGACTCGACTGTTTTTCTGTATTCACCAACATCCTTCTTCCAGGTGATACTCTTTTCCCGTATTATACCGATTTTTTGGTTGAGCACTTCGACACTTCGTTGTCGTCTATCAAGTTTCTCCAGGCATTGGAGCAGTTCCTCGGCGACCTGGTCTAGGAATCCCTGCACTTTGGCCTTATCATATCCGCGAAGCTTAACCTTGAATTCCGCATCCCTAATCGATTGTGGAGTAATTGTCATGCCCGGACCTCTTCAGATTCTTTGGATTATTTCATGCTCTTTTCACCTGTTCATAGAAAGACACCGGACCCCCAGCCATCGGACCTGAATGATTCCAGTGTTATCCGGTAAACATCTTTTGTAAGGTGCTCAGCAAAACACTCTGAATAAACAAAATTGCCATGATCAGTATTAACGGAGAAAAATCGATTCCTCCCATGCTGATCGGCAATATCCGTCTGATTCTACCCAGCAGCGGTTCCGTAATATCATAGATAAAACGGACAATGGGATTATAGGGATCGGCGTTGACCCAGGAAATCACAGCTCTGGCAATAATAACCCACATATATATATCCAGCAGAAAATTAACAAACTGGATAATCTTCAGTAAAAAATGACCCATTATTTCCATCTTCTTCTTATAACTCCCTCACTGATCAATCTATCCATCAACAACAAAATATTCCTGGACCGGGGATCGATGTCGGTTTTTCAGTTCAGTGTGATCAGGAAACTGGCGAACCCGATTCTACCTGACCGGCAAGCGTTGACAGCACTAGTTTTTTTGTTTTTCCCTTCCCATCCACAGCGGCCAGCACCATTCCATGCGAAGTGACACCCATCAATTTAGCCGGCTTCAGATTGGCAACAATGATCACCTGTTTACCAATGATCTCCTCCGGCTTATAATATTCCGCAATTCCTGCAACCACAACCCTTTCATCCGGGGCTTTGACAGTTAGTTTCAACAATCTATCCGACTTTTTGATGGGCTCTGCGGCAACGATTTTGGCCACCCGTAGATCCAGTTCCTTGAACCGGTCAAAATCGATCATGGTATCATCTTGCTGTTGAGCGATTTCGGACTGCTTTTTTTTGCTCTGTTTCTCTTTTGGTGTTTCCGTAAGCAGTTGCTTTTTTTCGATTCTCGGGAAAAGGGGCGGGCTCTCTCCCAGCTTGGTTCCGGGTTCAAGCAGGCCCCATGCGGAACCGGCTTGGAGATCGATTCGGTTTTCGATATCCGGGAGGACGCCAAAGACTGACTGCATTGTTTCCGCTGTCTGCGGAATGGCCGGTTCCAGAACAAGGGATAGAATGCGAAGACATTCCGCAAGATTGTAAAGAACCGAGTCAAGCCTGCTTCTGTTCTGCTCTTCTTTAGCCAGGCTCCACGGCTCATTAATCACGATATATTTGTTGGCGTGACGTATCAGCTTCCAGACGGCTTCCAGCCCTTTATGAAACTGAAAATCAACCATACAGTTCGTATAGTCATCAACCATTTTCTCTGTTGTCTCTATCAGCAGCAGATCGGTTTCATCCCTCTCTGCCGGTTCCGGCACCACATTCCCGGCATATTTCTTCAACATGGCCAGTGACCGGCTAAACAGGTTGCCCAGATCATTGGCCAAATCCGAGTTGATCCTGTCGATAATCCCCTCTGTGCTATAAGAAGCATCAAGACCGAATGACATCTCCCGAAGGGTAAAATATCGAAAACCGTCTACTCCGAAGTTGGCTGTCAGCTCTTCAGGCCGCTTCACGTTGCCTATCGATTTCGACATTTTAGCCTCATTAACAATCCAATGGCCGTGGACATGCAACTTCTTATAGAGAGGCAGCCCCGTGGCCATCAACATCGTCGGCCAATAAATAGCGTGCGGTTTTAAGATATCTTTTCCGATAACGTGCTCAGCCACCGACCAGTATCGATCAAAGGAGCGCGAAGACGGATAACCGATGCCGGTCACATAGTTGATCAGCGCGTCAAACCAGACATAGGTGACATAGTTTTTGTCAAAAGGCAGAGGAATACCCCAGGTCAACCTGGATGTTGGCCGTGAAATACACAAGTCTTCTAACGGCTCACTTAAAAATGACAGAACCTCATTACGATAGCGCTCGGGTGTGATAAAGTCCGGGTTATTGCGAATATGGTCGATCAGCTGCTGCTGATATTTCGACATTCGAAAAAAGTAGTTGGTTTCCGAAATCTCTTCAGGCGGTTTCTGATGGTCCGGGCAGTTACCGTCGTCCAGCTCTTTTTCCGTTAAAAATCTCTCGCATCCCTTACAGTAGAGCCCGGTGTACTCATCAAAGTAAATATCACCCCGATCGTAAACCTCCTGCAGGATCCTGCTTACAGTCTCAATATGTTCGCTGTCGGTCGTCCGGATAAAATGGTCATATTGGATATTCAATAACGGCCAGGTATCCCGGAACATAGCGGAGATATTATCGACATACTCCCTGGGAGCAACCGCATTATTCTTGGCTGCCTCAGCTATTTTATCGCCATGTTCATCGGTGCCTGTCTGAAACCGGACATCCTCTCCCATAAGCCGCCTAAACCGGCCATAACAGTCAGCAACAATGGTGGTGTAGGCATGGCCGAGGTGAGGCTGGGCGTTTACATAGTAGATCGGGGTTGTCACATAGGTGGTCATATATTCTATTTTTCCGTCGTCTTTATATGTAGTTGATCATGGATCACTTGCTGGATACGTCTATCGGTTTTTTTGCTTTTTTCTCTTCTGTTTTACAGGTTTTAAAGGCTTAAATGATCTCCATTGATCCCTTGTCAACGTTCTCTGTACCCCCTCCGGAGTAGAAACAATGATTTCGCCGCTTAACGGGATTTGGCGGATAACCTGAAGTTCTTCATCATTGATGGAGATCCTCCTGCCACACTTCGGCATCCCTTTTCTATGCTTGCGATAGGTTTCGTGCTCGTACGTCAGACAACAGAGAAGACGATTGCATACACCTGAAATTCTTGAAGGATTCAAAGGAAGGTCCTGTTCCTTGGCCATTTTTATCGATACCGAATCGAAGGTATTGATAAATGAAGAGCAGCACAACTCTCTGCCACAGGCACCGAGACCACCGATCATTTTGGTTTCATGCCGTACTCCGACCTGCCGCATTTCTACCCGGGTACGGAATTCCCTGACCAGATCTTTAACAAGTTCCCTGAAGTCGACCCGGTTTTCCGCGGTAAAGTAGAAGATCATTTTGGAACCGTCGAAAAATCTCTCAACCCGGATCAGCTTCATTAACAGTTTGTGTTTGTCAACCAGATCAAGACACGTCCTTTTGGCCCGCTCTTCTCTGGCAGCAAGATTTTCAAACCGGGTCCGCTCTTCATGGGTTGATCGTCTGACAACAACGAGCTCAACTTTACCGGGCACGTCTTCGGGGCTGCAACCGGGGACAGCGCAGATGACTTCGGCCGGCTCCATTCCGTGGTCCGTTTTCACCATTACCACCTCATTCGATGTTAATCCACCCAGCGATGAGCAGGCAAAAAACTCTTGAGAGTCCTTACGAAAGCGAATCCGATAGTAGACGCTGTCTACGTTGTCTGAATTTGCGGCTTGTTCCTTTTCTGCTTCTTTTTCAACCATCTATTTTAAACCTATTGTTCAATCTGTTCTCTTGTGTCATACAAAATGGCCAAATGCTCACACTATTCTCTTGGCAGCCGCCCTTTGACCATCCTGCAACTTAAACAGCAGCACCTCACACACCAGAGTCCGGTTGCAGTTACGGTTCAGCTCCTTTTCCGCCTGATCAATGGCAGCCAGTTTGGTGAACAGGAGATCAGCAGGATAATTTCCCTCTATATTTCCACCGGTTGCCTCTTGAATAAAATCGATATCAACCCGATCACTGCTGGGAGTTGAGAGCAGTAGCAGGTCCCGTATCCATATTCTCAATAGGCCCAAAAAAGCCGACAGGTATTCATTTAAATCGGCCATAGCGGCTGCCGTTGCCAGCACTTCACCGACCCGATCTTTGGAATGATACGTTGGATCATGAAGAACGGCAACAACTTTTTCCAGGATATCAATCATTTCCGCCCGAACGAAGGCAAGTGCCGTTCCAGGGCTTCCTTCAGCCAGACGGGACAACAGAAGAGCATCCCGGTCCTGGAGTTGTGGATCATAAGCCTGTAAAATCCGCCTGGTATCGGCAATGCTTAGACTGAAAAATCCAACGATCTGGCATCGTGAGCTGATTGTCGGCAAGATCTCCCGGGACGACTGGGCTGTTAAGATAAACATATTGTTCTCAGGCGGCTCTTCCAACATTTTCAAAAGACTGTTGGCCGCTTCCTGCCTCATCACATGAGTGTCTTCTATAAGAACAACCCGTCTTGCCGATTCATAGGGCGGGTAGGCCAATCCTCTGTTCATCTCCCGGATGGTATTGATCTTGATGCTGTTCTTTTCCGGACTGATTACAATAAAATCAGGATGATTGCCCGATGAGTACTTTTTACACGAAGAACAGATACCGCATGCTTCGACATCCTGTCGACGGCGACAGTTAACACTTGCGGCCAGGCTTCTGGCAAACAGCCGTTTGCCGACACCGTCAGGTCCCCTGAACAGAAAGGCGTGGGGCAGTCGGCTGGAACCAATGGCCCGAGTCAGCATGGTTTTAGCTTTGCTCTGCCCCAGAAGCTCGGAAAAGGTGATGGGAAAATGGCTGGTTTCCCTTTTCATGGCATATGAAATAGTATGTTCGTTTTATTTTTTGATTCGTTAAGCTGAACTTGTATCCGTGAGCGCCCTCAGGAAGTGCTCTTGGAGTACATCCGCTAGTGCTGTAGGTTTGCCTGTTTGAACAGTCTGATAATAGTGAACTATATCAGACTGTTCAATCGGGCAAAGATGCAGTGCTAGCGGATGCACACGGATACAAGTTAAAAGAGAGACTGCTGCTTACTGCCCCGGGAAGAATCATTACCCTTTTTATCATCCAGGCTATCATCTTCCAAAGGATGGAGGAATAGAAATCTCTCAAGGCTCCGTTGGTAATCGGTCCACTGATATCCTGCTTTTTTCATTTTCCGGCGCAGCTGTTCCATCATGTTCATTTTGGCATCCATATCGTCAATTTGGCTGAGCAGAAGGGCCTCAACAGTCATCGGCACAGTGGGTGATCCGAACTGCAGCTGGCCGTGATGGCTGAGGATCAGATGTTGGACCTGCTGAAGCAGCCCTGTGGGAAAATCATCGATTTGGGCAGCGGCTTCAGCTACCATCTCGCTCCCCATCACCAGGTGGCCTTTCAACCGTCCACTGTCGGTATATTCGATCAGTCCTTTGTCCATAGCCAATTCCTTCAATTTACCAATATCGTGAAGCATGACACCGGCAATGAGCAGTGACCTGTCTACCCCCCGGTAATGACTGCTGATCAGATCCGCCAGCTTCGCCATTGACAGACAGTGCTCCATCAAGCCGCCCAGATAGCCGTGGTGCATTGCTTTGGCGGCAGGTGCCTCCTGGAAAAGCTCCCAGGTCTCCCCACCAAATATGTTGCCAAGAAGGCGTCTGACAAAGGGATTTTCAACAGAGTGGATGATCGATTGAACCTCAAGCGCCATACTGTCACGGTCGCCTTCGCAGGCTGTGGTAAAGGCGGAAGTGTCAACCTCTCTGCTGTCAACTTTGAGCACCTTATCGATTTTCAACTGGAGCTGATCACGATACGAACCGACACTTGCCGTCAAATGAACAAACGTGCCCGGCTGACAGATCTGGCCGACCCGTTCTACACCATCCCAGACCGGTCCCGATATTTCGCCGCTTCTATCCATTAAAGTGACGATCAGGTAGGGCTTGCCGGCTCGTGTTTCTCCTTGCCTCGCAGACTTGACCAGAAACAGGTCATCCACCCGATCCCCTTCCTTCAACTCATTGACATATGTTGTTTTTTTCATTTCCTGATATATTCAATTCAAATTGAAATAATGTTCTCTAATCTGCACCCATGAACGGACGACAGTGCAGTAGCTTTGCACGAATTACCCATCCGATTAGAGCTGCAACCTCTATCGGATGGGTAATTCGTGCAAAGATGTTGGGCTAGCGTCCGTTCATGGGTGCGGATTAGACGTTAAAACGGAATAGTATGGTATCACCATCAGCCACTACATAATCCTTGCCTTCAGAACGCATCAGACCCTTTTCTTTAGCTCCGCTTTCACCGCCGCAGGCTACATAATCCTCATAGGGTATCACTTCGGCCCTGATAAAACCACGCTGGAAATCGGAATGAATTTTCCCGGCCGCCTGAAACGCTCTGGTTCCTTGTTTAATGGTCCAGGCCCGGGTTTCCTTTTGCCTCACAGTAAAGAAGGTCAACAGCCCGAGCAACTCATAACCTGCCTTAACCAGCCGGTTCAATCCAGGCTCCTGCAGACCCATCTCTTCAAGGAATTCCCTTTGCTCTTGGGCGTCAAGCACACTCAGTTCCTGTTCAATGGAACCGCCAATGACAACAACCCCGTCTTCTTCTGCGGCAGCGGCTTTTTCCAACCGGCGGACGAACTCATTACCGCCGGCCATATCCTGTTCACTGACATTAGCCACATACAAGACCGGCTTGCTGGACAGCAGACACAGTTCTTTGAGTAACCCCGACTCCATGTCATCTGTGGTTTCCATTTTCCTGGCCGGTTGGCCGGAATCAAGCAGGTCCAGTAGTTTTTCCAGAAAAAGCGCCTGGGCGCGAAAAAGCTTGTCACCCGATTTTGCCTGGGTAGTTGTTTTACGATATCGTTTTTCGACGGTCTCAAGATCAGCCAGAACAAGTTCCATGGTGATGATTTCCCGATCCCGGTCAGGGTCGATGGAACCATCCACATGGACAATATTGTCATCTTTAAAACAACGGATCACATGAACAATGGCGTCAACTTCCCGTATGTGTCCGAGAAACTGATTGCCCAACCCTTCCCCCTGGCTGGCCCCTTTGACAAGACCGGCGATATCGACAAATTCCATCTGGGTGGCAACCTTGTTCCTGGCATTTACTATCTCCGCCAGTATATCCAGTCTGGGGTCGACCACCGGCACCATGCCGACATTGGGCTGAATGGTGCAGAACGGATAATTTGCCACATCGATTCCGGCCGCAGTAAGTGCATTGAAAATCGTCGATTTCCCCACGTTTGGCAGCCCAACAATCCCGCAACGAAAACCCATCTCTCATCCTTATTTTTCCAACACCAGTTCAATTCGACCGGTCATCTTCCTTTTCTTTTTTTTTAATAACGTGAGCAACTCTGCCCATGGTTGATTCGAAGTGACTTCACATCTTTTTTTTGTGCGGTCTGGTTTCAACAGGGGTCCAGCTCATATCGTTTTCCAATCGAAAGGAACCGACAAAGCGAAACGGCGGAGAACCATTCCATTCATCGGGCCCGATCATGGAAAACAGCAGACTGGAATCCTCTTTTTCATAGAGGTGATAGACAATCCCGGCAATCTTTTTAAACCCGCAGCGGGCTCTATGCAGTTCCTGATTGCGACGTGTTTCCTCCAAAATCGTCCTTGCCTCTTCCTGCAAGCCGCGCATCTGCCCAAGGAGGAGCCGCAACTTGCCGGTTGCCTGGATGGACAGCATATCGTCCGCTTCGGCAATTTCCTTTGCCATATCGATAAGCTGAGTTTCCGGGGCAAGACGGCTTAACGGGTAAGGTGCCGACCGGTCCGGCCCTTCATGATTTTTCCCGGAATATTTTATATTCCCCATATCGGCCATTCCATCATATCGGATTGGGCTGATTCCATGTTCCTCCCGTTCGGTCGGGAGTACCAGCCATTTTGTTACAGACAAAAAAACCAAAAGTCTATAATATACTCCGTCAAACTGTAAAAGCCCATGTTTTTCATGCTTTGCCTGTCCTTCGGGCAAGCTCTTCCATCATAGAGACCGGAATGAACAACTCCACCGTTATCACCCACTGTACTATCCTGCCGGAAGCAACATCGCCATTAATCCACAACGGTTTTGCCAGAATATCCGGTGATAGTATCGAGGAAATTGGAAAGATGGGAGATTTTGTCCCACGAACAGGGGAGGATGTCATCAATGGCAAGGGGCAACTGCTCATGCCGGGTCTGATCAATTGCCATAATCATGCCGCTATGTCACTCTTTCGTGGAATGGCCGACGACCTGGAACTGACAAGCTGGCTCAATGACCATATTTTCCCCTCAGAGGCAGCCAGCGTCAACCCGGAAATGGTCCGGGCGTGTTCCAAGCTGAGTGCGGCTGAAATGATCCTTTCCGGGACAACCTGTGTGGCCGATGCTTACTTTTTCGGTTCCCAGGCCGTCGAGTCATATTCGGAAGCAGGACTGCGGGCCGTGGTCGCCCATGGAGTAATCGACTTTCCAGCCCCCGGCGTTCCCGACCCAAGCAAGAACGTCGATACTGTTGCCAGCTTTATCGACCAACATCTGGGAAACGACCCGCTGGTCACTCCGGCCGTTTTCGCCCATTCCCCCTATACCTGTTCAGCCAAAACACTCACCAGGGCCAAAAAACTTGCCGATGACCGCGGGGTTCGTTTCTTTCTCCATGTTGCCGAAACAAAAAACGAACAGGCCATGATCGCCAACCCCTTAGGAGAAACTCCGGTCAAGCATCTTGCCGCTCTTAACCTGCTGGACGCTAATACTATCTGCATCCATTGCACCTGGCTGGATCAGGACGATATCGACATCCTTAAAAAAACAGGCGCCCATGTGGTATCCTGTCCGCAGTCTAACCTCAAACTGGCCTCCGGTATCGCTCCCGTTGAGGCGTTAATCAATCAAAACATCCAGGTCGGTATCGGAACCGATGGCTGTGCCTCCAACAACAGCCTTGATATGTTCAGGGAAATGTCTACGCTGGCCAAAGTTCAGAAAGCGGTCACGGGAGAGGCTACCGCGCTGTCGGCTCGTCAGGCTCTGCTTTGCGCCACAACCCTCGGCAGTCGAATTCTTGGTCTGAGTGATAGCGGTACATGCAAATCCGGAGCTAAAGCGGATTGTATTCTGGTGGATCTGCAATCCCCCCACATGACGCCCTTTTATAACCAGGATCTGCTTGTATATGCGGCCCGGGGCAGTGATGTTACAACCGTATTCATCAATGGCCGATTGGTCATGCGTAACAGGCAGTTGCTCTCCATTGATATCGCCAAAACTATGGAAACGGTTGTCACTCTGGCTGACAAACTGAAAGGGGACTGAACCGGAACCGCCAGTGTCGTGTCAATGATGAACTGCTGGATAAAACGTAGCAATTTTTTACCTGTAGATTTTTGACTTGAGGTGCAGAGTGGGGCTATATGGCTTAAGTTGAAAAATTACAGGTGAGGAAAAGGACAAGCAGGATACAACAGTTCAGCGTTGACACCACACTAATCCCAGAGTTTGATCCTCCTGATCAGCCGGCGACGTTCTTTTAACAGATGAATGGAAACAATAGTTCCCTTCCCCTTTTCGGATGAGACCGTCAATTTCCCGTACTGCTCTTCGATAATTCTCTTTGCCAGAGTCAGCCCCATACCGACATGGCGGGTTTTTTCCGAATAGAAGTGGTGACAACATTTTTTACGACGCTCTTCGTCCATTCCCCGGCCGTAATCGATAAACCTGATCACATAGGGCAATACCGGATCGTTGGTCAGCTCAAGCTGCAGAATAACAGGATTATCTTCGTTCGACTCTTCATACGCTTCACAACCATTTACAACAATCTCTTCAAAGGCGTCCAAGAGGAGTTCGCTGTCGACCAGCAGCAGTTCATCGTCAAAGCGGCCATCATATTCATTCACCAGATGACAACCGGTTTGATCGGCTTTTTCTCCAAGGTGTTGATCCATCTTTTTTATGATTTCGCCAACGGTAACCGATTTGGCCGCTGGACACCGCAGATGGATAAAATGGTTCAACCGCTCCAAAAGACTCTCAAGCCTTAGGGACTCGCTGAGGATGGCCTGGGTTTTTAAGGTGGAACCTTCTTCTTTGTCAAGCTGCCGGGCAAAACCGCCGATAGCCATCACCGGATTACGGATCTGATGGCTAAGGTCGTCCATCAAGTTACCCAGAAAGGCAATGCGTTCAGATCGCTGGAGCTGCCGTTCGATTTGTTTGAGTTCGGTGAGATCATGGATAGTTAGGGCAATCCCTTTCACCTGGTCGTGCCAACTGAACAGATTCGAACCGACCATCCCCAGAAAGGTGGTGCCATCTGGCCGCCTGAGCATGGCCTCCCCTTCGAACTCTCCTTCCTTTCTGGTAAGATAAAGAATATTCTCAACCAGGATCTCACGATCTTCGGGCATAAAGAGCTGCGATATAGACAGACCGTTCAAATATTTCACTTCGGTCTTAAACATCTGGCCGGTCCTGATATTTGCAAAAACGATGTTATTATTTATGTCAACAACGCAAACCGCGTTATGAATGATATTGAGCAGCTCTCCCATAGCTTCCGATGAATGCACCTTGCCGTTCTGCCGCATAACGGATTTGCTCCCGGACAATCTGAAGATGAATTCTGCGGTCTGCATAGACCGAATTGATTGTTTTCAACCTATTGGATTATTTCATGATTGCACAAATATCATTGCTTTGTCAAATACTGGTGGAAATGAGAGGGAGAAAAAATGGATACGCACACAACTAGGAAACAATCCACCGGCTAAATGAGTACACCTATCAGAGATGTTCCCTCAACTTAGGGCTCGCTTAACGAAGAAAACGGGCAAATTCCTGGAAAACCAAGTCGATATGGATGGCAAAACCAAGGCCTTCAAACTTTTCCGTCACCAGCTTTAAGGTATTGACACCGATCACCTTGCCGTCCTTTGTGATCAGCGGCCCACCCGAATTACCCGGATAAATTTCTGCATTGGTCTGGATATGATCTTTTCGATAGGAGGACAAAACACCTGAAGTTACGCTGTTAGTCAGATTCAATGGGGAACCGACCGCGTACACCGGATCGCCAAGGGCTGTTTCGTTTTTTTTCGCTGGACGAAGATATGGGGTTTTCACCTCTTTGATTTTTAAAAGTGCCAGATCGTACGAATCACTGATCTTATAGAGCAGGGCCGCCATTTTCGTCCCATCTGCCAGGGTTACTGTAAACTTGAATTGGCCTTCCTGTTCCTGCCGTATTTGCTTGTATTGGCTCTTTTTGGAAGAAAACTCCTGTAATTTCTGATTATATTCCTCCTTCACTTGCTGATACTGCTTCTTATTTATGCGCAACTCGTCTTCATACTCCAGCAGATCCCGGCGATAGTTCTTGAGGTATTGTCTGTCACTCTCTGTCCTGGCTTCTTTTTTATAGCGGCTGTACTCCTTCCACCACCTGGCGAGTTTCTGTTCATATTTATCGATTCTTTTTTTTCTCCTCTCCATCTCATCTTTGAGCTTCTTAAACTGTTTTCCGGCATCCGCTATTTTTTTTGAGATCCTTCTTTTCGTGCTGTCACTCCCCCTGACTACATGACGGTTGGTAACGATCAGTCCGTCATCGCTGATAAAAAAGCCGGAACCGAAGCCGGCAACCGTTTTAATATAGACAGAACACATATTGGCCCGTTCAATCATATTCTTTGGCTGTTTTACCGCCAGCAGTTTCTTTTCCAGATCCAGTTCCGGCGGGGTATGGGTGCCGGCCTTGCTCTGTTGCTGAATAACCTGTTTGACTTTTTTGGAATAGACAATTTTTGCCACATCTCTACTGGGTATCTCAATCATGCCGCCAAACCGCTCATAGGCAACTGTTGTCCCTTTTTCAATCACCATGGAGCTGCGGATAATCTTGCCGTTTTTTAAAACGATCTTATGGCCATACGCAGCTGTTGAAAAGAAAAGACAAAGACTCAGTGAAATGATGATAATTCTAATCTGACTCATCGCTCAAACCCCTGAAACTTAGGAATATCGACGGCAAAGTACTATAACAGCTTATCCATTGTCAACGTAACGGGCGGTGCTGAGTAATTAACCGACAGCAGTGTTGTTATGATTCAAGAAAAGGTTATAGCACAAGTTTAATTAAAACGAAACCACCGATCAGCAGGATCATGAAGACAATGGTGAGGATACCAAAATATTTATCGATGTAGATTCGCATCGGTTCCCCGAATTTCCAGATGATGGCCGCAACCAGGAAGAATCTGGCCGATCGTGAAACGATGGAAACCAGGATGAATTTGGGAAAATCGATCTCAAAGGCGCCTGCGGTCAGGGTAAACAGTTTATAGGGAAGTGGGGTGAAGCCGGCAGTTCCAACGGCCCACACATCATATTTCCGGTAGAGGTTCTGCATGACCAGATATTTTTCCTGCAGGCCGTAAAATTCCAGGATATTCTGACCGATGCTGTCCATGAACCAGAGGCCCAGCCCATAACCAAAGGCACCGCCAATCACTGAACCGACCGCGCAGATAGAAGCGTACTTGAATGAATTTTTGGATGCGGCAATGCACAGGGCGATTAAAAAAACATCCGGTGGGATAGGAAAAAATGATGATTCGACAAAAGCGATGCAGAAAAGGGCAAAAAGACCATATGGGGTCTGGATCCACTCCATGCAGATGTCATAGAGTCGCTTCAGCCAGGAAGGCTTCTTCAGATTGTCAGTTTTTCCATCCATGCTCGCCAATCAGCTCCACAAAACGGACATGTTCCAGGTGGGATACCTCAACCTCACCACCTTCTTTTATCACTAGTTTCAACGCCTGAGTATAGACATCTCCAACGGGAATGACGAGCCTTCCCGGATCGGCCAATTGGTCGATAAGGGGATCGGGAATTTTCGGACCACCTGCAGTGACGATGATTGCATCATATGAGCCATATTCCGGCCAGCCCAGGGTTCCGTCATCGAGTTTGGTCTGGATATTATTATAGCGCAACTTATCAAAAACCTTTCGGGATTCGGATAACAGTGCCGGTATGCGCTCAACTGTGTAGACCTTCCTGCAGATACGGGACAGAATGGCCGCCTGGTATCCCGACCCGGTTCCGATCTCCAGAACCGTTTCATCACCAGTTAACTGCAGAGACTGGGTCATAAGAGCCACAATGAACGGTTGGGAAATGGTCTGTCCGGAACCGATCGGCAGAGGATGGTCTCCATAGGCTTTCGACTCCAGCCCCTTATCGACAAAAAGATGCCTGGGAACGGCCATCATAGCCGTAAGCGTCTTTTCGTCGATAATCCCTCGGGGAACGATCTGCTCACGAACCATCCGTTCACGAGCTTTGGAAAATCGATCTTTCACAGATTTTACCGATTCCCCGGTTATTTTGTTTGAAGATTGGGCTCTTCGGCTGTTCTATAAACGGAGCCGACCACAACATCCCCTTCGATAGTGACCACGATGGAACTGTATCCGTGACCGCTGAACAACCCGCCAATAACATACATATCCTGAAGAGATGAGCGCTGCTCCTCTTCGTATATCCATTCTTCGCGTTTCTCGGACACTTTTTTCTTCAGGTCAGGCTCTCCTAAAAAGGTCAACACGTCCTGGCGTGTCGAATGGCCGGCCTTGATCATACTGATATCGGAGGAAAGATGACGGACAGGATGATCGGCGCACCCTGCCAAGAGAAACAGCAGGGCAAGCGGCGGTATGAGTCGTCCAAATCGTGTTATCATAATGTTCTCCCGGAGCAATTCACGGCCTCTCCCATACTGGGCCGACTTGACTGTAGTCTGAATCCGTGACGAAGATGGTTGTTTTCACCATGAACCTTCTGATATATCAAAAGATGAAGTACTAGCGTATGCACTCCAAGAGCACTTCCTACGGGCGCTCACGAATTCAGGTGTGAGAAATATGGAACAATACAGGCTGAAACAACGTTTGCGTTCAGCCCTTATTTTCTCCGTAAAGAAGCACTTATAGTCTGTCGACTGCCTTTTTTCAAGATAAAGTAATAGTGAGAGGAGTTACTCACCGACCACCCGGTCAAGGATCCTGTAATTTCGCTCAACCATGGTCAGTGGATCGACAACCAGCCCCGCCTGGATCATGGCATTGTCATAGATCTGTTCCGCCACCTCCTTGGCAAAGGTTTCATCGCTGTTCTGCAGCTCGGCCAGTTTGACGATCAGCCTGTTGTTCATGTTAATCTCAAGGTTCTTCTTGGACGGTGGCATTGCCCCCATCCCCTTCTCAAATTTGGCCGCTGAAAGCACCCGTTCCATGGATGAGGTCATATAGCTGTCCGGATTGACGATCATCGCCGGAGCGTCAACAAGACGTTTTGATTCGATCACATCACCCACCTTGTTACCAAGTGTGCCTTTCAGCCAATCGATCAACGACTGTTTTGATTCATCTCCCAGCGGTGAGTCCTGCGTGTCTTCAGCGTCCTTTTCATCTTTTTCCTTGGAGTCGGGAATGGAAAGGTCGGCCCGGTCGGCAGAAACCAGTTTCTTGCCGTCAAATTCACCGAGATGCGAGAGCACAAAATCGTCAATGGGCTCCATGGTGTAGATGATCTCAATATCTCTTTTCTTGAACATCTCAACGTATGGACCGGACTCGATGGCGGCCCGTGAAGACCCGTTGATATAATAAATCTCTTCCTGGTCCTCGTTCATCCGTTCCACATACTCACTTAAACTGATGGGGACATTGCTGTCCGAGCGGGACGACTCGAACCGGACGAGTTTGCCCAACTCCTTCTGGTATTCGTAATCCGAGGTGATCCCCTCTTTGATGAAGATCCCAAAGGTCTTCCAGAATTCCATGTATTTTTCCGGGTCTGCCTTGGCCTGTTCGGCCAGGAACTTTAAAAACCGTTTAGTGATAACCTTACGCAGCTTGGCTACCAGGGCATTGTCCTGCAATTGTTGACGGGAGATATTAAGCGGCAGGTCTTCACTGTCGATAACACCTTTTAGGAACCTCAACCATTCGGGCAGGATCGTTTCCGAATGCTGGTCGATCAGAATACGCTGACAATAGAGATTGACACCGGGGTCGAGCCGACCGAAGCCGAGAACTTCAAAATTCTCTTTGGGAACAAAGAGCAGTGCGTTGATGGCCAGCGGGGCATCCGCTGAGAAGTGCAGCCGATAGGTCGGCTCATCGGTGGCGTTGCCGATAAACTTATAAAAATCGGTGTATTCCTCATCTTTGATCTCGTTCTTGTTCCTGGTCCATAACGCCTGAACCGTATTGACTGTCTCTGAATCAAGTTTGATGGGAAACTGAACAAAGGCCGAGTACTGTTTAATGATCGATTCAACTTTCCACTTGGCAGAGTAGTCATGGGCGTCTTCTTTAAGCTCGACGATGATCTTCGTCCCCCGCCTCAAGCCTTTCATCTCACTGATAGTATACGTGCCGGTACCGTCAGAAACCCATTCATTCCCTTCGGAGCCGTCCCATGAACGGCTTTGTACCTGCACTTTGGCACCGGCCATAAAGGCAGCATAAAATCCGACACCGAACTGTCCGATCAAGCTGACATCTTTTTGAGCCGCTTCTGCAAGTTCGGTTAAAAAAGCATTGGAACCGGAATGGGCAATGGTGCCGAGGTTGGATTCAAGCTCGTCCCGAGTCATACCGATCCCGGTATCTGTAATGGTGAAGGTATGGTTTTTATCGTCAAGATCGATGGTGATCTCAAGAGGGACATGGGAATCAAAGCTGTCTTCCTGGGTCAACGACTCATGCCGATATTTCTCCAGGGCATCCGCCGCATTCGAGATCAATTCCCGAATAAAAATGTCCCGTTCGGTATAAAGCGAGTGAATAACGATATCGAGTAATTTTTTAGTTTCCGCCTGAAACTCATGGGTTGTCGTCTGGGTCATGGATGCCACCTTAGTTTCCTTTTCTTCTATTGGGACAGGAGTTCAGCAATGGCACATCTTTGGCGATTTGGGCCGTATCGCAATG
>CAZUUJ010000008.1:23740-72701 GCA_964623625.1 uncultured Desulfocapsaceae bacterium
CCTCCCCCCTTTTGGTTGTTTGCGGCCTCTCCCCCCTGGGCGGGCCCAAAAACCCCCCAAAATTTGTGCCTTTGCTGAACTCTTGCGTTGCTTTTTTGGTTAATGTGAGCCAAAATACATTTAACCATACTTTTCCCCCTGTCAAGTAACGGTTGACACGGAAACGCACAGAATTCTATACCTACGGCTGGAACTTTTATATGAGAATTATTTGTTTTGGTGATGTCCATATGTCCCTTGGGAAATTTCAGGACATCCCCGGGATCGGTTCCGCCGACGCAGTCATCATTAACGGAGACTTGACCAATTTTGGCAGTGCTGATGACGCCAGGAAAATTATTGACTGTGTGAAGGATGTGAATCAAACCGTTTACGCCCAGATTGGCAACCTGGATAACATGGATGTCAACGACTATTTACAGGAGATTGGTATCAATCTTCATGGCCAGGCAATACTATTAGACGGTCAATGTTGCCTGATAGGTGCTGGCGGTTCAAACATTGCTCCTTTTAATTATCCTGTCGATTTTTCCGAAGCTGAAATCAGCGCGCTTCTTGATACTGCCTACTTTCAGGCAAAAGAATTGATATCTACAGTTGACAACAGTGACATGCCGCTTATCCTTGTGGTCCATATGCCGCCATTCGGCACAGAAGTTGATAGGTTGCATGACGGCACCCATGTTGGCTCGTCCGCTGTCCGACAATTTATAGAAAACATTCAACCTGCTGTGTGTTTGGCCGGACATATCCATGAAGCCAGGGGTGAGGATATAATAGGCAGCACCCCTGTTATCAATCCCGGAATGATCAGCAAAGGCGGCTGGATTGATGTAACAGTTGAAGGCTCAACAGTAACGGCGTCTTTAAAATGAAACAGACTACTCATCACTTCACCACAATCATTATAGGCGGGGGTCTTTCCGGCCTGACTGTCGCTCATAGACTGAGAAACAGTGCGCCGGACCATCGGCTGCTTGTCATGGAAAAAAGCGACCGGATTGGAGGCGCCATCCGTTCGCACAATGACCAGGGGTATCTTGCCGAGATCGGCCCCCACGGCTTCCTGGACAACTGCGAGGAATCAAAGACTATCCTCTATGAAACCGGCCTTGACAAGGAATGCGTCAAAGCTCCCTTGAGCCGTTTTGTCCGCTATGTCTGCTTAAATGGCAAGCTGCTCCTTATTCCCCAGAGTCCACCTAAAATCATCAAGGCACCGCTGATTTCATGGCCGGCCAAGTTCAGAGTTCTTGGCGATCTTTTCAAAAAGCCGCTACCCGGTGAGCCGTCGGTGGCCCAGTGGGCCGAATATCGGTTTGGGTCAGCCATGCTACCCTTTGTGGACGCGGTTTTTACCGGAACCTACGCGGGTGATTTCAATAGACTGGTGATCGATGGCGTGATGCCGGGAGTCCGTGAACTGGAGAACAAACATGGTTCCGTTATCCGTGGTCTGCTGGCCAAGTTAAAAGAATCTAAAAAGAGAGGAGAGAACAACAAAAAAAGAGAACTGCCCGCCATGACCAGTTTTCCCCAGGGAATGGGACGACTGGTGGAAAAACTGGGAGAGGGATTGCGTGACACTATTGACCTTTTTTTGAACTGTACCGTTTCAGCGGTCGCAAAAGAGAAAGATCTCTGGGTGGTCACCTGTTCCCAGGGGACCTTCTTTTGTGACAATCTGGTTATCGCTTTGCCGGTGAACCCATCGCTTGATCTGCTGTCCCAGCTCGGTGATTCGCCTCCTAGTCCCTCCATTGCAGATGCAAAAATAGTAACGGTCGCCATCGGTTTTGAAGACGATGCCAAACTGCCACCCGGTTTTGGTTTTCTGACTCCTGAACAGGAACAACGATTCAGTCTTGGCTGCCTCTTTTCTTCAAATATGTTCCCTGGCCGGGCGCCTGACGGCCATATTCTTTTTGAGGTTCTGGTCGGTGGTCGACGGCATCCAGAACGGATTGAACTCGATGATCAGACATTAATCACTAATATCCTAGAAGATATGCGGCAACTTCTTCATCTGCCAGGAGAACCAGCCTACACAAAAGTCCTTCGCTCTTCATGGGGTATTCCCCAGCTGGAAAAAGGATATCCGGAATTATTAAACTGGCGTGATCGGGTCACAGGACAACATGACAATCTGTTTGTCTGTGGCTTCGGCTGGCAGGGAATCGGGCTGAATGATATGATGAAATATGCAACGATTGCCGCGGAAAACCTGCTTGCCGGAATGAACGATAAACAGCAGCAAAGTGAGGTGAAGAAGGTTTATTTCTAAGGTGAATAGAGTGATCTCCATTGACGCGGCTCTGTTTGGTACCTGAATCCGTGACCAACACGGTGTTAAACATTTCTGATTGACCCACACCTCTTAAATGAGCCCGGGGATGAACCAGTATCGAACCCGCTCTTTGTATTCCAGGTAATCGGGATCCCTGGATAGATGGCGCTCTTCGGTCCAGGCACGCAACAGGTAAATTATACCGAAACTGATAAACAATCCAACAAAGTACTTCCCCAGAAAAACTGCCTCGATTCCCCAGATTACAACTTTAGCTGTATAGGCCGGATGGCGACAGTACCTGTAAGGCCCACTGTCAACGATACCCCGGTTGGTCAGGTTCGACGCTTTAAAACCAAGGGCAACCGATGCCCAGACAAAGATTCCCCACAGTAAAGTGACACTTGCCAGAACAACCGGTTCCATCCACGGAGAAATGGAGATATGGATGGGAAACAGGTCAAGATCAAATGGAGTAAAGGAAAAGGAGTTGAAAGGCGGATAGCACCACAGACAGACTATCCAGCCTAATAGTGTCGGCTCCACTGAACGTATCGTACTTCCCAGCTTGCGGCTTTCAAAGGCATAGCCGAACAGAAAGATCGAGGTATCAGTCAGAATCAGCCAGGCAAGGAGGAAGGTATTGATCTGTTCAAACGACCAGGTGAAATCCTGCAGCAGGTTCCACTGATGAATAACGTTGCCGATCACCCAACTGGACAAAAGGGGGAGAAAAAACAGTTTCACGCCCAGCAGCAGCCAGCCTGCTGCAAGAGGAGACTGAATTTTCATCGTTTTCGAATCGTCTTGGCCAAACGACTCCAGCACCGAACGACGCAGGACACCCAATCTTGCCGGCAGCCACAGAACAATAAATACCAAGGACAATAGGCAGGCAACATACTTATCATCAACTGGCCGACCCTGCTGGTGAACCCGAACCTTATCTATTATCAAAAGATAGGGAATATACAGCAGTACAAAACCCCAGAAGTAGATATCGACGAAATAGAGGAAAAAGTATCGGTAGTTTTTCCCTGTGAAGTGGTCTATGAGAAGCGGCGAAAACGTTACCAGCAGGTGGATATTTTTCAGCAGCAGATAACTGAGGCTGAAAAAAAACAGCCGGGAGCAGAACAGGCTGACTGCTGCTGAAGCAACCCTGTTTGAAAAAGACCCGGTTATAGATAGGATAAACAGAGCCAGACTGATACCACAACCGATCCCCAGACCAACATTTGGAGTTCTGCCCCTGAAAATACTGGTTTCACCCACCCCATGGTTGATGCTCACTTTCAGGCCGACTATGCCCGCTCCCTGAACACCATCGACAACACGTTCCTTTACGGCGAATATCGGATAGTCAACCCGGAGACCAGAATAGGTGCCGCTCAAGTGAAAGCGCCTTGTCTTTTTGTTGTCCTCTTTTTCTTCGCTGAGGACCACTTCATCGGGAACAACTATCTTCCAGCCATTCGGCCGGTCGGCAGAAAGGACCAGTAACACATCCCTGCCTCTGCGATATCTCTTCAACTCGGCCTTTTCTTCAAATTTCCCTTGAGTTGTGAAGTTGAAAAAACCGGCATGAGAGAGACTCAGCAACCTGGAGTCGTTTCGATAAAACAGGGTTGCCACTTGAACATAGGAGCCGGGGAGAGCCGGCTCATCCACGATAAAAATGGTATTGAGCGTTTCTCCGGCAGATAGATACCGTTGAGTCTCAATCACCTGGCTGCGACCATTGAACTCCAGCCTGAACCTTTCCAGCATGACCTCTGATGTGCCGTGATTAATTACCGACAGGGTAACCTGGTTATCAGTACTCTGCTGGGCCAGTTCGAGATTAATTTTTGCGCCGTAGGAAGTGGAAACCCCGGAAAAAAGGAAGAGGCAGGTGCTGATCGGCAAAAAAGCAACCAATAGTGCCAATCGATACAAAATAACGGTTAATAGAAAACCCGTTTTGCTCACAACTTATTCCTGCCTGAAGATAGAGATGAGTTTCTCTTCTTTATCCGCTCATATAAGTCCAGATCAAAACGGACCAGGGGGTAGAGAATCTCCCGTATGCGTTTATTCCGCCAGTCAAACAGTGGCGGACTCGTCGAACGGTTGAGCCTCTTCTGAAGAGTGGGCCTATCGATATTGTTGATTCGCTTAAACTCGTCGATAAAATCAAAATAATATTCGGTAACACCGATCAGCGTAAACAGCTTGATATTGGTTACGGCTTCGATAAAATCGCCTTCAGAAACCCGATCCGGTTCCTCATCAAGGAAATACCGGGTCTGCATATTGTCAAAAAAAGCAGCGGAAATACCCTGTAACCCATCGACAAACCTGATGAGATTGCTTTTGTTTCCAAGATCAAGACAACTCAGCTCTTGGCCCAGCTCGTAAATAACGGGATTGGAATATTTAAAATAGTTGTCATTACTGGCGGTTGACGTTTTTATCAGCCATTTCAAATGGGAATGGAGATGGGAATAGGGTTCACGGACGATGGTGTAGAGCCGGGCCCTATCAAGATTGAAAAACTCCTTGAAGACACCGATCCGCAGGTGCCCGGAGATATAATAATAGCTGCGCTGCAGCCGCTCATACTCCATGGGATCCTTCAACTCGATATGGGCGACAATCCCCTCTTTCGGCAATAAAGCGCCGACCAGTGTATTAAAGGAAGTACCGGCCGTTTTGGGAACATGCATGAATAACATGTTCTTGTTCTCCCTTCCGGTAGCGCCAACATACCTACGGACAAGTCCAGCAAGGAAGTTCAGGTTGCCACCGGTGGTGACCGAGCCGTCAGGATCGATTTCGGCAAGTACCAGATGAGAACCTTTGGGCCTGATGGTCAATGTTTTTTTTCGGTTATATCTATCGTCTGTGTTAAAAACAAATTCAAAGCCGCACATGCCATCCGGATGCATGCCCAGCTCACGCAGGTCCTCACGGAACATATCGGCAACCGTTGTTCCAATCTTTTCGCTGCCGTAAAAGAGCTCAAGCCGAACTCTTCTTACCCTGTTGAAACGGGCAAAACACCAACCGGACACATATTGCGGGCTGATGTTGTCTATTGATATTTTATATAGTGATTTCATAATGTTAGTGGAACAAACAATCATTCAATCCTGCTGAATAACACTGTCGGAAAAGATATGGCGTCTATAAGAATCATTTGCTGCCGTTAGTACAAGCGGTACAACAAAGCAGGCTTGTCGTATGGCGCACCTCTACATGAACACGACAATACGCTTAGATGCCAAAAGATGTCAATCTGTTTTGCAATTCAGCGTTGAACAGGGCATAATACGCGCAGAAACACATCTTATCAACCCTGTCCAAATTCGATCAATGCACTGGAAACAATATCTCACTCCCGTTCAATCCATTGATGCCCTTGAGGCAGCCGAACTTATTAAAGGCAAAACATCGGAGCGGTTAACTCTGCTTGATGTCCGCCAGCCAAAGGAATATCGACAGTCCCATATTCCCGGAGCAATACTGATCCCGTTGCCGGAACTGCGTGACAGAGTTGGTGAACTTGTTCCGGACATTCCCATACTGGTCTATTGAGCCATTGGTGGGCGCAGCCGGGTCGCTGCCCAGTTCCTTTCTGCAAACGGTTATGAGGTCACCAATCTTTCAGGCGGCATCAAGGCCTATACCAGCCAAACAGCTATTGGTGATGAAAGCTTGGGTCTTGATCTTCTTTCTGGAAAGGAATCGCTTGAAGAAGTGTTGATTGTCGCCTACTCTCTTGAACAGGGACTGGAAGATTTTTATCGCAACATGATTGGACAGGTAGATAATGACGCAGTAACAAACATATTCAACAGGCTTGCATCCATCGAGGCAATCCATCGGGAAAACCTGTTGGCTCTTTACCAAAAGGTCAGTGGCCGAAAAACGAGCCATGAGAAGATCCGCTCCAAATTGTTGCCCGATATTGTAGAGGGTGGCCTGTCTACCGAGGAATACCTGAATCTGTACAATCCCAACCTTGATTCGGTTGCCGATGTAGTTGGCATGGCCATGTCCATCGAAGCCCAAGCACTCGATCTTTATGATCGGGCGGCACGTCAAGCGGTGGAGGAAACGACCAGGTCAACACTCTATCAGATCGCCTCTGAAGAGACGACACACCTGCAACAATTGGGCAACCTCATGGAACGTATCGGCTGAGAAAACAACTTCCCGGAAAAGGAGAATCTGACATGGGAAAACACCTTGTTCTGGTTGGCGGCGGTCACGCCCATATGATGACCCTGGCAGCGTTAACAAAAATACGGGAAATGGGCCATTCAGTTTCCGTTATCGCCCCTTCCGACAATCATTACTACTCCGGTATGGGCCCCGGTATGCTGGGTGAAACCTATACACCCGGTCAGATTCGTTTTGCCACCCGTCACGTCGTCGAGAAGCAGGGATGCCGATTTATTAGTGACAAAGTCGTGCGCGTCGACCCTGCAGATAAAGTTCTTTTTCTTCAGTCCGGTGATACTGTCAATTATGACGTCGTTTCCTTTAATGCCGGCAGTTATGTGGATAAAGGAATCATTGATGAGCCTGATTCTCCGGTATTTTCCGCCAAACCAATCGAAAAACTGATCGAGGCCCGAAAGACAGTGCTCTCCATGACAGCCGCCAAGAGCATCACCATCGGTATTATAGGCGGCGGCCCTTCTTCAGCTGAGATTTCCGGAAATATCAGACAACTTGTGGAACGCCATGGAGGGATCCAGCCGGCTATTCAGATATTTTCTTCCGGGAATTATATGAAACGTTTCCCAGCAAAGGTACGGCAGTTGACTAAACGTGTATTGACCGCCAAACAGATAGAAATCATAGAGACCAGCAGGGTTGAACATATCCGGGGAAATAGGATACAGCTTGAAACCGGTGAGAGTTATGGAGCGGATATCATCTTTCTGGCCCACGGTGTTCGTCCGTCACCAATTTTTTCCAGCTCGGATCTCACAGTTGGCGAAGACAACGGTCTTACTGTTAACGAATTTCTGCAGGCGGTCAAGCATCCTGAAATATTCGGCGGTGGGGATTGTATCTCCTTCTCCCCCAGACCACTGGCAAAGGTTGGTGTATACGCGGTACGGCAAAACCCGGTCCTGCTTCATAATCTTATCAATAGTCTCGAAGGAAACCCCTTACAGCCCTTTGACCCCGGCGGCGATTACCTGCTGATCTTCAATCTCGGATCAGGTGTCGGCGTTCTCAATAAAGATTGGATCACCTTCCAGGGACGGCTGGCTTTTCTCATCAAAGACTATATCGATCGAAAGTTTATCGATAAATTTCAGGCCATTGAACATGACTGATTTTCACTCGATCGCATCTCTGCTCTTTCTTGTTGAAGCCGAAAACTTTCAGAGCGGCTGTGAGAAAGTCTCATTTTTTCTAGAAAAAAGCGCTTTGGTCAACTATGAGCAAATTCACTTTGAAAAAGAGATCTCGCTTCCGGCAACAGACGACCGTTTTCTTCCGCGGATGGAAAACGGTATGAAGCGTAATAGACAAACCATTCGCTCATTCATTGATGAGCTGAGAACAATCGGCTATGACACCCTGGATGATCTAAGCCGGATGCAACAAGGATACGAATCGAAAATTCTGCACATCATGGTCCATCTGTTGGATGGCTTTATCGGTATCGATTCGTCATTTTACAATCTGGTGGAGGATTCACACCAGGTCAGTAATCGAGTATTCTCCAGAATAGCCAAAAAACCGGAGAACTTCTGGTTGATGGAGATTAAGGCGGAAAATCCCTGGAGTTTGATCTAGATCATAGTCAATAAATACAGCTAAATCTTTTCAACGACTAGAACCGGTCATCCGCACAAGCTTGTTGCCGAACTTCCTGGCCCTTTCAAGCTCGGCTTCGGCTTTTGCCATTGCCCCTTTGCTATCAATACCGGGCACCACAACTTTACCGCCATAGTTGATATCCATGGCGTCGAAACAGTACTGGACACAAAGCGCCGCCCCGTCAAATACCCTCTTACCGCTGCTGGCAGCAACGGATAAAAAAATGCCGAACCGCTTCAGCCCGTTCCTGCTCTTTGCCTTTTCTTTCAAAATATATTTACGGCTCCACATTGCCTGGGTCCGGTCGATGAAAAGTTTAGCCTGGGCTGATACCCCGTAAAAATAAATGGGGGAACCGATCACCACGCAATCGGCCGCATCGATCTTCGAATAAAGTTCCTGCATATCGTCATCGATTACACAGCAGCCGGTCTTCTCGCAACTGCCACAGGCGACGCAGGGACTGATCTTCAACCGGCTGAGATATACCTTTTCAGTTTCGCCTTTTTCCTCTTTGATGCCCTGTATCAGCGCTTCTGCCAGAATGTCGGTGTTGCCCTTTTTTCGAGGTGATCCTAATAGAACAAGTGTATTCATGGTCTCTTTAAATGGAAAATTCAACTCTGTACTTCTCGTAATTGACACATATATGATCCAACTTGAGGCGGTCGTTATGACACCTGCTGATAAATTCTATCACCTTGTCACAATCATTCATATGAAAAAGATTATGCATATCTTCCTGCCTAAACAGCTTTCTTGGTAAAACTTCCGTTCTCAGCCACTTGAAAAGACCCGTCCACATATCACCAAAAAGAATGATCGGCGTCTCACACAGATGTTTGACTTGCACGAGCTGCCAGGTATAAAAAAGTTCAAGTAAAGTACCCACACCGCCACTGGCAACAACAACGACATCAGACAGTGACATAAATGTATCCAATCTCTCTGAGAAACGATCAAATTCTTTGACGACATCAAGATATTTATTCTCTTTTTGCTCAAACGGCAGCTTGATATTCAGTCCGATGGAATGGCTGGTTGACAAGCCGCTTTTGTGACCCGCATTGGCCGCCATCATGATACCCGGTCCACCACCGGTGACCACATCAAATCCCAGCTTGCCAATACCCCTGGCCATGGTGAAAACATCCTGATACTCCCGGTCTCCCTCCTTGATGCGAGCTGAACCGAAAAAAACAACACGATAATGGGGATCCATACATCACCTTTTGTAACTGATCACTGAATCATACAACCCAGTAAAATGACAATATCAATATTGTCAACCATGTGCCAATTTACTATTTACTCTCTCATATGCCATGGCAATCCCGGTCGCTCTACCAATATCTTCGTTAAGCGCCCGAAGATGGTCTGAACCAAGTTCCCCAACAGACCCACAGCCGCAGAGTCTGCAGAGACGGGCTATTTCATTGTTCGCAACTGATAACAGATTCTCAACTTCTTTTGCTCGCTGTTCCACATCGAGATGGCGCCTGAGCACAGGGTCCTGGGTTGTGATTCCCACCGGGCAGCGACCTGATGAGCATGAACGGCAATAGACACAGCCAAGACCGAATTTTACAAACCCGGCTGTGTACACAGCATCGGCGCCAAGGGCCAATACTTTGGCAAAATCGGCAGGCCCTTTTAAACCACCGGCCCCAATCACACTGTATTGTTCTCGCACACCCCTCTTTTCCAGGTAATGGATTGTTCTCGGCAGTAGATAGGCAAGAGGCAGACCCGCGTGATTTTTGGCAATCGCCGGTGCTGCCCCTGTGCCGCCATCACCTCCGTCGACGACAATCACGTCCGGATCGGCGTGAATGACAATATCAAGGTCCTCTTCCACGTGGCCTCCGGCAATTTTAATACCGATAGGTACCCCGCCTGTTATTTGCCGAAGCTGGTTTACACGTTCTTTCAGCTCATCAGGTGAATTGATATCAAGGTGTCGGGACGGGCTGATGGCATTTTCCCCTGGACGAAACCGGGCGTCTTTTTCGATCATGTTTCGAACCTTTGCTATTTCAGGTGTAATCTTTTCAGCTAATAGATGCCCGCCAAGACCGGGCTTGGCCCCCTGGCCGATCTTGATCTCAATCATGTCGGCCTGTTTGAGATCCTGCTGGTCTACGCCAAAACGGCCGGTGGAGTATTGCAGGGTTAATTTGTCGGCACTTTGCCGCTCTTTTTCATGCATCCCTCCTTCACCGGTATTTGACATGGAACCAACGGCGGAAGCTCCCAGTGCCAGGGCCATTTTGGCCTCAATGGACATGGAGCCAAAACTCATGGCTCCCATCATAATCGGGGTATTCAAGATAACAGGCCGCTTTGCCCGAGGCCCAATGGTGACACTGGTATCGACAGGTTCATCGTCAAGCAGGGGAGGTTTTTTAAGCTGGCCGGGTAGGAAAATAAGATTATCCCAGTTGAGAAATGACCGGTCGCTGCCCTTCCCCTCAACCACGTACTTACCTGTAGCAGCCATCTGCATGGCGTTATCGCGAATCTCAGGATTCCAGCTTCCCCAATAATCTTTTTCGAGTGTTACATGGTAAATCGATCCGGACGGACAGCTTACCGAGCAATGACCACAACCCGTACAGGTATTCACTTTCGATAGAGTCGGCATACCGCGATACACGCTCAGATTTGACCTGGGACAGACATCGACACACTTCAGGCAGTTAATGCAGAGTCGTTCATTCCACTGTATCTGAAACATGTCAGTTACACCTCACTTCCAATGGGACACATATTTTCCCAGCAGATATTCGAGTTCTCCCGCTCAAGCTCCATATCTTCGGCGCGGGCTTTGGCAAAGGCCCTGTAAATAACATCGATCAGATCAACGGTGTGCAGTTGAGGATTGGTATGGTAATTCTCATAACAGCCGGCACAGGCTGTTATCATCTCATCGGCACCACTTGAAACAAACTCTCTCACCTTGACCTGGCGATTGATCTCATCGATATGCTTTTTATCATAGTATCGGGAAACATCTCCACAACAGCGGCTGGACTTGCCGTGTGACATCATTTCATGGATCATACCTACTCGTCTGATCAGTTTCCTCAGCGGTCCCTGCTGGTCATGCAGCGATCTCAGATTACATGAGTCGTGAATAGCAAAAGTGGTTTCCAGGTAGGCCAGGTCAAGCTTCTTTTCGATACTGA
Organism: uncultured Desulfocapsaceae bacterium; assembly: GCA_964623625.1. Lineage (GTDB taxonomy): Bacteria > Desulfobacterota > Desulfobulbia > Desulfobulbales > Desulfocapsaceae > CAZLGM01. The sequence continues at coordinate 35,045 of CAZUUJ010000008.1, forward strand.
GTTCCAGCAACTCTTCGGCACAATGGCGGATATCCGGCCGACTGGAGGATTCACTGTTGTTTATCAGATCCAGCATGGCATTGAGGCAGTGACCACAGTTGGAAATAATTCGTTTTGGCCGTACCCTGTCAACCATCTCCACAAGACCCGGCTTAATCTTATCCATATCACTATGGCCGCGATAGAAGCCAAAGGTACCGCAACAATACTCCAGCTTACCGACTGAAACATACGAGACACCGGCCGCTCCCAGCATCTTTTCCAGCTTCATGCACTGAGCGGCCTGGAGGTAAACATAGCAGCCATGGTAAAGAAGGACATCGGCCTGTTTGAATTCATTGAGTCTTTCAAAGTACCACTGTTTCTCCTCCTCTTTCCATTTGGAGAGCACAAATTTTTCTATGGCCGCCTGTTTTACCTGATAATTGGAATACGGGTGAATATTGACCCTGTGTTTCATGGGATTGGCAATCATGTGTTTCATCATCATATTGCCATGTCGACGATAAATCGATTCCGGGCACGAATGGTGACACCGGTTACATTCGGCGCACCGGAAATTTGCCTCCACCAGTCCGCGATCAACCGTTTTAATTTTACCGGATAAAAAATCGTTTGATTGACGAATCCATTGACGGCACTGTTCTGGGTCATCACCATAGTTAGAAAAGGCGCAATCAATATAACAGGAGCCGCACTCTATGCAGTTGCCGACCATATTCAGGGCATCCTGCTTCAAGTCCGTCAGAGGATCGTTGCTGAAGGTATCCGGATTTTCGGTCTGACTATTCACTTACACCTCCATATCAAAAAAGATTCAGTCAATTCATGATCCAGCATCAGGTGATCTGATAGTAGTAATGTCGTGTCAATGATGAACTGGTGTAGAATACGCATTCATTTTTCTTGCCTGCGGATCATTGACTTGAGTTGCTTAGTGGGGCTATGTGGCTTAAATCAATGGTCCACAGGCGAGGAAAAGAACAAGTAGTATGCGACAGTTCAACGTTGACACGACACTCGACAGTGATCTCCAAAGGAGCAGCAATGGCTGAACATGTAGAAAACGGATATCGTAAACAGCCTGGCGACAGATCATGCTTTTTCAGGCTTTATGGAAGAACCTCGATACCTGAAGAACAGCTTTAAGGCCGTTTTTACCCTGTCAGAGAAAATTTTTTCTGAAAAGACCTTGCCGACCACCCGTTTATTAATCTCTGCGAGGGTCGGATAGGGATGGATTGAGCCGGCCAGATGCGATAATTTCATTCCTGAACCCAGTACTGCCACCCACTCACCCAGAAGATCTCCAGCATGGAGTCCGAGAATCTGAACACCCAGAACTTTCTCCTTCTTAGATAAAATGAGCTTGATCTTCCCTTCGGTTGCACCTTCAGCCAGGGCACGATCATTGTCGGCAAAGTTCTCCTCCCAGACCGTATAGTCGATTCCAGCTTTTCCGGCCGCCTTCTCATTCAACCCGATGGAGGCAAGTTCCGGGCCGGTATAGGTGCACCAGGGCATCCGGGTATAGTTGACCTTGCGGGGCAGATGGAAAACGGCATTACTGACAACAATACCCCCTTCATAACCGGCAGCATGGGTGAACTGATAACCGCCAATCACATCACCGGCCGCGAAGATATGCTTATGATTGGTCCGCAGCCTGTCATCCACATCAATGCCTTTGCCGGAAAAATCGAGGCCAATATCCTCTAAACCTAAGCCAGCCACATTTACACGCCGGCCAAGGGCAACCAGAATTTCAGCACCCTCTATGTTGAGCTGCTGTCCTTCACTGTTTTTTATGACAACCTGACGACTGTTGCCAATATCTTGAGCACTGATCAGCTGACAGCCCAGATGAAAAACCACGCCCTCCCGCTCCATGGCCGCCTGAACCTGGTCGGCCATATCCTTATCCTCTTTGGAGAGTATCTGGTTGGATCGTTGGAGAACGGATACCTGACTGCCAAGCCGGTTAAAGGCCTGGGCCATCTCAACGGCTATTGGCCCGGCTCCCAGGATAATCAGTGATTTGGGCAGATGATCGAGATAAAAGATTTCTTTATTGGTCAAATAGGGTACACCATCAAGTCCATCCACTGGTGGAATGGCTGGTGACGATCCCGTTGCTACAACCCATGTTTTCGCACTGATTCGTTTTGAACCCAGGGTGATTGTGTGCTCATCACTGAAAACAGGATCGCCGAACTGCACCTCAGCACCCAGTTTATTAAATCGTTCCACTGAATCATGCTTCTGAATCTTGGCAACGACTGAACGAATTCGGTCGGCAACCTGTTTGAAATCAACCGGCGGCAGATCAACTTCGGGGAGCCCATAATTCTGAGCATTTTGCATGAGATATCTGACCTTGGCAGACTTGATCAAGGTCTTGGAAGGAACACAACCAAAATGGAGACAATCGCCGCCCAGTTCCTTCTCATTTTCGATCAGTAATGTACGTGCGCCAAGCTGGGCGGCACCTGACGCTACGGTCAGTCCGGCGGCCCCGCCACCTAGAATACCGATATCGTAATCAAATTCAGCCATTTTCCCCCCTTCCATCTATCTCTTTTCCGGTTTTTTTACGATAGATGGTCATCAGTTTTTTCACGGTAATGGGAAACAACCCCAAAATCACAAATGAAATAATCAGTGTCGGCGAAAGTATGCCGCTTAACGAATCGATCTTGCTGATTTCTTTGCCCGCATTAACATAGACCGCGGTGCCGGCCAGCATCCCCACTTGGGATACCCAGAAGAAGGTAAACAGGGGTATTTTGGTAAGCCCTGATACCAGGTTGATAACAAAGAACGGCACCACAGGAATCAACCTCAGGGTAAAAAGATAAAAGGCTCCTTCTTTTTCTATACCCTCATTGATCTGCTTTAACTTATCACCGAACCGTCCCTGTACCCAGTCCTGGAGTAAAAACCGGGAAACCCCACAGGCAAGGGTGGCACCCAGGGTTGAGGCAAATGAAACGGCCACAAGGCCAACCCAGAAGCCGAACAGGGCACCGCCTGCTAAAGTCATAACCGTTGCGCCCGGCAGAGACAGGGCGGTAACCGCAATATAGACCAGCATGAAAATACCGATTACGGTCACGCGATTGGCTTTGTAAATGGCCTGAAATTTTTCCTGGGACTCCTTCAGGTAATTCAGCGTCAGGTATTGATCCAGATCAAAAGCTATGAAAAGGAAAACCGCCAGGACTGCTATGGCCAGGATGACTAGTCGCTGGACTATTTTTGTATTCATTTTGTTTGCCCAAAATATAATTCTGTATGCTTCGGTCCCACCCAAGGAACCGAACTCTTTCATCAAACATTCTCAGGGTATGGTATTGAGGATATGATTGCAAGATCATTGATCTCACCATTTTATCACTTTTTTTCACATAGTGTCGTCACAAGCCTGTGAAAAAGGAAAAAAGGGGAAACAGGTGGGGAAGAATTGGAACGGTGAAGGCGATGCCTACATCTTGCAGACTTTGTCGCTCAGCAGTCTCAACTGGGATTGAATGGATGTGTCACGCCGGGCAAGGTCGGCTACTTTATTTATGGAATGCATGACCGTTGAATGATCTCGATTGAACACCTTACCAATTTCAACCAGCGGCGCGGATGTATGTTTACGGGCAAGATACATGGCCACCTGCCGGGGAAAGGTGATGATCTTCTTACGGGAACGGGACTGCATATCTGAAAAGCTCACCTTGAACTGATCGGCAACAAACTCGGAAACCACCTGGGCCGTTAAAATACGATAGCTGCCGGTGATGGTTTCAACAACCTCGAGAATAAGATCCATATCGACCTCTCCACCACGCAACACCGCTTTTGAGTGGATATTCAAAATAGCCGATTCAATCTGTCTGATATCGCCACGAATATGATGGGCAAGGTAGCCAATCTGATCATCATTCAGCCTCAGTTTCCTGCTTTTCGCCTTTCTCTTAACGATCCTGGCCCGAGTCTCGCAATCAGGGGCCTGGATAGTGGTTACCAGCCCGGAACTCATGCGGGAGCGAAATTCATTATCGATTCCTTCAAGCTCTCTGGGTGAGATATTGGCCGTGAAGATAATCTTCTTTTCCTTCTTGATCAGTGAGTCAAGCAACTCGTTCAGTTCTTCCTGGGTTTTGAGTTTGCCTTTCAGGGTGTGTACGTCTTCGACTAACAGGACATCGCACCGGTCGTGATACTTGGACTTGAATTGATCCATTTTTTTGTCGCGAATTCCCTGAACCATCTCCTGGGAGTATTTGGTGGCAGTCAGATAGTGCAGCCTGGTCATCGGAGAATCGGTAAGAATCTGATGGGCGACAGCATGTGTCAGGTGGCTTTTTCCAAGCCCGGTGGAACTGTTGAGAAACAGGCAGGGACCAACGGTATCATCACCGGCAGCAACGGTTTTGCAAGCCGACTGAGCTAGAATATTGGAATCTCCTACTATAAATTCATCAAAGGTGTAGCGGGGATGCAGGGAACGACTGCTGGATGATCCAGCCGGAAATTCGGGAAACCGCCTCTGGTGTTTTGCTACAGGCAGGTCTATCGGAGGGGCCGATTGCTCACAAAGATTGATGCTCCAATTGCTGTTACTAATCTCTGCGCATTTTTTTTCTATATCCTCCAGGAAATTCTCTTTAATCCAGGCCTTAAAAAAACGATCCGGACAGCCAAGCTGCAGTGTATTCTTATCATCACTGATATAATTAAGCGGCTCAATCCAAAGAGTAAACGTGTTTTCCGGCATCGAATCCCGTAGACTCTCTTTGATCTTGTCCCACAACATCGGCATATCCTTTGATTTTTAATAGAGGATCAAGAAACAATCCAGCAAGATAACAGCTAGCCTCTCTGTAGATATTTTCGGGAGCGACAGGTGAACAGCTGAAATATCACAGCACGGGCTGCATTCTAAAACATCCGGCAGAACCGTGCTGAACATGGCTCCCTATAAAATCGATTTTTCCGCTGACGTCAAAGTCGATTGAGCACAATTTACTTCCAAAGCTCATCAATATGCCCGATGCCATGCAGTGTAAGTATTGTAACCGATTCCTCCTTCTCTTGCCCTTATTTAATAGAGAATAGAAAAAAGCTGTTTTTCTAACGTTATCTTTACATGTTACTAACATTCACCACAAATTATCAACAATTCAATTTTTTTATTAAATTTAATATTATTCTAAATTAGTCAAACAATCTGCAAATAAATCAATATTACGCCAACCATACAGACTCAATTTCAACTTGTTTGTGAGAACAGCAGGTTAGATGGAAAAAAAAAGAGACTATTTTTTTTTATTGCCATCTACTTTTTCCTATCTCAACCTTACCTCTGCGAAACTTCCTAATGAGCATATGTCAAAACCTTGACAAATAGCACTTTCAGCCAACCGGCTCTGATACATAACCGTCTTTCATTCCTGAAATTTACAAGCTGAAACCATCGAACCACCAATCCGGCGATAATTCGACACTTTCATTCATATTACTGAATCGGCCCTCAGTTTTTGGCCTTTTCCAGCTTTCTCGGATGATTTACAGCATGAGATACTGAATTTTGCATCATTATCCATACCCATAAAGGGGTGATGTCGACCACTCTTCTGACTGACAAACTCTACCTCTTCCAACTTTTATCGGATCGACAGGGAAAACAATAATTCAATTCGGCAAATCATCTGACGGCTGTTTCGTGCATATCATTCTCCGGTTTGTATGAGGTCAAATCGAAGAATCAGGCCCTCGTAAAGGTCAGCACTTTAACCTCTCTTGCTCCTGCTCTTATCAGGGTTCTTGAACACTCTGACACCGTAGTGCCGGTGGTCAGCACATCATCGACCAGGCAGATCGATTTGTTTTTAATCCGTGCCGGTTCGGGGACCTTGAAAGCTCCACGCAGGTTTTTTCGCCGCTTCTCGCCATCAAGAGATGTTTGGGGAATGGTATCCTCTGCTCTTAGCAAAAGGGTGTAATCGATTTTATCCCGGTCGCCCGGAAAAAAGAGACGGGCTAAGATCAGCGACTGGTTCAGCCCCCTTTGGCGCAATCTTTTTTTATGCAGCGGAACAGGGATGATCAAATCACTGGTGGCAAAAAGGTTCTGGTCGACCTTCCCGGCTATCCGTTCTATGGTCGGCAACACTGCGCTGTCCCCGGAATATTTGAGCCGATGCAGCAGATACTGGACAACGGGTCCGTAAACGGCAACAGCCCGGGCAACTTGATAGTCAGGCCGCTGTTTGAGACATTCCCCGCAAAGGTGATCTTTACCATTCCAGTCATAAAACCCGACACCGCAGCTTACGCACAACGGAGAGCTGATATATTCGATCTCCTTAGAACAGGACCGGCAGAGAAATCCATGATCTTCTCCATGGCCCAGGTGCACCGAGCAATACAGACACTTTGGAGGAAAAAGCAGTTCCAGACCTCCTTGAATCAGTGAGTTCACAACCTTCTTCATATCTTTTTTCCATATTGGAGAAAATCATGTTGTGATTTGTCATCGAAATGGCAAATCTTGCCGACCGATGAAACCGGCCTGACATCATTAATCTATTGACAAAATTATCATGCGGTGAGATGTTTTGCCTACTTTTTACGCATTGACCAAACATTGACAGACTCGTAAAAATCCGAAAATCTGCAACCTTGTCATAACGACTGGAGCACGGCGACCTCCATACTGCTGATTACTGGAGATTGTATGACCTCGTAATGATAGGCAGGAAGTGATTGATTCGTTTTTATGAGATTATCAAATATTTATTCATTTAACTTTACTACAGGAACCAGGAAACATGATAGAGCAATACAGAAAAGATGCAGAAATCCGATCAAATGAGGGGCTTCCCCCTCTGCCTTTGTCAGCCGAGCAGGTCAGCGATCTGGTCTCGATGCTTGCGGACAATCATCCGGAAAGCAATTTTCTCCTTGATCTTCTTGAAAACCGGGTTGAGCCAGGGGTAGGAAAAGCGGCCGAGATAAAGGCTTTGTGGCTCGAAAAGGTGGCCTGTGGTGAATCATCCTGTGACTGCATCACTCCTGAAAAAGCAATCGACATGCTGTCCACCATGATTGGAGGATACAATGTGGAAGTATTGGTCCGGCTGCTTAAATCGGGGTACTGTCGGGCCGAAGCCGCTCAGGCTCTAAAGAACCTGACCAAAGTATACTCAGCTTTCGATGAAATCGCCGGGTTGGCAGAGACCGACAGTTATGCTGCCGATATCCTTCAATCGTGGGCAAAGGCGGAATGGTTCACCAACGCCGAGCCCCTGCCCGAGCAGATCACATTTAAAGTGTATAAAGTTGACGGCGAAATCAATACCGACGATTTTTCTCCAGGCAACAAGGCCCTGTCGCGCACCGACATTCCCCTGCATGCGACCTTCTTCGGCAAGACCCGTTTCCCGGGCGGCATTGAAAAGATTGGCCGGATGCGGGAAGGAGGTTGTACCGTTGCCTTTGCTGGCGATGTTGTCGGAACCGGATCATCAAGAAAATCAGCGGTCAACTCGGTACTCTGGCATATCGGTGAGGATATTCATGGTACACCCAATAAACGCCGCGGCGGCTTACTGCTTGCCGGCAACATTGCTCCTATTTTTTATAGTTCCGCCCGAGATGCAGGACTGCTGCCGATTCCGTGTGATGTCACCAAAATCGCCACCGGTGACACCCTGATTTTTAATCCCCACTCCTGGACACTGACAACAAAAAAAGGTGCCGTTATCGTGACCGAAACACCGCCTCTTACCATACTTGATGAGTATCGCGCCGGTGGCCGGCTCAACCTGATCATTGGCAAACATCTGACCCAGGACGCCTGCAAAGCCGCAGGGCTTGAATTCCCCGACTTCTTTAAAGAAGAGCCAAACCCGGTTCCCAGAGCGGGACAACCTTATACGCTGGCTCAGAAAATAGTCGGCCGTGCCTGCGGTCTGGACGGGGTTTTACCGGGCACCAATTGCTTGCCGACAATATCCACCATCTGCTCCCAGGATACCACCGGTCCCATGACCGTTCAGGAAGTGGAAGAGCTGGCATGTAAGAAATTCGAGGCCGACTTTGCCCTGCAGACCTTCTGCCACACGGCAGCCTATCCCAGCCGCCAGGATTTCCGGCTGTGGGAAAAATTACGGGAAAGCATGGTAGGCTGTGGCGCACTGGTTCTCAAACCGGGTGACGGCGTTATCCATTCCTGGGTTAACAAAACTCTGGTGCCCGACCAGGTCGGTACAGGCGGCGATTCCCATACCCGCTTTCCGCTGGGCATCTCTTTTCCAGCCGGCTCAAGCCTGGTCGCCTTTGGGGCTGCTCTTGGATTCATGCCCCTTGAAATGCCGGAATCGGTCCTTATCCGCTTTCATGGAACACGGCAACAAGGCATTACGGTACGGGATATGGTCAACGCTATTCCCTATTTCGCTATTCAGCAGGGGTTGTTGACAACCTCTAGCGCCGGGAAGAAAAACATCTTCTCAGGAACCATCATTGAGATTGAAGGTGTCGACGATTTGAGTGTAAACGAGGCTTTTGAGCTGACCGATTCCACCGCCGAGAGAAGCGCTGCCGCCGGCACGGTCAAACTACCGCTCGACACCGTAGTCGGACAGGTCAAAAAGAATATCGCGGTGTTAACACGACTGCTTGAAGAAGGATATCAATCACGGGAGACACTGCAAAAACGAATCGACCACCTGAAACAGTGGGTCGACAACCCAAGTCTGCTGGTCCGGGATGAAGATGCCGAGTTTAAAGCGATTCTTGAAATCGATCTGGAGAAGATTAACCAGCCCATACTGGCCTGCCCCAACGACCCAGACGATGTCCGGCTGCTGGAAGAATGTAGCGGCGCACAGATCGACGAAGTGTTTATCGGTTCCTGCATGACCCATCTTGCGCACCTCCAGTCGGCAGCCGGCCTGCTCTCGGGAAAAGGATACGCCTCCGGCCGGTTGTGGATAACCCCGACTACCCGACTGGATCAGGAAGCAATCAAAGAAGACGGTGGCTATTCACTCTTCGGGGCTGCGGGAGCCCGGATCGAGACTCCCGGCTGTAGCCTGTGCATGGGGAACCAGGCCCGTGTTCAACCGGGCACCACTGTGTTCTCCACTTCGACCAGGAACTTCAGCAACAGGCTAGGAATCAACACCAAGGTCTACCTCGGCTCTGCCGAACTGGGAACCATCTGTGCGCTCAATGGTGAGATTCCCACCGTTCAGGACTATTTCGACCAAGTCCAAACAGATTCCTGATAGTAGACTGACGCCTCGAGCAGAAACAGATGTATGGCAACCATGGTAATTGTTGCGGGGCCGCAAACAGGCCAGCGCAGATGGGATTATATTATAAAAGCAAAACTGATTGCCACGCTTCACTTGCGATGACAGAACAAGATAATTGATGACTTTCATAGTGAATGGAAACCCTTTCTGTTGTTACGGAAAGAATCTCCACACGCCTCGTTCAGTTTTACTGAATATAAAAATCATTTATATTGACTAAAAGAGCGTGTAGTTTATTCTTTTTCATGCTAATGTACTCTGTTTACCCAAAAGGTCTCATTGTGGTTTTTTTGATATCACAACCCTGAATCGTTGTGAAAACCGTTCAAGTTGAATCGTTTGTTTATAAAGATATAAAAAATGGATACCCCCACCAACAACTCCAAAAAAAAAATCGGTGTTCTCATAGGCGGCTCAGGGCTCCTCGGCGGCACCCTGGCGCACTATTTTAAAACCAATTATGCCGACACCTTTGATATCCGTGCCCCATCTTCAAAAAAGCTGTCCATTAGAAACGCGGCAGATATCCTCAGTTACCTCGGACAGGTCAAGCCGGACTTCGTAATCAACACCGCCATTGCCAATATCAATTCCGACGCCCAGCTAGCCATCGAGGTCAACTATTTCGGGGCGCTGAACCTCGCCCGGGCTGCCGCGGCTATGAACATCCCCTATATCCATCTCAGCTCGGCAGCCATCCTGCCGATCGGCAATGACCTGACAGAAAAGCAGCAACTGCCGATTTCCAACAAGCTCAACAATTATACCAAGTCAAAGCTGATGGCTGAGAAGACCCTTCAATACATGCACGAGAAAGAAGGGCTCGATTACACTTGTATTCGCCTGGCTGTTGTCTACGGCGATCACGACCATAAGATCCAGGGTTTTCATCGGCTGCTGTTTACCATTGCAGATGAATCCATGCCCCTTCTTTTTACAAAAAAAGGTGTGATGCACTCCTACTCGAATGCCAGAAAGCTGCCCTATCTGGTTCACCACGCTTTGAACAATCGCCAGGAGTTTTCTGGACAGACATACCATTTTGTCGACAAAAATCCGGTCAACCTGGCCGAGCTGATCCTTACGGTTAAGTCATATCTGGCCTTAAAAACTCCCAGGGAAGTGTTTGTTCCGTACACTCTTGCCAAAATGGGGAGGAACACCACTTCACTTATCCTCAAAGGATTGACAAAAATTGGGATCAACGCCCAGCTGCCGCCTGAAATCATGTTTCTCAAACAGTTCTACAAAACTCAGACACTGTCTTCTGAGAAACTGGCACAATCAAGTTTTAACGATCCTTTCCCCGACGAAACGATCTTTACCATGCTGCCGAGTCTGGTCCGTTACTATCTTGACCGCTGGACCCATCAGAATATCCTGTCAACCTACAAGGAAGAAATCATTGCTCCCTGTCTTAAAGATATGATCCTGTTTGAAGATCCGGTTGAGTTACTTGAGACAATTCATGCCGACTCAACCAAACCGTTTGTCGAGCTCCAGGGAATTAAAAAAAACAGATAACCAATCCCTTTGAAGAACCTGTTCGTTATTCTCCGCGGCATCTTCGTCCTAGTCGCCGCTATTATGCTCGTCGGCGGCTGTCTCTTCACCATCCTTTTTGCACGACATATATTGAATAAACCCGCAAGCTTCTGCCGTAAATATCCCAGCATCGTTTCCAGGCTTATCTGCCGGCTTGCCGGTGTACGGGTCAACATCGTCAACGCTCAACATCTTGAGCCCTCTCAGGCTTACGTGTTCTGCGGCAATCACACTTCACAGTTCGACATCTTCAGTTTTTACGGATACATTCCGCATCCGGTTCACGGACTGGGAAAACAGGAGCTGTTCTCCATCCCGATCTTCGGTCATGCGGTGCGTGCAGTTGGCCATATCCCTATCAATAGAACAAACAGGAGAGAGGCCATGAACAGCTTGATCCAGGCTGCCGAGAAAATCAAAGCTGGCGCTTCGGTCCTTATTTTTCCAGAAGGAACCAGGTCGAAAGACGGCAAGCTGCTGCCGTTTAAGGGCGGTGGTATGCTGCTGGCCATCAAGGCCGGAGTTCCCATTGTTCCCATCGCCTTCCAGGGCTCCTATGAAGTGATGCCGAAAAATACCTTGCTGGCACGACCGGGAACAATAACGCTTACAATCGGAAAACCCTTTGAAACAAACGGATATTCCATCAAAGATCGAAATCAGGTAGCTGAGAAAATCAGAAGCGATATCCAATCGATGTTAAGCAAAAAAACCTGATTGCTTTTTGTATCATAAATAGTGCTCTTGTGAAGCGAGAGTCTCTTTGCTTTTTTTTTGAAACATGGCATAATGACCGATGATTCTGTCAGTGGTCTATGAGACAGGGACAACCCCCTTTGTTTACGCAACCAAGTCTTATATTAACACATAAACCGGAGCCACCCTTCCCACCATCACCTACTTTGTAAGGAAACCCTATGAACTGTTTCAAAACACGATCAAAAAGTCATTGTCAGCGAAATAGCTCTGCTGTTTATTCGTTTGTGATTCTCCTTTTGTTCTTCTGCTTCGCACTTTTCCCCCGGCAGGCGGCAGCCATTGAGCAGAACACCGTCTTCCTACCGATCCAGGTTAACACTCCGGACAACAAAGCCGAACTGACGGAGAAAATGGATGGCTTGCTCAGCAATGTGGTGGCTAAAAGGGAATTCACCATGCTGGGCCGCAGCCAGGCTTCGGTAATCGTCGATTACGCCGGATCATGGCCACCTCCTGTAAAAACACTGAAACAGCTTGGCGAGGCCACCGGTCTTGACTATGTAGCCATCGGCAGTCTGACAGTCATCGGCTCTCAGATGAGCCTGGACTATAAGGTATATGACCTACTCACTCTGGAGCCCCCCAAGCACTACTTTATCCAGAAAAAATCAATCGATGAGGTTGGTGATGGTCTTACCGATATCATTAAACGGGTAGACGGATACACCCACAGAGATCAGCTGATCGGTTCCATTGCCCCCAAGGGCAACACCCGTATCGACTCAGGCGCCATCCTGCGCAAAATAAAAACCCAGGTCGGTGATGTATACGATCCTTCTTCCCTGCGTGATGATCTAAAGGCGATCCATCAGATGGGTTATTTCAAGACAGCGGAAATAGTCGCCACTGACAGCGAAAAAGGTAAACAGATCGTGTTTAAAGTTGTCGAGAAACCGGTCATCACCGCAATCCGCTACCAAGGGCCCGATGAAATCGATGAAGAAAAAGTCCGGGAAGCGGCCAACTTGAGAGAACAGTCCATCCTCAACCAGCTTGAGATCAATCGGGCCAAGGAAGACATTCTTAATCTGTACAAGGAAAAAGGATATTACAACACCAAGGTGAGCAGTGAAGTCAGTTTTCCCGATAAGGAAAAAGTCGTTGTCGATTTCACCATTGAAGAGGGTGAGAAAACCTATATCAAGGAGATCACCTTTAAAGGAAACACCACATTTGACAACGATGATCTTGAGGACGTCATTGAAAGTGATGAGAAAGGGCTTTTCTCCTGGTTGACCGAATCGGGTCTCATTCGAATGGACCTGCTTCGTCAGGACAGCGCCAGGATTGCGGCCTTTTACCATAACAACGGCTATCTGGAAGCAAAAGTCGGCGACCCGGTGGTCCGTCAGGAAAAAGAATGGCTGTACGTTACCTTTGTCATTCAGGAAGGTCCCCGTTTCAAGATCGGTACCATCGATTTTGCGGGCGATGTCATTGTTGACAAAGAAGAGCTGCTTGAGCTGCTCTCCATTCGAAAGGAGAACTATCTTTCGAGAAAATCTCTGCGCGAGGATATCCTGGCGCTCTCTGACTTTTACGCAGAGAAAGGCTTCGCTTTTGCCGAGTTCGATCCGGACATCAAGAAATCCTCCTCGGGAAAACGTCTCGATATCCTGTTCCATATCGATAAAGGCGGACTTGTTTACATTAACCGCATTATTATTACCGGCAACACCAGGACCCGCGACAACGTCATTCGACGTGAACTGACAATCGAAGAGGGCGGTGTTTTTAACTCCGCGGCCCTTCGTCAATCGAATAAAAATCTGCAGCGGCTCTCCTTCTTCGAAGAGGTAAACATCAATCCCGAGCCGACGCCGGATAAGTCAAAGATGGATATTGTCATCCAGATCGAGGAAAAACCCACCGGTAAGTTCTCAATCGGCGGCGGTTACTCCTCTGTGGATCAGCTGGTCTTCATGGCTGAGATATCTGAGTCCAATTTCCTCGGCCGGGGCGACAAGCTGTCTTTGAAAGCTATGCTGGGCGGAAGTAGTGACAGGTATACCCTCTCCTACACAAATCCGCGAGTTTTCGACTCCCAACTGTCCTGGGGTTTTGACATTTTTGATATGATGCGCGAATACTCAGACTACACCAAGGATTCACAGGGTGCCGCCATCAAGTTTGGTTATCCGTTGTTCGAAAAAGTCCGTGGATATGCCAGATACTCCATTACCGATACGGAGCTTTCAGATGTGGCCGAGAACGCATCATTTGTTATTCGAGAGTCTCAGGATATCCAACTGACATCAGCCATGCAGTTCTCATTGAAGAGAGACACCAGAGATAAATTCTACGGCTCCACTGAAGGTTCGCGTCATCTGGTGACCGTTAAATATGCAGGCGGCCCCTTGGGCGGCGATTCAGCCTTTACCAAAATTACAGCATCGACAAGCTGGTATTTCCCCCTGCCTCTGCACTGTGTTTTCCATGTCAAGGCCATGGGCGGACAGATCTTTGAAAACGAAACAGATAAGCTGCCGGTCTATGAGCGCTTCTTCCTCGGCGGTATCAATACGGTACGAGGCTTTGATTATGGCGACATCAGTCCCCGTGATGCCACTTCCAATGAGCTGATCGGTGGTGATAAAATGTGGTTTACCAATATCGAGTTCATCTTCCCCATTGCCCGGGACCAGGGTGTCATGGGTGTCCTGTTTTATGACATGGGCCTGGTCATGCATGAGGACGACAACTGGACGACATCCGGATATCGGTCATCCGTCGGTATCGGCCTACGCTGGCTGTCCCCGGTGGGACCGCTTCGGCTTGTCTGGGGATATAACCTTGATGCGCAAGAGGGTGAAGATGATTCGGTCTGGGATTTTACCATCGGAGGAGTTTTCTAGCCGAGTGCCTTCTATCAGCTAAACCCTTTGTTTAAATACCACTGCCGGTCGTAACCCTTCGTTACGACCGGCACTTTTTATTATTGTGGATTTCTCCTTACTACTAAAAAAGAGCAACCATCTCCAGGTACAGGGGCTGCGGGGCGCGGCTCCCGCCTGGCTCTGTTCCCTGCTGGCTGCTGATACAACCTGTTGCTGTGTGGTCTCTGATGAGAATCTGGTCTCAACCTTTGAACAGGATATCGGGCTGTTTTCATCAAAACCTACCTTGACTTATCCCGGATATGAGATTCCGCCCTACACTCCTCTGTCTCCGGATCAACAGACCACCGCCGCCCGGCTCTCCTGCCTCTACCAACTTTTTGACAACAACGCTCCCTGTAATCTGGTAGTCTCCGTTGAAGCCCTGATGCGCAGGGTTGTTCCTAAAAACATCCTGAGCCAACATGTGGAACTTGCCATCAGCGGAGAACAATGCGACTTGCAGCAGTTGATAGAGTCACTGATTGCTATGGGATATGAACAGGTATCCTTTGTTCGAAACGTTGGGGATTTTTCCGTCCGCGGCGGCATCATCGATATTTTTCCTCCTCCTTTTACCGATACGACCCATAATGTGGTAGAAGGCCCGGTGAGGCTGGATTTTTTCGGTGACTTGATTGAGTCCATCCGTCTTTTTGAACCGATCAGTCAACGATCGGTCTCAGAAATT
Organism: uncultured Desulfocapsaceae bacterium; assembly: GCA_964623625.1. Lineage (GTDB taxonomy): Bacteria > Desulfobacterota > Desulfobulbia > Desulfobulbales > Desulfocapsaceae > CAZLGM01. Next base: position 50,233 of record CAZUUJ010000008.1, read on the forward strand.
GATGAAGTCCTCCTCCTGCCGGTCTCGGACATCATATTTAACAAGGAAGATTCTGCCGGGCTGAGCCGGACAGTGCAATTGTTCAAGGATTTCACCCAGCGGAAATCCGTTGATTGGGATCAGCTTAACTACCTGGTCGACCGGGTCGCCAACCGGACCAGATTTGCCGGTATTGAATTCTTTCTGCCTCTTTTCTATTCGAACAGTGCTGAAGATTCGGCTACCCTGTTTGATTATCTTCCTACCGACACCACATTTGTTCTGATCGATCCCGATGCTGTTCAAGTGACGGCCAAACTGGTCGACGAACGGATTCAAGCGAACTATGTATCGGCTAAGGAACGTGGGTTTCCAGCCCTGGAACCGCAAAAGATTTTTCTGCCAAGTGACAGGATAACCAAAAAGGTCTTCTCCTATCGATCCCTGCATTGCAGCGACTTTAATGCTGAGGCTATGGAAAGCCTGGTTATTCGCTGCTCCAATCACCAACCCATCAAACAAGATATTCACCTCAACCGAAGAAAGTCGGGCGTTATCGCGCCACTGGCAGGTCGGTTGACAACGCTTCAGGAGGAAGGAGGCCGAGTTATTCTCTGCGGCCGCACTGACAAACATACGGCAATCCTCGGTGACATGCTCGGGCGGCACCAAATGCGGGTCACACCCATAAAGCCGCCATTGACACCGGAAAAGCTTAAAAATCTTACAAACAACCAAAACCTGTTTCTCTGTACCCACCCGCTCAGTTCCGGTTTTTCTCTTTTAGACGAACATCTCCACATTTTCTCGGAGATTGAGCTTTTTGGAGAAAAACGTTTTACCTCCCGCAAAAAGATTCGCCATCCTCAAGGTGAGCCGGTCACCTTCAGTGAATTGAATCATGGCGACATCGTGGTTCATCGGACCCATGGACTGGGTATCTATCGGGATATCATCACCCTGACACTGAATAACATCCAGAACGACTTCATGCTGATCGAATATCGGGATGGTGACAAACTCTACCTGCCTGTTGATCGACTGCAACTCATTACCCGATATGAAGGGCTCTCCGACCGCAGGCCGAAAATCGACAAACTTGGCTCACAGTCCTGGAGGGCGGTCAAGACCAAGGTCAAGGAAGAGGTCTGGAAAGTCGCCCAGGAGCTACTCGAGATCTACGCCAAACGTGAAGTACGCAAGGGGCAGCGTTTCTCTTCTCCTGCCGAGATGTATCAGGAATTAGAGGAATCCTTCCTATACGATGAAACTCCGGGCCAGGATAAGGCAATCACAGAGACCATAAGCGATCTGACCTCGGATAAACCGATGGACCGGCTCGTCTGCGGTGATGTGGGCTACGGTAAAACGGAAGTTGCCGTCCGGGCTGCTTTCAAGGTTGTGGAAGACGGCTACCAGGTTGCCGTTCTGGTGCCGACAACCGTATTGTCCGAACAGCATTTGAAAACATTCCGGGAACGGCTCGACGGTTTCGGTATTGCTGTTGAATGCATCAACCGCTTCAGAAGCGCTTCCAACCAGAAAAAGATGGTCAGTGAACTGAGAAGAGGAAAAATCGACATCATCATCGGTACCCATCGGCTGCTTTCGAAAGACATCGAGTATAAACGGCTCGGACTGCTGATTGTCGATGAAGAGCATCGGTTCGGTGTGACCCATAAGGAAAAGATTAAAAAGATCAAAGCGGAAGTAGACATCCTCACCCTCACCGCTACTCCCATCCCAAGGACCCTGCAATTGTCCCTGCTGGGCATTCGCGACCTATCGGTCATCTCAAGTCCACCCGAACACCGAAGGCCGGTAAAGACCTTTGTTGCCCGGTACGACGAGCTGGTTATTAAAGAGGCTGTCATCAAGGAAATGAATAGGGGCGGCCAGGTCTTTGTTGTCCATAACCGAGTCAAATCCATCGACCGGATGGCCGCACTCATTCAAAAACTGGTGCCCCCGGCTCGGGTTGGCGTCGGCCACGGTCAGATGCACGGTAAAGACCTCGAAGAGGTGATGGTCGCTTTCGTCAATAAAGAGATTGATGTAATGGTGTGCACCACAATCATCGAGTCGGGTCTTGATATCCCCTCGGCCAATACGATTATTATTAACAGGGCTGATCAGCTTGGCCTTGCCGAGATTTACCAGCTTCGGGGAAGAGTTGGACGATCGAGCCTCCAGTCGTACGCCTATCTGCTGGTACCGTCCATTGACCATCTGTCCAAAGACTCCAGGGAACGTTTACGGGCACTGATGGATTTCAGTGAGTTAGGCGGTGGTTTCAAGCTGGCCATGTCCGACCTGCAGATCCGGGGCGGCGGCAACATTTTAGGGGTCTCACAGTCAGGTCATATAGCCGCCATCGGTTACGATCTCTACCTGGATCTTTTACAGAAAACCATCGGTGACATCAAGAAACGAGCGGGACAACACTCCGAGAAGATAACGGCTGATGACCTAGACCCGGAGATCAACCTGCAGATTTCAGCGTACATTCCACACACATTCATTAACGACATCAATCAGCGTTACCAGTTCTACCGCCGTATCTCTGCGTTGGTTGGCGAAGACGGGGCCGCCATGGCGGATCTTAAAGATGAGTTGGAGGACCGTTTCGGAGCCTTGCCCCAGGAGACGGCCAATCTCTTTAACATAGTCGGCCTAAAGAAAGAGTTGATTCCCCTTGGCATTAACAAACTGGAGAAAGGAAAAGACTCTTTTGTTTTCAGCCTGTTGCCCGAAACTCCCATCAACCCGGAAAAGCTGATGACCTATGTCCAGACCAAACATACAAAGAAGCACACAACAGCTCGCCTTACTCCCGACTCAAGACTTATCCTTCCCTGTTCTACCGGAAATAATGATGACCTGTTTCAAGCGATACATCCGATACTGAGTGAACTGAAGCAACTTGACAATGAATCCACCTAATAAACAGATCAAACCGAATGTTGTCTGGTCACAGATCGATACCGTCCTGCTCGATATGGACGGTACCCTGCTGGATAAATATTTCGACGACTATTTCTGGGAAGAATATGTTCCGGAAGTATTTGCCCTTGAAAACGGGCTCACACCCATTGAAGCCAGGAAAGAACTGCTCAAACGATACAAACGGGTCGAAAACACCCTGGAATGGACCGATCTCGATTACTGGTCAACCCAACTTGGCTTGGACATTCCCGAACTCAAATGTAAGGTGGACCACCTGATCAAGGTTCATCCCTACGTGATCGACTTTCTCAGATTCATGCGTCAAAAGGGAAAAACCGTCCACCTGGTCACCAATGCTCACTCCAAGACGCTGGAGATCAAGATGAAGAAGACGGAACTTGGCAGATGGTTTGACCGTATTATCTGTTCACAGGAAGTTGGTGAGGCCAAAGAGCAGCCGGTCTTCTGGCAGAAGATCGAGGAAATCCTGGGTTTTGATAGACAACGGACAATGCTGGCCGACGATACCGCCAAGGTGCTCCGATCGGCCAGGAATTACGGTCTCAAACATCTCATTTATGTGGCTAAACCCAGCTCCCGGCTAGACATTGATTATTCAGACGAATTCCCGTCCATCGTCTATTTCAAGGAACTGATGTTCTGAAAATCACTTAGAGTTTATCTGAATTGGTGTGCATTCGATAGTACTGTAACCTTTCTTGATTGAACCGTCCAACAATAGCGAACTATATCGGATGGTTACATCGATCGAAGACCTTATGCAAGCGGATGCACACGGATTCAGGTTAAAAGGTATAGGTGAAAAATCCCATGGCGCCGGAGCCTTCCGGTGTCATTCCCATGGTGAAAAACAACCTGTTATGCACGCCATCCGGGCGCAAAGGCAGATAGTCAGCTGTTTTCTTCTCCAGCCAGTCGCTTACCGTGTCTCCGATCCAGTTGAAGAGAAAGGCTGTACCGACTCCCAGGCCAACCTGCAGAGGGGTATGATGATCACCGTCAATTCGCTGGTATCCGACCAGAGCCACAGAGAGTACAGAAAAGCCTTGCACCCACCTGTTTTCCGGATACATTTCCCATAGTCGGATAGCTCCCAGGGTGGTGGCCGATACATGACTTGAGATGAAACCATTGCTCTTTTCACCCTCCTCATCGGATGGCCGCCTGCCGATATCTGTTTCAGACATCAGTTCTTTGGCTCCCTCGACAAACAACTCCTGGGCAGCTAAAGTTACACCGAACGTGACCCCCTCTTCAAATCCATCATTATAAAAGGAAAGGACAAAGGCTGAGGCCGGAACGCCGATGGCCAGGGCATCGCTGATCGATCCCAGAGTTCCTTCCGATTTTGCCTGGATCGAACTTGCGGTGACGGTTGAAACAGCAAAAGCGACTAACATTACTCTCCATCTCAACATATTATTCTCCTTATTGTATCGGGCTATATCGATGGATCCGAGGGTCTCCGTTTTTCGTCACGAATGTATTGAGATGAGAGAACGATGAAGATACAGTTAGGCCAGTATGGAGCTTACCTGAGATCGGAGTCTTCATGATACTCCACTTTATCCTCTTTACTCCGAGCACCTCTTTTTAGGTCTCTTTGTTAAATTCCTACATTTGTGACAAAGAATGTCATTCAAATTCATAGTACCTTGATACAATCAAATATTTTTAAATCTGCTGTTTGAATCAAAAAGAAATCGCTCTTTGAGGCCTACTCACGGATTCAGAAAATATTTAATCTCACCTGGATTTCTCACCGCACTTTATACTCTATCTGCGGGCATGGTCAACTTGATTGCTGCATTCTCATTAAAACTGAAAATCCAGATAGATTGTTTTTTTTACTCTGCAACTGGAAACCCAAACTGAGTAACAATGTTCTCTTTCTGTTCTAATATTTTCACAGTCCGCTCTATTAGAATAACTATCAACTTAGAGCACCCGGAGGTTTCTTGTTTTTATTTAAATATAAAATAGTTACAACCACTAACACGTAAAACTAACCGGACATTCAGTATACCTTTCCTTTCTTATTGCAGAAAAATATATTGCATCATCTGCGTCAGTGTGTAACAATGTTTTGAGTTTTACGCCAGGTTTTCCAAAACCATGACCAGAGAAGACAAAATGTCTTACCGGATAACAGTGACAATCGTTAACAACTGAAATCAATCGACATAACAGGTTGTATCCAAGGAACGACCATGAACATAATTGAACGGTTGGAGCAGTTAAAACAACCCAGAGCAGAAGCCAAACTAAGCTGCGGCACCATCAACGGCCGGATTGCCTGTGTATTTGCCCAGGACTTCACCGTGCTGGGCGGCTCGCTTTCTGAGACATTTGCGGAGAAAGTTTGCAAGACCATGGATCTGGCCATGAAGAACGGGGCTCCGGTAATCGGCCTCAACGATTCCGGCGGCGCCCGTATCCAGGAAGGGATTGAGAGTCTTGCCGGTTACACGGACATTTTCCTTGGCAATATCACTGCTTCAGGTTGAAGTATAAAAACCATTACTGTATAAAACGAGATGTACATTCACTCTCAACTGATCAGGGAACAGCCAATCCCATGTTTGACCGAACATGACCCACTGCTCTTCCTGTAAATCCATTAACCCAAAATAAGGGGGCCTCTATTATGGCAGATTTCAATACCGTTTTTTCCAACTCGATCGATAATCCTGAAGAATTCTGGGCTGAAGCAGCCGCCGGCATTGACTGGTATGAAAAATGGGATGAGGTGCTGGATAGCTCCAACCCACCATTTTATCGCTGGTTTGCGGGCGGCAAGATGAACACCTGCTATAACGCTATTGATCGTCATGTTGAAAATGGACGTGGAGATCAGACCGCTATCATTTATGACTCCCCGGTCACCGATACTATTATCAAAATCACCTATAAAGAGTTTCAGGACAAAGTGGCAACCTTTGCCGGGGCTCTTCAGTCACTTGGTGTCAATAAAGGTGATACTGTTGTTATTTATATGCCAATGATTCCTGAAGCGGCCGTTGCCATGCTGGCATGTGCCCGACTGGGTGCTATTCATTCCGTCGTTTTTGGAGGTTTTGCCGCCAATGAGCTGGCTGTCCGCATTGATCATGCCCAGCCGAAGGTACTCGTCACCGCCTCCGGTGCCATTGAAGGTAAAAAACAGCTTGCCTATAAGCCTCTTGTTGATAAGGCCATCGACCTATCCGATCATAAACCGGAAAAATGTGTTGTCTTCCAGCGAGATTTCATCACCGCCGAAATGATTGACGGAAGAGATATCGACTGGAATGAACTGGTTGCAGGTAGTTCTCCAGCAGACTGTGTTGTCGTAGATGCCACAGATCCACTTTACATCCTGTATACATCCGGTACAACCGGTATGCCCAAAGGGGTTCTGAGAGATAACGGTGGTCACGCGGTGGCTCTCCACTGGACAATGAAAAATCTCTACAATATTGATTCGGGTGATGTGTTCTGGTCCGCCTCCGATGTCGGCTGGGTCGTCGGTCACTCCTATATTATCTATGGCCCCCTGCTCAAGGGAGCAACAACCATCATCTATGAAGGCAAACCCATCGGTACCCCCGATGCCGGCGCTTTCTGGCGAGTGATTTCCCAACATGGTGTCAAAGCCCTGTTTACTGCGCCAACCGCCTTCAGGGCCATAAAAAAAGAAGATCCCAACGGCGAAATGCTCAAGAAATATGACCTCTCCTGTTTTGAGGCACTCTATCTTGCCGGTGAACGACTCGACCCGGACACCTATCACTGGGCATCAGACCTCCTAAATGTCCCGGTCATTGACCACTGGTGGCAGACAGAAACCGGCTGGGCCATTGTCGGCAACTGCAGAGGTATTGAAGAGATACCTGTCAAACCCGGTTCCTCCTCCAAAGCGATGCCCGGCTATGATGTCCAGATCGTTGATAACGACGGCAACCCGCTTCCTGCTGGTGATGAGGGCAATATTGTTGTCAAGCTGCCTCTGCCCCCAGGCACCCTGGCTACATTATGGCGGAATAAAGAGAGATTCATTGACTCATACATGTCCACTTTCCCTGGATATTATGAAACCAGCGATGGAGGCTACATCGATGAGGATGGCTATATCTTCATCATGGGTCGTATTGATGATGTCATTAATATCGCCGGCCACCGCCTGTCCACCGGCGCCATGGAAGAGGTCATTGCCACTCATCCTGATGTTGCCGAATGTGCGGTTTTTGGAATCAACGATCAGCTCAAGGGACAGTCACCCTTAGGTCTCTTTGTTGTCAAAGCCGGAGTAACCAAATCAAGCGAAGACATCCTCAGCGAACTTGTTCAAATGGTACGGCAGCAGATTGGTGCCATTGCCTGTTTCAGGGAAGCTTCCCAGGTGGTCAGGCTGCCTAAAACCCGCTCCGGAAAAATCCTGCGGGCCACCATGCGCGCCATTGCCGATGGCAGGGAATGGAACATGCCATCGACCATCGATGACCCGGAAAGCCTCACTGAGATCACCGAGGCGTTAACTGAAATGGGTTATCCCAAAAAGTCCTGATCTACTGTTTTATCTGAAACTGCGGCGGAGTATATTCAGAAACTGCTCCGCCGCAACCAACCCGGAGTTTTAACACCAAACGACAACGATGAAAATTCACGAATATCAGGCCAAGGATCTGTTCCGCCAATATGACATCCCTGTTCCGGAAGGACGACTCTGTTATACCTCCGGTCAGGTTGCCACTGCGGCAAAAGAACTTCTGCTGCCAGTGGTCGTTAAAGCACAGATCCATGCCGGCGGCCGTGGTAAAGGGGGAGGGGTTAAACTTGCCCGAACCGAAGACGATGTCCTGGAAGCGGCAGAATCCATTATCGGTATGAACCTTGTCACCAGGCAGACCGGTCCCGGCGGCCGGACGGTGAAAAAAGTTCTGGTTGAACAGGGGTTGTCTATCAGAGATGAGATGTATCTCTCTATAGTTATCGATCGGTCTCGTGCTGCAATTTCCATCATCAGCAGCCGGGAAGGCGGCATGGATATCGAAGAAGTGGCAGCCAACAATCCGGAGCGGATCATCACTCTGGCCATCCATCCGCTTCTCTCCATCCAGTCGTTCCATCTGCGGGAACTCTGTTTCGGTCTCCAGCTGGATAGTGGGCTGATGAAAGAATTCAGCCGCATTGTCCGGCAGCTCTATAAACTCTTTATCGAGTATGACTGCTCCATGCTGGAAATCAACCCGCTGGTCATCACCGAGGATAACAGGATCTTTGCCCTTGATGCCAAGGTCGATATCGACTCCAACAGCCTGTTCCGCCATCCCGATATCGGTGAGATGCATGATCCTGATGAGGAAGATCCGGCAGAGCTGGAAGCTGCCAAATATAACCTGAACTATATCAATTTAGACGGCAATGTCGGCAACATGGTTAACGGCGCCGGTCTGGCCATGGCCACCATGGATATCATCAAGCAGGCAGGGGCCTCACCCGCCAACTTCCTTGATGTCGGCGGCTCAGCCGATGCCGAGATGGTGGAAAAGGGGTTTAAGATTATCCTGGCCGACGCAGATGTAAAAGCTGTCTTCATTAATATTTTCGGGGGTATCTTTCGGTGTGACATTCTGGCCCAGGGCATTGTACAGGCCGCCTCCAATCTTGGCATTAACGTACCGGTTGTTGTGCGGATGGAGGGCACCAACGTGGAAGAGGGACGTAAAATCCTGGCCGACTCCGGGCTTGAACTGATTAACGCAGTAGACCTCCGGGACGCTGCCGAAAAAGTGGCCAGGGTAGCAAATTGAGGAAACCCTGATGGTTCTTCAATCCCGTTATCTTATTTGCACTCTTCTGATAGTCTTTTTTCAGATCCAGGTTCCCTGTATGGCAGACGATAAGGTTATCATCGCCCACCGCGGCGCTTCAGGCTATCTGATGGAACATAATCTACCGTCAACCGTTCTGGCCATTGCCATGGGCGCCGATTATGTCGAGCAGGATCTGGTGATGACCAAAGACGACAGGCTGATTGTCTACCACGACCTGACTCTTGAGAGGCTAACGGATGTGGCGGACAAGTTTCAGGACCGTCAGCGTGAAGACGGCCGGTTCTATGTTATCGACTTCACCCTTGAAGAGATCAAACAGCTCACACTGAAAGAGACACAAACCGGGGTAACTGATGGAGAATCAACCGAAGGATCAACTGGATTTCCCACCAATCTCGGCAATCCCGGACTCACCATTCCCACCTTTGAAGAGCAACTCGTGGTTATCAGGGGTCTGGAAAAAACGCTGAAAAAAACCATCGGCATCTATCCGGAAATCAAAAAAGTATGGTTCCATAAAAGCCATGGAAAAGATATTACCATGGCCGTACTGAAAATCCTGCACCGCTTTGGTTACACCCAAAAAGAGGACAAACTCTTCCTCCAGTGTTTCGATCATGGCGAGCTCAAACGAATCCGTGACGATCTCTTTCCCATGATGGGAATGGAGATCAAGCTGATTCAGCTGATTGATTTAAATGATGGGGAAGAGACCATGATCGAGCAGGGAAGCCGGCAGATACCGTATAATTATGACTGGATGTTTTCCGGATTCGGCCTGCGCGCTCTATCCCTTATCGTTGACGGCATCGGTCTGAACCAATCGATGCTGATCGATGAAACGGGTGTTGTGATCCGACCCGACTATATTAATAAAACCAAAAAGATCGGTTTGGCTGTTCATGTCTACACCCTCAGAAATGATCCAGTCGAATTTCCCCAACCCATTACCAACTTCTCTGAACTGATCGAACTTTTTCTGTTCACAATAGGAGTTGACGGTATTTTTACTGACCACTGCAGTGAGGCGGTTGATTATCTTAAAACAAGGGAAGAGACCGACAATCAGCAAAACGAAATCCAGAATACGGTGACCGGTGAACAACATGTCATCCAAGGCGGCCCATTTGGCCAGTTGGATAATCTCCAGTCACCAGCATCCGTTTCAGACGACCAAACCACAACAACACCTCCACCTTCAATCGAGTAATTATGGCTATTCTCATCAACAGCGACACGCGGCTTTTAGTCCAGGGTTTTACAGGCAAAGAGGGACGGTTTCACTCCGCTCTTTGCATTGAATACGGAACAAACATTGTTGCCGGTGTCACCCCGGGCAAGGGGGGTACGCAATGTGATGGTGTCCCGGTGTATAACAGTGTGAAAGAGGCCAGGGAAGAAGGCGGCGCCAACAGCTCTATGATATTCGTCCCCCCGCCATTTGCCGCCGATGCCATTCTGGAGGCGACCGATGCAGGCATCGAACTGATTGTCTGCATAACAGAAGGCATACCGGTACTCGATATGGTCCGGGTCAAGAATTATCTCAAAGGCAAACCAACCCGTCTTATCGGACCGAACTGTCCCGGCATCATCACTCCCGGACAGTGCAAGATCGGTATCATGCCCGGTCATATCCATATGGCAGGCGGACCCGTGGGCGTCGTCTCCCGCTCGGGAACCCTCACCTATGAAGTTGTCCATCAGTTGACCCGGGAAGGGTTGGGACAGACCACCTGCCTCGGTATCGGGGGCGATCCCATTAACGGCACAAGTTTCATCGATTGCCTGGAAATGTTTAATGAAGACGATGAAACCAAGGGACTGGTAATGGTCGGGGAAATCGGTGGAACCGCCGAAGAAGAAGCAGCTGAGTGGATCAGCAGCAACATGTCCAAGCCGGTTGTCGGCTTTATTGCCGGCCTGACCGCTCCCCCGGGTAGACGTATGGGGCATGCCGGAGCAATTGTCAGCGGCGGACAGGGGACGGCGGACGCTAAAATCAAGGCCATGCGGGACAGCGGTATTCACGTGTGTGAGAATCTTGGCCGACTTGGGGAAATCTGCAAGTCCGTTTTTTGATCAAGCACCACACATCATCACCACAAACTTTAAGGTCGCCACAGTCGTTAACCTCACTGGCGACGACGTCAGTTCATCCGACATTGCTGACCAAGCGAAGCAGGTAAGCAGAGATTTCCATTTCAAAAGAACCAGGAGCAAGGATATGAAACAGGTTCCTTTCGGCAGCACAGGCAGGAGAGTCTCCACTGTCGGACTGGGCGGTGAAGGTGTTCTCAGGACATATGGACGACTGGAGGAAGCCCGGGCCGTCATTAGAGAAGCTATAGAAATGGGAGTCACCTATTTCGATTCAGCCAGGGTCTATTCGGACAGCGAACTCTATCTCGGTTCAATCTGGGGCGAGAATCCGGATTTACGAAAATCGATTTTTCAGACCTCAAAATCCGCTTCCCGCGATCGGGATGGCGCACTGTCTGATCTTGAAGGCAGTCTGAAACGACTGCGAACCGATTATCTCGACCTCTGGCAGATTCATGACGTGCGGACCCTGGCGGACATTGAGGCCATATCCAGACCTGGAGGTGCACTGGAGGCCTTTGTGGAAGCCAAAGAAAAAGGAACTGTCAGATTTATTGGGGTAACCGGCCATCATGATCCCGAGGTTCTGACCAGGGCCGTGCAGGAATGGCCGATTGATTCAGTTCTGCTGCCTGTGAACCCCATCGAAGAAATCATCGGCGGTTTTCTGACCTCGACTCTGGAAGCTGCCAAACAGAAGAATATTGGGGTGATCGGCATGAAAGTGGTCGGCGGCTCCCACTATATTCTACCAAAGCTCGGCATCACTGCGGATCTTCTGATCCGTTATGCCAACTCGATCGACATCACGCTACCCATCATCGGTTGTTCGAGTCCCGATGAGGTCAAAACAATGATTGACGCCACTGAGACAATGGAGCCCTTGACCTTTAAGGAACGAGCTCAAATCATGTCCCGTCTCCAACCTTTTGCTGCCAGGCTTGCGTTTTATAGAGGAGTCCGCTAGCTTGTTTTTCTCATGAACATTGTGTCTATATATTAAGATACTATCGAGATTCGATATATTACTTCAATCGTTTAGTAATAAATGTACACAATGCTCACAAAGGTCAGTCCATGCTGAGTCATCTTCTGCAGTATTTCGACAGCAAACATAGGCAAAACTATAGTTCACTGCCGAAAACCTCTGAATCTGACACAGCCTGAACTGATGAAAAATACAAGCGAATAAACTGCCATGACTGTCTCTCTCTCTATTGGTGACATTGATATTAGCTGGCTACCTGGAGGTGATTTCCGCCTTGACGGCGGCACCATGTTCGGTCCGGTGCCTAAAGTCCTCTGGCAGAAGCGATACCCGGCTGATGACCATAACCTGATCCCTCTGCGCAACGATCCGATCCTGGTCCGTACTCCCCAGGCAAATAGTATCATCGACAGCGGACTCGGCAATAAACTGACCGAAAAACAACGATCTATTTACAGGGTCTCACCGGTATGGAGTATCCCTGATCAACTTAACAGGATGGGGCTGTCCCGCCGGGATATTGATTATGTCATTCTCACCCATTGCGACTTCGATCATGCAGGTGGGGTGGTAATGGTAAACAGCGAAGGGGATGAAGAACTCACCTGGCCGGAAGCTATTCATATCATTCAGGAAAAGGAGTGGGAAGATGTCGAAAACCCCTGTAGACGGACCCAATCCACCTATCTTCCCCAAAATTTTCGCAAGCTGAAAAAAAACGGCCGGATTGAACTTGTGAATGGCGACCAACCCGTTTGTGAAGGGATACGGGTCCGCTACAGTGGCGGCCACACCAGAGGCCATCAGATTGTCGAGATCAGCAGCGGTTCCGAATATGCGGTCCATCTCGGCGACCTGTTTCCCACCCACGCCCAGATCAATCCGCTCTGGGTAATGGCCTATGACAACTTCCCCCTGGAGGTCATTGATCGAAAAGAGCAATATTTCAAGGAATATGGGACCAAAGACAGTTGGTTCCTCTTTTACCACGATCCGGTTATGCGGGCCTGCAAACTCGGCTCAGAGCTCTCAATCACTTCAACCTTGCCCTCCTAACCTAAATTCCTTATTAACTCAAGTTAGAAAAGAGATACCTCCATGCCGATAGTAACCATTCGCCTGATGGAATAAATCTCGATGATCGAGATGGATAAGAAGAGAAAGAAGGTGACGCAGAAAAAACAGAACAGCACTGGAAAAATGCGGTACAAAAACAAAAGCAGTCTCTCTGCCAGTCGGCTGGATTGTTGTGCAAATAGAGTCTTCATCATCCCTCCTGTATGATTGTTTCGATTCGAACACCGGGAAGGCATCAGTTTCCTGACCGGTCCAGCCACCCATCACGAGGAAGAGAGAAGTGGAGAGATTTTGTGTGTTTGTGTAAAGAATTGCTGACTCATCATGCAGTCACGCCAAGGAAATAAACGATACGCGAGAAGGATACCTGGACGTTGGATGATGAACCGGCACAGGATTCTGATACTGTTGTAATCGCAAAATCGGTGCCAGAATGGATGTGAAAATAGTCACCCGGAATTGACAAACTGACCCTGCAAATGGCTTTCATCCTCGTTCAACCACCGCAACACACCAGGCAACCCACTGGTATCTAAACAAAAAACCGACTGTCGCCAAAAAGCGACAATCGGAACGTCTTGCTTTTCAACCCTTTTGCTGCAAATCGATCCGAGAAGTGACTTAACCTGTTTCCAATTAGCGACACATTTCTCTTTTATGGGGTAACAGCGACTAAAAAAAAAGAATTGCGGAAGTTTGATTGAATTTCTGGATATACACTGTCACAAGTACTCCAGATTTTGCAGGTGTTTTGTTCACTAGAACTCTATCCTATGCGGACAGGAGCGACCGTGAAAAATGGGTATTGGTGGTGGCACCTTACAGCCTATTGTTTAAACAACGAGGGCACAATATGGTGCCGATTGAGTATTTTATAGAGATCCGTCCTATTTCTTCCGGCAATTCGTGCAGCATGAGCGACGTTACCGGAGGTCATTTGCAGAAGGCTGACCAGATAATGGAGCTCAAACTCACGCCTGGCCTCGTCAAATGTCTGGATGGTTACCGGTTCCTGCTGAAGTGACCGGGAAAGAAGGGAGGCTGGAATCAGATCGGTCGTCGTCAGAGCCACAGCCTGTTCGACCACATTGAACAGTTGCCGGATATTGCCTGGCCATGAGGCCTCAAGCAGAAGCTTCATGCCATCGGGGGCAAAACCGGTGACCGATCTGCTGTTCTGTTTATTGAGCCGTTTGACGCAGTGATCAACCAGCAGCGGGACATCCTCGCGCCTCTCCCTGAGCGGTGGAAGTGCAAGCGACACCACATTCAGACGATAGTAGAGGTCTTCTCGGAAACGCTTTTGCTGTATACCCTCTTCCAGGTCCTGGTGGGTTGCCGAGATGATACGTACATCAACGGAGAAACTTCGGGAATCACCCACCGGACGCACCTGTTTGTCCTGGAGAACCCGCAATATTTTCACCTGGAGAGCCATCGGCATATCTCCGATTTCATCGAGAAACAATGTGCCGCCGTCGGCTGACCTGAAAAGCCCCTGATAACTCCGATCCGCTCCGGTAAACGACCCTTTTGCATGTCCAAATAACTCCGATTCCAACAACGGTTCCGGAATACCGCCGCAGTTGACCGGAACAAACACCTTTTTTGCTCTTGGACTTGTCCGGTGGATCGCTCTGGCGAGCAGCTCCTTGCCGGTGCCGGACTCTCCCCTGATCATCACACTGGTAAGGCTTTGGGCCACCAGTTTGGCCTTTGCCAGCAACTCCTCCATGGCTGAGGATTTTGTAATGATCTCCTGCCGCCAGCCTTCCCCGTCTTCCCCGCCCGCCACATGACCGGCAGCAGCAAGTGCCTTTTCTATTTCTTCAAGCAGAAGTTGACCGTCTATTGGCTTTGTCAGAAAAGAGAAAACACCCCGCCGGGTTGCCTCAACCGCTTCCGGGATCGAGCCGTGGGCAGTGATAATGATCACCGGCACCGAACCGCTCAGTTTGCGGACAGCATCGTGGAGCGCCATGCCATCCATCCCGTCCATACGTAAATCGGTTATCACCAAATTTGGGGAAGCTGCTGAAAAGGCTGCCAAGGCCTCCTCTCCGCTTTGGGCCGTAATTACATTATAACCGGCCCCTTCTAACCTGAGTTTCCAAAGGCTGAGCAGGTCGGTATGGTCGTCAACCAATAATATGGTGCTGTTATTCATAATAAACTTCTCCCTGAACCCGTGATCAAAAATGAGTGCATATTTCAGGGCAAGATCGCCGCAGTCGTTACGCTCCTTGACGACGACGGAATTAGCTTCGGTCCTGATACTGCATTAATCTCGTAAAAACCATTCGGTCATTGCGAGGCCGTTGGCCGTGGCAGCTAAGCGTAGACTCGGGTCTCTGATGTTTCACCAGGTTCAGCCGCCTTTTTGCAACAATAGCTCAATCTCCTGCAGCTTTTTCACCTGTTCTTCCAGTTGTTTTATCCGGACCCGCTTCTTATTGAGTTGTCCCTCACACCGTCGCCAGCCGGCCAATTCAACTCCTCTTTTGATCAACAGTAGGCGCAATAGATCAACAACCCGTTGTTCACCTGCCGGCAGTCCTTTCGCTGGTAGCAGGGCCGCCGCCCTGCGAACCTGGGAAACGGTGGCCGATGGATGAAATCCAAGACATCCGAGTTTGCCCCAGTCGGCGGTTTCCGGACTTTTTTTCACCAAGGCGGCTTGCCGACCAAAGTGCTTGGTAAATTTCGCAGCTGATATCTTCTTTTTTATTTTCAAGCAACTTGAAAAACTGTCAATCGGATTTGACCTGAACCCCATCTCCGTTTTCAAATCAACGCCCATAACAAGCCACCTGTCCTTATTGGCGGCGCATGAACTCAGGCACAAACAACACAAAGTAAGTAGAACAAAACGGATGGTTATCTGTTTCATACTTCTGCTTCCTCCCGGTCCAACGGCAGGATAACCAAAAACGATGTCCCTGCCGTGTTATTCTGTACAACTTCCACACTGCCGCCATGGTTCTTCACATACTCCTTGACAATGGCAAGGCCCAGACCGCTGCCATCCTCATGCCCATGGGCTTCATCTTCTATTCGATGATAGGCGGAGAATATCTTTTGCTGTTCCGACTCGGGGATTCCCGGGCCTTGGTCACTGATCAGGATATGTATCTGTTTGTCTGACAGTTTCATCGCGCAACTGATAATCCCGCTAACCGGAGAAAACTTAACCGCATTGGAAAACAGGTTCTCAAATAGATCCTCCAGCTCTTTTTTATTCCCTGAAATCAGCACATCAGTCAGTTCCAGTTTCAGTTTTAATTTTTTACTGAGAACCTTGTTGGTCTGCTCTTCGGCAACCATTTCTATGACTTGGTGCAGAGGAACCATTTCCTGCTGCACCTCTTTTCTGCCAACCTTGGCCATATTAATTTTCAGTATATTATCGATTAGCTGCTGCAGTTTAATCGAGTTATTGACAAGAATGGCTGCAACCTGCCGCTGGTTTTCATCGAGATTGCCGACCACCTCCTCACTGAGTAGAGATGCTCCTTCGCGTATTGAGGCCAATGGAGTTTTCAGTTCATGGGACACATGGGCCAGAAATTTTGTTTTTTCCTGTTCAAGATAGGCCAACCTGTTTCTCAGCCATTCCAGCTTTTTACCGACCAGCTCAATATCTTTGGGTCCAACCACAAAAACCGGTGTTGTGAAGTCCCCGGCCCCCAAGCGCTCAACGCTTTTGTTGAGTTGTCTGATCGGCCATGAAATAAGAACAGCGAAACCGAAAATCATCAGGATGGTCAGCAGAATAAAACCTATAGTCTGATTGGTGAGGGTGCCTTGGGCTTTTTTGACAAGTTCGGTTAACAGGCCAACCTCCTCCTCCACCCATCCGGTGACGCCGTTGCCAATAGTTGCCGCCCGATCACGAATCTGATGAAGCAGATTCAGCAATGATTCCAGCGAAACCGTTTTTCTTTTCTCTTCATTCTGTAGCAGAATCAATTGACGGCCAAAGGCCTGCTGCATATTTTGCAGTTCAAGCATCTCTTTTCTCAGTTCGCCGGCAATGGGGAGTCCAAGTAACTTTTCCATGAAACCGGTTGACTCCTGATAGTATCCGATTGCCGTTTGCAGCTGCTCACCTGCTGAAACGATTTCATATAACCTGAGATGTCGCTCGATGTTTCGCAGGATCGATGACAGATCATTGGAGTTCTTGACTCCTCCCTTGGTCGACTCAACAATAAGAACACTCCTGTTCGACAGTTTGTCAAGATAAGAAAAAGTGGAAAAAAGACCAACAGTCAACGGCAGGGAAACAAGAACAAAACCAACGACGACAAGATTAAGAAAGGTCCGTGGACGAGGAAGTAACATGAAACGTTCCTAATAAGTGAAAGATGTTTTTGCCGGTTTTTCAACAGACGATGAAACAAAACTCATAATAGTAATGGCAATTTCCATACCAATACGCAGTTAAATCTAATCAAGTGGTCCCTGTCAAGAACCCGGTCCCGGCGAACCTGGTTTGATTCTTATTGCCATCACTGTTTGAACCGGTATTGTACGTATCCGACACTACTCTTCCGTTGTTGCTAACTTGGCCCGTACCATTTTGCAACTTGTTCGGTAGGGGAATCGGATAAGATCGATTTGTCTAAAGATCGAAATGGACTCTGCGGTTTTTGAAACGACAAGCTGAATAATTCGATTAGTCGTCATTCCAGCATGGTTTTAGCTGGAATCTACAAAAAAGCTGGATTCCAGATTAACTCTGGAATGATGGTAGGCTACCTATTAAGACCCAGAGGAAGATTGTTGGGAAGCTGGAAATCCGATATCGCAATAGATACCTATTTACCACACAGGCCAGTTAGGCGTTAAAACTGCCTGCTGTTGGCAATGACTGGATAGAGGACTTTGGTGATCAGGCTGATGCGGTTCCAACTCTTCGCTATATATTAGCAATAAATTTGGCAACAACCGTATCGCTTTTCTTTTTTCCCGCCGCCTCGACAGCACGCTCAACAATCCGATCTATTTTCCCAATTACTCCCTGGGAGAACAGATATACCTTGTCAGCCGACTCATCCGGGAAGTCGATCGGCTTCTCACTGTTTGTGCAGCGACGAATAATCTCCAGCCTGAAATCGATATAGCGCCGGGTCTCACTCTGAGACAGCGGCCTCAGCGTATATGAACATTCCGGATGTTCTGCAAAGAAGGTGGTTGTCTTGGGATCAAGATGTCGATCAAGATATTGTTCACCGAAAAGCAGGATCCGCAGACAATTGGTCTCCTCGGTAAAAATTGAGCCCAGTTTTTTTATAACTCCCTCCAAGGTCGCCGGATACATTTCATGGCTGTTGTCAAGGGCTAGAGCCACCCGTTTGTTGCCATTACCGGCCAGGTGACTTTCCAGTTTTTCCAGGATATCGGTCTGACTTGAATCCTCCTCAATCTCGATCCCAAGTTTTTCAGCGATCCGACCAAACAACTCCCTGATCGAGCCGACAACATCGTCGAGACACACCACCTCGCAACTCGCTTTCAGTTCATCGGCAATCTTGTTGGAGATGGTTGTTTTACCGCTTCCCATATCACCGATCACCTTGACCATCCTGTGGTTTGATGACTGGACCAGCTCAACAATGGATCTCACCGTCCCCCTGCGTTCACCTTCTGGAAAAAAGGTGGTTGACTCCAAAGATTCCATGGTAACCGGGCCCTTCACAACCGCCTGTTTTTTCTGTGGTTTTTTCTCCGGCTTTGCTTTATTTTCAGGCTGTTTCCCTTTTTTTTCCTTGATCTCAGCAGATTGTACTTCTTTGGCAACAACGGGTTTTTCTTCTTTTGTATCAACTACCTTTGCTTTTTTGGCAACTGCCGTTTTCTTGTTTGTTTTCCTGGTAGCCTTTGTTTTCCTGGTAGCCTTTGTCCTCGTGGTAGCCTTTGTCTTCCTGGTAGCTGCAGGTTTCTTATTTTTAGCAACGGCTCGTGTTACTTTTTTCAGAACGGATGAAGCATCTTTTTTCTTGTCACCTGCTCCCTTTGCTGGTTGTATTTTGCAGTCCAGCTCTGCACCCGATTCAATCTCAATGGAGATTACTTCAAGCTGTGCTTTAACAGAGGCCGAACGACCAACGCTTATGCTGTCACAAATAATCGATCCCGTTATTCTGCCGTGGCAGAGCACCTCCTTAACTGTCAGATCTCCAACAATCACACCGGTTTCCGCCACAATAATCCTCTCTCCAGAGACATCTCCATTGATTGTCCCTTCAACAAGGGTTGTCCCATTGAAAAGAACATCTCCATCGATGGTCATCAACCGATCGATTCTGTTTCCGGCTTCCTGATACTGCTTTGTCATCTCTCCCTCAGTTACAATCTTTTAACTCCAATACAACTCCACCCATGAACAGCTGTTTGGAGAAGTAATTACCTCGATTTAGCTCTCTATAAATTTCTGGCCTACCTATCATTATCGTATTCTCCCTACTAATTTCAACGCCATTTAGCGGACAGGTCGCTTTTTTCGCACTTTATGAGTCGTTTTATTGAAAAAAACAGCTTCATTCCACCAATGCATACCACAATTCGTTAATGAGAAAATAACTTGATCGCCGTTAGCAGACATGTTTCATTCAATGCACCGGCTTGATATAATCCTGAATCCGTGACGAAGTTTTTTGCTTGCCCTCATAACCTATTGATAGGTTATGAAGTTATTCAGCAAAACTACGCTAACTGTATAGCACAACTCGCCCTTCGGGGAATCCGCTAGCACTGCATCTTTGTACGATTGATAACATAAAACAAATGGAACTGGGGAGAGTTTATTTGAAAGCAATGATAAAGCATCAACAGTACGCCGATACCGACAATGGCTCCAGCCAGGACAATAGTGACAACCGGGTCGCTGATGGCGAAAAAAACCGGCTGAACAAACCCGGTGAGCCACAGACTTTTCCATATTGCGGACACCAGGCAAGATCTTCTGGTTTCATCCGGTATCATACCGTGCAATAGCTGGCAGACTTATCATTCACAACCAAGACTCAATAAGTAAACCACAATACTGACACCAATAAACACCATGTTTTTGTTTCCTCGACTTCTAAGCTGCTTTCTTTGTATTATTTTCCTGTTTTGTATCCAGGGTTACACTGCCATGGCGGCAAATCCGACAAAAAACTGCCACTGTTTCAAGGAAAGAACATTTAATCCAGCAAATAAATTCAGTTCAGACAGCTATATTTTAACCACAACAACCAATTCTTTTATCAGTCTCTATTTTCATTTTGATAAAAAAAATATCATTCTCATGAAAATGGGAAAGGGGGTGGCGTCCGAAGATGTATTGATCGGCCTGTATGTGGCATCACGTACCGGAAACGATGTCCACAGCCTGATAAACTACCGTGAACAAGGCATGGACTGGAAGTCCATGCTGACCCGCCCCGAATTTGCAGACGCGGTAAGCAGAGATCCTGTTCTTACACGAATGGCTGCAGATTTCAATCCTCAGGATTCTTCCAGGTTCATCATGGACCATCTGTTGGGCCGTTTTTTTTCTGTAAAACCAAAAATCTTGCAAACACTTCGTAAACGTAATCTCAACAGCAAAGAGATCACCCTGCTGCTCACACTGTCGGCAAGGAGCTCCATCGGTGTAGACCAGCTTGCCGATTTTATCCGCAAGCAGGGACTGAGTTACAGCGAAGTTGCCTATAACCTGGGCTTTCAGCCGACCGAGATGAAAACGGTCCTGAGGACGCTGGAACGTTCCGCTGCAAATCGTCCATAGGCTTTGTTGTTTTATTTTTCTGTTATTTCTATTCTGGCTCCATGAATAACATTCTTCTTACGATCGATTGCGGTACCCAGAGCCTGCGCTGCATGCTGTTCTCAAGCGGTGGCAGACTCCTGGCTAAAGACCAGCAGTTCTACGAGCCTTATTTCAGTAAACACGAAGGCTGGGCCGAGCAGGATGGAGAGCTGTATTGGAGCAGCCTGTGCCGGGGCTGCCAAACGCTGAAGGACCAACACCCGGACTGGTTCAAGGCAATTGAGGGGGTCGGGGTAACCACGGTACGGAACTCGATGATCAACGTGGATGAGGACGGTCGTCCTCTGAGACCTGTGATCTGCTGGCTCGACCAGCGCAAGGCTGCTCCGGTTTACAAGCCTTCGGTTTTTCGTCATATCGGTCATCTGATCACCGGTATGAACGAGGCCGTCTCCATCGTTCAAAGGGAAGCCAAATGCAACTGGATCCGGCAATTCGAACCGGAGATCTGGCAGAAAACCTACAAATATCTGCAGCTCTCAGGGTTTCTTAACTTCAGGTTGACCGGTCAGTTCAAGGATTCCGTCAGCTCCCAGATCGGCCATATCCCCTTTCACTACAAAAAACAGCGTTGGGCAAAACCGTGGAATCTATCTGCCAAACTTTTTCCCGTCGAATCGGAGAAACTAGTAGAAATCGTTCCTCCGGCCGGTCCAATCGGCAAAATCAGCAAACAGGCTGCCAGACTTACAGGTCTCCGGGAAGGGATACCCGTTATTGCCTGCGGTTCAGACAAGGGATGTGAAACCATCGGTATGGGTGTCACCGATAACGATCAGGCCAATCTCAGTTTCGGTACTGCCGCCACTATCCAGACGACTTCATCCTCCTATTTTGAACCTATTCGCTTCATGCCGTCCTATCCGGCGACCATACCTGGCCATTTCAATCCGGAAGTTCAAATTTATCGTGGCTACTGGATGGTCAACTGGTTCAAGAACGAGTTTGCCCACAAAGAAATGCTGGAGGCTAGAGCAAACAACATAGACACCGAAACAATCCTCAATAATCTGCTCACCGAGGCACCTCCCGGCGCCAACGGTCTGCTTGTTCAGCCGTTCTGGGGACCGGGTATAAAGACCCCTGAAGCCAAGGGCGCCATCATCGGTTTTGGCGGAGTTCACAGAAAATCGCACATGTATCGGGCTGTTATCGAAGGGCTGAACTTCGGCCTGCTCGACGGCCTGCGCGCCATAGAAAGAGCAGGAAAACGAAAAATAAATCGTTTGACTGTCTCTGGTGGTGGTTCTCGGAGTGATGAAATCTGTCAGATCGCTGCCGATATCTTTGACCTGGAACTGGTGCGGGGAGAAACTTGGGAGATATCCGGCCTTGGGGCTGCCATGGTTACCGCGGTTGGAACGGGTGCCCATCCTTCCGTTCATGCAGCGGCAGAGGAGATGGTCCGCCACCAGCAGACTTTTACACCCAATCCGGCAAATAGTGACCTTTACAGAGAGCTGTATGGGCGGGTCTATACCAGGATGTATTCGTCGCTTAGCCCGTTATACCGTGAAATCAGAAGCATAACCGGTTATCCGTAAATCACCGAAGCCCATCTAGCGTTTTATTCCTCAGCCCGTATACAAAACTCCACTACAGACGATTAATAACTAATCTGATTACCCACAAAGCTCAGCCTAACACGAGGTGTTGTCGATTGGCCAGTCTTCCATGAGAAGGCTTGTCAAGAAGAGTTCGGCGTGACGAACCACTTTTA
>CAZUUJ010000009.1:0-72520 GCA_964623625.1 uncultured Desulfocapsaceae bacterium
TTTGGCTCGAAAATCGCTCTTTTTTGTTAAAATATGAGTTTTTCAGGGTCGACTACATAGTAGGCTAAGATGGTTTCTAAAAATAATGAGTTTACCGAATGCATAAATTGCAACGGTACAGATCATGTTGAGTTATATTCATTTCCCGAAGCAAAAAAGCGGATCATGAAGTGCAATTATTGTGAAATGCTTTCTTTGGATCCGAAACCTACTCCTGAAGAGCTAAGGCAAGTATACAGTGATTCCTATTACGATAATGATAAGCTTTTAGAAAAAGAAATCGGCGGGATATACGGCTATGTTGATTATATATCTGAAAGAATTAATAAGCAGTCCTGCTACAAGAGAATATTATCCTACATCAATAGATATAATGTTCCTGGACTAAATCCATCTCAATTACTCGATTATGGCTGTGGTCTCGGGCACTTTTTGGATATTGCCTATGATTTTAATCATGAAGTTTATGGGGTTGAATTCAACCAGAGCGCGATCGACTATATCGAGAAGCGATACAAGTACAATGTCCAGACAGTAGATGCATATAATAGTTCGACCCAACAATTTAATGTGATTACATCCTTCGATGTCATCGAGCATCTGCTTGAACCTTCAGAAGCACTACAGCGGTTTGCTGAAAAGTTGAAACACAATGGAATCCTTGTACTCACAACAACCCATGCCCGTAGTATCACATCCAAACTGTTAGGTAAAAGATTGGAGGACTTTCGCCGTATCAGTGAGCATATATTCTTTTTTTCCCCTAAAAATCTTAGTGAAATGCTCTACAAACATGGGTTTGAGGTGTTGAAAATCCATTCACAGGGCCATAGTTTTCAACTCGACATGTTATGTGATCGGCTTAAGAACACTTCAAAAATCGCCCATGGTTGTTTAAAGACATTGTTGAACGTTTTGCCCTTTCTGAAAAGAGTGAGTATTTACATCAATCCCCTTACTAAATTCACTCTTTACGCTAGAAAAGTGAAAACAGGAAAGCTCCCGGAACAGGAGTTTTCGAGAAAGAAACTCTCAATAATTATGCCGGCATACAATGAGCAAACCTATCTCAAAACAATAGTAAGTAAGGTTCTAAGTATAGATTATGGAATGGACTATGAGTTGATCATTGTTGACGATGGCTCAAAAGACAGGACATTCACTATTGCTAAAGAACTCGCAGCGGATCCGAGGATAAAACCGTATACTATCCCGCATGCCGGTAAAGGTGCTGCTGTTTATGAAGGAATTAGAAAATCTATTGGTGATTATGTCGTCATTCAAGATGCCGACTTGGAATACAATCCTGAGGATATTAACAAGCTACTGAACACAGTGAAAGAGACGAATGCCAGCGTGGTTTATGGCACTCGGTTTTCCGGTGATTACAGGAGAACCGGTTCCTTCATATACACATTGGGTAATAAATTTTTGACATTATTGACGAATTTGACTTGCGGTCTCAACCTGACCGATATGGAGACCTGCTATAAATTATTTGATGGTGATCTCATCCGTTCAGTAAAGATACAATCTAAGAAGTTTGATTTTGAGCCTGAGATAACATGTAAATTGAGTCGCCAGAAAATCGCTCTTTATGAGACTCCAATATCGTATGAGGCAAGGACAAAACTGCAGGGGAAAAAAATTGGCTTTAGTGACGGTATCCAGGCGATCTATGCTATCTTCAAGTATAGATTTTTCGATTAATAATCGATAGTTAAAGAGTTGCTGTAGGATAGCAGTCTATCATCCATTCTGACAAATACTGATGATGGTTACAATGGATGACAAAGCTAATGGGCAATACCTGAGCCCTTCAACAATACTATCTTTATATTGGTAATCATGGCTTTTGTATTAACGGTATTGAGTAGCATCTTCATAATCATTTTTCAAATGATCTTGCCGGGTTTGATTATTCTTTATGGATCTGCTCGAAGACAATGTTCGATTTCCGATGCTTTCTTTCTCGGTTGGGTTATTAACATTCTGTGTGGAATGCTCCTGCTCCCTTTCTCTTCAACAACAGAGATACTGTCCATTAATGTAAGAATTGCTGTTGTTGTTCTATGTCTGGTCACATTAGCAATCAGTTTGCCCAAACAAGGTTTTATTTCCACATGCAAAGGCTGGAAAAAAACTATTGCTGTTGGGTTTGAGTTGCCAAAGGTCGGTATCGGTATTGTCGTTGTTGTTCTTTATTCACTGTTTGCCTTCAGTCATAATGTCGGTTTTGATGATATTGCCCATCTCGACTATCTCGACAAAGTGTTGAACGGTACAGTCTTTCCGGTATATATCGATCTTGTTAAACAATGGCAGGCCGCCAGATACCCGGCTTTTGGAATGATAATTGGTGTGCTGGGAAGTTTTGTAAAAGGTAGTGGCATTACCTTGTACTACTTGTTGGCGCTTTTTCTCTTTATTCATTTCTTTATAAAGGTTTATGAGTTTGTTTTTGAACGCAACAGGAACGTTATCCATGCTCTTGGTTGTACGGCACTTATTGGTGGAATACTTGTTTTTATAATCTCACATAATTACCTGAATTACGGTTTTTACCCCCTGGGTGGTAGTAAAATCCTTTTTCTCACCGGAATACTGTATGTCCTTTTTTCACGACTCCCAGACCGATCGTGGATTATGCTGCTGTTAGGCGGAACTTTACTGACTACCAGCTATTTGCACCACCTCAACCTTATTCTTCTCTATGTATTTACGGCTCCTTTATTGATTATCTACCTCTTTGTCACCAAAAAAACTTGGAAAGAGTGGTTGCTGGCCTGTTGCCTATGTTTTATCTCCTCCGCAATGATTGTGCCGGCCATGGCAGTTCCTGGTGGTGGTATAGTGAGGTATGTTAAGGAGCCGCCAGTTGTCGTTGAAAGTACTGGTGAAGTTAAAAAAAGAAAAAAGCCATCGTTTTTTCAAAAGATCACCTTGAGAGTAAAACAACTGCTGAGTTGGATCAAAAAAGGAAGATATAAGAATGTCTATTTTGAGCGGGCATTCTCATTGGAAATGTTTTTTGTTCCAGCTATTGTTCTTCTTTTTTATTATTTCACCTTTTATCGGTTGATTGTCTACTGTTGCATTGGCTGGTTTATTGTTGCTGTTGGAAGTGAAACGGTTCGTACTGTGCCAAAACAACTCTTGGTTTCTGCCTACCGTTCAGGGACTGTCTGGTTTATTGCCGACCTCCTTCGTTCAAACATAGATCTCCGATCATCAAAATCTGTTTATACCGATGGATATTCTGCGATTTTCTTGAAATTGCTTGGAAATAAGAATGTTCACGTTCTTGAAGAGTACTCACAATTCATATATTTCAATCCGCTTATTCCTGCCAAATGTCCAATATTTGAACATGAAGAAGTTAAGCGTGATGCAGACAATGGTACGCTTTTGCTTAATGGTCGTTTTTGGGGACTGAAAGCCGTATCAAGGTGGAAAGGACATAAGAGGAGTCATCTGGCTGAGATGGCGGATAGTGCGTCGTTGTTTACACAAAATGACAGTCTGTCAAACTTGGCACCTTTGCTCTCTGGCTCTGTTAAAGTTGCAAAAGAACAGCTTACTCTACCGATACTGGTTTCACCAAGAATTGGTACATCGTATATTAGCCAAACGTCATTGTTGAGTTGTTTTACGGGAGATGAAATTCGTATTTGGCGAGATACGGCCATCATTCCACTCAATGGGATAAAAAGGGGACAGAAGATTGAAGTAAGTGTTGATTACGCTGGTGAATCAGTAGCAATTGTTGCTCAAATTAGTCCAAATACAAACGATCCGCTTATTCGGGCAGACGTTCCACGATGGAAAAAAAGAATGTTTCTTACTGCAACTGAGCAGGTAGACCGACTTTTATTGGTAATAAAGGCTGATCGAGGTCATTTTAATGGTTTGGGTAGAATTCGATCCATGAAAGTCAGTTGGTTAAACGAATCTGAACCATTCAGATATCTGAAACAGAATCGTCCCGATTAAATAATACAAGAATAGCGTTTCATATTATTTTCAGGAGCCATTAGGAAAATGAAAATACTGTATCTTTTAAGCAATCCTGGTCTTGGCGGAACGGAGACCCTGCTTCTTGAGACACTCCCGCATATCAATAAAAAAGGTTGCGTAACCCAAATTGTCAACCTTTGGAGAGGGTCCGATATGGGGAAGATTTCTCTTGCAGATTCAGTAGAGTATAAGGAATTCTCAACAGGAGGATCGCTTGCTTCACCATTCACCTGGCTTCGTATTCTGAAAATAATACGGGATGGAAATTTTGATATTGTTCACACTTTCGGTCTAAGGCTTAGTCTTGTTCTCCGTTTATTGAGACCAATGATTAACAGACCCCTGGTTATCAGTATCCACAGTATTAATCTGTGGTACAGTTGGTATCATTCGTTGGCTGATTCTCTGACACAGAATTTCTGCGATATATTTGTACCGATCAGCAACGCTGTAAAAGAATCCCATGTAAAAAAGTGTGGTCTGAAAGCCGGGAAAATGGTGGTCATTCCAAACGGTACAGATCTCAATGAATTTAATCCCGAAGAGTTTCGATCCATCTCACGTCAGGAGCTCGGTCTGCCAGAAGATAAAACAGTTGTTACCACCATTGCAAACATTCGTTATGCAAAAGGGCATGACTTTTATATTGATGTTATCGATCGTTATTTCAGAGATGATGACTCAGTCCTGTTCGTTTGGATTGGTCGCGGTGATTTACGCGAGAACATTCAGTCTGAAATCAATGAATTGAAACTTCAAAACAGAATTAAAATGATCGAACGGGTAGATGACATTCGACCTGTGCTTGCTCGTTCCGATTGTTTCGTCCTAAGCTCGCGAGAAGAGGGAATGCCAAGAGCGTTGATGGAGGCTATGGCTATGGGATTACCATGTGTGGCCACAAATGTTGGTGGAGTTGGAGAAGTTATTGAGGACTCGGTTTCAGGGCTGATCTGTGAATTTGGCAATGTTGAGCAATTCGGGGCGCATATCAGAACGATATTAGATAATCAAGATCGTCGTAAAAAGCTCGGTGAGATTGCAAGACAACGAATCCAAGACAAATTTGATATTTTAAAGGTAGCCGGATACTATGTCACATTGTACCGGGAACTGTTGGATGGGAATCGAAATGGTCCTCAGATAGAGCAAAGTTTTGCTGTGAGCAAGTTGACTTAAATGACTGTGGTTGTTCAGTCTTTTGATCAATAAACAGATAGCTAAAATATGATAAATCAGGAAATTCAAAATACAAGAGTGGTCATTTTGGCTGGAGGAAAGGGGACTCGGCTTCGTCCGTATACAACCGTATTCCCAAAGCCACTGATGCCGATCAGTGATATGCCGATTTTGGAGGTACTCTTACGACAGCTGAAACAGGCCGGATTTCTTAAAATTACTCTATCGGTCAATCACCTTGCAGAGTTGCTGCGGACATTTTTTGGTGATGGATCCAAACTTGGACTTGAGATCAGCTATTGTATGGAGGACAAGCCTCTGGGTACGGCTGGATCACTTTCTTTGGTGGAAAATGTAACCGATAATTTTCTTGTCATGAATGGAGATTTATTAACTACGATTGATTTTGTGAAAATGGTTGACTTTCACAAGCGAGCCAAGTCGCTGGCAACAATCGGGGTATTTCCCCGGGAAGTTCATATAGATTTTGGAGTACTTGATATCGATGGTGATGGCTACCTTAATGATTATGTTGAAAAACCCAACTATCCGTTTTTAGTGAGCATGGGAATTAATGCTTTTCATAAATCGGTCCTGCAATACATACCGCATAGTGAATATCTTGATATTCCAACGCTGATCATGAATATGAAGAAGGCAGGGGAGAAAATTCTCACTTTCCAGGATGACTGCGAATGGTTGGATATTGGAAGACCGGATGATTACGAAAGAGCCATCGAGTTGTTTCAGGTGGATAAAGATAAATATCTGGTAGACGATAGTGAATAACTCCAGGATCCTTATTACCGGTGCTGGAGGCTTCGTCGGCAGACATCTGTGCGCATTTATTCACAAGAAACAAAGTCATGTTCAGCTCATCAGTGCCGAGCTGAACAATTCATCCACAATTCCCTGTGATCGGTTTATCGCCCTTGATCTGACAAATGAAAAGGCTGTTGATGAACTCATACAATCTGTTGAGCCCCACATTATCATTCACCTGGCCGGTTCTTTTGGGACTAATGATAAAAAGGTAATCTTTCTGAGCAATGTCAGAACCACGGAACTTCTACTTGAAGCAGCTTCCAAATATACTCCAGAGGCGACCTTTCTTTCTGCCGGTTCAGCTGCCGAGTATGGTGAAATTGCCGAGAGTAGTCTGCCTGTCACTGAAGATTATCGATGCGAACCTGTCTCTTATTATGGAATGTGCAAGAAGATTTCCACTGAACTCTGTCTTTTTTATTTCAGGACAACCGGTTTGAAAACGATGGTGTTCAGACCATTTCAGGTAATCGGTAAAGGCGTCAGTACAAAACTTGCTCCCGGAGGGTTTCATGCCAAGATTATGGAGGCAATTGAAAACAGACATCCGGAAATAAGTGTTGGCAACCTTGCGAGTCAAAGGGATTTTTTAGATATTGATGATACTATTGAAGCAATTTGGGGCCTATGTCAGAAACCCGCAGGTGGTCAAGTATTCAATATCTGCTCTGGAATTCCGGTTCAAATGTCATTTCTACTCGAGACTATGATCAAACAGGCAGGAACTTCACTGGATATCAAACAAGATCCTGGTTTATTGAGATCCGGTAATGATGTTTCAATTGCTTATGGTTCTTTTAATAAGCTTCACCTGCATTGCAATTGGTCACCTCAGATTCCATTGACTGAATCGGTCAAAAAATTGTTTCAGTAGTCCACAGAATGCGTAGACTTGCCAATTCTCCCTGGCAGGAGAAGATAAGCCTATGATGAAAAACACTTGAGTTGATCAGTCGATGATCAGTTTTTAACAAACTATTTCTTGTTGTTGAACTCCTTATGCCAACAATTGTAGTCGTCGGTGGATTCGCCGAATCGCTGATCAATTTCAGAGGTCCGCTTTTAAATGATTTGGTTCGTAGAGGACATCGGGTTATTGGGTGTGCTCCTCAAGCTTCTGACAAAATTGTCGCGCGGTTGCAACAACTGGGTGTCGAGTATTGTCATATTCCAATAGACCGTACTGGAATTAATCCACTCAAAGATTTTTTTACTTTCTTTGCTCTATTTTCCCTCTTTATCAAGGTAAAACCTGATGTTTTTATAGGCTACACAATCAAACCTGTTATCTTTGGTTCGCTTGCAGCCCGATTTGCTGGAATAAGAAAAAGGTATGCGATGATTACCGGTCTCGGTTGGGCCTTTACAGCTGAAAAGGACACTTTTTCCCCTTTACGCTCCCTGGTACGATTATTGTACAGATTGAGTCTTGCCGGGAATCGGAAGGTTTTTTTCCAAAACCCCGATGATCGGGATTTTTTCCTCAATAATTTTCTGGTGCAATCCATAGAAAAGACCGTTATTATAAATGGTTCCGGTATTGATATAGACTTCTTCTCCCCCGTACCGATACCCGGAGATGTGACATTTTTATTGATTGCCCGTTTCTTAAAAGATAAGGGAATTATTGAATATGTTGAAGCCGCAAGGGAGGTTAAGAAAGAACATCCGGATGTTGTATTTTATTTGGTTGGCTGGTCCGACTCTAATCCGGCATCAATAAGTGCTGAAGAGATTGAATTGTGGGAAAGGGAAGGGACTATCATAAATCTGGGGCGGTTAGACGATGTCAGAAAGAGTATTGGTTTATGTTCCGTTTACGTACTTCCATCATATAGAGAAGGTACCCCCCGGACAGTTTTAGAGGCTATGTCTATGGGAAGACCGGTTATTACAACCGATGCGCCGGGTTGTAGAGAGACTGTCGAAGACTGTGTTAATGGATTGTTGGTGCCTGTTCAGGATAGTGAAGCAGTGAAAAACGCGATGCTTAAATTTATTCAACAACCGCACCTTATCGGTCGCATGGGAGAGAAAAGCAGGGAAAGAGCTATCAGTAGATATGATGTCCGCAAAGTGAATAGAGTTATTCTGGAAACTATAGGCTGTTGATGTGAAACGTCTTTTTGATATTTTGATCACTTTTACAGTGCTGCTATTATTGGCCCCGCTGTTTTTTTTTATTTGGCTGCTTGTTGTCCTGAAGATGGGACGACCAGCTTTTTTCATTCAAAAAAGGCCGGGATATAAAGGAGTTCCATTTCAGCTCATAAAATTCCGGACCATGAAGGATACAGTCGACAGGCAAGGTAAACCGCTTGCGGACGAAGAACGATTGACTCCTTTTGGTCGGTTTTTAAGAAGTTCAAGTCTTGATGAATTACCTGAGCTGTTGAATGTGCTCAAGGGTGATATGAGTCTGGTAGGCCCCCGGCCGCTGCTGATGGAATATCTTGAGCTTTATACGGATGAGCAGGCACGCAGACACGATGTTCATCCTGGGATTACCGGT
The DNA here is from genome assembly GCA_964623625.1 of uncultured Desulfocapsaceae bacterium. GTDB lineage: Bacteria > Desulfobacterota > Desulfobulbia > Desulfobulbales > Desulfocapsaceae > CAZLGM01. Next base: position 8,534 of record CAZUUJ010000009.1, read on the forward strand.
TGGGCTCAGGTCAATGGCCGGAACAACCTATCCTGGGAAGAAAAATTCGAATTTGACGCGTGGTATGTGGATAACCTGTCGTTCGGGCTTGACATTAAAATTCTCTGGATGACTATTGGAAAACTATTCAGTCGTGAAGGAATTAATCAGCCGGGCAGCGTCACGGCTGAAAAGTTTACAGGGACACCTCGATCAAATGACAACTGACTCACGATTTACACAGTGGCAATTTCCTGAAATCAAGGAAGGAAGGCCGACAAAATACAACTGGGTAGTCCAGAATGTCGATGGGCTCCAACTTGGCTACAAAACGGATATTGGCGCTTTTACTTATATCAACGCGAAATTCGGTGTCATTATCGAAGAGGACGTTCAGATCGGCTCGCATTGTTCAATTTACTCCATTTCGACCATCGATAATAAACAGGGGCAAGTTGTTTTAAGGAAAAATTGCAGGATTGGAGCTCATTCAACAGTGATGCCAGGTGTGACTGTTGGCAAAAACAGTATTGTCGGCGCTCACAGTTTCATCAATTGCGATATACCTGATAACTGTGTTGCGGTTGGCGTTCCGGCCAGGATTATCAAGGATGGCAGAAAATAAACGGATATTTCTATCTCCTCCCCATATGGGGGGACGTGAGCTTGACTTTGTCCATCAGGCGTTCGAATCTAATTATATCGCTCCTGTGGGCCCTCAGATCAATATGCTCGAAAAAGAGTTCTCAGAGGAGGTCGGCAGTAAATACAGTGCCGCTGTCAGTTCCGGCACTGCCGCTCTTCATCTGGCACTCAGGTACTGCGGAGTTGGGCGGGGTGATGAGGTAATCTGCTCGTCCTTAACTTTCATTGCCAGCGCCAATGCCATTCTTTATCTAGGCGCAAAACCACTCTTTGTCGATTCCGGATTGACCGACTGGAACATGGATGCCCGGATGTTTGTTGATACTATTAAAAAAAGGGCAGAGATCAACGGTCTGCCAAAAGCGGTTGTCCTCGTGCACCTGTACGGACAATCCGCTGATATCGACCCGATAAAAGAATGTTGTGATCAATTCGGAATTGCACTAATTGAGGATGCCGCCGAAGCTCTTGGAGCAACATATAAAGGCAGGGCTCCCGGAACGTATGGCATGGCCGGTATTTTTTCTTTTAACGGCAATAAGATAATCACTGCTTCCAACGGCGGTATGGTAGTCTCGGATGATCAACAGCTGATTGAAAAAATGAAATTCTGGGCGACTCAGGCACGGGATGATGCACCCCATTATGAACATAGTGAAATGGGATATAATTATCGAATGAGCAATATTGTCGCGGCCATAGGTCGTGGTCAATTGACTGTTCTGGGCGACAGGGTGAATGAAAAGAGGGCGATCTTCCAGTACTATAAAGATGAACTTGGAGACTGTCCGGGCATTTCATTTATGCCCGAGCCGGAACACGGTCGCTCAACAAGGTGGCTCACCTGTATTACCGTTGATGAAAAAAAATTCGGAGCTACCAGGGAAGCCATCAGAATGGCACTGGAAGAAGAAAATATTGAGTCCAGACCGCTGTGGAAGCCGATGCATCTTCAGCCACTGTTGAAAGAATATGAAATGATAGGCGGCGCTGTTTCCGAGCAGCTTTTTCAAACAGGCCTCTGCCTGCCTTCCGGCACTGCCATGACCGATAAAGACATGGACCGCATCGTATCGGTTATTCAAAATTGTCGGTGTTAAGCAAAACAGGGAATGCAATTGAAAGATAGGGTAAAGAAGATACTGCTCAACAGATGGGCGGCATTCATCCATGACCTTTGTTGGGTTCCTGTCGTCATGTGGTTGTCCTACTGGATTCGTTTTAATCTTGGAACAATACCCGGTAATTTTCATCAGGGGTTCTGGAATCTTCTTTTAATTATTATTCCCGTGCAGGGGATAGCTTATTGGTTGTTTGGTCTTTATCGGGGAATCTGGCGATATGCTTCTCTCCAGGATCTTACTCGAGTTGTTAAAGCGGTTTTGTTGGGGCTAGGCCTGATGGTGATCTGTGCCTTTTTCTGGTTCCGTCTCCATATGATTCCAAGGAGTGTTTTTTTTCTCTATCCAATCCTGCTCATTTTAGGACTATCGGCTCCGCGAATTATATACCGATGGTTGAACGAACGCCGGCTTGATTTACGGGTGGTAAGTCCAAAACGGACATTAATTGTCGGTGCCGGCAGTCATGGTGAACAGCTTTTACGGGATCTTAGTCGGCGGCCTGAGTATTTACCGGTTGCCCTACTTGATGATGATCCGGATAAATATGGCAGAGAGATACACGGCATCAGGGTCAGGGGAGCGATCGACGATCTTCAGGAAATTATAACCGGTTTCTCAGTTCAACTTGTATTGGTCGCCATTCCCTCTGCCAACCGGTCGGTAATCAGTAAAATAGTTGAATTAACTGGAAAAAATGATGTTGAATGCAGGACATTGCCGAGTACAGTCGAACTGGTCAACAAAGAAATAGATATTAATATGATCAGAGCTGTAACCGTGGAAGACATTCTTGGTCGTGAACCGGTTGCCATTGATAACACTGCCATTGCCAGATTTATTATGTCCAAGAGTGTCCTGGTTACCGGAGGTGGTGGCTCTATCGGGTCGGAATTGTGTCGACAGATCGCTTATCAGAAGCCGGCCAGTCTGATTGTTCTGGAGCACAGCGAATTCAATCTCTATTCCATAGAACAGGAAATTCGCCGAAAATATCCTGAAATACAGCTCTATTGCGTCCTGGGAGATGTCAAGAACCGGGATAGAGTCAACTGGCTTTTTCAAACCTATCAACCTCAAGTCGTTTTCCATGCGGCCGCCTATAAGCATGTACCGATGCTTGAGGAAAACCCTGCGGAAGGCGTTTTTAATAATATTTTCGGCACAATAACAGTTGCCGAAACAGCCTGGCAATACGGAGTGGATAAATTTGTTTTTGTTTCCACCGATAAGGCAGTGAATCCGAGCAACGTAATGGGAGCGACCAAACGAATTGCCGAGATCTACTGCCAGAATCTTAACGAGCGTTCAGACACTCGATTCATTACAACTCGTTTCGGTAACGTTATCGGATCCGCCGGATCGGTTGTGCCCCTTTTTCAGCAACAGATAGAGGAAGGCGGGCCGGTAACCGTCACCCATCGGGATGTAAAACGGTATTTCATGACAATACCGGAAGCGGTTGGCCTGATTCTTCAGGCGACGATTATGGGAGAAGGCGGGGAGATATTCGTCCTTGATATGGGAGAGCAGGTGCTAATAAGGGAAATGGCCGAACAGATGATTCGACTCAGTGGTTTCCGTCCGGGATTGGATATTGAAATCCGATATATCGGGCTACGAGCCGGTGAGAAAATGCACGAGGAACTCTTTCATAACATGGAGAATCATGAGCAGACTTCACACTCAAAGTTGCGGCTTGCCCAAAGTCGCCAGATTGAGTGGGATTGGCTGAAAGATGAGCTCGTTGCCCTAAAAGAAGCGGTAGAAAGAAGGGAAGTCAAACGGCTGCGTCGACATCTGAACAATATTGTACCGGAATATCAATATGATGCCGATGAATAAACGGGTAGCCGATATTCCGGGCAGAGGGCCAGTTGTTGTCTGGGGCAATGGTTTGCTGCTTGTTCTTTTATTCGTTTTTTCCACAGGCTATGCATATCTCAATGCCAGGAATGACTGGTATGGCGATATATTTCTCTTAACCTTGTTGTGTTTAGCTCTTCCTCGATTATTAGGTTGCTCTGAGAAGCTGAAAACATTCTATAACAGGGCTTCGTTCTTTTTAGCAGGATACCTCGGGCTGGCGTTGATCAGCATCTTGGTTGGTCAGTCCGATTACGTGAATGATAACTGGTTCATTAAATCATTCTTCCGAATTATCCCAGTGTTTCTTATAGTTCTGTCAACAAGACTACACAATATGTTTGAAGTAAAACTACTTGAATATCTATTACCCGGGTTAACCCTGATCCTCGCTGTGACAATTCTTGCTGTCCACTACGAGTTGCTTGATAAACAATCGTTAAAGTTTCTTACTCCGTGGCGTGTTGTCGACACTATCGGCAATACCAAGGTATTCAGTTTTTATCTGGTATTTATGATGTGGGTCGCTATTGGCTTCCTTTGGAGAAAGGGAAAACAGCAAACGGCAGTGTCCATTATTGTCTGTTTTATTACCATTTGGGCGCTTTTCACAACAACATCAGAATCGGCGCAACTTGCTGTCATTTGTAGCTTATTGGTTTTTGGATTGGCCCATCTTAAGATAAAGAAAGGTCGTTACTGGGTCTACCTGTCAGTCAGTTTGATCTTTTTGCTGATTCCGCTTCTTTGGCTTATTTTTTATCCGATCATGAGCCAGAATCCTTGGAATATCTATAATGACTCATCTTCCTTTCTTCGGCAAAACTGGGCAATTGGCGCCAGGATCTATCTGTATGAGTTTTGTTCCGAGATGGTGCGCAAACAGATGATCTTCGGTTACGGATTTGGTTCGACTCTTGAAATTCCCATTCCAAGCGGAAAACTTCCCGGCTGGAGTCTGTTGCCAGGTGGACATCCACATAACCTGGTCTTTCTGATTTTGCTTGAGCATGGAATGATAGGTTTTTTATGGTTATCAACCATGTTTGTCCTTTTCTTTAATCGACTGTATAAGCTAATCAAACAAAAAATAGAGGAACCTGCAGTTTGGGCTTTACTGATCAGCGGAATTGTGATCTTTTCGTTGAGTTTTTCAATTTGGTATCCTGATATTGTCTTGACCTATGGATGGTACTTTGTTTTTCTGTTGATCCTCACTGATAAAATTACACTTGGTGGCAGCAAAGAGTTGGCAAAAAGCTGATAGTATCAATCCGGTATGTTTTGGATGACTGAATTGAACGACTTGACGATACAATAGATATATGATGAGATTTTTTAAGAAAAAACAGGCTAATGTTCTATCCGATTTAGGGCCGTTATATCATAATTATTCGTTTTTCGGTGTGGACAATGAGCAATTGCCTGGAAATTGCGTTCTTAACCAGAAGGCTAAGGCACCTATACTTACAGCCTACATTGCCTATGCCATTGCCAAGTCAAAGGAAATTTCACAGGAGACTGTCTCTTTTACCGAGCTGTTCTGCGCAGATGGATATTACGCCATGGTGGCAGCAAGACTCGGTTGCGAAAAAAGCATTGGTATCGATAACAACAGAGACAATTTTTTTCAAAACGCACCTGTTATTGCCCAGAGACTGAAAATACCAAATGTCGAATTCATTCAACAGGATATTGTTCCTGGTGCGGAATTGCCCCGGACTGATATTGTAGCCAATGTCGGTGGTCTGTATCATGTCGATTGTCCTCGAGAGATCCTTGAACTCTCTTACGCAACGGCAAACCAATATTTGATTGTACAGAATGTGGTGTCCATGGCAAACGACGAGGATGATTATTTTGAATGTCCTGCTCCGGGATGGAGCTGGGGAAACAGATATAACCGAAAATCGTTTGATAAGCTTGTGAGATCCGTTTGCAGCGATGTTATCGATACCCACTTTAACAAACTCGATGGTAACCAAAAGCTGGAAGACAGAGGCAGTGTCTATTATTTGATCGGTAAAGATAAATAATGCCAAGTCCCTGTATCCAAACAGATATGAATGTAACAAAACCTATCGTGCAAATAAACCTGTAGCGTCGTCAATGTTGAACTCTTTAAAAACACTCATCAATCAGGTAGTTGAGCAGAGGCAACTGATTGTAACTTTATCCAAGCGGGAAATAGCCACCCAGTATATCGGCTCTCTCCTTGGTATGGTATGGGCCTTTATTCATCCTCTTATTATGATCCTTGTTTTCTGGTTCATCTTCAGTATAGGATTTCGCGTCCAACCAAAGAACGACGTTCCTTTTGTTGTCTGGCTGACAGCCGGGATGGCTCCCTGGTTTTATTTTTCAAATATTTTGACCGGAAGTACCTCCGTTATTGTCGCCAACGCCAATCTGGTAAAGAAAACACTCTTTCCTTCAGAGATCCTTCCCATTGTAAAATCTATTTCCGGGCTGGTAACGCATGTGTTTTTTCTTCTGATTCTCTTGGCGTTGATGTTTTTCCAACAACTCGAGTTGTCATTTTACTATTTCCAGTCCATTTATTATCTGTTCTGCCTTCTGGTTTTTGTTTTGGGGCTCTCGTGGCTGCTTGCTGCCTGCAACGTATTTATCCGGGATGTGGCCCACCTTGTCGCAATTATTGTCCAGGTCGGTTTCTGGGCTACCCCGATTTTCTGGGATATCAATATTATGCCGGAAAAAGTTCGATTCTTCCTTAAACTCAATCCGGTCTACTATTTTGTCCAGGGGTATCGTGAGTCTTTCATCTTTTTTATTCCATTCTGGAAACATCCTTATCAGACCCTCTATTTCTGGATTGTTACCATCAGCCTGTTCGTCGGCGGTATCTATGTGTTTAAACGGCTTCAACCTCAATTTGCCGACGTTCTCTAGGTGAATGACATGAATCCAACCGAGTCGGCAGAATCTATCATAAATGTGCAGGGTGTCAGCAAGGTATTCAAGCTCTATCAGAGGCAACTTGAGAGGATTAAGGAAGTTGCCTGTCTGCCTTTTGGTGGAAAAAAATATCACCGACCCTTTGTCGCCTTAGATGAAGTTTCGCTTTCTATTGGTCGGGGAGATACCATCGGCATAATAGGTAAAAATGGTTCCGGCAAGTCTACTCTTTTGCAGATTATATGCGGTATTCTTCAACCGACCTCAGGCTCGGTTCATGTAACCGGCCGTGTTTCGGCCCTTTTAGAACTCGGAGCCGGTTTCAATCCGGAATTTTCCGGTCGGGAGAACGTGTATTTGAACGGCTCAATACTTGGTATGAGCAGGGAAGAGATGGATAACTGCTTCGATGATATTGCTGCATTTGCCGATATCGGCGACTTTATTGATCAACCGGTTAAAAATTACTCAAGTGGCATGTATGTACGGTTGGCTTTCGCAGTAGCCATTAATGTCAATCCGGACATCCTCATTGTCGATGAGGCGCTATCTGTGGGAGATATATCGTTTCAGGCTAAATGTTTTGAAAAATTCAGGGAGTTCCAGGAGCAGGGGGTGACCATTCTTTTTGTCACCCACTCTATGAACCTGGTCACCCGTTACTGCAATAATGCTTATCTCCTCGACCACGGGAAAATCATTCAATCCGGAGCAGCCAAGGACGTGGTTGACACCTATAACAGGCTTTCCGCAGGAACAAGCCCAATTAAAGATAATTCGAATGGCGCGTCACCGGATGAGATGCTGGTTCGACACCTGAGAAACAGCGAATCCAAATATCGGACAAATCCTAATGAAAACAGGTACGGTAACGGCAAGGTCGAGATCATCGAGGTCGGTATACGCGATATCAATGGGAAAGAGTCCAACACCCTTATTCATGGCGAGAAATACGTGTTCTGGTTCAAAGCGCTCTTCCATGAAACTATTGAACACCCCATCACCGCTTACACGGTTAAAGACGTCAAAGGTTTTGACCTGTGCGCCTCCAATACACATTTCCAGAATCTACAAATAGGTCTTACCCAAGAAGGTGAAATCCTGCTAACGACCTTTGAACATCGAATGATGCTCAATCCAGGAGGGTACCTGCTCTCTTTTGGGTGTGCCGGATTTAAGGAGCAAAAATATGTGGTTTATGATCGGCGTTATGATGTCCTGACATTTGAGGTGGTTTCGGACAGGGGCAGTACAGGTGTTTTTGATCTTGATTCAAAAATCACTGTCACCAGGAGCTAGGAAAGCGGATTATGCTGTCGAAAAAATATAAACAATCTGCAGAAGGTATCTGGTCAAGAGATGATGGCAAGGCGGTTGCTTACGCTGATGTTGGTGATGCCGAAGACCGTATGCTTAAGTTGGTTGAGAATACCAATGATATTTCTGTTGCCTCCGATGAACTTCAGAAACAGATTACCGATTGGCCGACGGAATGCCATCTGTCACCATTGAGAGGGAATATTTTTGCTCCCTTTGACTTTTCAGGTTTTAAATCATTTCTGGAGATCGGCTCCGGGTGTGGTGTTATGACCAGGGTGGTGGCGGAAAAATATCCCGACCTGCAGATTGTAGCTCTGGAAGGAAGTGAGAAAAGGGCGAGAATCACAAGGGCCCGCTGTCGTGACCTTGAAAATGTTACTGTTTGTCGTGATTCAGTTGCCAGCTTTGAACCTCAGGAGCGTTTCGACTGTATCACCTTGATTGGAGTTCTTGAATACAGTCCAAGTTTTTGCAATGATACAGATCCGTTTTTAACCATTTTAACAAAAGTGCGTCAATGGTTGAAACAAGATGGCCTACTGATCATCGCGATTGAGAACCAGCTTGGACTCAAGTATTTCAGCGGTTGTACGGAAGATCACAGCGGCAGACCATTCACAGGTGTCAGCAATGGTTACAAGCCCGCGACATTCCGAACAACAGGCAAAGAAAAACTGCTTGAAATTCTTTGCAATGCCGGTTTTACCGATAATGAGTTCTTCTATCCTTTTCCCGACTATAAGCTGACCCGTCTGCTGCTGCGCGATGAGTCCTTTGGTCAGGAAGAGCTGAAAAAGAGTCATCTGCCGGCTCAGTTTCCATCACGGGATTACACCGGAAACAAAGAGCGTTTTTTTGATGAGGCCCAGGCCTGGAAGATACTTGGCGACAACGGGTTAACCGGGGATATGGCCAATTCCTTTCTTATTTTTTCAGGTAATGGCGAATTTTCTATCAACACCATAACAGAGCCGTGGCTTGCGCGTTTTTTCTCCTGTTCCCGGAGAAAACAATTTCTTACCCACACTGTTGTCAAGGAAGATCAGTCCGGTCTGATCGCTGAAAAAAGTTTGTCGTTTCCCGAACTTCAGAAAGAAGATATATCGAATAGTCCTATCACTCATCATATCGGTTCGGAAAAATACCTGTCCGGAGCACCTTACAGTCTGACTTTTTCTCATCAGGTCCTCAGAAAGGAGTGTTTTCTCCAGCTTATTCGCTATTTTAGGCCATGGGTCGACTATCTTAAAAAACAGGCAAAACCCATAATCGAAGAAAATGATCCCATAGACGATTTTGTCTCAGGGAGGTTGCTTGATTGTCTACCTTCCAACTTTATTGTTGGTGAAGACAAAACGATGCGGATTTTCGATCAGGAATGGGAATACAGCAAACGGCTTGAGGTCGGTTTTCTTCTGTTCCGCGGAATCTATCGCGAACTGAGCGTTCATCAGTATTTTCTTGAACGAACAGATCTTTTTTCCGGCCGGTACAATACCTATTTTGACGTCACTTCCAACCTATTTCATGAGTTCGGATTCGATCTCACCGAAAACAGACTGAAGAAGTATATCAGCCAAGAGGTTGACATCCAGACCCATCTTGTTGTTTATAATTTCAACAGTGGACAGATACGCGATTACTTGCATCATTTCTTTTCTCAACCAAGAGATGAAAAGATGAGTTTTTACCGGTTCATTCGGGCCGGCGGTACAGAATATCTTGCACACCTCACCAGAGAGAATAAAGAACAGAAAGAACAGCTTGAAGCAGCCATCAGAGAACTTGATGAAATGAAATCCTGTTTCAGCTGGAAATTTGGCAGGCTTGCGACCTATTTCCCAAGGTTGCTGAAAAACCGGGAACGAAAGTGATGGTGGTGCGGCGGCTCAAAGGAAAAGTAGAACGATATCTGCATTCTTTTCGTACATGGCATATAAACAGGAAGGTGCTCAATACGGGGAAAACGCTCGATCCGCTCAACCCCTGTTTTTCTATTATTATACCAATTTACGACAGAACGGATGAACTGGTCCAGGCCATCGAGTCTGTTCTTTCTCAGACGTTTGGCAATTTTGAAATCCTGCTCATCTGTGATGGTTCTCCCACACCGACCACAGATATTGTAAAATCGTATCTGAATCATCCTCAGATACGAGGTTTTTTTTTCAAAGACAACAGCGGTAATCCTTGCCGGGGAAGAAATAAAGGAATCGAAATGGCTCGGGGCAGGTTTGTCGCTTTTCTGGACAGTGACGATATCGCTATGCCCAAACGTCTTGAACGTTCGCTGTTCCATGTTCTCGACAAAAAGGTTGATGGGGTTGGCGGTGCCATAGAATATCTGGTTGATAATTTTCAGTCGGATAGATTCACCAACGGGCAGATCGGCTTTACCGGTGAAAACTGCACCTATGACTTGCTGCTTAAGGGAAATCGTCTTTCAATCTGCACTGTTGCAATAAAACGGGACTACCTGGTTCGTTTTGGTGGTTTCAGACAGGAAATGCGGTATCGTGAGGACCATGAACTATGGCTCCGACTGGCATATCACGGCTGCACATTCTATAATTCACCGGAACTATTTGCCAGATATCGGGTTCATCAAGATAATGCCGAACACGGCTATCTTGAAAATGATGAACACTGGAAACAGATGGTGAACGAATTCTATCGGAAAGATTTCAATTGGTAGCGGAAAATTCTCATAAAATAAACAGTATTCAGGTAAGTGTTATCATACCTTGTTTCAACCATGGACACTATATTGATGAGGCAGTGGACTCCGTTTTATCTCAGAGCTTTAGAGACTTTGAAATTATCATTATCAACGATGGTTCAACCGATGAGTCCACCAACAAGCTTCTGAGTGATTACCGCAAAGAAAAGACAAGGGTTATACACACCTCGAATCAGGGGCTACCGGCTGCTCGAAATAACGGAATAAAAGAGGCAAAAGGTACATATATTCTTCCCCTTGACGCCGATGATCGTATAGGAGAAACCTATCTTGAACAGGCTGTAAAAATCCTTGAATCATCGCCACAAACAGGCATTGTCTACTGCAGGGCCAATTACTTCGGAGCAAAAAACAGCGAATGGATTCTGCCGGATTTCAGCCTCGAGGAAATGCTGATTAACAATATCATCTTCTGTTCAGCTTTATTCCGCCGCAGCGATTGGCAACAAGTGGGGGGGTACGACCCTGCCATGGTATATGGCTGGGAGGATTATGATTTTTGGTTATCCCTCATTGAGCTTGGCAGGAAAGTCAAACGGATACCGGAAGTTCTTTTCTACTATCGGGTCAATGACGATTCGATGCTGAGAAGCAAGGAAAAAAAACAGAAGCTCGATATCCTGGTTAAAATTTTCCACAAACATGAAAAACTGTTCAAGTCCCATATTAATGTCTTTTTTGATCATCTGATCGATCTTAAAGGCGTTTATTATCAGGCCGAATTGTTCAGTGTGGATCGCAACCTGAGAAATCAAAAGAAGATAGGCAGCCGAAAGGTCGATTTGACGACCAAGAAGGTGCGGATTGACGATGTGCAGTTTTCAAGTGGTCCGGTTCTGCTATTCTGTCCGATTAATGAAAAGGCGATCATTCATCTTGGTAACATTAGGGTATTAAAAGACAATCGTGAGATTCAGATCAATCGGATCAGTTCCAATTCGACCCTGGAACATGAAAACAACAGTTACTTTAATTCGCACCAACCGAAAATCTGGGTCTATCCCGACCTTACAGAAAATGAAAATAGTAGGTTTTCCATTGAGATCGATATCGAATATTTGATTATCGGTGATCCGGTCAGTGATCACATCATTAAACGGTTTGAAGAAAAGCTCAAACGTGGAAGTCGAATCGATGAGAGGATAAACAGGTATATCCAGAAAAGGGCCAAGGAACAGAATCAACTGCTCTTGACTTTAAAGGGTGTTGTCCGCTGTTTAAGAGTAGCAGCAACAAAAGCAGCACTCCTGTTGACCAACAAGCAATATCGCGTAATTGCCCTGTCCGGACAATTTGACCGAACCTATTATCTTGCCGAAAACCTTGATGTCCTCTGCGGTGAAATAGATCCTCTGGTTCACTACTGTCAAACAGGATGGCGTGAGCGGCGACGGCCGAACAGGGAGTTTGATCCCGATGAGTATCTTCATCATTTAGGGCAGTCGCTGAAAAAGGATGAGAATCCATTTTACCATTTTATTGTTTCACAAAAGTAATAAAAAGAATTTGTTGAATACCAATTTGTACGTTGCTCCCCCATATGAAACGGACTGCCATTATCATATTGAACTGGAACGGATCCGATGAGACAATTCGCTGCGTCAATTCGCTTCACCCGGATATACTCAATGATTCGACCGTCTATGTGATTGACAACAACTCAACGCCTGAGCAGAAAAACACATTGATTGACGGTTGTCAGGATGTTGAGATCGTCATGAATCGTAATAATTACGGGTATGCAGGCGGTAATAACATCGGTATTCGAAAGGCGCTTCACTCCGGACATGAGTTTGTTCTGCTGTTGAATAATGATGCCGGGATCCGACGTGAAGACTATTTTCTGTTGCGCAAAGATATGGATGATTTTCCTGAACTGCAAATAATCGGTCCGGTGCTGTATGACTCGCAAACAGGGGCAATCCTCAACTGCGGTGGAAAAGATATCGGTTTCTTCTATATCTCTCATCATAAAACGATTGTAAATCCCGAAGATATCTATGCTGTTGATTATGTTTCAGGAACAATCTGTCTGATCCGTTGTTCCCTTTTTGAACATGTAGGTCTGTTGGACGAGAATTATTTCTTCAGTGGAGAAATTGCCGATTTCTGCAAAAGGACGGCTAGGACCCGCTTACCGTCAGGTGCAAGCTGCCGGGTTGCAGTGGATCCAAAAGCATCAGGAACCCATAACCTGGCACCGTCACACCATAATCGCGGAAATATTTATACCTATTATACGGTGAGAAACAGATTTCTGTATATACGCAAGCATCTCCGTCCCCACATGTTGAAACTTTTCTGGTTTTGGGGCAAAAAGCATCTTGGCCATGCCCGTAACTGCATCAGAGAAAAAAAATATACAGAGCTGAAAATGGTGATAAAAGGACTCGTTCATGGTCTTGTAGGACGATATGGTCCTCATAAAAAACTGTCATAGTCACCGGTGGTCGTTATGGATACACATCTTGTCCAAGACATCCTTGAAAACTGCAATGATCTTTCCGTTGATTCCCCTGAACTTATTGACTCATGGATTGACCAGCAGACCGAATTACAGCTCAATTCTGAACGCGCTAATTTTTTGCGTGGTCTGGACCTGAAACCGGAATCAACCGTTTTGCAGGTTGGCTGCTCGGGTGGAATCATCTGTCGATATCTTGTAGAGCAGGGACATAGTGTGGTTGCTGTTGATCATGATCCTGATCAACTCAGGACGGCCAAACTTCGATGCAGAGATATACAAGATGCTGACTTCTACCTGATAAAAAATGATATTCAACCGATTCTGCAGCAAAATTATGATTATATTCTGATCAATAAAGCGCTGGATATCCAATCGGAGACAGACAATTCCATCCCGACAAACGGTGTTCAATCGGTCCGATTGTATATTCAACAGCTTAATCTGTTAAAAAAAACGCTAAATCCGGGTGGCTGTTTTATTATTCCCGCTGCCAACCGGCTCGGGTTAAAGTATTGGCTCGGAGCGACGGAGGAATCCACCGGTAAGCGCTATTTCGGTCTACAGGATTTTGGTTCAACCCGTTCAGCGGTTCAGCCGTACAGCCACCGAGAGTGGAAACAGATTTGTAATGGGGCTGGAATGACCCAATTTCGGTTTCTTTATCCCTATCCTGATCATCTCATTTCTGAGGTCATTCTATCAGAAGGTTTCATAGACCATGATCCGACAAGCCATTCCCTCCTCTACCGTATCAGGTCAAGAGACTATCTGGATGCCGGCTGGCTGCCTGACCATGACGAATTCCTCTATTGGAAATCTCTGCATAAGGGGGGATATCTTGCCGATTTAAGTAATTCCTTTTTGTTGATTTGTGGCAATGATCCTCAATCAATTGATGATATTTTCCCCTATGATTTTATAAAACTGTCAAAGAGCAAACAGCAGAAGCGATACCAGACGATAACCTGTAAAAAATCCGGGGAGGGGACCATTACTAAGAAAATGGTATCGGCCCGGAACGGGGTATCCCCAGTTACTTCCGAGTTGTCCCATACTCCGGAAAGCAGCGAGTATATTCAGGGGACACTGCTGGCCTCGCTTTGGATCGATTCATTTATCCACGGTCAGCAGTATGACGATTTCATCTCATTACTTACGATCTATTATCAGCATCTACAAAAGCAGCTTGAAGAGTCGGATTATCCTGGCCGGTTTGTCGATCTGCTGCCGTTCAATATCATTGTTGATGGCAACGGTAATTATTTCGCTTTTGATCAGGAATGGCAGTCAGGTGAGGAATTGAGCAGTGAGTTTATCCTGTTTCGTGCCCTATTGTGGTTCAGCTTTGCCCATGACACTGTAATCGCTAAAAAAATGTCACAAGAAAAGGTGACCAATATAGCCGATTTTATCGCCTTTTTTTTCAAACGTCTTTCCATATCCATCTCCCCGGAAATATTGGACAGTGAATATCCGGAACTGGAGGCCGGAATTCAACAGATAATCAGTAATAGCCAGGGAATCGTGCAGGTTAAAAAAGCGCTCTATCAACCCTTCCAACATTGTGTGACAACCCGTCACTCAACGCTTTTTGATACGCAACTCTTCTGGGTAACACTAAAGGAACCGTTGTCTTTAACAAACAGTCTTAAGTTGAAAGGGCAGGTCGGCCCAAAAAGACAGACACTGTTTTTTATTTTACCGCCACATGTATCGTCATTGACAACAATCCGCTTTGATGCGGCAGATAAACCCGGATTTTTCCATCTTCACCGAATGTCTCTCAAACAGATAACCGGAGAATCAACCGAGCCGGTCACTATCTGGGAAAAGGTGGGAGCAGAAGAGATCAGCAGAAGCGTGGTGCTCGATAGTGTTCATTACTGTTCAGGTGTAATGGGTGATGTCTTTCTGGCAACCGGTGAAACACCTCAGATCATTGTGGAATTTCCAAAAGAAATGACCGAAAAGACCAGGGAAGGTTGTCTTGCATTTGAAGTGGAAATAGACTGGCCCCAATCAACCGATTACCTGACAGTTGTAGAGGAAATTAATAAACAGAGTAGGGAATTGATTCATCTGAATGCAGAGAACATTGCGTATGAAAACCATATAATCAACTTGGAAAAACATATTGCCACTCTAGAGTATAAACTGGACTTGGTTCGAAAATCCGGGCTGGGCAAGTTGTTTAAGTCATTCCGTGTTTAGGCGGTTTTTACAGCCAGCGGTCAGGAGCATTAATTCACCTTGTGAAAATAGATAAATTTCTTTATGATGTCTACCTTTTATCATTTGTCCGGATTTCCCGGAAAAAATAGAATAACAGGCAGGATAGTTTAATTAGATGATTTCCGTTATCATTCCGGCATACAACCATGAACGGTTTATCGGAGCGGCCATCGACTCCGTGCTTATGCAGACCCTTGATGATCTGGAATTAATTATTATCGATGACGGATCGACCGACTCGACAGCCGAAGTAATCAAGTCATATGATGATTCCCGCCTAACATATTACTATCAGGAGAACCAGGACGCTTACAATACCATCAACAGAGGTTTGGGGATGGCAAAGGGTGAGTATGTCGCCATACTGAATTCCGATGATGTTTACACCTCCAAAAGACTGGAACGCTTAGTCGAGGTTCAAAAAGAAAGTGACGCCCAGTGTCTGTTCGCCGATGTTATTCCGATATCCGACAGTGGAAAGATTTTTGATGATCCCGATTTTGGATGGAATGTCTGGCATCGCAACAATCGGGAACATTACAAAAAATGTGGAGACCTGTATAACGGTTTCCTTCATGGCAATTTCATGGTGACAACCTCCAATTTGTTTATGACAAAGGAGGCGGTGGAGAAAGTCGGTACCTTTTGTTCACTGAGATATCTACATGATTACGATTTTATTTTCAGAATGATGATCGCCTATCCTGATAAGGTTCGCTATCTTGACGATGAAAAACTGCTCTACTACAGAATCCACAGTGGCAATACCTTGGGAGAAGCTGCAATTATCGGCAGGGAGCAGGATAAGGAATTAATAAAGAAATATATGCTGGCAATCCTTCCGGAAGAGGCCAGGCAGTATGCCCGGACAGGTGCTGAGAGACTGGTTGTATTGGAGCAGGAACTGTTTTCCGTACGTCAGCAGCTCGCACGGCAGGAGCAAAAAGGATTGCGTTCATTGGCTGGTAGAATTAAGCGTAAATTAATCAAGTAAAAGGAACAGCAAACAAATGAGAAATATATCAGTGGGTCTGTTACTGGTCGCTCTGGCGACTTTAATGCTCGAGTTGACCTTGATACGGGTCTTTGATGTGATCTGGTATTCAAACATGTCGTACATGGTTATCACGCTGGCCATGTTCTGCTTTGGTCTGGCTGGCGTCTATGTATCTCTCAAGCCGAAGCTGACACAAATTGATCCGCGTAAATTCCTCTCCATTCTGTCGCTTATCTTTGGGTTGTGCGCTCTTATCATTCTACCCGCTTTCAACATATTGCCCTTCAATTTCGATCTGCTGTACAAAGAGCCTGTGCGTGGTCTATTTCAATTTGTAGTGATGTACTTTTTTCTGGCCCTGCCGTTCTTCTTTTCAGGCTTGGTTTTTACCATCCTCTTTTCCCGCTATTCAAAAAGAATTCAGGCGCTTTATTTCTGGGATCTTGTCGGTGCCGCGCTTGGCTGTGTCGGTCTGATTCCTTTTTTACCTCAAATTGGTCCCGGCGGTATCCTGTTTCTGGTCTGCGGAATTTGTTTGCTTGCCTCCGCTATATTTACGGAAAATAAAACCTGGATGAAGGTGATGGTTGTTGCAGCTGTTGTCATCAGTTCCATACCATTTTTCAAGGATGACTATTTTGAGTTTAAGGATCATATTCAAAAACGGGGTGTCATGGCGGCCAAAGCCGAAGGCAGCCTTGAGAGAAGCTATTGGGATCCGGTGTCAAAAATTGATGTAATCGATCAGGAGCGGCGTAAAAGAAAACATGTTGCCTACGATGGTGGAACCCAGTCCAGCTTTATCTTTCCCTTTGACGGAGATTACAACAAGCTTCGTGACCAGATTCCCAAAAAGACAACAAAACATTTTGGTGGCGAGAATGTGCTTCTTTCCCATTACATCAAAAGAGATACGGATCAGAAAGTTCTTATCATAGGTGCTGCAGCCGGTCAGGAAACCAAGGCGGCTGTCATGTACGGCGCCGCTCATGTTGATTCTGTGGAACTGGTCGGTTATGTCGTTAAGCTGGGAAAGGAAACCTATGCCGATTTTAACGGCCAGATTTTCAACCACCCCAATGTAAATGCCATGACTGGAGAGGGCCGAAGTTTTCTCCGTTCATCCAACGACAAGTACGATATCATCCAGATGTACTCCAACCATACCAGTTCATCCATTGCTGCCGGAACCGGTGCCATGGCTACCACCTATCTACAGACCAAAGAGGCCTATCTGGAATATTTTTCACACTTAAAGGACAACGGCATTCTCCATATCAATCATCATATTTACCCGAGAATGATCACAACTGCGGCATTGGCCTGGAAGGAGATGGGCAGAGACGATTTCCGAAAGCATGTTATTGTCTTTCAGGCAAAGGGGAGGGTCAGGGATACCTTGCCGACGCTGCTGATAAAAATGGATGGCTGGACCAAGGAAGAAGTTGATAAAATACGGAACTTCTTTACCGGACATACCGGTATTGTTGAAGATCCATATGATTCCGAGAACTCTTTTCTCTCCGATGAATTCTATTCCGGAACAATGTCCAAAAAAACCCTCGATCAGTGTGAGTACTACGTACATGGTTCAACGGACGACAGGCCGTATTTTAATTTCATCCGTAAGAAGATGAATAAGAAATTCTCGGCTAATCCTGGAAATTACATGACCTATTCTACTGCGGCCATCCTGAATATCAGATTGAAGAGGTCGTTTTTTCCAAAAGATACGATTCATCTCTTTGTAACAAGCGGCGCTTCGCTGATTTTCGCGCTTGTCTTTGTATTCGTACCTCTCTTCTTTTCAAAGACCGGCAGGGAGAAATGGAACAATAAGAAGCGTTCACTGGTGTATTTTTCCTGTCTTGGCTCCGGATTCATTATTTTTCAACTTGTGTTCATCCAGGTTTTCATGAAACTTATCGGCTATCCGCTATATACCTACTCAAGTGTGGTTTTCGCTATGCTGTTGGCAGCGGGAACAGGGAGTTTTATGTCCGGGAAAATGAATATAACACCGGAAAACAGGTGGTCGATTCCGTTTATCGGTATTCTGGTAACCGGAATCATTCTCATCGTATCCCACCAGCTGATTTTCGGTTATTTCCTCCAGTCTTCCCAAATGGTGCGTGTTCTTGTTTCCATGCTCATGATATTCCCTCTTGGTTTCTTTCTTGGCATGCCGTTTCCACTTGGTATTCTGGCTATTTCCAGGGAACCGTCAGGAGCTATTGCCTGGGCCTGGGCGATGAATGGACTGTTTACCGTTGTCGGCGGAATCATGTCGGTTCTGCTATCCATCTTTTTTGGTTTCAAGGTGACAATGGTCGTAGCGCTTTGTATTTACATACTTGCACTATTTACGTATCGTGCCATGAGGGAAGAGGTTATAGGAGCAGCATAACAAGTTGGAATTTATGTCATGACAATGCAAAAATTTTACACGCTTGAATCGCTGATTCGAGCTGGTAGGATAAAAGCTGAGCAATGCGAGACCGTCTCATTTGATCTCTTTGATACCCTGCTCATCCGCCGTATTCATGACCCGGACCTTGTCAAGCTTCCGGTTGCCCGATACATCGCATCGCTTGCCAAAGGACAGGGTATTTCAATTCGTCCTGGAAAAGTTCAGCAACTCCGTGACTCAATAGAAAACGACCATCGACGGCAAACAGCCAAAGCCTTTGACGACCACGAAGCGTGTTATCCACGCTTCATGTCGGAACTGCTTCAGACCATTTTTTCTGAACAGAAGGCTGATCATCTATTGGAGATGGTCACAGAGTATGAACTGTCCATGGAAAACAGCATGCTCGTGCCTAGAAAGCAACTGGTAGACTGGCTTGTTGAGTTGGCTGAGGCAGGTAAACGGATTTTCGTGGTTTCCGATATCTATCTACCGGCCGTACATCTTCGAAAGCTTATCGATCGTGCAGGTTTTCTGGACAAAGTAGAGGCGGTCATCTCTTCTGCCGATACGTTTCTTGCCAAGGCTTCTGGTCACGCTTTCCCACTCATTGAAAAAGACCATTCTCTTGATAAAACCAGCTGGTTGCATATCGGCGACAACCCAATATCGGACGGCTTGCGACCCTCCGAATTCGGACTTCCTGCGCTTGTTATCCATGACCTATCGGAGCGGCAAAGAAAATCGATTGTTAAACGATATTACAACTACGCTCTGGGTGTTCCCATCTGGAGGGGCAGGGTGTTGCAGCAGCTTATGCAGCCCCATGAAGGTGAAAACATAGATCGTCCTCCCCTGTACAACGAGGGATACAATTTTATGGCCCCGATGATTGGCGGCTTTGTTCAACATATAGCAGAGCAGTGCAGAACAAATAATATTACAAAAATATTTTTTCTGTCCCGAGAAGGCTGGACGTTTAAACAATTCTGGGAGAAAGCGGTACCTCTCTTGTACCCTGATAAGAATCTTCCTGAGATTGAGTATCTCTATGTCAGTAGAATGGCGCTTGCAGGTGCTTCCTGCGCTCACCAGGGCTTGACCCAGGCTAATGTGAATATCACTTTTCTGCCTCCGGGTAATAAAGATTTCAGTGATGTCTGCCGTATTTTTAGTCTGGATATAGATTCTCTAGTCAGTCATCTTCAACGGTTTGACCTTCAGCCCGATACCTGTCTCAGTCCTTTGTACGAAGCCTATGAGCAAGTTTATTCAAAACGACTTGAGGAAATGCTGGACGATGAAGAGTTCCAAAAGGAGATAAAGAACCAGACGGCTCCTAAAAATGAAGCAATGTGCCGATATTTTGAATCTGTGGGCTTTTTCAACCATGAAAAGGTAGCCATTGTCGATATCGGCTGGCTTGGTACTATCCAGCGATTTCTGTTCGAGGCTGTTCAGCACCGTTCGGATTCTCCACAGTGCTTTGGATTTCTGCTTGGTGCAACAAGGGGAATCCCTTATCCGGCGTCGGAGAAGAATCGCTTGGAAGGAGTGATTTATGATAAGGATCGGTTTAATTTTCCGGCGAGCTCGATTCTTTATGCCCGTGATCTGTTTGAGGAGGCCTGCCGGGCACCCCATCCCACATTAAACGGTTATAAACTGACAGATGATGGCTACCAATTAGAGTTCAGAACAGCTAAAGACAGTTTCGGCCAGGCGGAAAAAGAACAGGACAGCTATTTTAAGCCGCTCCAGCAGGGCATTATTGATGCGGCTGAGAGATACGGTGGCGCTTCATCTCTTCTTGGCTATGGACTGGAGGATTATCGTCCCTGGTACTCCTATCTGTTAGTCTCAAAAATGGCCTTTCCATCAACAAAAGAAGTTATCAATACTCGCCACAAACACCACCTTGATGATTTCCACGGAAAAAATAAGCCTGATATGCCCAATTTGAAGCAAAAAAAACAGCTTTGGGAGCTTTCGGAAACACGGTTACGATGGCGTCCGTTTCTCAGGCTTGGTTATTTCATCAAACATCTGCAGGAAAGGCTGAAATACTAACCTATGGAAAAGACAGTCTTTAACAATCGATTCGATATCAGCAATAATTCGATATTACGATTAATCAAACATTTGTTTCTCAATCGTCTCTCTGTTGTCGGCAATATTTTCGGTAACCCCGGTTTGCGATATCTGCTGGTTCTTGTGGTTTTGCATTACTTCGGTAAACCTTTTTACTGGATGGTAACACGATGGGAACGTCCGATTCGATTTATCATAAACCGCATCAAACAGTTCAAATAGTCTTCATACTGAAATGATTGGATACATGCGTAGAATTGATCGAATCATTTTTCCGGCTCTTCTCTGTGTTGTCATCTGCTTTTTCCATTACCGTTTTTTTATTGATAGAGCCTATGTGGAATTGACAATTCACGTAGATCGACCAGCCACATTCAAATTGTTCTGGAAAAAGAGCAATAGTGGATACATTGATAACAACTCAGTTACCATTATTGTTAAACCTGGGCAGAGAAATTACCAGTTTTTTGCAATGGACCTGGATGAGGTATCAGTTTTACGGATTGATCCTATCGACTATTTAGGTCATTGCAGTCTCAGCAGGCTGGTTATCCACCAAAAAGGTTACCTGCCAATCAAGCTGGAATCGCAGGTTGATTTCCTCCGGTTTATACCAATCAATCAGGTCACCATTCAACACCATTTGAAAAAAAGATTTGTCTTCACATCGTCGGGACAAAACCCTTCATTTGAACTGGAACCGGATATTCAACAAGCAAACTTTAACTGGCCGGAATTGTTTTTCCAACAGCTCTTTCTTTGTCTGGTTACGATATTGATTTTTTTTTCCGTATCCGCACTGATAAAGAGGAACCGGTTTGTTCCGCTGTTGCTTGCAAGTGTATTGATCCTCTCGTTAGCAATGGCTGTTATCAGCCAGAGGAACAGCCATCCAGGTGAATTGTCTGTTATCGGACAGGCTGATTATTATTCCGACAAGTGGCTGCCTGGGCTTCAAAATCACGATGTTGATGGAGACAGAAAACCGGGTGATAATACTCTCATTAATTCCACCAGTAGATATATCGGCGGACTTATTTTCGGAAAAGCAAAAACTGTGCTGTCCATCTTTCCGTTGCCTGATTTCGTTCTTTACCGGCTTGTTTCTCTCTTCTGTTTATTTATTATTCTGCTCTATTCATTCAAAGAGGTACAAACTCGGCTAATTGGTCTCCCCCTGATAATCACGCCGATGATTTGGTATCAGTTCAGTTTTGTCAATGTAGAGTCAATCTGCCTTCTTTTGACTTTTTTTTGCTGCCGTCAGGTCATTTTTCCGGCAAGCCTGTTCAATCGATATGTATCTGGAGAATCCTCTGCCAATTCTTTTATCACACCGGTTTTGTTGGCTATACTGCCGGCCCTTTTGTTTGTACTGGATATTAATTATTCTTTTTTTATTGTTTTTTGCTTGTTCACTATAGTTACTCATCTGGTGCTGAAACAGCGACCTCAGGCCAGAAAAGGACAGTTAGGGCGGTTGGGGCTGGTCACCATTCTTTTTGTTGTTCTGGTAGGGATTCAATATGGAATTGTGCTATCTGCTAAGGGTTCCTTTGAACAGGCCGGAATAGATAAAACCACCAGAACAGTTGCAAAAGCTCAACTCTTAGCGAAAAAGAGTAGTCATGGGGATAATTTGATAGAGGAGCAGCAGTCGGAAGAAGGATCTCTTCTGAAAAATGCTCACAACACTTTTCGCCGTTCCTTTGGCCATTATGGTATTCAGTCGATAACTGCTCCTGATCCTTACTATTCCATAGTCGGATTTTTCTTCTGTTGTTTTGTTGTTATTTATATGGGCTCCGTCTTCTTTCGCACTGATCCAGCGAGGATCATACAGGGAGTTGGCTTTTTTATCCTATCAGGAGCCTTGATCTATCTGGCTATACTATTCCCGGAAGAAAAACGGGTTAGTGGACTTGGGGCTACCTTGTTGCCGGTATTTATGATGATGCCGTTATTGCTTGTCTATGAGAGAGAAGAATTACGACCTAGGGCTGCTATCCCACTGATTGTTCTCCTTTTTCTGTTCTCCACCTATTCATTTGTTCGGGTCGGTTTATATCAGATCGCAAAAGGTTCGATCTACTAGGCAAGTATTTCCAAAGTTGTTAGACAATATCAGCAGGAATAAATGGGAAATGACTATTCTAACATGTCAGTGCTGGACAGGATTAGCCATAGAGGATATTGTATAACCTTTGTAAATAGAAGGGTATGTCACTCGCTCTCCAGACATTGAACAACTTCTTCTCTGCCTAGTTAGAGTTTGCAGGTAACCAGTAAAAAGAGCAGTAAATCAATCATATGATCCCTCAGGCGGATAAACCCATCGGTGAACATGAAACCAAATTCGTGCTGCCGAATATCAGAGCGGTTAAGGTTACTTCCTGGTTGAAAAAAAGATGCGATCCCGACCCGAAATTCAGCAAGGGCAGGGTGTCGAGCATCTACTACGACAGTCGGAACTGGGTTTACCTGGGAGAGAAGATCAACTCCGATTATCTGAAAACCAAGATTCGTCTGCGTTGGTACTCTGAGATCGAAACCGGTGCCCTTTTTCCATCAACATTTCTTGAGGTCAAATCAAAGATCGGCAGTGCCAGAAAGAAATTCCGTCAGCTTTTAGATGTTGAATCAGCTATGGTAGCCAAAACGCCATTAAACGATCTCATGTTTGTCCGACTGATAAAAAAAGTTGAACAAAACAACATATTGCCGAAGAAAATTTTGTTACCCGTCTATCAAATTAATTACCAGCGATATCGTTTTATCGAACCGATAACCGGCAGTCGTCTTTGTGTTGATCAAAACATCCACGTTTCACGGGTTAATCCCATGATGATCTGCAAAAAAAATCCGGTAGTACTGAAAGATGCGGTTTTCGAAATTAAAGGGAAAGTTGATCAGCTGCCCCAATGGCTGAACCAGTTGACGTCTTTTGGCTGTCGCAGAGGCGCTTTTTCAAAATACAGTTGTTGTTACCTGCAACTTAAACGTTTAATTACTTAACATGGGAAAATGACGACAAAACAAAGTGAATGGCTCGATATGCTGGCCGGTTTCGGCAGTAAAATGATGGATGATATCGGTTTTTTCCCCTTTTTAGGTGTTATGGGGATTTCTCTCTTTTCATCTATTCTCATCGCTCTTCTATATGTCCGTTTTTATCAGTCACGTTCAACCGGTAGCCTGATTTACAGGGCGTTTCCACTGCTTGGTACTTCCATTACCGCAATTTTTATCACCATTCAGTTTTCATTGCCTCTTTCCCTTGGATTGCTGGGGGCCTTGTCCATTGTCCGTTTTCGAACACCAATAAAGGAGCCTGAAGAGATCGGCTTTATCATGCTGGTTGTCGCATCAGCCCTGTGCTGTGCAACATTCAACTTCCTTTTCCTGGCCATTATTTTGGTTATTGCTGTGATGGGCCTGCTTTTTCTCAGGTACGGCAGACGTTTTCTCGATTTTCGCCAAAACGACGGAATGTTGATGATAACGCTGCCTGGAGATGAGTATGCCAGGAACGGAGAAAAGATACTTGGGACTATCAAGGATCAGCTGACCAAAGGTCGGGTTGATTCGATAGCTGAGAATGAAGGTGGTACAGTAATTTCCTATAATTTTGTCCACCCAAATGATGGCATCGTCATTGAATTGCAGAAACAGCTGAGAAATATCAGTGCAACTATTCAGGTGGATGTTTTTTATAACAGCAATGAATCATTTTAGTTTTATTCCCAACCACTAATGATCAGACCGAATATACACGCAAGCCTGTCTGAGATTCTCGGATATCTTGGAGTTGTATTTCTCTTTGTTCTCTTCAATCTCTATCTGGCGACCAGATTGAGCACTACTACTGTTGATCTGATTCTTCACACAGAGCAGCCACAGGTCTTTCAGGTTTACTGGAGATCCGGTTCTAAGACCTATATGGAGAAAAATTCGATTCGGATAAATGTCGTTCCGGAAACTAAAGAGTACTCTTTCAAAATGTTGTCGCTTGCCAATTTTAATCATCTGCGTATCGATCCAGTCAAGTCGAAGCAGCCGATAACCATTGAAAAGGCGGTTGTCAGTCATCTCCTGTATACTTCAGTTCAAATCATTCCCACAGATACTCTAGCGGATCTGAAAAATATTCATCAGATGAGACTGGTTCAGGGAAATTCTCCAGGCTCGGTATTCATACTCCCACGTGGAGAAGATCCTCATTTTGAAGTGGCCATAAATCCAATGCTGAACCTCTTTGCGCTTGGATCTTTAATTCTTCTGGCAATTGGCGGTACGATATCCTTTTTCCTTGTTCTTAATCAGACGCTGATAAAGGGAGGCAGGTCAACCGCCATACTCGAGCTTGCTGTACCTGCCAATCTGAACCATGAAAGCGTTGACACTATGCTTATCGGTCTGCGTCAATGTTGTCCGAAAACCAGGCTGCAGTCGAAAAGAACAGGGCCAACAAAAAAACAGTTTGTTTTTCGATTGCACCGTCATGAATCCCAAAAAGCGCTGAAATGGTTACACAAGATGAGAAAAAAATATCATCAACTTGCTTTTCGTTTGTATTTCAATCGCTCTGGTGAGATTTAGGGAAGGGAAATGCGCTGGTTTCGTTTTTCAATTGTGGCTCTCTGCCTGGCTATTCCTGTTGCTTTCGGTATCTATGCCGAAAATAGCTCCCGTTTTTCAAAACTGAAAAACAGCCTCCAGTACGATTCGATTTCCACATCGATGCTTAATTTCGGAGTGATGGGTAGAATTTTTAAACGTATGGATTATATCAAACTGACTGCCAATGATGAAGCCAGGTATTTAAAGACTGAAGGAATAGAACCTGATATCGAGCAGATCACTTTCCAGAAAAAGCGTCAGGTCAATGAATTCCTCTATAAGGCGACTCCCCTCCACACAAAAAAGAATGGGGAGCAAGAGAAAGGTGATAATGATTCTGATCAGGCCCGAATAGGGTGGCCGGTGTTTTCGATTACCATTGACAACAAATATCTCCACGATTCCACACTCGGCATTGTCACTCATCGAGATCAAAAAGGTAAAACCTGGGAAAGAAAAGGCAACGTTGCTTTTATTGAAAACGGGAAACAGCTCTTTTCTTCGGCCATCGGCTTACGGATTCATGGAGGAAAACGAAGAACGGTTAAACCCTTTAACAGTTACAGGATCTATTTTCGTGATGAATATGGTAAACCCGGAATTCCGGGAAGACTGATATTTAATGATGGCCAGGGTATTGTGTCCACCCTAGTGGTTCATACAACCGACTGGCCTGATGGACAGCCCTTTAATAATCCCCTGGCCTACGATATTGCCAACAGAATTGGAGCACTTGCTCCAAAAACCAGACTGGTTGAATTGATCATCAATGGAAAATCGTTTGGCATGGCCTATCTGACCCCACATCTGAGCAGAAGAGAATATCAGCATACCATGGGACACGCAGATTTTGGTTTCTATAAATTCAGAGGAGAGTATTCCGGTAAAGATGAGCATATGTATCATAACATTTTCTGGAAAGCGGTAACGGTTCAAGAAAAGCTGTCCATGGATAATACCGGATTGAGAATTGATCTGGATAACATGGTGAGGCAGATATTCAGCTGGGTGTTTTGCGGTACCACCGATTTTTGCCAGGGTGTCGGAGTTTACGACTACAAGAACCCGGATGCGAAACTCCACTGGTTAACCTGGGATATGGATCACAGTTTTTATGATTATGCCGCAGAGGTCAATAAACAGTTGAAAAGAGAAAACTGGCGGCAGGCAGGCTTTGAGTTGTTCTATCGGAAAAAAAATCAGCTTTGCGGTCGCCCGATACTGTTTTCACGGCTCATGCAGGAAAGCGACCAATTCCGTCAATGGGCGATCAACCTGATGATGGGACTGCTGAATCACAAGTTAACTCCGGAGTTTCTTCTAACACGAGTGAATTATTATAACACAATGTTGAAAAACTATGGGGCGCCTCATCCGGAGTATATCGACATGCTGACTCAATTTATGAAAAACCGGACCGGTTTTATTCGAAAAGACATGGTTCACCACTTTAAACTTGGTGGCACTTTTGCAGTAACATTGAAAGCACCTGGGTCGACAACATTTTCCATTGACGGATATACACACAGAGGTGGTTATCAGGGCACCTATTTCTCAGGCTATCCCTGCACCATAGAAGTAGAGAAAGGTAATAAAGAACTCTTTCAGTTTTGGCTGGTGGATGGAGAAGTGAGAAAAGATGAGGTGCTTAAGCTTGCTGTAAAAAAGGAAGTGACGGTTGAAGCGGTGTTTCGTTTGGAAGAGGATTAGTCCATAACACTAGTTTGTTAAAGTGATCAACTGTCTCGGTGATAGTCGCCTTGACTGAAAAATTTCTCCAGCCACACATAGGCACAGATAAAAAAATATCGGCTTCCCATTTCCTTAATTTTCAACTTTGACGTGCCGGTTTGTCTGTTTTTCCAGGTTATGGGAATGACTGTCCATCTGTATCCGCGTACAATGGCTTTGAGAGGAAGCTCGACCGTAAGGTTGAAATGGGATGCGATTAACGGTCTGCAGCCATCAATGACTGTTTTCCGGTAAGCTTTGAATGCATTGGTGGTATCGTTGAGTTTGATATTGAAACCTATGCGGATGAGCAGATTGGCGATTCTGTTTATTCGCAGTTTCAGCCATGGATAGTCAACAACCTTGCTGCCTTTGACAAAACGACTGCCAAAGACGCATTCATAACCGTCATTCAAAAGCTGCCAATATCGGATCGCGTCCTGGCTGTCATCCGATTCATCGGCCATCATGATGACGGCGGCATCTCCTTTCATCGAGTCGAGACCTTTAATCACCGCTCTACCAAAGCCGTTCGGTGATCTGTTCTGTACAGGCTGTAGCTCAGGAATCGATGTGGCCAGTCGGTTGAGGATGTCCCAGGTTGTGTCGGTACTGCCGTCGTCTACAACCACAAGTTCATGGGGAATCAGGTTTTTTAAGAAGTCATTATGCAGATCGGAGATGGTCTGCTCGATACACCCTTCTTCATCCCTTGCAGGAATTATTACTGATAAGAGCTGTAATTGCTGTGTGTTCTGCAAGTTATCGCCTAGATTTAAAGTGGAGCGGAGATCTCAAGCCAGTTCTCATGGTGTTGTGCATGGTCGCTTATTTCAGCAAGAATGGCATCAAGTTCGATCTGCGGGGACCACCCCCAGGTGGATTCTGCAAGGCTATAATCCATAACCATCCAGGGAATGTCAAAGGGACGTTTTTGGGGATCAACACTGATGTCGTGTTGACCAAAACGATCTTTACACCAGAGAGATATCTGCTTGAGCGACATTACGTTTTTTATTCCTCCCCCGAAATTACAGATTCTGGGTATATCGGGATCGTTTGAATAGATCTGTTTTTTTATAAGCGGTACCAGGTCGAGAGGATGAAAACAGTCACGAACCTGCTTTCCGGTTCCCCCAAAACCTATGTATCTAAGAGGGGCTTTTCTCAGGTAACTGTTTATCCAGTAGGAGAATATGCCCTGGTCCGGTCTGCCGAACTGTCCGGCTCCAGCCAGTACACCACATCTGTTGATCCAGACGGGAAAGTCAAAACAGTCACCATATTCAAGCGCAATGGATTCGGAAGCAAGTTTGCTCACACCATAGAGAGAAATCGGTGGGGTTATGGGAAAATCTTCACTTACCCCGTTTGATGTGACACCCTTCTGTTCTAGTCCATCACTATCCAGTACAAACAAGTCTTCCATCTCGATCATGGGCAGTGATGCCAATTCATGGATGGAGTAGACACGGCTTGTGGAAAAGAGGAGAAAACCGGCACTGTGTTTTTTACAATATTCAAGAATATTCAGTGTGGAGGACAGATTATAATCCATAATCTGCCGGCTGCTCACACTTCCATCCACACCAGCCAGAACGGAAGCGTTTGCGGCAGCGTCGATGACCCAATCAACAGGCGGCAGACTCTCTACATCTTCACGTTGACGAATATCGCCATAAAAGAGTTTGACACCTTTTTTTTTGAGCTCAAACCTGTTTACTTCACTGCCAGGCCGTGAAAAGTTATCCAATCCTATCAGTTCGAGAGGCTCGCCTGCCACATCCCACTGATCGATAAGACCTCGGGCCAATACCGAGCCGACAAAACCGCAGACACCAGTTATCAGTATTTTCATTTCTTTAACCTGACCTGCCAGGATTCAACGATCTCCTCAAATATCTGATCCAAAGGGATGGTGATATCCCATTGAGGATAATGATCTTTCATTTTGCTCAGGTCACTGTAATAACAGATATGATCGCCGATTCTATTGGTCTCAACATATTCATACACCTGCTTTATTCCGGTCAGTTGTTGCACTTTATCGAAGGATTCCAAAATAGAACAGGAGTTTTCCTTTCCACCACCAAGATTATAAACCTCACCTTGACGTGGGTTCTTTATAAATTCATCCATGAATCGTACAACATCATAGGAGTGGATATTATCCCGAACCTGTTTTCCTTTATACCCGAAAATAGAATATTTTATCCCTTCCACATTGCATTTTACCAGATAGCTGAGAAATCCATGCAACTCAACCCCTGAATGGTTTGGGCCAGTAAGACATCCACCTCGCAGACAGCAGGTATTCATACCGAAATAACGGCCATATTCCTGAACAATGATGTCGGAAGCGACTTTTGAAGCACCAAATAGAGAATGGAGGGTGTGATCGATAGAAAAAGTTTCCGGTATTCCGGTTAAGTAGTCCGGGTCATCGTATTCCCAGCGGGTTTCAAGCTCTTTTAAGGTGATATAATTGGGACCGTCGCCATACACCTTGTTGGTTGAGCAATGAACAAATGGAGACTCCGGACAGTATCTTCTGGTAGCTTCAAGCAGATTCAAAGTACCGACGGCATTCACATCAAAATCGTCAAAGGGGATAGCCGCTGCTCTGTCATGGGATGGCTGGGCAGCTGTATGAACAATGGCATCAGGTTGAAGTTTTTCTATCAATTCAAGAACGCCGTCACGGTCTCGAATATCCAGCTCATAGTGGGTGAATTTCGGCAGGCTTTCTTCGAGCTGTTTTTGGTTCCATCGGGTATCTCCTTGTGGTCCAAAAAAAATTGCACGCTGGTTATTATCTATGCCCGCAATCTGGTGACCTTGTTTATGAAAATAGGTGCACACTTCAGAGCCGATAAGACCGGACGATCCAGTCACTAAAATGTTCATTCTTCCTCCAGTAAATAAATTATAAACACATGGTAAAAAGTCTGTAGGCGGTAAAGGTTGAATAGATTGACAGTGTTATGTAGCCGAAAATTCCAAACTGTGCAATAAGACCGATCAATCCTGCGTGAATTAATAGTATGGTGCCTGCTGGAAGCGAATGATTGGTGTCCGGAAACGGGTAACCATAGGTAAGAAAGATTAAGGAAAAGACTGTGAGAAGAGAAAGGGCTGCCAGAGAAAGAGATTCCTTAAGGTGTTGAATCGTATGTGAACTGAATACTATTTTTTTTCTGGCAAGCCTTGTGGCAACAAGCGCGACTGATCGTTGAAACCAGCTCACCATACTGACAATAGTCAATGAGTATATTGAGAAAATAAAGAAAAAGAACTCATAATTGTTCCAGTAATAGAGAAATCTGGTGAGAGTAAACTCCTGGTATGCTTCTCCGAAATACTGCAGGCGGACTAAGCGGAAGGTGTCGAAAAGCCGTTGCGTACGAACAGCGAGCTGCTCTTTTATCGGATGGGTTTCCATGAAATATCGAACTGAATCAAACAGTGAGCCTGTTTTCATCCCACCGGCAAGAAATGATTGTTTGATTAACGTATAGTTGTCTGGATAGTACAAGGCTTTAACGATTGACCATGGCAGAAGTGTTAGTGCAAAAGTCAGGCAGAGGCAAACGGGATAAAAAAGCAGGTGGTAACTGAATCTTTTCTTTTTGTCTTCACGAAAAAGGAGGTAAACAAGCCAAAGGAAGAGCAGAGGAATGCTAAGCGCATTACTGGTATGCATATTCGCTCCAAGTCCAAAGAGCATGCCTGCCACAAGCCAGGAAGAAAATCGGGTTTTATTGGTGAGCAGACAGAGTAGGCCGGAGAGAAAGAGAGCGCCACCTGCAAATTTGAACCAGGTAAAATAATAATTAGCCAACACAAAGGCGTTAAGAGAAAGAAACAGAATCAGCAGGTACTTCAAACGGCCTAAATTGGGTAGATAGCGATCAAATAGCAATAAGATCTGAAGGATAATCATAATGTTCATTATGGTGCCGATTATCGCATAAGTAAGAAAAGAGGCGGCAGTTGCAGGGTTGAAATTTTTAATAAAAACTCTGATTGTGGCATAAAGAACTCCGGGCAGCATCTCTCTATCCTGCACCTGGTAGGTGAGTCGGCCGTCACCATAATATTTATAAAATGATTCCTGTTTTGCTATGGCCATCCCGTTAAAATATTGAAATGCGTTATCATGACCTTTGAAACGAGAAAAGATTTTATCTTTAGAGATATCTCTATAGATCAGGTTTTCAAACGGCTTGTTCTCATTAGAGGTAATGATAAAAAGTGAGACAAAAAGCAGAAATAGAGCTGTGCAATAATCCCATTTACACTCAAACAGTATTATTTTAGCTGATCCGGATGTTTTCTTTTTCTTTATCAACAGGCCAAGAATAGCCATAGAAAAGATGATATAGCCTGCAAGGAAAAGATCACCGTTGTACCCTGACCGGCTTGTTATGAAGTAGACGACGAATGCAACAAGATAGTAAACAATGGAAAGCATGAATCCATAGTTCAAAAGACCAAAGCGACTATAGTGTCTTTCTCTTACCAGGTTGAAATACATGAGTATTCCTGGTGAAACAAACAGGAGAAAGAGTAGCAAACCAAAGGGATAATGGAGATTGTAAAAGATTAAAGAGTAATGGGAGAGTGTGAGGTCGGTGATCGTAACTGAGCTATCCTGCAATGTCCCTTCAAAATCGATCCGAATGGCATCATAATTCCCAGGAGGAAGGATCATGCCATAACGGGAATGTCTCTCGCCTACATCCCGTTGTTTCATGTTTTCCAGAATAAATCCGGATTTGTCTTTTTCTTTATAAAAAATATGGAGCTGTTCAAAACCAACGATATTTTCAAGAGATATTTCTAAATATAAAGGGAAGTTAGACTCCGCGACAAGTGGAACAATAAGAAAAGGATCAGCGTGTGAATTGAATTTTAAATGAAGACCTTTTTTAGATAAATCCTGGTAATCAATTGAGTTGGTTGAGGAAATATGAGAGAATTGGCTGAAAAGTGATTGTTGGGGCAATCGATAATGATAATAATCCAACCCTACTGCTAGCAGAATCAGAATAGAGATGAGTATCAACAACAAAAAACGTTTTTTGTAAAGCATATTGATCAGACGAGTCTTTCCATTTTTTTTTGTTGAAAACATCGGGTAGCTGATCTATGGCTGCCATTTTCCATCGAAGCACTTGACTCACATGAACACCAAATTGGGAGGCAATTCCATTGGCTGTTCGGTCTCCCTTGAAGGCTGCCAGAGCTACCTTTGCTTTCAGCTTGTTACTATATCCTTTTCGTTTCATAGTTTACCCTTTCAAACAGTGTGAATACTCCCTTGACACACTGACTAATTTTCAGGGTCCACTATAGTAGTACCTTGTTCGATACCCTTGCTTTTCATACCGACAACAAAAAACTGTTTACCAAAGAAGCGCCAGATAAAAGGAAGCTTAAGATACAGTTTCACTAAAAAAAGAGGTGGCATCCAACCAGTTGACATTGAATAGGGTAAAAAACGAGAAATGCATAACTTGATACTGAAGCTCTTTAATCGGAGCAGTTCTGCTAAGGAGGCCTCTGTGATAGGGATGAAATGATCCCAAAAATCCCAATAAGCACCATGAACATACCTAGTGTTAGGGCCCAGACAGATAATGAGTCCTCCAGGTTTTAAGCATCGAAATGCTTCTGAAATAGTAGATTCAACATGCGCCTTACCGGGGAGATGCTCTAGAAAGTTGCTTGTGAATACGATGTCGAACAATTCTGACTGCAGCTGCCATGGCTTCGAGCAGTCCTGGTGGAGAAAGTGGATGTCCTTGGTTAAATGAGTTGCTGCATCAGGGTTCAGATCCATTGCGTATTTTTTTTCTGCCCTGATATTATTTATAAACTCACCCCAACCGCATCCCAGGTCAAGGATACAAGATCCAGAGGGTACAAATATGCTAAAATACTCACTGCATAGAACCTGCCAGACGTTATTTCTATATTCTGCAGTTTTTGAAAAACGCATCTGATATTCATCTTTGAGGGTGTCCGAACTTGTCTTCATATATGATTTTCCTAATTGGTGTCGAGCCTGGCTAAAAAGCAAAATATTGCAAATTCAAGAGTTCACCTGTAAAGAAAAAGTGAGTTGAATATCCATCTGAGTTGTCTACTTACGATTGATCCAAGTGATTGATGGTTCAGGGTATAGATGTTATTCAAGTGCTTCCGGATGGTCAAAAAATGAGCTATAGCGAACATGATCCTTACCAACTGATATTTTATGAATTGTGTAAGTACCTGCTAGAGTGCCGGGATCAAGTCGCAATTGTCCAGCAACCTGCTCTGGAGGTAAAGTGAACGTAATACTATTATGACCTTTGTGCAGTCTTCTCACAACCTTTCTTCTTTCACTGTATCTCTGCTCGGGTCTGTTTAAAAAGTAGACAGCGATATCAGTATCAACAGAAGATGTGATAACTACCTCGACTATCAGAGGCGGGTATTCCCTGGTTGGCTCTATTGGGGGAAGGAGAATAAACGGATCTTCATTTTGAGCAATCAGCTGTAAACCATTTTCAACCGTTTTTGTGGACAAGATATTTTCAACAGCCAGATTGCTGAGCTCTTTTTCGATCACCATGTAATCTTGACGTGTACTTCTCAGCAAGGAAGCATCATTTGTTAAAGGGGAAAGGACAATTGGCTTGAGCAGGAGGTTCTGTTGCTTTTCATGTCGGGCACCACTGGTATTTTCTTGAGCTTCTAAAACAATTCGTACTGTTTTCTCTTCCTCGAACTGGAGAGGAATCTTGTGTTGTACCTGCTCATTTGAGATAGTCAGCGTTGAAAGTATGTTGTTATCATCGGTCTTAACGTTCAGCTTGAAAGCGGTCTCTGATAGATTAGCAGGCAAGTTTTCAACCAGTAATTCGTATTTTCCTCTTTTGAAAATCAAGGGGAGGGATTGAAGACTCTTAGTATTGGAAATAATTAGTGTGTTATCACCTTGACTTATTGAGGATACCTGCATGAGAGGTGGTGTCAGTTCTATTTTTCGGTCGACTGGAATTGCCAAACGACCAATGGCCAGTTCTGGGAATCCATCGGGGATGCAAGGAAAGTTTTTCCGTTTATCTACATAGGTACACCCTGTGACATATTTTCCTTCCGCCTGATAAAAATCACTTTGTTTGAGAAGGGACATCCGTGTAAACGGTGACCAGTAACTTCCTATTCGATAATTACCTGGAAAAGTTTTGCGAATATCGAGGTAATTAAAGAAATTGTTCAACCGATAGGTCAGTTTGATTGAAGATTTGTTGGTCAGATGATGTGCGCCGTCATAGCAGAAGAGCGGCATGATCATATGTGGATTCGAAAAGGACGGCAATTGGTTGTAGAATGTTTTCTCATCCAAATTTTTCATCGTAAATTCAACGATATTGTACTTTTTCTCCAGCCCCACTTTTTTAAATGACAACTCTGTAGGAATGATCAGTGTTGAGCCTTTTTCAACATTTTGTTTTATCCAGTCAACGGAAAGAACCCTTGCATCGGGCTGTTGCTTTGCAATCTTTACCATGTTCTCGATCGGGACCATGACAAGACCAAGAAGGAACAGGGTTGCTAAGGTTATGAGCGGTATGAATTTTTTGAGTTGTTGTGACAAAGACAGTCCGCAGAGAAAATCTCTTGCAAACCGATAAACAACTGCAACACCAATAGCAAAAAACAAGCTGTAAAAGGCAAAAACGACCAGAACATTTCGTACAGCATAGGCACTCATGTTGCTCGTATAATAAAGAAGGACCAGAGGAAACGAGAGCAGAACAACAGTCTTTTTGAAGTCCTTGGTTAGGGAGGAAAAAAGGCCGATTACAGCAAACACAGCAGTCCAGTGGCCGAAGTCAGTTAATATCTTATTGATCAATACCAGAAAAACCTCAACTCCTGGAGTTGCTGTTAAATACGCACGTCCCCTGTTGTAATCCACAAGAATAATTGAAAGGGAATTTAGAAATCCTTTAAAATCTAATATCACATAGGGGTTGATAACGAAAAAGGTGAGAAACATTACCGGTAGGAGAAGAGCCGATTTAAGAAGTCTCTGTCTTTTTCCAAACAACCATATTGTCAATATGCAGGGGATAAAAATCCAGACGAGATGATATTTTGCTGAGATAACTAGCCCACAAAGCATACCTGGAAAGATTGCCTTGTGGAGAAGCGAATCATCAGAAAAGTTGTAGACAAGGTAGGCGAAAAGCAAGAGCACAAAAAATACGCCTAAAATATCTACATTTATATAATGGCATGAGTAATGAAAATATATGGAAGATAAGGCTAGAAGTAACGGACCGACAAACAAAACGATTGGGTCCTTGGTCAATCGATACCCAATGATGCCAAGAGTTAACAGGGATAGTACGGAAAAGAGAGCGAACAGTGCTTTTGCTGGCCAGACAAATCTTACATGAGAATAGTAGGGGTAGGCGATAGAGCCGATTTCATTTGTGTTGGTGAAATCAAGATTGGAAACAGCGCTGATATAACCTAGAGTGAATCCGGCAGCTGTGAGATACGCAGGAAGGGAAGGATAGGCGAGATACCGGGTATTAAAATCACCTTCTGCTAAAACCCGTTTAGCACCATTGGTGACCAAACCTTCATCATATTTGCCGGGATAGGGTAGGGCACAGGAGATATAGTTGAACCGAAGACCCAGTGATACAACAAGGAGAACAGTCAAAAGGGTTATGCTGACTACAAGACGCCAATTGCTTAAGAACCTTTCAAAAAATTGTTTTAGTGCCGAAATGAACTGATTCATCAGGAATCCACTGTTATTTTGTAATATTGAGAGTTATAACTACGAGTGCTTAATGAAACGGCTACTTGATGTCAAGCAAAAACAAGCTTGTATTGACAGCCGGTTCCTATCACCTCATGGAATGATATTGCTGAAAGGTTAAATCTCAGTTCTTGAGTACCACATTCAAAGATGTTGAAACCGGGTTATTTTTGCGCAGCGGTTTTACCACAAGCTGTAAAAACCGCCGGTTACGCAGGGAATCTAAGCCACGCGTTTTACGCGTGGTTGTTTGCTCGTGTTTTCTTTTTTTATCAGGTTGAGTTGTCATAAAAATGATCTCGACTATTGCAGAACGGTATTGTGTGTGGTTGTTTACCGGCATCAAATAAAGACAGGAGACAGCCGTTTGATAGTTTTCCTTCGTAACGTATCATTGTGACCTAATTGTGACATCAGTCGATTTTTGGAGGTTATTGTGATGAACATCTGCAAGATCATCGTAATCCCAGCATAAATAAATCTGAGTACCAATGATTCTCAGCTTAGACTGAGAAGAAGTGCTGTCGGTTTGACAGACGTGATTCAAGGATCATGTATGTCAACCAAACCTTTCCTGTAAACCTGGAAATGCCAATACACTGCTGTGCCGTATTACCCAATAAAGAATGATCCTTGACCAGAGGCTAGACTGGCAAATCGACAGAACCTTATGTTAGGCTGAGCATTATGGGCAATCAGGTAAATTAATAAAAGGACAATATTTTTGAAAAGTAAAAAAGAAGTATTATTTATCTCTCCCCAACCATTCTTTCAATGGCGCGGTTCACCGATCAGGGTCAATTTCAATCTGCTCGGTTTGACTAAGCTTGGTTATAGGGTTGATCTGCTGACGTTGCCGGTTGGTGAGGACAAGGATTATGACGGAGCGACAATTATTCGGGTGGCCAACCCGCTTTCGATCAAAAATGTTCCTATTGGCCCTTCTGTTTATAAGCTTTTTTTTGATGCCCTGATCTTTTTGAAAGGTTGCTCACTTTGCCGGAAGAAGAACTATCAGGTCATCCATGGTATAGAAGAGGCCGGATTGCTGGCAGTTGTATTGGCAAAGCTTTTTGGTGCCAAATCGATTTTCGAGAAACACTCGGATCCTTTTTCCTATAAGAAAGGTTTTTTCAAGAATTGTATTTTATATCTTTATAGCCTTGTGGAAAAAATCACTGTTAAATGGTGTGATGGTGTGATCGGCACCGGAGAGGGTTTGGTCAGCCAGGTGAATAATATGGGTTATTCAACCCGCGCTTTCCATATTTTTGACATCCCTTCATCTATGGAGGAGCCGTCGGAAGAGATGATAGCAGCCAGACGATCAACGCTGGTAATGGAAGAGGGTGAGTGTATTGTCACATTTGTCGGTTCATTCGCACTTTACCAGGGGGTGGACCTCATGTTTGAGACAATTCCGCAGGTCGTCAGCAAATCGAATACAATCCGTTTTGTTATTGTCGGTGGCAAGTCTGAAGAAATAGAAGAGAGAAGAAACATCCTCAAACAAAAGGGGGCTGACACCAAGGTAAGTTTTCTAGGTAAAATAGCTCCGGATATTTTACCTGAGTATCTGTACGCCTCCGATATTCTGTTGTCGCCTAGAATTTCTGGTGTCAATACACCGTTGAAGATCCTCGATTATATGAAGGCGGGAAAACCGATTGTGGCAACAGATGTAGCATCTCATCGTCTTATTCTGGATGAAACCACAGGTGTTTTTGCAAAACCGGAGCCTGAATATCTATCCCAAGCCATCTTGAATCTCGTTTCCAATAAAGAAAAACAGGAACAACTGGGAAGCTCGGGACGACACCTTTATGAAACCAAATTCAATTTCGAAAACTATAAGCGACAATTATCCGAATGTTACGGCTATGTCCTCTCCAACGGAGCCAAAACCAAATAGATTATATATGAACATTATTGCTGATACCCATCTGCATGTCTATCCCTGTTATGACAAGAAGAAGGCGATACATATTTTGCGAACACGTCTTGGGTCATATAAAAAGAACAGTGTTTGTCTGGGATTTCTCGCGGAAAGTGAAAAGTGTGATTTTTTTGATGAGCTCAGATTAAGTGAAAATAATGGTGAGTATCCCTTTCAGATTACCGATCTAAATAATTGTCTTCTCTTGCAGGAACAGGGGTATGAAGACCTGTATCTGTTTGCCGGTCGTCAGATCATTACCGAAGAGCGACTTGAAATTCTCGCTTTAACGACAAATGAGAAGATACCCAATGGGCTGTCGATAGGTGAAGTTGTCGATCGTGTCAATAGTCTTGGCGCTATACCGGTTCTTGCCTGGTCACCGGGTAAGTGGTTTGGCAACCGCGGAAAGATTGTCAAAGAGATGATCACTCGGTATTCCCCGACTGAATTTCTGATAGGGGATACAACACTGCGTCCCATGTGCTGGCTGGAACCTGTTCTCATGAGACAGGCAACAAAGAAAGGTTTTGCCGTTGTTGCCGGTTCCGATCCTCTGCCGTTTTCAGGTGAAGAACAAATGCTGGGCAGATATGTTTCAGGATGGAATATGGAGTTCGAACGTCATGATCCGGTAACTTCTGTTCGTTGTTATCTCAAAACTCAAAAGGTAGTATCTCAATCAATAGGGTCTCGTGGTAATATAATTGGAACATTACGGCGCCTCTATTTAAATTCCCTGGCAAAAAGAGATTCAAATAAACAGTAATCCACACTGATCCCATTTTGATATTAATCAGTAAAAAAATTAAATTAACAGCTGAATTAATAGCTTAGGAATGCTTTTACGGCAATGTTATCCATTTTACTAGAAAAAGCGAGAGAACACCGGTTCCTTCTGTTTCTGGTGCTTGCCGGTTGTCTGCTCTATGCAATTTTTTTTGCCAGCACTGCCACGGTCAGCCTGAACATCGATGTGGAAAAAAGAACGGTCTTCAGGATGTACTGGGCTAAATCTGATCAGGGATTTTCCGAGGACAGGGTTGCAAAACTGGTTGTTACGCCAAATAAGAAAAAATACACTTTTCTACTGACCAACATCAAAAAAATTAAAAAACTGCGTATAGATCCCCACCAGTATAAAGGTCTCTCGAAAATTCGCTCACTGTCATTGAGCCAGAAAGGGGTGCAGACTATTCATTTTACCGGCAGTGATCTTTTTAGCAGATTCAAACCAAATGAACATGTTGAACAGTATCAGCTCAAAGACAGCAGTGTGGTCGTAGAGTCGAAGGGGAGAGATCCTTTTATTATTGGAGACATTACCTTTGATAAAACCAATTATCCCTGGCTGGCTGAAAGTTGTCGTTATCTATTTATTTGTCTGGTTATCTCCCTTGTTTATGGAGCAACAAGACATCTTGTTGGACAACAGCAATATGTGGTGATTTTGATGAGTGTTGTGCTCACGTGTATACTGGTTATGGCTCTGATCAGTAAACGCAATGTTCATCCGGATGAATATGTCCATATTTACGCGTCCAGATATTATCAGCAACATTGGATGCCGCCTCAAATCGAGGACCCCTCAATTAGTCACACATATAGCCAATATGGAGCATCGAGGTTGAACAATTCGGAGATATCCTATCTTTTTGCCGGTAAATTCGCCCAGCTGGTTTCCTTTTTCAAAATGCGGCCTTACTGGCTTTTCAGACTATTTAATGTGTTTTTATTCGGTTGTATTTTGCTGTATACGATCAGGGTTGTTGATGCACGCTCTGTGGCGTTACCGTTATTGATATCACCACAGATCTGGTATGTGTTCAGTTATTGTAATTCGGATGCTTTTGCCCTGTTTGTTACCTTTGTTGTAGGTGTTCAGTTAGTTGTGCCGGATTCCCACTTCAATCGTTTTATCAGACAGAAAGATCCTGGACGTATCGTCTGGAAAGGAGTTTTGCTGGGTTGTCTGCTGGGCTGTCTTCTATTGCTCAAAAAGAACTACTATCCCTATATTGTCTTTATCCTCACTTATCTGGCTTGGCAGATATATCAAGAAAAAGACAGGCAGGAACGACTCCTCATGTTGAAGAGATTAGCAGTGCTCTCAATGATCGGACTGTGTCTTTTTGGTCTAAGAAGAGGGGCCGATTACTACGTGAACGGTGTGGACAGGGCAGAAAAACTGGCCAAAATCCGGGTCGAAAAGGCGAGGAAAATCTTTAATCCGAAGACGGAACTGGAGAAGACCCATGCCAGTCTCTATTTAAAAAAGAAAGGGGTACCGCTTAGCTACGTGGTGCACACCAAACGATTTTTCGAGCAGACATTCAGGTCATCATTTGGCGTTTACGGCTATTTCACAATTTCAGGTCCATTCAGGTATTATGATTGTGTACGTTGGATAGGTTGTGCTCTCCTGTTATTCTTTCTCTGTAAAGTACTTTTCTATTCATGGAGAGAAAACGGGATTATCGTTCTTTCGTTTTTAGTTTTTTCAGTGCTTTTGATCGGTTTTTCTTTGTATCATTCATGGGCAAAGGATTTTCAGGCCCAGGGCCGTTATCTTTTCCCTATTGTCTCCATGCTTTCTATTGTTTACGCTAAAACATCGAAATATTGTATAGATAAGTTGTTTTACCTCCTCTTTTTCATCCTCTTCCTGCTTTCAGGTTATTCATTTATTTTTATTGCCTTATCAAAAATTCCAAAAACTATCTTGTAAAATATTGATTTATCTTATATAATCCCGTTCCAATGGAGCAAAAGCCCGTAAAAAGCCCGTATATATATTCGAGTCTTTTAATATGAAATCTGATTGCAAGAGAAAAAGATGAAAAAGATTTTTTACATTCTGTTGGCAGGGGCATTGATCGTATTTCTTTACGGCTGCGATGATTTGGATGAACTGGCTGATAGCCTTGGTGGTTCTGACGAAGATTCCACATCATCAGTATCATCCAGTACTACAAAAAGTTCAACCTCATCCAGTTCAAGTACAAGCACAAGCACCTCCAGCACAAGTAGTTCGAGCAGTTCAACCAGCTCAACAAGTTCGTCCAGCTCGAGTTCATCTTCAAGCAGCAGCAGCGGAGTGCCTTCAGGCGGTTCCACCTCAACTCGTTATCATCATTACAATGCCAATGCCTGGAAAAGCAAGGGAACCGCAATTGTCATGTGTAAAGGTGATGCCCGGATGGATGGTTGCTGGCTGAATAGCTCAAAGATGGGGCTTCACAGCAGCCAGGATCACGGACGAGACGTGTGGACCATTTGGGGCAATAATGGTACCGGTGGAACGGTCACCTGTAAACGGGGCAGCAGTGTCTCTGTATTTAAAGTTAAGAGCAGTGGAATGACCTGGGGGTCATGCTCCGGAAAGAGCAACTAAACTCATACCAATATTTAACTTGAGTAACGACGAAATATAAACAGGAGGATTTGTTGCTCCTCCGAAAACGGTAGTCATACGTACAGCAAGTTGTAAACGTCGCCAAGGCCTTCTGATAGGAGTTCTGTCAGAAGGCCTTGCTGTTTTTTGTCAAAAAACACATAATTTTCAAGAGATAAATTGCAGGTATCTGGAGTGAAAAATAGTGATGCATGACAATCGTAGAAACGTGAATTACCAATTGAAAAGCAGTTGACTTTCAACGTGTATTTTTGTAGTTGTCGTTCAGTTTCATAGGAAGTTCATACAATTGAAACCGGCCGGTAGACGATTTGGCATATTCAAGTTCTATTTTTCCTCTTGATCATAACGGTCTCTTTTAAAAGGACAGGTTAGCAACCTGTGTACCAACCGAAAAAATAATTAAAAAGATCTTAATAAGGAATAAATATGAGAACTATTACGGTTCTGGGGAATAATTCTGGACGTAATGCCGGAGACAATGCCATACTTGGCAATCTTTTAGACGATTTTGCCCTTGAGAGGCAGGATGTTCATTTCAAGATTCCAACGCTTTCAACCAGTTTTATCAACAACCATTTCGGCCACCACAACATCAAGGCCATCGGTATGATGCCCTGGAATTTCGCTTTAAAGAATTTTGGTTTTCCTCTTTACAGAGCGATGACTCAGACTGAAATGGTTCTGGTAACCGATAATATTCTTTTTGATCGTAAATTCCATAATCCGATGGTCAACAACCTCAAATCGATCGCTCTTTTTTCCGGTGCCTGTAAAAAGAGGAACATTCCCATTGTCCTCTACAATGCCTCCATTGGGCCAATCGACCACGATTACGGCAAAGAGGCATTGCAGAAAGTACTTGATGTCAGTCCTCTGGTTATCACTCGGGATATAAATACAAAAGATCTAATTGAAAACCTCGGTTTGCGTTCACCTGAAATTATAGTTCATGCCGATTGTGCCTTAAATACACAGTTGCCGTCAGAACAGAGACTGGACGAGATTTGCAGGAAAGAAGAGCTGTTCACAGGACCCAACGGAACGGTAGGTCTTAATGTTAATGCCTACATTGATGACTGGAGTCAGACCGGCACATTCACCAAGGAGAAGTTTTTTAAAATTACCGCTGGAACGGCTGATAATCTAATTGAAACACTTGATGTCGATGTTCTGTTCACCGTCACTCAGATCATGGATCTGAAAATTACCAATGAGTGTGTCAACTATATCAGGAATAAGAATCGGGTCCGGATTGTCAGTAATTCAGATTACACTTACGAGGAACTGGCCGGTCTGCTTGGGAGAGTACAGGTTCATGCCGGATTACGAACCCACACCCTTATTTTTTGCGCTGCCGTTAATACACCGATGATCTCCATTAATGCCTATCCGAAGAGCGCTGGTTTCTTGCAGACAATCGGTATGCAAGATTGGTCTATCGGTTTCAATGATATGAGTGTGGAAAATTTAAGCGGACTGATGAAAAAAGCCTGGGATCAACGGGATCAGATAAAAGCGGATTTGTCCGCAATCGTTCCTCAGGAAAAGAGAAAATCACGCGACTCGGTAAAACTCGTTGGCGGCTTACTTGATTCTCTCCATTGATGAGTTATTAGAAGAAGCGGTTCATAACTGATGGACAGCAAGCTGAATAAAAAGACCCTGGCTATAAAGGCTGTTGCTACGCTCCTGTTCCTGACAATCTGTATATCTTTTGTCCGTACGTCGGAATTGGTCAAGGTTCTTGGCAACGTGGATTGGTTCTATTTTACTCTTTCCTTCCTCCTTGTCCCTGTAATGTTCTGTACTTCCTGTCTTAAATGGAAGATTCTGCTGGACGCCAAAGGGAAAACGGTCAGGTTTTTGACGTTGACCCGCATCTATCTGATCGGTTATTTTTTTTCCAACCTCCTTCCTTCCACCGTTGGCGGAGACGTGGTACGATCCTTTTACGCCGGCAAAGAAATAAACGATCAGACCTATTCAGCCGTGTGTGTATTCCTCGAACGCTTCACCGGAATCCTCTTTATGCTGCTGCTTGTTATCCTGGCCCCGCTGATGAAACCGGAACTCTATGCCAAACCGTATATCTATATCCCGGCGTTGTGTTCAGGTGCTCTATTATTCGTTGTTTTCTGGGTATGGCGGATCCAAAACCCTCTGCATTTGCCGGACAGGATCGCCCATGCTGTATTCTCCTTCTGGAAAAGATTGAATGATCGGTTTAACTTGTCACTGGGCAGTAAGATTCAGGGTGCTACCGAGGCAATCTATTTAAAAGCATTTAAGAAATTGAGCCATTTCCAGCAAGAGCTGCACCAGGCCACTGCCACGGTAAAAAATGATCGTTTTCTTTTTTTTCAGGTATTTGCCTTAACTGTTCTGTTTTATTTTCTTACCTGGGTCAATGTTTATGTATCGTTTCTTGCCTTTGGTACGGTGATCGATTTTTGGGAAATGAGCAGTTTGGTGCCGACAATCATGTTCACGGCTCATTTACCGGTTGGCTTGCTTGGGAATTTGGGCTTCTTCGAGTCCGTCTTTGTCTTTTATTTTTTATTGATAGGGGTGAACGGTGCTCAAACACTCGCCATGGGACTCTTACTACGACTCAAAATGCTTACTATTGGCGCCATCGGTTTTGTTGTTTATCTTATGTATCGGCATCATCGAAGCAATGAACTGAAAGAACTTGAAGAATTTGCCGCCACCAAAACTGAGCAGTAGAGAGAATATGGATTCAAGAAAAGGTGGGTCCGTCCAGAAACAGCTTACAG
Source organism: uncultured Desulfocapsaceae bacterium (assembly GCA_964623625.1). GTDB lineage: Bacteria > Desulfobacterota > Desulfobulbia > Desulfobulbales > Desulfocapsaceae > CAZLGM01. The sequence goes on from CAZUUJ010000009.1 coordinate 52,636, forward strand.
CTCCCGGTTCGGTTGTTCATCGCTATCGACAAACGGTTGTGGGAAAGCAGGGGTGGGGAAAACTTTTGCTCTACGAGTTTGTTGAACTATTCATTCAGCCTTTTGCAGGTCAAATCGGTAAATATGGTCGAAGGGTTTTTATGCCTTTTCTGCTTGCCAATTTCGGCAGCAAGGTCAATATCGGCATCAATGTAGCCATGAGACGACCTGGCTGTATTTCCATCGGCTCTCATGTTAAACTTTCTGATTCTGTTACCTTAAATATTAAGGATGATGGGCTGGCGATTATCTTAGAAGATAATGTTATTGTCGGGGAACAGACTATTTTTAGCTGTATCGGCGGTGAACTGTCGATCGGTGAGGAAACTGTCATTGGAGACAGATGTCGTCTGGGGTCCAAAATGGGGCTGACAGTAGGAAGGAATTGTGCTATTGGGCGGAAGACGTATATTGTCGGAGCATCTCATGCCTATAACCGTCTTGACAAACCGATCATCGATCAGAATATTACCTGTAAGGGTCCATCATTTATTGGCGATTCTGTGACCATAGGTCAAGGTGTTACCCTGTTGGATGGTGTGCGTATAGGAGACCATGCGGTCATCTGCGATGGTTCACTTGTTAACCATGATGTAGAACCAGGCTGGATGGTCGGTGGCGTACCGGCCTGCCGGCTGGAAAAACCAGCTGAAGGTGAAAGCTGTGTTTAAGCGGTTCTTAAGATGGTGTCCCGGTGCCATTGGCATTCTGCTCCGACAGAAAATATATCCTCGATACTTCAATTCATGTGGCAGAGGCGTTCTTTTTGGACGTTTTATCGATCTTAAACACCCAAACAAAATCAATCTTGGAAATCATGTGGTTATTAACAGTCGTTCACTGCTCGATTGTTCGCAAAGCAACGATCTCGAGTCATTTCTGACACTTGAAGACGGTGTGTTTATCGGGGAGGCAACGGATATCCGATGCCGGGGAAAAAGTTTGATTATCCGTTCAGGTGCCAATGTGTCGAGTGGTTGCAGCCTCATCACAACAGGAACTTTGACAGTTGGGAAAAAAACGTTGATCGCTTCCTATTGCAGGATCGGTAACGATCTGACCAAAGAGCTTGGAAATAGAGATCATTCTGGTTCTAGTACAACTGTTATCGGCGATAACTGCTGGCTTGGGGTTCGTGCTGAAATAGCGGAAGGGTGCACAGTGGGTGAAGGAGTCATTGTCGGAGCCCATTCAGAGGTCAGATCCGATCTGCCTGAACGAACCGTTTGCTTCGGCAGGCCGACCATAGTTATTAAACGAAGAGAAACAAGAGTAAAAAAAGATGAGTAGAACATCGAAATCATCTTCAAATAGACGGCAGCACGTTGAAGGTATCTTTGATACGGTTCAACAGGGGCTGTGTCACCGTTGCGGTGGCTGTATCGGTATCTGTCCCTCCGGCACCCTGGATTTGGATGAAGATTGTTTTCCAAAGCAGGTTGATGAATGTACCAGGTGTTCGTTGTGTACCGATATCTGTTCCGGACCGGAAACCGATTACCAGCAGATAGGACGTTGGCTGTTTGGTAAACAATACCAATATGTTGCCCCTTTAGGAATGGTCCGTGAAGGTTTTGTCGGCTACTCAACCGAAGATGCGATTCGCTGGCGGGGAGCCAGTGGAGGTGTTGTTACCAAATTGATCCTTCACTTGCTGGAAACAGAACAGATCCAGGGAGCGTTGGTTGCCGGTCCTCATCCAGACGATGCCGCGCTCGGACTTGGCTATATTGCCAGAAACCGGGAAGAGTTGCTCGGATCAACCCAATCCCGCTATACCACAACCCCTATGCTGACTGCTTTAAAGGAAATACAGCGGGAGAAAGGAAAATTTGCTTTCGTTGCCTTGCCTTGCCATGCATACACGCTCAGGAAGCTGCAGATGAAGAGCGAAGCCTGGAAAAACAGAATCCATCTGATTATCGGACTCTATTGCCACTATCGGCTTCCCCATGAGGCAACTCGAGAGGCGGCCGCTATTCTCGCCCCGGAAAATACTCAACTTATTGATATCAATTATCGACAGAAGGATGAAAGGGGTTGGCCCTACAACACTGTTGAGATGACCTTCTCCGATCAGTCGAAGTGGCGCTCACCCTACGGGCCAGCACAGACCGTCAGCCTGTTGGCTCATTGTTTTCCACGGGGACGATGTCTCTACTGTATTGACGCTCTGGTTGAATTTGCTGATCTGGCTGTTGGTGATCCGTGGATCAGGGATATTGACGGGGAGTGGAAATACTCAGCTCCCGGAGGAATGTCCGGAATTATTGTTCGAACGGAAACTGGTTCACAGGTTCTTGAAGAAAGCTCCAATAGTGGTGCTCTGGTACTCAAATCAATTCCGCCTGATGAGGTTGTTGAAGGCCAGCGAATCATGATCATGGAAAAAGCCAGATCCGCTCCGGTTCGGATGAAGCTGCTCAAATTGTTTTTACGGCGACCTATGCCGGAATATAATATCGAATATGAACCTATAACACTGAAGCGGCTTTTTCATGAGATTAAATTCGGGCTGATGCGGACCATAACGATTTGGCCGATGGTCAGGCAGTTCTTTGTTCGTCTCGGGTTTTCTGCAATGGGCCGTAAATTCATGAAGAGAAGAAGACAACGCAATAAAGAGCGGGCCATTGCCCGTTTGGCCGCCAAGAGATAACTTGAATTTGATAAAGATTGATTTCCCCTAATGCTCAGCTAAAAACGTATTGAACAAACTGAGTCATATAGCAAACTGTAGGGTTTCCGGTATTTCCTGCCAAACGTCCTCGCTCATTCTTCGTTAGCCGATTGTTTGTCAGGAAACACCGGAAATCTCGATGTTCCAGCCTATTACTTAAAATCAAGCTAAGCTTTTGGGTTAATCAGCAAAATTAGATCTACGCTGACTTCTTATGAGATAATGAAAAGCAGCGAGTAGGATAAAATGAACAACAATAAGCGTCTTCAACAGGTAGTTTTCACTCTTTTTTCTTTTGGTGTAACCGCTGCGGTTTTTTACTATCTGTTCTCTCATATCTCTGTCCAGGAATTGGTAGAGATCATCCGAAATGTTTCAGTTCGAGGGTTGCTCGCCTTTCTCCTCTGCTCGTTTTTCATGAGCTTTTTCCGCACCTGGCGATATCTTGTCTTACTGAGAAGCAATGACCAATCGCCTTCATCAATAGCGCTTTATCTAGTGACCATTGTCAGAAATTTCTTTTCCGACCTGTTGCCGGCACGACTTGGGACCTTGATCTATATCTACCTTGTCCAGACTCGACTTGGCGTCCCTTTTGGAGCTGCGACGGCAAGTTTTGCCCTTGCCTTTGTTTTTGATATTCTGGCGCTCGCCTTTCTTATTATCCTGGCCGCAGCTTTTATCTCATCAACAGTTTTGTCCTCACCGGCCATCATCGGTGGGGGAGTGGTACTATTAACTCTCTGTGCGATTGTTCTTTTTTTTCTGCCGAATCTTTTACAATTTGGTGCAGTGATCGGCGGACATCTACCGTTGATTGGTGTCAATAACCGGAAAAAGCTGGGCGATGCCATTATGACGGCAAAAGAGAATATCATTGAGACCAAAGAGTCGGGGATTTTCCTTCAAGTGTTGTTTCTTTCCTTCGGCGTTCGCTGTTTTAAATACCTCTCACTTTTCGTCCTGTTGCTCGCACTTATGATACCCGCCGGATACAGTGCTGAAGTTTTTTTCCTGCCCAAAGTTTTTCTCGGTTTATGCAGTGCCGAGTTGGCAGCCAGTCTGCCCGTGTCCGGGATAGCCGGTTTTGGAGCCTATGAAGGCACTTGGGCTCTTGTTTTTCAACTCCTTGGTTTTCCCGAAAAAATGGCTATAGTATCAAGCGTATCCCATCATTTGATCACCCAGGTATACGGCTATACATTAGGCGTTGTAGCGCTTATCATTCTGTGGTTACCGTTTTTTTCATATCGACAGTCATCAATGGAGCAGCTCAACAAAAAAAAGAAATTCTTTTATAGCAGGTTATTTTTGCTCTTTATTTTGGGATTAGGAGCAGTGCTGCTTTGCTATCCTCAGACATATGGTTGGGCAACCAACAGTAAATCGGCCCCACTTAATGATGATCGAACAACAAACAGTTCTTCCGGTAAAAAAGACATTCGCCGGTTGGTTGACGGGTGGGTTGTCTATCAGCGGCCTGACGGCATCTATTCGGCAAGGGCCGGTCTGCCACAGGAAAAAAGGTTGTCAAAAAACGGTTCCGCCCCACGTTGGTCTCCAGACGGCAAGATGATCGTCTATGTCCATGACAATGAAATTAAAGTGATGGATCGAAAAGGCGGAAATAAAATAACCGTTGCCAGTGCAAAAAAAGGCAAAGCAGTCTGTTTTGGTCCGTTCGGAAAAACGATTCTTTTTACCGACTATAAAACCATTCGCCGCGTCAATTTAAAAACCGGTACTGTGGAAACCATTTTAAAAGGCGATTATGAGTTTCGTGAGGTTGATATCGGAACCAGGGGTAGGATTCTGGCTGTGACCGTCAGAACCCCCTTTGGCATCCAGGTACGGCGTATTGATCTAAAAACAGGCCAACGGGAGAAAGTGGCACGAGGTTGTTCAGCGGCAGTATCACCGGATTTGAAATATATCACGGTTAACGGCAGAAAACATAAATTCCTTCGTCTCTATAACCTGAACACCCTCCGTTTGGAAAAGCATCTCAGCGCACCACCGGGCCGTCGGTTTGACAATCAGTTCTGGTCAAATCATCAGGACTGGCTTGTTTCGAAATCGGAAGATGATGCTGAAAACGTCTTTATTCATCATCTACCCACAGACAGCAGCTATCGAGTGACCACAAGCGGGCACTGCGATCGCCCCGATTTTTTTGTTAACCGTTCGAAGATATAATCCACAGGGGGTTGTTTTCAACAGTGGCATGTCGTTGTTGCCTGGCGATATCGTCTACTACGGGTCAAACTGAGAACTGATGGGGAGAAGTTGTATACAGGCTACAATGATAGATGTTGTTTTATACAAGGAATGGTATAGAGTAGCATGATTTAAGCTGAGCAGACTGATTTTCCACCACAGATTTGTAAATAGGGATATCGATTTGGGCAAAAAGAGAACTTGACATCCATGGTGAAAATAGATGGAAGAGAATTACTGTAAGATTCCCGCAGGAACCCCGGTACTGGTGACTGGAGCAACCGGATTTACCGGCATCGTTCTGACAACAAAACTGGTGAATGCCGGTTTGAAGGTAAGCGCTGTAGCCAGAGCAAGCTCAAACCTTGATCCCCTCAAAGACCTTGACATTACTTGGTTTCGAGGTGATGTCTTTGATGAAGAGGTGATAAGAGAGGCCATGGCCGGCCAGCAATATGTTTTTCATCTGGCCGCGGCATTCAGGGACCCGAACAGTACTGAAAAGGATTATTGGAACGTTCATGTTCGTTCAACCCAGATTATCGCTGAACAGATTCTGAATAATCCGGAATTTAAACGTCTTGTCCATGTATCTACCATAGGGGTCCATGGTCACATTGAGAATCCCCCGGCAACTGAGGAATACCCTTTTTCTCCGGGAGACGGCTACCAAAGAACAAAGCTGCAGGCCGAAGAATGGCTCAACGATTTTGGTGCCGAAAACCCTGTTCCCTATACCATTATAAGACCGGCGGCCATTTACGGACCGGGAGACAGGCGATTGGTCAAACTGTTCAAGATGGCTTTAAAAACGTATTTTCCGTTGCTTGGAAATGGAAAATGCATGTATCACCTTGTTCATGTCGATGATTTGACCAACAGCTTTATCATTGCTGCCACCCATCCCGAAGTACAGGGTGAATCGATCATTTCTGGTGCTGAAGAACCAATAGCGATTGCGGACATCGCTAAAATCGTTGCAGAACATTTCGGCAAAACATCCAGAGTGATTCGACTTCCCATCGGGCCTTTTTTCCTTGCCGCGGACATCTGTGAACTGTTGTGTAAACCGTTTAAATTGAATCCGCCAATCTATCGGAGAAGGGTCGCCTTTTATTCCAAAGACAGGCACTTTGATATCTCAAAAATGAAAACCCTGCTCGGCTATTCTCCGAAACACTCCAATAGGGATGGTATTGTTGAAACGGCTGACCGGTATGTACAAAAAGGTTGGCTGAATCCGAACTAACCTGCATATCGTATCTGTTCAGAAGGTAGCCGGTTTCCTTTGTTACATCAGGTTTTTTTCGATAGATTCGTTTGATCATACTTGGTTATGAACATGCTGACTCAAAGCCATTTTGTTGTTCGATGGTTGATGTTTTTCTTTGCTTTTGTAATCTGTGCGGATAGTTGTATAAGCGGCCAACAGGAAACCGGCGGCTTACTAGACAGGAACGTTTCCTTGGAAGAAGCCATTGAGCTGGCACTGAAAAACAATCACTCTATACGACGTGCCGGTTTGAGTGTGGAATCTAACCGGATTGGAGTTAAAAGCGCCAAGTCCGATTTCCAGATCAAGATCAAGCCTTCAACGGAACTAGGTGTTGATTCAGGAGAACAGTTCTGGATTGGCGGTCTGGAACTGTCAAAAAAAAGCTCGCTTGGCGTTATTGCAAGTGTGACTTCCAGAATAGAACAGACTGATGAACAATATCGGTCGGTTGTCGGTGCTTCACTTCAAATTCCTATTCTGCGTGGCTTTGGTGCCGATTACAACAAGGATGAGCTGTATAGTTCGCTTTTTGAACTGCAATCGGCACAGTTGTCATTGTATACCGAGCAGGCCAGAGTAGTCCTCGACACGGTTACTACGGTTTATGAGATCATTAAGAGTCAGTCGATGATTAATTTACTGACTGCTCAGCGTATTCTCCTCAACAACCACCTTTCACTCACCAAAATAAAAGAAAAAACTGGACTTGCCACTGCTATGGATCTCTATCGGGTCCAATTGCGTTTGAAAGAGGTCCAGAACGAGTTGACTGTGCTGAATGAGCAGATAAATACCCAAAGCGATCTTTTAAAAGACATCTTGTCTGTGCCAATGCGGGGAACCTTAACGGTCATTGCTCCGATTGAATACCGGCCGGTTGACACTGATGTTGATCAGGCCATAGATATTGCATTAAAAAATCGAATTGAAATAGAAAGTTCGAAACGACGAACCTTTGAGTATAAAAGAAAACTCGCCATAGCAAAAAAAGAAATCCTGCCCCGGCTTGATCTGAATATCGGTTATGAGAAATATGGCGACAACAGGTCCTTTGATCTTGATGAAGAAACTGTAAACGTTTCCATAGGGGGATCGACCGATCTTTTCAGATCCCGTGAAAAGGCAGCTTTTGAACAGGCCAGAATAAATCTGAACCAATCAATCATCGATCAGGAATCAACTAAACTTTCTGTCATTAAGGAAGTTCGGGCGCAAATCAACCAGATGGAAAAGAAAAAGCAGCTGATTGATGACAGAAAGGAACAAAAAAAACAAGCAGAAGGAAAATACAGACTCGCCGCTTCTAGATTCAAGCATCAAATGACAGACAACTTCGACCTGATCGAATCGCAATCGGAAAAGCAGCAAGTCGCTTCCGATCTGATATCGGATGTAATCGACTATATCGTGCACACATACAAATTTCGTCAAACATTGGGAACCCTGATCAAACGATAAGGTGGTTAAGTGGACAGAAAAAGCATATCCATAGGAGGGGTTGTTTTTGTTGGAGTCCTGCTCTTTTTCGGCTTCATTTCATTTCTTATTACGTCAAATACAACTTCTGACAGCCGTTTGACCGCAAAAGCCGAAAAACGCAGTTTCACCATTGAGCTCAACCTGATCGGTATTCTGGACGCTGCCCAGTCCCACATGATCTCTTCCAATCTTGAAGGGATGAATGGGACAATTATCTATCTTGTTGATGATGGCAAAAAAGTAGAAAAAGGGGAACTCCTCGTCCGCCTTGACCGATCTGCTATTGAAAAAGAAGTGAATCGTTTCAAGGCGGAAGTTGAAAGCTATAACGCCGCAGTGAAGGCCGCTGAGGAAGTTGTCGCCTTTGAAAAGAACCAGGTTGAAAAGGAAATTGGCAACGCGTTATACAGCCAAAACGTAGCAGAGCTTGAACTCAAACGGCTACAGGAAGGAGAAGGGCCTCTTAAGCTTTCTCTCCTAGAGGAAGAACAACAGAAAGCGCAATCCGATCTGAAGCGATACAACTCTTTCTACACTGATCTTTTAGAACTTGAAAAGCAGGGTTACGCCAATCCCTCAGAACTCAGCTCAACAAAAGAGAAGATAGCTGTTTTTAAAGCAAAGCTGGAATCTGTAAACAAGCGATATGAATCGTATCGAAAACATGTCCTTCCTGCCGCAATTGAATCAGCAAAAGAAAAACTACACAATGCATCTCTGACCCTTCAACAAACAAGGCAGGGCGGTAAACATAAAATTGCCAAAGTAAAGGCGGCACTGTTGCAGATTACAGGGGTACTGAAAACCAAACAAACCTCTCTTGATAAAGCGTTATACAAATTATCTCAAACAGAAATACGAGCTCCTTTTTCCGGAATTGTCATCCATTATTCAACTTTTCGTGAGGGTGAAAAAAGAAAACCGCGGGAAGGTGATGCCGTGTTTGTCAATCAGCCGATTCTCTATCTTCCAGATATTTCCAAAATGGTCATAAATTCTAAGACCCGAGAGGTCGATCTGCATAAAATCCGATTGGGGCAACGCTCAAAGATCACCGTTGAAGCCTATCCCGACAGGATATTAACGGGTGAATTGTCTTTTATCGGTTCACTTGCAACAGCTGATGAAAAGAGTGGCGGTTTTGAAAAATTTTTCCAGCTTCAGTTCAAAGTCAATGAAGAGGACAACAGGATGAGACCCGGTATGACCTGCCGGATCAGCATAGAAGCCGATACCATCAACGACGTACTCTCAATACCTGTCCAGGCTGTATTCACCAAAAATATGGAAACCTTCTGTTATGTTAAGAAGGCGGGCGGCTTTAAAAGCCGGACAATCGTTCTCGGCCGTCGGAACAATGACTTTGTTGAAATTGTTCAAGGCTTGGAGGTCGGTGAAATCGTCAGCCTTGTTCGACAGAAACTGTGAATCCGATGTTGTTAAAAGTGCAAAACCTGCAAAAAAGCTATCGTCTCGGAACCAGAACTATTGAGGTTCTTCGAGGTATCGATATCTGTATATCTGAAGGGGAATTTCTTTCAATAATGGGTACTTCCGGCTCCGGTAAATCCACATTGCTTCACATCCTCGGTGGCCTTGATACTCCGGATGACGGAGATTATACATTCAACGGCAGAAACATGCTGGATCTGGACGACACAACCCGGTCTTGGATGCGGGCCAATTGGTTTGGCTTTGTTTTTCAAACCTTTGATCTGCTGCCCGATTTAAATGTTATAGAAAATGTAGCCCTTCCTTTTCAATATAACAGCGTTGACCCGGAAACACGTGAAACTCTGATGTACACGGCAATTGAACGTGTCGGCCTCTCCCACAGATTTCAACACAGACCAGGAGAACTCTCCGGAGGTGAAATGCAGCGTGTTGCCATTGCCAGAGCATTGGCAATTCAGCCTAAATGCATTTTTGCCGACGAACCCACTGGAAATCTCGATTCCAGCAACACTGATGAGATTCTACAACTGTTCAGCGAGCTTCATCTGAACGGAACTACTATTATCATGGTCACTCATGACAGCACAGTTGCCGCTTTTTCAGAGAAAACAGTTGAGATGAAAGACGGGTATTTACACTAATATGCATTTGCGTTCACTGGCTTTTTTCCAAACGGGTTTTCGCTCGCTTTTGGCCCATAAATTCCGATCCTCTTTGAGTATCCTGGGCATTGTCTGCGGGGTGATGGCTGTTATGTCGATGATTTCCACAGGTGAAGGAGCAAAACGGGAGGTCCTTGATCGAATTGAAAAAATGGGGTTAAAAAATATTTATATTCATCAGCTGAAATTAACCGATGAATTACAGGAACAGGCAAGACAGAAACGATCGTATGGCTTGACTCTATCTGATATTGATCGGTTCAGGTCGGTGATACCATTTATATCACGGATAGGAGCTGCCCGTAAAATCGAACTGACTCCGGTCGGTACGCCAATTACTCCCGTTATCGTCCGATGTAACATGGATTACGCCACTGTTCTGGGTTTATCGTTGTCCACCGGCCGATTTATCCATGAACAGGACATCGACAACCGGAGCCTTGTTTGTGTTCTTGGCTACGATCTATCCAAGCAGCTTGGCTCTGGAGGGAGAATCGGCAACCTTATCAGGCTGGACAACTCTCTCTATAGGGTCGTCGGTATTTTGGAGAAGTATGATATCGATACCGGTAAAAGCTCGAAGGTCAAGAGTGAAAATGTTAACACGATGATCTTTTTACCATTGAATATCCAGACAAAATCGGCTACATCTCAACTCTTTGATACAAACGAAAATCGACTGGATCGGATTGTCGTTGAGGTCGATACACGTGAAAATGTTGGAGCGGCTGGAAAACTGATTGAAAGGACGCTGGAGCATTCCCATAACGGCGTTCGGGATTATTCGGTTATAGCTCCTGTCGAGCTGTTGAACCAATCGCTGGCAACTCAGAAGATATTCAATCTGGTACTTGCGGTAACCGGAGGAATATCATTACTTGTCGGCGGAATTGGTATCATGAATATCATGTTGGCTTCGGTAACGGAGCGTAAGCGTGAAATTGGTATTCGACGGGCGGTTGGAGCAACCCAAAAGGATATCCAATTCCAATTTCTTGCCGAATCGTTTCTACTGACATTGTGTGGAGGCGTAGTCGGTCTTGGTACTGGAACAATCTGTATCTTCGCGATAGAGGCTTTTGCCGGATGGCCGATCAGGATCACCTTCTGGTCAATGTGCTTGCCGTTTGTTCTGGCGTGTTTAACGGGTATTTTTTTTGGCTTATACCCGGCAGTGCAGGCTGCCAAAATGGATCCAATACAGGCATTACGAACCATTTAAAGCAAGGATTATTCAATGAAAACATCGTGTTCACAACTAGTTAACAGAATGCTGCTTTCAGTCCTGATTGCAGGTTTGTGCCTGCTCAACGTTCCTTTAACCTCGCTGGCTGCTGAGGGTGCGCCGGAAGGCAGAAGCCAGGATATTTTAAAGAAACATGACTTGACAGTTGAAAAAGAACAAAAAACCACTGCAGAGCAAGCCCCGACACTGTCTGATCAGAAGAAAAAGACAGTGGTTTCTGAGAAAAAAACGGTAGTTGTTTCAACCGACCCTCAGGTCAGTAAGACTGAATCAATGGATGGTATGACCTGGTTGTATATTGGGGGTGCTGTAGCCGGTGTTGCTGTCCTTGCCGCAGCCCTCGGTGCGGGAGGTTCTACCGATTCCGACTCAGGCTCCTCTACAGCCCAGACAACAACACCTGTAGGCCCTAACCTGCATGGATCTGATTGGGGAGGAACTCTGACGATAACTAGAGGAACACAGGGCGTGACAGCCACTGTTGTTCATAATGGGGCATCAGTTAATATTACAACATCAACGAACATGTCATATGGTAGAAATTTTACAGGATCCAGCACCAGCAGCGGTCATTTGAGATTAAGAGATACAACTACCGGTCAGACATGGACAACATTTGGAGGACCAGCCAGCTCAAGCAAAATCAGTATATTTGACATTCAAAGACCGGGTGGCAATGATTATGACAAGTTGAAACTTTTAAGGTAGTTGAATAGGAACTCGCAAAAATTGGTTTTTTACACTCGCAACTTAATCAAAGGAGGAGGGGACGTTGTTACTATCGGTTGTTATTCCTCTCTATAACGAAGAAGAAAACATACAGCCACTCTATGATGAACTCAAGGAAGTGCTGGACAAGATGGATATCCGGCACGAAATTGTCTTTGTCGATGATGGCAGCAGAGATTCTTCTCTTGATCTCCTTCGTACTATCCAGAAAAATGACGAACATGTTGTTGTGGTGACCTTTCGAAGAAATTTCGGTCAGACAGCTGCCATGTCAGCCGGTTTCGATTATGCCAAAGGAGACGTGATCGTCACTATGGATGGCGATATGCAGAACGATCCCCGTGATATTCCTCGGCTTCTTGAAAAAATTGATGAAGGGTTTGATGTGGTTACCGGGTGGCGGCATGATCGCAAAGACGCCTTTATCAATCGCAGATTGCCATCGATGATTGCCAATAAGATTATATCGTTAACTACTGGAATCAAGCTGCACGATTACGGTTGCACCCTGAAAGCATTTAAAAAATATGTGATCAAGGGGATTAATCTGTATGGCGAAATGCATCGGTTTATTCCCGCAATTGCCAGCGGCCTTGGAATTTCCTTTACCGAAATCACCGTAAATCATAGGCCTCGACGTTTCGGTACATCCAAGTACGGCATTTCCAGAACCATTAGGGTTGTCCTTGACCTGATCACGGTGAAATTTTTGCTCAGTTTTTCGACTAAACCGATTCAGATTTTTGGATTGATGGGATTGATCTCAGGAGGAATAGGCGTATTGATCGCTCTAATCATGACTATACAGCGTCAATTTTTTAATATCCCATTGTCAGATCGGCCGATGCTTTTTCTAGCCGTGCTGCTCATTTTCATTGGTATCCAGTTTATCTCTCTAGGACTTATCGCTGAGCTTCAGGCCCGAACATATCATGAATCTCAAAATAAACCGATTTATCATGTTAAAGAAGTTATAGGAGATTGGGAAAAAGCCAGGATAGAAAAGAAGCGTGAAATCGTACAATGATCCGGTGATTACCGTCGTTATTCCCAATTGGAACGGCAAACACTTTCTGGCGGAGTGTATTGGATCACTTCAACAACAAACCTTTACAGATTATAAAATCATCGTTGTCGACAATGGCTCGTCAGACGGTTCTGTCCCCTATCTTCACAAAACCTTCCCTGAAGTCCACTGCATCAGCCTGCCTGAAAATAAAGGTTTCAGTTATGCTGTAAATAGAGGCGTTGAACAGGCCGAAACCCCATACATCCTCCTGTTAAATAACGATATCGAGGTTCCACCGAACTGCTTGGATGAATTGATCACTGCAGTACAAAATCTGCAGGAATTTGATTTTTTTGCCCTGAAGATGGTCAATTACCATAACAGGAATTTGATCGATGGAGCGGGCGACGGTATTCTCCGTGGTGGCGTCGGATATCGTTACGGCACCATGGAACAGGACAGTGAATTGTATAATCGAGGCCGGCAAGTGTTTGGTGCCTGCGCAGGAGCGGCGTTATATACCGAGGATTTTTTCGACACAGTCGGCTTGTTCGATGAAGATTTTTTTGCCTATCTAGAAGATGTCGATCTCAATCTCCGGGCTAACCGTTTGGGCTTGCGCTGCTATTATATCCCTCAAGCCTGCGTGTATCATATCGGCAGTGCGACAACCGGTTCTAAAATCAACACAATGACGATTTCCCTCTCTACCAAGAATAATCTTAATGTGTTGATCAAAAATTATCCTTTCTCTCTTTTCTTGCGTTTTTTACCTGCAATTTGTGTCTACCAGTTTTTCTGGCTGCTTTTTGTTTGTAAAAAATTGAAACTATTGTCGTATCTGCGGGGAATCTTGTCAGGTCTTCTGCAGATTCCGGTTATGGCCGGTAAGAGAAAGGGTATTCAAAATAGGTCCGTCCTCTCAGTAAAAGAACTCGGGGAGCTGATGAAACAATCGGAATACCGTGTTATTTGCTCGATCATGGCAAGAAGAGAGGGCGAGGGAAAGAATAACAGACTGCTTCAACTCTATTTGAAGCTCTTTTTTTAAAACCGTCATTTCTATGGAACTTCGTTTCAGCATCATCATTGTGACTCACAACTCTCAAGGTGTCCTGCAAACCTGCGTCCGTTCTATTGAAAATCAGTCCCGGACGGTTCATCAGCTTGTTATTGTCGATAGCGGCTCACAGTCTACCAATTATCTTGAGCCATTTATAGAACAAGACTGGATAACTGTTCATAAAACCAGCAATATCGGTTTTTCAAAGGGAAATAATGTAGGCTTAAAGCATGTAAACAGCAATACGGATATTGTCTGCTTTATTAATCCCGACACTTTCCTGGATCACAATTTCATACAAAAGGCTGAGGTACTATTTCGTGAAAACAACGAAATTTCAATTCTTTCCGGGAAATTACTGGCTTTTGATCTCAAGCACCAAAAGCCCAACGGCTTGATCGACTCATGTGGAATTTTTCGAAAATGGTATGGGCGCTGGTATGATCGAGGACAGGGAGAGGTCGATATAGGACAATATTCCCAGTTGCAGCAAGTGCCCGCTTTATGCGGCGCATGTATCTGTCTGCGAAAATCGATTATTGATGATTTCTCCGGAATACTGTTTGACCCCGATTTCTTTCTGTATAAGGAGGATGTTGAATTGAGTCTGCGATTGGGTCGACTCGGTATCGCTTTGTATTATGTGCCCGATCTGAGAGCCTATCATTGCAGAGGGTGGAGCAAATCCCGTAAGCAAATCAATCTGAAAACCAGGAAACTTGCTGCCGCTAACGAAATTCTACTTTATAAAAAACATCCATCGCCCTATATTTTCTGGGCAATACTGAAATATATTCTGGTTACCGTTTTCAAGGTGTAGTCGTGATTCGCCTATAAAGGTCGCCAACAGATTGATCATCTAAGCAGGATTGCTATTTTTCTCTGCAAACCATGTCATATCCAACCGTTTCCATTGTTATTCCGACACTCAACGGTGAATCCACCTTGGCGGAACTGATGGCTATGCTGTCGGTTCAAACAATACCGATAAAAGAAATACTTATTATCGATTCCTCTTCTGATGATCGTACACCGGATATAACCCGTGAGTATGGTGCAAAATATATACAGATCGAACGTCAAAGATTTGATCATGGGGGAACCCGGTCGCAGGCCGCTTTACAGACCTCCGGTGAATTGATTGTTTTTTTTACCCAGGATGCTATTCCGGCTGGTAAAAAGGCCATTGAATACCTTATCCGTCCATTTGCAGCTGATAATCATATTGGTGCGGCTTACGGCAGACAGCTGCCCTCTTTTTCCGCCAACCCCTTTGCCACCCATCTCCGATATTTCAACTACCCCCGACAATCGGCCATCCGGTCATTGAACGATTCAAAGAGATTAGGGCTGGCAACGGTCTTTCTTTCCAACTCGTTTTCCGTCTATCGACGCTCAGTTTTGCAGGAGATTGATTATTTCACCAAGGGTCTTATTTTTGGAGAGGATACCTGTGCTGCCGGCCGAATCCTAATCAAAGGTCAGAAGATCGCCTATGTAGCCGAGGCAACTGTCTATCACTCTCACAATTACACCTGTATCGAGGAGTTTAAACGGTATTTCGATATCGGTGTACTGCATCAGACTCAGAAATGGCTGCTGGACACTTTTGGAAACGCTAAAAGCAGGGGGGCAGCCTTTGTGAAATCGGAGGTTTCTTTTCTAATCAAAGAAAAGAAATGGTTTCTGTTACCCTTATCCTTTTTACGGAATATGTTAAAACTGGCGGCTTATAAAACCGGTCGTACCTATTTCCGGTTGCCGCCGACCCTTATTCACCAGTTTTCAATGAACAGTCGATGGTGGCGGAACCAAAGTAAAGCCGATGAAGAAAAATTCAACGAAAAATGATGAAAGGCTTGATAATCTCAAGCAAAATATTCATTGAATGAGTATATAACAAGTATCATTGGGCAAAACTGATTGATGATCTGATCAGTCTATAATTTATCTATAGTTTCCGTTAAAAGTTGATGTTATCCCTGAATCTGCGAGAGCAGAGTTCAATAATGGCCAGGTTGCTCCATATCCTGGATTGTTTTGTGGTGGTCGGTTATCTCTGGCTGCTTGTTCAGTGGTACCAGGTCGATTGGAGTGTGTATTATACACGGCTGGAAATCATTACCTTTGTTCTCAGCTTCGTCAGTTTCCAATCTTTTCAACTGTACAGATCCTGGCGGGGCTGGAAGTTTTATACCCAGTTTCTTTACATTGTCCGAGCCTGGAGTGTTGTGATCGGCGTACTGCTGTTCTATTTCTTTCTATTCAAAATATCGATAGCTTACTCAAGAGCTGTTTTTCTTATCTGGTCGACTACTACACCGATTATCCTCTTTGCTATCCATTTAACTGTCAGAAAAATTCTGCGGTTTTACCGGATCAGAGGCAGAAATGTCCGACATGCCGTTATTGCCGGTGCAGGAGACTTAGGCCGCAAACTTTTAAAAGAGGTGGAGTCGATTCCATGGGCCGGAATAAAGGTCATGGGCTTTTTTGATGATAAAATAAAAGAAGGAGAAGAAACGGAAATAATTGGCAGACCGCTGCTTGGTGATATCAGCCAGATGAATTCGTATCTTGAAGTCAACGATATCGATTATGTCTATATTGCTTTGCCCATGCGTGCTGAAAAAAAGATATTCTCTATACTCCGCAACTGCCGTTCCCAGGGAGCCCGAATATTTCTGGTACCCGATCTCTATGTGTTTGGTCTCCATCACGCCGAAATTCAATCCCTTGGCAAACTGCTCATACTCAATTTCAATCCGCATACCGAATGGAAACGGGGTTTCGATATTGTTTTCTCCTTTCTGGCGTTGTTTTTCTCCATGCCTTTTTTTCTTCTTATCAGCCTTGTTGTCAAACTAGAGGATGGCGGCCCTGTTTTCTACAGACACAAAAGGATCACAGCAGCAGGTAAAGAATTCAACTGCCTGAAATTTAGAACCATGAGAGTCGGGGCCGATAAAGAACTTGCAGAGATATTAAAGAACGATCCTATCAAGAGAGAAGAATGGTCTAGAATTCAAAAAATGAAAAACGATCCCAGAGTGACCCGCATAGGTAAAATATTGAGAAAGACAAGTATTGATGAATTTCCTCAATTCATCAACGTCCTGAGAGGTGATATGAGCGTGGTAGGCGCAAGACCAATTGTGGGCGGTGAACTCAATGGTTTTTACAAGGAAAGCGCCGGCAGATACTGCTCCATGAAACCAGGAATAACCGGGCCCTGGCAGGTTGGCCGTCGATCCGATATCGAACATTACAGCGAAAGGGTTCAGCTTGATGACTGGTATATCCTTAACTACTCACTGTGGACAGACATCAAGATAATTTTCAAGACAATCGCTTGTCTATTTAGAGGGAATGGGGCATACTAGCAGGAAGAATTTACTCCTGTAGATCGTTAAACAATAGCCTCTTTTTTACTTATTCTTACACTGGAGTCGAAACATCATGAACACAAACAGTAAGAACAACTCAATCCACATTCTGTTTTATATTTGTCTGTTCAGTTTGTTTTTTTCAGGATGCGCAGTGCAGCAATACGGTGCTGTTGAATTCAGTTCCACACCAACTGGTGCAGAAGTGATCAATTTAAAAGATGATACTGTATTGGGATCAACACCGGTACGGGTTCTCTGGAAAGGAGACGCCGGCAGTTCTGAAAAGGTTGTCGTTCAGTTTAACAAGGCAGGCTATTATGAAAAAATATCATCTATCTGGGTCAACAAACGACATGAAACCAGACAGAATGCAGAACAAGATGCCGTACAGATCCATGCAGAATTGATTAAATATAAGTAATCAGGCGAACTTCTTTTTTGCAGCATAGTCGAAATTTGAACAAACGCTACTTGCTGCTGTAACTGACTTCCATACATATACAATACTACGAGCAGGTGATAGACCATGATCAACAAAATCCCAATCAAACTAATCGTTCTTCTGGTTGCCGTTACGTTATTATTAATTGGCTGCGGTAAGACAATCCATCCGGTTCAGATGGTGGTCCATTCAGAACCCCAGGGAGGATACGTACTGTATAAGGCTCCACAAACCTATGGTCAATGGGTTTATCTTGGTTCCACACCGGTCAAGACTGTTCAGATGATTGATGAGGAAACGATGACCGAGAATTCAAAATTTAAGCTTCGTATTCTACGTAACGGTTTTCACGAACAGGTGAAAGAGTGGGACGGTGAAAGGTTCCTTGAAACCTTTGAAGACCAGGGAAAAATCTTCTGGACGCCTCATCTGGTTAGATCAAAGATGTAGTCAAAAGTTGGGGGCGGACGAACCGAAGTGGTGTTTTATAAATAAGTTGTGAATGTGAGAAAGGAATTCCATGAATAGAACTATCCGGCGTGCTCTGGTATTCGTTACTGTTATCGGTTCATTACTCTTTGTGGGGTGTGGTAAAGAAGTCATCCAAAGTTTTAAACCGGAAGGACACACCATGGGACGTTCTACTCCGTTGGTTGGCGATGCTTCCGGGATGGGTGAGGAATCGTTGGCCAATGTTGGCGGTAACAATCTCTATGGGTCGAACCCGGATATGGAGAGCGACGAGTACAAAAAACAGTACGGCCGTTCCACAGCCCCTTTATTGCCCATCTATTTCGATTTTGATCGGGATGCTATTCGCGATGACCAGGTTGACAACCTGAAGAAGAACGGAAATTATCTTCTTGAAAATCCGGCTGTTAGAATCATGATCGCGGGCAATTGCGATGAGCGGGGCACTGCCGAATATAACATGGGTCTTGGAGAACGAAGGGCGATTAATGCCAAGCGTTTTTTAATTCAAATGGGCATTGCCGAAGATCGAATTCGAACGGTCTCTTTCGGTGATGAGTTGCCCCTTTTCCCTGGGTCGGATGAATGGTCCTGGGCCAGAAACCGAAGAGATGATTTTGTTATTGAATAGATCCTAACCTGATTACCCCTGAAACTCAGTTGAAAATATATTTAACAGATGTTGTCATCGTACAAACGTATTATGCAAAATCCAGCTGAGCTTTACGGGTGATCTGAAATCCTAGTGTGGTGTCAACAATTCAGCCAGTTTTCTGGCGGGTTCGTCGACTTCTTCACGTACCTCGATAATCGGCACTCCATCGCGTTCCGCTTTTCGGATTGCGGTTGCGTTTGGAAAACAGACTATCGGTCCGTTCTCAAGATTGTCCTGCAAAAATTGCTCGTCCTCATCATCTTCGACCAAATTGCCAACAAAGGAAATACTTGGAATCTCGACCTCATCGGCTAATCGCTTGATCTTTTTTGCCGTTCTTATGGAAGATTGGGAAGGATTGACAATTATCAGAAGATGATCGACCCCAACGATGGTTCCTCGACCTAAATGTTCAACCCCTGCTTCCATGTCAAGGAGAACTACCTGGGTTGGAGAAAGCAGCAGCTTGGTGAGCATCCGTCTCAGCACATTATTTTCCGGACAGGCGCAGCCGCCTTCAGCTGATTGGATGGCTCCCAGCACCATGAGTTTCATATTGTCATGCTCAATCATAAAATCACTGAGCAGATCGTTGACCTGGGGGTTGATGTTATAAAAGGGCGATCCCTCTGTCTTTCCTGAACGCTCAATGAGTAGTTCGGTCATCTCCGAGATCGGTCTGACATGGCTTTTATCTTGAACACCGATCGTCTGAGCCATATGGGGGCTAGGGTCGGCATCGATAATCAGCACTTCTTTACCGCTTTTCTTCAACTCCCTTGCCAACAGGGCCATGATGGTTGTCTTACCGACACCGCCTTTCCCGGAAATTGCTATTTTCATTTTTCTATCAAGCTCCTTCTTTTTTTATTCACCTGAATCTGCAAACATTCGACAGTGCTGTAGCTTTACATGGATTGACAGTCTGATCATAGTTGACTATATCAGACTGTCAATCCATGTAAAGATGCGGTGCTAGCGAATGACACGGAGGGCGAGTTGTATTTTAAGGTTAAATGGAAAAGCCAACGATTCAGTACTATATCAAAATATTATAAATCTTAAAATAATCT
>CAZUUJ010000010.1:0-67713 GCA_964623625.1 uncultured Desulfocapsaceae bacterium
ATAAGCTCTTAACGGAGAGATTGTTTTTTCTTGACACTGTCAAACATATCAACCCGGATTATTCATGAACATTTTCTGCAACACATGTTATTTACTTAAATTCCAGTAAGTTATCTCAGTTTTTATCACTATTATAATATTACACAGTGTGTTTTTAACATTTATACGATTAAAGAAAAATGTTCACCCTTTGGCGAGCCGATCCGGCCGCACCTGCTTTGTCGCTGCACCACTACGCATAGCCAACTATAACGTATTGGTTTGCTTCGCGCATCTGCAGCCGCCTCGACTCGTGAATAATCCGGGCTAAATAAAAATTAGAGAGCCATTCACATTTTTTATTGAACCGTAACGGTTATCAGATTTTGTTTTATGGGTTATTGAAATGAAAGGGGTTGTCGTCCTTGGGAATTAGGACTATTTTAGTGATATTTTGGGCTTTATGGTACCGAAGAAATGGATAAATCCAAAAGAAAAAAAGAAGAAACAGTATGGGAAAGAATCAGAAACCAACCATTCTTATAGTCGATGATGAGCAGGTTCACCGGTATATGCTCTCTTCAATGTTTAAAGAATGGGGCTGGCGCTGCGTAGAGGCGGATGATGGGCTGACTGCGGTAAAAGAGGTGGAAGAACATACCTATGACGCGGTTCTAATGGATGTTCGTATGGCCAGGATGGACGGTAGGGAAGCATTTACACGGATTCACGCGATGAAGCCTTCTTTGCCGGTCATTATCATGACCGCTTATTCTTCCGTTGACGATGCTGTTGAGGCAATTCAGCACGGTGCCCACGATTATTTGACCAAGCCGCTCGATTTTGACCGGTTGCGCCTCACTCTGGAACGGGCGGTTGACCGCCACCAGGTGGAGGAGGAAAAACGTCACAAAAAGCAGGACGATTCAGAGTTTCAGAGCTCTATTATCGGGTCTTCACAGCCAATGGTCGAATTACTTGAGATGATCGGCTATGTGGCTCCAACTGAGGCCACTGTCCTGGTTGCCGGTGAATCGGGCACCGGCAAAGAGCTGGTAGCCGAGTCGCTGCATGTTAACAGTGAAAGAAGAGATGGCCCGTTTATTAAGGTAAACTGTGCAGCCCTGGTAGATTCACTCCTGGAGTCGGAATTGTTTGGGCATGAGAAAGGCGCTTTTACCGGGGCGGATCGTAGGCGTGAAGGCAAATTTGTCCAGGCTGATGGCGGTACCCTGTTTCTCGATGAAATCGGGGAAACCTCTCAGGCTATGCAGGTGAAACTGCTTCGGGTTCTCCAGGAACAGGAACTGCAACGGGTTGGCGGCGAAGAAACCTTGCGAGTTGACGTCAGAATCATCGCAGCGACCAATCGTGATCTTGAAAAAGAAGTGAGAAACAACAAGTTTCGGGAAGACCTCTATTACCGTCTCAATGTGGTTATGTTGATTGTACCTCCACTCAGGGAAAGGGGTGACGATATTCCGCGTCTTGTCGATCATTTTGTCAGGATTTTTGCCGAGAAAAACAGAAAACCGGTGGCCTCTGTTGCTCCCGATTGTATTGAGTTGCTCTGTGGCTATCCATGGCCCGGCAATGTCCGTGAACTGGAGAATGCCATCGAACGCGGAGTGATCCTGATGAGGGGGGATCAACTGTCGATCAAGAGCCTGCCGTTACCTATTCAGAAGTTCAGTGAGAAAAAGATCACCACACCTGCCGGACAACCGTCATCCCTTCACGAAGCGGAAAAAATCATGATCTTAAAAACCCTCAAAGAGACCGGTGGCAACAAGAGCGAGGCGGCCCGGCGGCTGGGTATTACCCGCAAGACTTTACAGAACAAGTTGCAGAAATATAGTAAGTAGTCACCTGTGCCCCATCTTTTACGATGGGAGGTACCTGAATCCGTGAGCGCCCGTAGAAAGTACTCTTAGGGTGCATTGTTCTATAAGGTTAGCGCTGAATGGCCGAATAAATTAAATAATATAAAGATGTTGTTAGATGGATGACAAGTTTCGTCACGGGTTTGGGAAGTAGAAAAACCAGCCGATTACAAATCTGTAATTGGTTCAAAGTATGACAAATCATGACGATACAGTGATATTCTGCCTGACGTATTGACTTTCTTGATAAAAAAGTGAAAGAGTTGAAAAATAGTCGATATTACTTGTGCGTAGAGACTTTCTCAGGTAAAAGGCGTCTTATTTTTCATTGTATTGAATTGGGAGTGTATTGAATGAGAACCAATATTGTTCACATCGGCGCTGGTGAGCTGACATACGAGATCCGAAATATCGTCAATGTCGGTATGAAAATAGAAGCATTGGGACGGAAGACCAACTGGGAGAATATTGGTGACCCGGTAGCAAAGGGCGAACTTATTCCAGGGTGGATGAAAAAGATCGTTGCCGATGCGGTCATGGAGGACAGTACCTATGGATACTGTCATACAAAAGGCGTAATGGCCACCCGCGAATTTATCGCTGCTCAGACCAATGGTCTGGGCGGTGTACAGATTGACCCTGAAGATATTATCTTCTTTAACGGGCTGGGAGATGCCATTACCAAAATATTCGGTTTTTTAAAGCGAACGGCCCGGGTGCTGGTTCCGACACCGAGCTATACAACCCATTCATCAGCGGAAGCCGCTCATGCGGGTGATGCACCGTTGACCTATCTGCTGGACCCCAACAACCACTGGTACCCCGATCTCGATGATATTGAAAAGCATGTGAAATATAATCCCGCTGTTGCAGGTATTCTGATCATCAATCCGGACAACCCGACAGGGGCGGTATATCCGACATGGATTCTTGAAGCCATTGTTGATATTGCCAAGCGATATGATCTTTTTCTGATTTGCGATGAGGTCTATCACAATATCGTTTACAACGGAAAGACAACCTCGCCACTCTCCGATGTGGTTGGTGACGTTCCGGCAATAGCCATGCGGGGTGTATCGAAGGAGATGCCCTGGCCCGGTTCCCGTTGCGGCTGGATCGAGGTGTATAACGGTGATAAGGATCCGATGTTTGCCAAGTACATTAATTCGATCCTCAACTCAAAAATGGTTGAGGTGTGTTCAACCACTCTGCCGCAGACGGTGTATCCAAAAGTCGTTTCCCACGAACAGTACCCCGTTTATCTGCAGGAACGAATAGACCGATACGAGAAGTTCTCCAATATCGCATACAATTGCCTCAAAGATGTAAAAGGTGTGGTGGTTAATCGACCAAACGGTGCTTTTTATATGAGTGTCTGCTTTGTCGAAGGAATTTTGAGCCATCGTCAGACATTGGAGATCAAAAATAAAGAGGTACGAAAACTGGTTGAATCACTGGTCGCCGCCGAGGGAACCTCACTTGATAAACGTTTTGTCTACTATCTGCTGGGCGCAACCGGGGTGTGCGTGGTACCACTCAGCTCGTTCGCCACTGATCTTCAGGGCTTTCGGGTAACCCTGCTGGAACGGGATGAGAAGGAATTTTTCAAGATATTCAGGACGATCAGTACCTCAATTGAGAATTATCTTAAGAGCTAAAAGTCATCGCCAATAACCGGTTTTTTCCATTTACAAGGCGTCGGATCAAACAGATCCGGCGCCTTTTTTTATTTTTCCGTAGATACGGTTGCCCTGGACAACGTTGTTAATTTTTCCTGGTAACTTGACAACAAAAACCTCTCTACTTATTGTTGCTTTTGGTTTGGTTCCGATACTGTTGTTTGAACGGAATCTCACTGAAATAGACCAATTCGGGGTGGAAAGAAGACCTTCAAAAGGAGGGAAAAGGTGACTGAAGGGAAGAACAAAGAACAAAAGGTGGAATCGGTTGACAACGGTGTTGAAGAAGAATTCGCCGCAGAAGCTGAAGTCGATATCGAAGCCGAGACTGAACAGAATCTGAAAAAGGATTACGAAGCTCTCCTGGAAGAGGTTGAGCTTTATAAAGATAAATTGCTGCGGATGGGCGCCGATTTTGAGAACTGCAAAAAACGGATGGAGCGGGAACAGAGTATGCGGATGAAATATGCCGGGGAGCCAGTTCTCAAAGAAATGCTCTATGCCATTGATAATCTCGAACGGGCCATCGACCAGGGAACGGCGGAAGGTGCGAATGCTGAACAGCACCTAAAAGCCATGCTTGAAGGGGTTGAGCTGACTCATAAACGTTTGCTGGCCGATCTGGAGAAATTTGAAGTAACGGCCATTGAATCGATCGGTCAGCTGTTTGACCCCAATGTTCATGAAGCAATGACAATGGAAGCAAGCGACGATGTGCCGGCTAACCATGTGATCACCGAGTTTGAAAAGGGGTATTATTACAAGGATAGGTTGCTGCGGGCGGCGAAGGTGATAGTCTCTTCCGGCCCAGCTAAGTAAAAAAAGTTCTCAAACACTTCATCTGTGAACGATCACGCGAGAACACATAGGGTGTAGCTATAGTGATCTCACGTGCTTGCTCACAGCTAAAGCACTTGAAAACTTTTTAAGCTAAACCTGAGTAGGTGCTGATTGAGATTTTACAAATTGTGCATACCTGAAGCACTGGGAACCTTTTTACAGTCGGAATTCCTGCAATTTCAAATACAGAATATTTTAGTCCCTTACTTACGACTAAAGTACTTGAAAACTTTTTCAGGGTAAGTCCGGGTTAGTATTAATTATATATTTATCGATTGTTCGCATCTGAAGCACGGGAATCTTTTTCGAGTATGAGCTTCAATGAACTTCAAAAAAAGAAAATAAAGTTCATCGTCATTTCACATAGCTGACTTGACAAACCGGGGAAAATGACAACTGTAAAAGCAGTTGAAAAGCTGTGGTCAGGGAAATATGGCAGAATAAACAACTCGGAAAAAAAACATCCGATTACTTGATATAAGGAGAAAGAAAGATGGGTAAAATTATTGGAATCGACTTGGGAACCACCAACTCCTGTGTGGCTATCATGGAAGGTGGTGATCCAAAAGTTATTGCAAATGTGGAAGGAAACAGGACAACACCGTCGATTGTCGCTTTTGCCGATAATAACGAACGGATGGTCGGCCAGGTAGCCAAACGTCAGGCAGTGACCAATCCGGAACGGACTATTTATGCCTCCAAGCGATTGATCGGCCGAAAGTTTGTTGATCCTGAAGTAAAGAAATCCATTGAAGTCAGTCCCTTTAAGATCGTTGAAGGAACAAACGGCAGTGTTTCCATCGAAGTCGAAGGCAAGTCCTATCGTCCGGCGGAAATTTCTGCGATGATTTTGGGTAAAATGAAGCAGACGGCCGAAGAGTATCTCGGAGAAGAGGTTACCGATGCTGTTGTCACCGTTCCCGCCTACTTTAACGACTCGCAGAGGCAGGCGACCAAGGATGCCGGTAAGATTGCCGGTCTCAATGTTCAGCGGATTATTAATGAGCCGACTGCCGCCTCTCTTGCCTATGGATTGGATAAGAAGGGTGAAGAAAAAATTGCCGTCTTCGATCTTGGTGGCGGAACGTTTGATATTTCCATCCTTGAAATAGGCGACGGTGTTTTTGAAGTCAAGTCCACCAACGGTGATACCTTCCTGGGTGGAGAAGATTTCGATATGCGGATCGTCAACTGGCTGGCAGACGAATTCAAGCGTGAGCAGGGAATCGATCTGCGCAGTGATAAAATGGCTCTGCAACGGCTCAAGGAAGAAGCCGAAAAAGCCAAGATGGAGCTGTCAACAACCAAGGAAACGGATATTAATCTGCCCTTTATTACGGCTGACGCTACCGGTCCGAAGCATCTCAACATCAAGCTCTCCAGGGCCAAACTAGAAAGTCTGGTTGAAGACCTTGTTCAGAGGACAGTCGGTCCCTGCGAGACGGCACTTAAAGACGCAAGTATCTCCAGAGGCGATATTGATGAAGTCATCCTGGTTGGAGGTATGACCAGAATGCCGATGGTCCAGGAGAAGGTGAAGGAGATCTTTGGAAAAGAGCCCCATAAGGGTGTTAATCCCGATGAGGTGGTTGCGGTTGGCGCGGCCATTCAGGGCGGCGTTCTTCAGGGCGATGTCAAAGATGTCCTACTGCTTGATGTTACACCGCTGTCTCTTGGAATTGAGACGCTTGGCGGTGTCACTACCAAACTGATTGAGAAGAACACAACGGTCCCAACAAAGAAAAGCCAGATCTTTTCCACTGCGGCCGACAATCAGCCGGCGGTTTCGATCCATGTTCTTCAGGGCGAGAGAGAGATGGCCCAGGACAACAAAACCATCGGCCGATTTGAGTTGACGGACATTCCACCCGCTCCCCGCGGTATACCCCAGATTGAAGTGACCTTTGATCTGGATGCCAACGGTATTCTCCATGTTTCAGCCAAAGATCTGGGCACCGGCAAAGAGCAATCCATCCGCATCACAGCCTCTTCAGGATTGACCGAAGAAGAGATAGAGAAGATGAAGCGTGATGCCGAGCTGCATGCCGATGAGGACAAGAAACGCAAGGAGCTGGTTGAAACAAGGAACCAGGCCGACGGTCTTGTCCATGCAACCGAGAAAAGTCTCAAAGACCTTGGCGATAAGGTCGATGCTGAAACAAAGGCCAATGTCGAGAAAGAGATTGAAAATGTGAAGAAAGCCCTTGAAGGAGACGATGTCGATGAAATCAAGTCGGCTGTCGAGGCACTGACCAATGCCTCCCATAAACTGGCTGAGCTGATGTACGCTCAGGCCTCTAAGGAGAATCCGGAGGGCGGCGCTGGTCCGGGTGCGGCTGGAGGTGCAGCAGGTGGTGCGGCAGGTTCCTCCTCATCTTCCGGTAAGGATGACGACGATGTTGTCGATGCCGATTTTGAAGAGGTGAAATAGAATACACTAAGTATCCTACAAAACAGGGGAGTGAGGAAAATATTTTCCTTACTCCCTTTTTTTTTGTTGTATTTGCTGTATGATGGCTGCCACTTACATATACAAAGATGGAGTATTGTGATGTCGATCATACCATTGAATTGAATGTGATCTGGTAGCAACACCACTTCGATATTCAAACGGTATTAAATTTAGAAAGAGACATAATATGAGAATTTTATCTGGAATCCAACCATCGGGACGGCTTCATATTGGCAATTATTTCGGAATGATGCAGACAATGATCTCCCGAATGGAGAGTTCGGAGCTCTATGTCTTCATTGTTGATCTGCATGCTCTGACATCGGTCCATGACCGGGAAAAACTCTCCAGCGGCACCCTGGAAGCGGCAGCCGATTTCCTGGCATTGGGGCTCGATCCGGATAAATGCTTCTTCTGGGTTCAGTCGGATGTGCCGGAGGTGTGCGAGTTGACCTGGGTATTGTCGACCATTGCCCCCATGGGTCTCATTGAACGTTGTCATTCCTATAAAGACAAGATCGCCAAGGGAGTCATGCCGAGTCATGGGCTGTTTTCATATCCGGTATTGATGGCCGCCGATATTCTTCTCTACCAGGCCGAGCAGGTGCCAGTGGGCAAAGACCAGAAACAGCACCTGGAAGTGGCCCGTGATCTGGCCCAGAAATTCAACAACACATTCGGCGACACATTTGTAGTTCCGGAACCGGCCATCAACGAGGCGACCCAGCTTGTTCCGGGAATTGACGGTCAGAAGATGTCGAAATCCTACGGCAATACCATTCCCATTTTTGAAGAGGGCAAACCGCTGAAAAAGGTAGTCATGTCCATTGAAACCGACGCGACACCAGTCGAAGAACCAAAAGATCCCGATACCTGCAATCTTTTTAACATTTTCAAGTTGTTCGCAACCAAGGATCGCCTAAAAGAAGTCCATGACCTGTATGTGAATGGCGGCGCTGCCTATGGTTACATCAAGCTTGAGTTGCTTGACATGATCAATGATTTCTTCGGTGAGGCCCGCCGGAAAAAGGCGGAGTTTATGGCCGATCCCGAAATGCTGCGCCAGATTTTGGATAAGGGAGCCGAGAAGGCTCGGGAGAAGGCTACAGGGACGTTGGATCTGGTACGTGACCGGGTCGGCTTAAAATATTAAAATCAGGACACTTTTTTTAAAAAACGATTACCCCAGTTCGTATAGTTTGAGATGATAATGAGTTGAGGGTCCCGACCACAAGGTTTGTAATGAGTTGGTTTCAGGCACCATAAAACTGTAGGTGATCACCAGCTCGGAGCCATTTGATCAATCTCCTCTGGACGTTAGTGTAATTGATTAATCTGACCACATAGGATGTTCAGCCTAACACCAGGTTTTGCCAATCTACTTGCCTAGCCTTCGGTCAAAGATCACTGCTATACAGATGTCAGTATGTTTATTTTTTTTGTATTTCCTACTCTTGGGGCATATTTGCTCCGTAATCAGTGATCCTTGAAATACACCGACCAAACTGATAAAACCTCTTTGATCATCTAGGCGCAGAACTCTAGGTAATCAGATTGATTATACTACAGAAGTTCAATATACGGTTATTATTGCGCAGCGGTTTTACCATAAGCCGTAAAAACCGCCAGCTATGCCGGCGGATAACGCTGCTCATTAAAACATAAGTGCTTCGCACATTTGCTCCCCGGCTTTGCCGGGAATCAAAGCCACGCGTTTCACGCGTGGTTGTTTACTCTACATCAAATGGCCTGCAGAGTTATTTTCTGCAGGCCATTATTAAACAGATAGCTTATGACTTGGTCGAAGTCGACTATTTAGCTTTTTCTTCTGTCTTATTCATCACTTCTTCAGTCTTCGTCACAACTTCTTCCTTGATCGTTTTTGTGGCTTCCTCAGCTGTTTCAGCGGCTTCTTTGACTTCCTGAGTTGCCTCCGATGTTACCTTTTCCACTTTATTACTCATATTTTGTACCTCTTTTTTAGCCTCTTCAGTGTTGCCGGCAAATACTCCAGGAGCCGCAATCAAAGCAAAGGTGATGAGGCAGCAGGTCATCAGAAATGAGAATTTTTTCATTGGTTTTGTCCTCTTTTGAATTTTGTTTTCATATTCAGGATACTTCCGGTAACGGTGTATCCACGCCTTTCCTCAGTTCATAAGCATTTTCCATGCCACAAAGATTCATAGGAGAATAAGAAAGGGGAGGTGGCCTCTGGCGGGTTGAATAGAAGCCAAACGAAAGACAGGAGTTAGGGACTATATAGCGAAGTTCGATGTCTGCTATTTGTCGCCGGTGAGCGACAAACAGAGGGAGATAATTGGTAACAAGCTGTTATGAAGTCTTTTTTTATGTTGCCAAAAAGCGACAATATCAAGAATCCAATAGATCAACAGCAGATTGAACAATGAACTTTCAACTCGATTTGTAAAAGACCACGTGATTATAAAAATCGGAGAAGCCGGTATGGTGAGGTGACCAACGTTTGTGATTGGAGGTTGATTCCTGCGAGGTGAATGTGATGGAAAAAGCAGGAATCAAGAAGGATTATCTTGCTTCCTGCTTTTAGGGTA
The DNA here is from genome assembly GCA_964623625.1 of uncultured Desulfocapsaceae bacterium. Lineage (GTDB taxonomy): Bacteria > Desulfobacterota > Desulfobulbia > Desulfobulbales > Desulfocapsaceae > CAZLGM01. Next base: position 9,404 of record CAZUUJ010000010.1, read on the forward strand.
ATAGCCAGAGATGGTGTGTTTCTTTGGGTATGAATAATTGTCGAATAACGAATAGGGAATAATGAATCTCGAAGAGGGCTGACCATCTTTCAACATTCAAAATTCCCTGATAGATATTCTGCGGTTCATCTTTACTTAAAAATCAACGAGCTCCACATCAAAAACCATGGTCGCATTCGGTGGGATCGGGCCCCGACCTGAAGTGCCGTAGCCCAGGTCTGCGGGGATAATAAGCACCCGCTTTTCACCCTTCTTCATGTCGATAAAGGCCTCATCCCAACCCTTGATAACCTGACCTGCACCAACCACAAAGGAAATCGGTTGGCCGCGGTCATAGGAGCTGTCGAACTTGGTGCCGTCAAGTAGTTTGCCTGTGTAATGGGCAGAGACGGTTGTCCCTTTTACCGGGGTTTTGTCTCCGGAACCATCTTTTTTAACAACATACATCAGTCCACTGGGGGTAACGATGGCATCGGGCCATTCCTTTCTGATTTTTGCCGCTGCTTCTTCCATCTTCTTGAGCTCTTTTTCTGTTGTCCTTTCCCCAATGGTCGCCAGTAATTCATCAAATGCTTTCTGATCGGCCTTGAATGCTTTGGCACTGTCTCCGACCCGAATTATTTCAATGGAGGTGATTGAATCGCCACCCTCTATAGCATTGACTACGTCCCGTCCGGAAACGACACGACCGAAAACCGTGTGTTTACCATCCAGCCAGGGAGTGGGGACATGGGTGATAAAAAACTGAGAACCGTTGGTGCCCGGTCCTGCATTGGCCATTGACAGGATTCCCGGCGCAGAATGTTTCAGCGTGCTGTCAATTTCATCAGGGAAGGTATAACCGGGTCCACCGGTGCCTGTTCCGAGCGGGCAGCCACCCTGGATCATGAAGTCCGGGATCACTCGATGAAAGGTAAGTCCATCGTAAAACTTCTGTCCTGCAATTCCGGTTCCCAGCTCTTTTGTTCCTTCGGCCAGGCCGACAAAGTTGGCAACAGTAAGCGGTGTCTTCTCAAACTCAAGGAGACAGACGATCTCACCTTTATCGGTATTGAATTTTGCGTAAAGTCCATTTTCGAGTTGTGAATTGGCCATAAGGTTTTCTCCGTTCAATATCAAAGTCAATAAAAATAAAAAAAGAATATGTCGCTTCTTCATAGTTGTGTTTCCTTCAACATCCTGAATCCATAGTGGAGAGGGTTCTTATCGTTTATAATCAGCCGATTGAACACAGGATTGCTTGATCTTGTTGTGTTTTAACCGTAAATAACACGTTCCGCCATGAATTCGGGAACGAGTCAAAGTTTGATGACCTGCAGATGTCTTCTTTGCAGTTGTCTGAAAAAATACTCCAGTCGACTGATTGGTACCGGATCATGAGTAAATCGATACACACTACTATTGTTTTACGTTAATTACTATACCTTTCACAGCATCAATCAGAACAAGCTGGTGAAGTCATCTTTGAGTCTTGCGAAAACAGTTTTTTCATAATCCTGAATCCGTGAGCGTCCCGCAGGAAGTGCTAGCGGATGCCCCAAAAGGGCGAGTTGTCATCTAAGGTTAAAACGATAAAATCAAACAATCTTCTATTATATCTATATCTTGAAAGAGATAACAATAATCTCCGTCACGGATTCAGGATAATCACTTCAAGGTTGACAATGATTATGTTACTTGTTTCTGTATGCCGGATGTTCAATGAAATGGGTAAAACGGGTTGTTTCGGACCGCTATCGGTACCTTTTTAATACTAACGTGATATTTCTATTTTCTTGCTGATACTCTATCAACTCATTATTGGCACTGCCTTTGCTGTTTTCTTTCCCATTTTGCTGCTGTTTGTCCTTGCTACCGGCACCCACAAGGAGCTCCTTCATGAGAGACTGGGGTTGTATAAAGGGCTTGGTATAAAGGCAAAAGGAGTAAGCAGAATATGGTTGCATGGCGCATCCGTTGGAGAAGTAAAGGCCATTTGTGTTTTAGTCGGTCAGCTGCGGACCCTTGTTCCCGGTTCACAATTTGTTGTTACCACCATGACTGTTACCGGAAGAAAAGTGGCCCGGCAGCAGCTTGGAGAGGATGTGATTTGTCTGCTGACACCGCTCGATGTTCCTCTGATAGTGAACAGAGTTGTAAGAGTTGTTGATCCGGATTGCTATATCTGTATCGAAACCGAGTTGTGGCCGATTCTGCTAAACACCCTTGCTTCAAAAGGGATTCCGGCATTTCTGGTGAATGGTCGGATGTCTGAGAACTCGAAAAAAAATTACCTGAAGTTCAGGATGCTATTTTCACGCGTGATTAACTCCTTTGATCGTTTGAGTTTTATTTCCGATGAGCACAGACATCGGTTTATTTCTCTGGGAGGTGACCCTGATAAAATGAGGGTTGACGGCAATATCAAATACGATCTGCCGATCCCGGAAAAAGCAAAACAAATCAGACAGAATTATCTGAACCTGCTGTCGACAGATGAGAAAAAAGAGATATTGATCGGCGGTTCAACCCATCGCGGGGAGGAGGAAATCCTGGCGAATGTCTGGAAAGAGCTGAACCGGGATAAACCACTACTGTTGATTATTGCGCCAAGACATCTGGAAAGAATAGCTGCAATCGAAGCGATGCTCACAGAGAGGTCGCTTGCTTTTCACACATTCAGCGCTTTGAAGAATGGGGAACAGCGCAGCCATCCGATCGTTCTACTGGATACTTTAGGAGAACTGTCACTGCTCTATTCTATCGGGACCTATATTTTTTGTGGCGGCAGTCTGGTGAAATACGGTGGACATAATATCATGGAAGCCGCCATGTGGGACAAAGTTGTACTCTATGGTCCGGATATGGCCGATTTTCTGGACGGAAAAAAACTGCTTGAATCGGTGGGCGGAGGAGTTATGGTGAACAATTCTCACGAGCTCCTGGAGCAACTGAAACAATTCAGAGCAGATCCGTCATCCTATGAAGATCTCTGTCGCCGCGCAGGAACAATTGCCAAGGAACAACAGGGAGCAGGGCAGCGGCAGGCGTTGCTGGTTGCAGAAACACTCTTGTAGCCAATACGCAGCAGACTGATGTTTCTTCCCGCAACATGTTGAAAAAATTAAAAAAAATAGATAATTCACTGATACTTTCCTCTTTTCTTCATACATATACTTCGCATTTTTTGAAGAAAAACATTCATTTATTAAAAACGGTATAATACACTACTATTGGGCAGGATTGAATTGCCAAGTATTCCAACAGCAGTGTTTCCAGTATTGCTCAGGAAGCAATCGCATTTCGTTAAATGTCGGCAGGCCAAGATGATGGGCTGTCTTTTTGTTCCTGTTCGTTGAAACGGATACTACATAACACGGATATGTTATGAAAGACGAACAAATGACTGTCAATCCGATCACCCTTTCATTTGAGGGCGATCAGCAGAATATGGAAGATGACTTTCAGTCTTCCTATTTTAACTCCTACATTAAGCAGGTCAGGATTTCGCTTGTTCTAGCTCTGATTATTATCTGCGGATTTGGAATCATCGATCAGATACATGTTCCTGGCAAACATCACACTCTGTGGTTTGTTCGTTACGGTCTCATATCACCGCTCTTTATCCTGGTCATCTGGCTGTCATATAGGGATATCTACAGAAATTATATGCACGCCATTTTGGCCACACTTGAATCGTTGACCGGTATCGGTGTTGTCTTTCTTATGTGGATTGCCGGGCCTACTTCCGGTGAGTACCCGTCCATTTACATATCACCTGCCAATATGATGCTCATTCTCTTCTTCGGATATCTGCTCGGCAAAATCCGTTTTATTTACGCCGCCATTGCTGGCTTTATCATCCTGGTTGCCTATAATCTTCTGCTGATCACGTTCTTCGGTTTTGGCAGTAAGATGTATCTCACCTACAATATCTATCTCGGCCTGTTTAATCTTCTTGGTATGTTTGCCTGCTACTACCTGGAATTATATGAACGGAAGAGTTTCTATCTGTTGAGACTGCTGGATGAAGAAAAAGAAAATGTTAATAAGGCCAAAAAGAGCATTGAAAAGGTCGTTAACGAACAGACTGAAATGGTTAGAAAAAAGGCAAAGGAGGTCAGATATCGTGAAAAAGATATGCTTGAGGCCCAGCGACTCGGTCGGATCAGCAGTTGGTCCCATGATCTTGTAAGCGGAGAGGTCTACTGGTCCGAAGAATTTTACAGAATGGCTGGACTAAAGGATCGGAAACCATCCATAGAGTTGTTCTATTCCCTGTTGGCAGAGGATGAAGGGAAGAGGTTTAAAAAGGAACTGGCCGGTACAACCAGAGAGCAAAATGAACGGGAAACCAGGCTAATGCTGAGCCGGCCTGATGGTGAAATACGGTATTTTCATGTCAGATGGAAGAGCCTGTTTGATGAGAAGGGTAATGAAATAAAGCGGTTTGGAACTGATCAGGATATCACCGAGCAGGTACTTGCCGAGGAACAGCTTGAAAGTGCCAGAAAAATGGAAGCTCTGGGATTCATGGCCGGGTCGGTTGCCCACGAACTGAACAATGCATTGGTCGGTTTAGTGAGTTATCCTGAATTGTTGTTAAAAAAAATCGGTCACATTGATGAATTCAGGACTATTGCAGAAACCATTTATGATTCCGGTAAACGGGCGGCAGCCATTGTTTCTGATCTTCTGACCATGGCTAGAAGCGTGACTATGGTGAAAAAAACACTCAATATAAACCATATTATTCTCGAATACTTACGCTCACATGAAGGCAGTGCGTTACGTGAGAGGTTTCCTAAGGTAACCATCTCCACCGTGTTGGGCCCGGATATCGATAACATCAAGTGCAGCAGGACGCATATCTCAAAATGTCTTGTGAATCTTGTGGTCAATGGTGCCGAAGCTGTCGACGGTAAGGGAGAGGTGGTCATCTCTACCCGTAACCGTAGTGTAGGTGAATCAGTTCAGGCTAAAACCCATGTAGAAAAGGGAGAATATGTTATTCTCTCAGTGGCCGATACAGGACATGGTATTCCTGAAAAGATCAAAGAACAGGTCTTTCATCCCTATTTCACCAATAAAGATCCGGGGAAAAGCGGTACTGGACTGGGGCTGGCCATCGTCTCAACAATCGTTGACAAACACAACGGCGCGATAGCCCTCGATACCAGCAAACACGGCACTCGTATCGAAGTCTATTTACCGTCAACCAAAGAAGGGGTCGAGCAGGATAGTGATCAGGATTCCGGGGAGTATTTCTATGGAAGTGGCGAGAAAGTATTTGTCATCGATGATGATCCGGTCCAGCGCTATATTGCTCGAGAGTTACTCCTCATGATGGACTATGAAGTGGATGTTGCCGGCTCCGGTGAAGAGGCGGTTGAATACCTTCAATCACGATCTGTCGATCTGGTTCTCCTGGATATGTTTTTTGAAACAGGCATGGGCGGTCGGGATATTTTTGATGAAATTATTAAACTGCATCCAAGGCAGAAAGTGATCATCGTTAGCGGTTTCTCAAAAAGCAAGGATGTGGAATATATACAGGAGCATGGAGCAGGACAATATATCAGAAAGCCCTATTCTATCAACGAACTCGGCCGGGCAATATATCGAGCGCTCTACCAAAGTTATACCACAAGCTCCAAACACCAGTAACCTGAACCTGTGAGCTTGTGCTAGCACAGCATCTTCACTTGATTTGATTAACCGATATAGGTTCAACTATTATCAGCCAATCAAATCAAGCAAAGCTACAGCACTAGCACAAGCTCACGGATTCAGGTTGTTTACATTCAAGCCAAACGACTGTTAGGATTATTGCTTTTGGTTCTATGTCCTTATTCTATCAGGGATGGGGTTTTTGGCCTCGGGGTTTGTACAGGGTAACAAGGAGTTCTACTTTACTGTCCTTCTCATCTTCGGTCCTGCCAACCTTGACCTTAACCTGTTGGCCTTCTGCCGCATCAACCATGGCGATACGGACATCCTCCATAGTGTTGATCGGAAAGTTGTTGATGGCAAGCAGGATATCGTCTTCCCTTATTCCAGCCTTTTTAGCATTGCCATGGGGACTGATCTTTGTGATCTGTAGATAATCGGTATCGTTCTTTTTTATCGGATTAAGGATAATACCCATTTTTGCTGTGTCTTCGAGTTCACCCGAGCCTGCAAGGAAATAATAATCGGCCTGTTGGGCCAGGTTACTGGCTGCGCCTGCAGAGATATTGATAACGGATGCCTGTTCAACGTCCATTCTTCTTGCTACCCGCGGCGGAATTCCCGAGTCTTTTCGGGTATGTTGGGAACCGGCAAGGACAACCATGCTGGTTTGAGGATGTTGCTGTAAGTAATTAACTATGGTCTCAGCCATGGTTTCATCCCAGAGGGCCTGGGACTGAATGAATCCGGCAAAGGATCCGGAGCCGTGTCGTCCGGTCATATGCATTTGGTGAACGGTCCGCAGACGATCCGCATATCCTTCCATATCCAGTTTTCGGTCGGTAGGGATATTTTTTTTCTGTTCTTCAGTGAGGCTGTCTGTGGAACTGTTTTTAAATATGGAGCTGACAATAGCCCGATCAAGATTCAGCCCGATGACCGGAATCGTATTCTTTTTGGCGAAATTGAATATGGCCCGAAACAGCCGAAAATCGTAACGCCAGACTTTGAAGTAACGTGATTTTTTAAGAAATTCCCGTTCATCCATGTCTGTCTTTCCGGCGATATATTCATCAAGCGCCTGCTGGCTCGAGTGGGGGAACATCTCCATGCCGATGGCCAGGTTTGGATTTTTCTTGTACAAGGCTTCAATGATTCGAAACTGGAGGATATGATCGGCAACGGAAGTATGGGATTCACCTACATAGACAACACGTTTGGTCGTCAGCTCATTAATAATCTGATCAAAACTGCCATCGGAATTTGTCGCTCCTCCAGCCGGCAGCCTATCTATCTCATATTTCAGACCTGACTGGCTCTTGGCAATTGTTTTGGTCTGTATGCGGCCGTGTTGAAAATGGAGATAGGAGTATTTGCCGTAATGGGACAGTCTCCTGCTGACCGCCTTTACTTCATCAGTTGAAAAAGCACTGACAAGTATGGCGACATGGTCTGCATTGAGTGGGTTCTGGCGCACTTCCAGGGTAAAACCGGACTGTGGATGGTCGATTCCGGCAAAAAGTGAGCGGCTCACTGAACTGTTACTCCCCAGGAAAAGAATGGACTGCTGAGCGAGCTCCGCATTTTTTACCTGCTGGGCTGTAGTAATATTCCAGCGATCATCCTTCAATCTGTTAATAAGCGGTTTAAAACGGAGACGGGCCTCTTCCGATTCCAGGATGACCAGCTTTTTGGGGGAACCGAAGAAGCGTGAAAGGACCGGTGCCATTTCCTTTTGCTCAAGCCTGCGCATCAGGTCGTATTCGGGATCAATCACAATTTTCAATGGATTGTCCTGAAGGTTAATTGACACGTTGTTGCGTTTTTCTGTGATGTTTTGTGTTATCCGTAGATCACCGGCTACGGTCTTGATGGTGATCGGAACCTGGATGCTGAATGGTTTCTCCGACTTCTGAACGATCTGAAAAGATAACCGGTAGTCGTTATTCTCTGCTGACAGGGAGAGGTTCTCAATATCAAGGTGGCTTAATTCTTTGAATGTCAGTCGCTCCTGAAAAAAGCGGCTTAAATCAACAGAGGAAATAGATGAGAAAACAGTCTCAATATCTTTCCAGGATGCCCGCTGCCCGCGAAAATCTTGATAAAATTTCTTCAGACCTTTACTGAAAAGCGCATCACCCAGTTTCAACCGCAGTTCATGGAACAGCATGGCCCCCCGTCCATAACCTACGGCGCGGATTGCCTTTGCCATTGGTTGATTGTGACTGGCTGAGCGAAACTCATCAAGGGAGATGGCCCCTGTGTTTTCCACATAGTTATGATAGTTGAACAGCGTGTTTTTCCTGTTACTCGCTCCCTCCCCCTTATCTCGCAGATAGGCCTGATCCGCCAGGTAGGTAACCAGTCCTTCGCACCAGTTGCCGCTGCTGTAATCAGTCTCAATGGAGTTACCGAACCATGAGTGAAGAACTTCATGGCCAAGGGAGGTCTCTTTGATAAATGGCAGTCGGATGACCATCTGTCCCAACAGAGTGAATGTGTCCATGCCGTATCCGACAGGAAGCGGGTTTTCCACAACCGCATAATGGCGATAGGGGAACGGTCCGATCTCTTTTTCATACCGCTGGATATATTCGGCTGTTTTTTTCAGGTAATCGTCCGCCAACTCCTCATCCTCCTTAAAAAAGAGTGTGAAAACGGACAGGTCGTCTCTGATTTTCAGCCTGCCGATTGTATAGGGTGCTGCAGCCAGATGAATAGCCGTTAACGGTTTTGAGGAAGAAAATGTAAACTGGTTGTTTTTACTGTGCGGCTGGAAATGATCTGTTTCGGAAATGGCAATGAAGCCGTCCGGGACCTTACACTCCAGTTTAAAGAGTGATTCCCTGTCCGGTATTGGATGCCAGCCATTGGTCAGTATGATCCCTTCGGTATTGATGCGGTTGTCAAAAGACCTGTTGACCACCTTGTTATAGGAAATAAAGAGTTCCTGCGACGAAGTGGATGAAGGCAGATGAAACTGGGAAGTGTCCGGTAGCTCCACCTGCAGTGTCTCCTCGTTGCCCCGGTTTAATATGATTGATTGTATCTGCAGTCCTGAAAAATCGAGGTACAGATCTTCACCCGGTTCAAGTGAAATGTGGGCTGTACCGTTGAGTTGATGTTTCTCAGGTTGAAAAGAGACGTGCAGTTCATAGGTCGGAATTTTATGAGGATGCGCCATAATTGATGGTGAAAAAATCGCACTGATTAACAGCGGAAAAAGAAAAAAAATGATAAGAAGAAATCTTGGATAGATGGCCATATATGGGTTCCTTTTATTTGATTAAATTCTTACATAGTCAATCATCTCTACATTGGTAAAACCGTTATCTATGAAAGTCAAGCTCGTCGGGATAAATGGCCGGTACTCCCATTCGACTCTGGCTCTATTCTATGTCCGCAACCAGCTTCGCATTCATTGCCCATGGATGAAAGATGTTGAGATCATCCAGTTTACGATTAATGACAGCTATTATCAGACACTGCTTCGCATCAGCTCTGGCAAACCCGACGGACTCTTCTTTTCAGCTTATGTATGGAACAGTGATCTAATCCGCCGATTACTCCGTGATCTTGGATGCGCTCTGCCGACATGTTCGTTGGTTGTCGGTGGACCCCAGGCCGGAATTATCGGCAGGGAAATGGAAAATGGCAAATGTTGCGTGATTCATGGGGCAGTGGAGCAGCTCGACTCTGCTTTTTACAAGGACCTGGCGGCAAACAGGCTGCGTCCGTCATATGGTGCAAACAATACACCAAGGAGTGGTTTTCCTTTTCCATACCAGCCTTCGGATTTTCAGACCAGTCTGAACAACCGCACCATCTACTATGAATCATCCCGGGGATGTCCGTTTTCCTGCACTTACTGCCTTTCAGCCATGGACAATACAGTCCATCGAAAACCGGTTGAGGTGGTTAAACGTGAAATTCGGCAGATATTGGCCCATGAACCTATGGTAGTCCGCTTTGTCGACCGGACATTCAACGATGTCCCTGAACGGGCTCTGGCTATCTGGGATTTTCTTATGCGGGAAGACGTTTCCACTCTCTTCCATTTTGAGATATCACCCCGTGGTTTTACCCCTGAAATGTTTGAGTTGCTGGCGTCGGTTGCGTCCGGACGTTTTCAGTTTGAAATCGGTATACAGTCAACTAATACCAAGACGCTTGCAGCCATCAGACGCCCGTCGGACATCGACCAACAGCTCGACATCATATCCAGGTTGGCGGCTCAAGACAACATTCACCTGCATACAGACCTGATCCTAGGGCTTCCCTTTGAAACCGAAAGTAGTTATCTACAGTCGTTTGCCCGACTTTTTCCCGCAGGATCTCATTATATCCAGATGGGGCTGCTGAAAATATTGCCCGACACACCTATTGCAAAGAGCTGCCAAGAATTCGAAATACATCATTGCGCTTGTCCTCCTTATGAAATCATGTCGACACGATGGATGGACACGTCAACAGTGCAGCACTTGTACTGGTTTGGGGAATGTGCGGAAAAATTTTATAATACCAGGTACTTCCCATCAATCTGGAATTATCTTCGAGGTGTTGATGAGGATATTGTTCAATTCTTCAGTGATATTCTGCATATCAGCCATCAGCGTTCACTATTCAACCGGGCCGCTACCCAAAAGCTCCTCTCAGAGATCATTGTGCAGTTGACGGAAAAGCGGGAGGATGGGGAACTTATTCATGAGCTTCTGCGACATGACTGGCTACGCTGTGGGCATCGCTCCTTGCCCGATCATTTACAGGTGGAAAAGGGAGAACAGCAACCGGTGGATTTGAAAAAATACCTCTATGGCTCGCTACCCGGTCAAATAGAGGGGTTGTACACAAAAAAGACTAGAAATTACTTTTTTAGAAAAACTCTTTTTTTCTATTTTTCCGCAAACAGCCTGGATGCCCTTGGATACGGTAAAGGGAAGAATTCCGGGATTCTCTGTTTTCTGCCGGAGCGGGAAACTTCACTGTTTCAACTGAATCGAGTTGTTCGAGTAGACGGCATGGAGCAGTACAGTTCAGCCGAAAGCTAGTTTTTTATATCCCGGACCTTCCGCCTGGTAGTCAAAGTCGGCGGTTGGCAGTTTTTCAAGGAGTCTTCTAAAAGAACTGTTTGATATTCTCCATAAAATTGGCCTCCAGCTGTTCATCATCTATTTCTTTACAGATCATCATGGCCAGGTCGGGGAGCCTCTCTTTGGATTGTGGGCCCTGGCCACCCCATTTTTTCAGACAGTCGGTTAAAACAGGTTTGGCAATGGGGCCGATAACGTCTGCCAATGCCTCATTTATTTTGGCAATAACCGGTTTGGGTGATCCAGGAGGATGATTATCCATACGGGCTGAGAGGGGTGCAGATTGTTTTCCGGACTGGAGATGTTGCTGTAATTCCTTGAGAACCATTTTAATGGACATATCCAGCAGTAGCCTGTTGGTTCCCGGTTCGCAGATTGTTACAAGAACACTGTTGTTGTTCAGCGGCTGGGCAACGATGACGGTCTCGTTGTAACGGATGTCGATGGATTCAATATCCAGTTTGGCAGCCTCTCCCATCTTCTTCGGTTTTGACAGCAGAGTCCCGATGACCTGAACACCATTTTTAGTAAAGATGGGGGGGCATATTCGAACTGGCTACACCTTGATTGCCCGAATATACGAAACAACCGAGAACTTTCGGTAGAGCGGTGATTTCCTGAAGGAGCGCATCCATAGTGACTCTCCCTATTTCGATGTTAACAGAACTTTATTCAACGGTTCGCGCAGACGGTCGGCCAGAATATCGGGTTGGGTGGTATCTTTTATTATCAGGCCGATGACCAGGTGAGTACCTGTTAAAATCATGATATTGTCTGCTTCTTTCAACGTCAGATGGATGAATTGTCTGCCTCCACGTGTTCCAAGAGCGGACTTGATCTCTTCCCCGGCGGCTGCCATATAAGTAACGAAGGCCCCCAGTTGATCAGGTCGTTGTGTTTTATTCAGAATGATCTTTCCAGCCTTTGACAGCAGAATGTATCCTGAGATTTCCGGTTTTGATTGAAGAAAGTGGAGCAGCTGATCTGTCGGGCTTGCCGCCTTTGTCGTCTTTACCCTCGCTTGTCCGGTTGGCGTTGCTGGTGATTGTTTTGGCTTGGAGGGTGTGGTCGCATGTGGTTTGGCGTGGGCTTTTTCGTCTTTTTGTCTGGCGGCCTCAAGAATGAGGTAACCTAATGGTTCGTTAATAGCCCGTTCGGTGATCAAACAGGAGTTGGCGATCTCTATTTTCACATCATCCCAGCCGATTATTTCGTAAGCCGCTTCGATACCGGAGTTGTTGCGGCTGACGGCATCAAGCAGGTCGCCCTGTTTGAAATAAATGGTGCCACTTTCTTTGCCATAGTGGATTGTCAGGGTGCATGTTTTTTTATCCAGTTCCAGCAGTTGAAGAAATGAGGTAAGCGAAACGCCTGAAACGAACCCTTTGGATGTGGACTCCAGACCGGCCAGTATTTTTTCGACAAGGCTGGAAAAATCGATTGGTTTTTCAATGTATTGAAAGGCACCCATTCCCCGCAGGTTTTTTTCCATATCGGGAGTGCCGAAAGCAGTCATCACAATGACGGGGATTTCGGGATAATTGGAGCTGAGGTGGGCCATCAGCTCAAAACCGTCCATGCGAGGCATCTTCAGGTCGGTCAGAACCAGGTTGACTTTCTGCTTGTTTAGGACCGTCAGCGCCTCCAGCCCGTCATTGGCGACAACGGTCTGGAATGTGGTTTTGTAAGGAGCGAATCCTTCGGTGAGGCTGAGTTGGAAACTCTTGTCATCTTCAACAATCAACACCGTGTTCATAGTTACTCCGGATGGGGATTCAAAGTTACTCAAAATCGTAATGAGAGCAGAGTGTTATGACCATAATTTTCCTTTTTACCATGACAAGGCGTCTCTGTCTAGCCTTGATTCGACCCGGTGATTACAGGTTCAGTGTATAAACCTGAATCCGTGCCGGAGATTGATATTTATCTTGATAATGTTTTGATATAATAAAAGATCACCAGATTCCGACGTTAAATCAAGGTGTTGCGGTCTAATGGCTGTCAGGATGTCCGCGTTGATTTCTTCTGTGCCGGAATGATAATAAAGATCTGGGTACCAACGGATTTCCTTGAATAGATATCAATTGAACAGTTCATTTTGGCGAGCATTTTTTTGACGATAACCAACCCAAGTCCTGTCCCTTTCGGCTTGGTCGTAAAAAACGGCCTGAACAGATTGGCCTGCTCCGCTTCATCAATGCCAATGCCGTTGTCACCAATGGTCAGATTGATCTGATTGTTCTCTTCTTCATACATGGTGATGGTAATACGCTTGTTTGTCGTTTTTTTAACGGCGTCGATTGCGTTGGTGGTAAGGTTCAGCATCACCTGATGAAAGGCTCTTGGGTCGATGCGGCCGATCATTTTTTTATCGGAAATATTTATGATCAGTTTGATATTCTTCAGTTGCAGGTCCGGTCGAATAAGGCTTGTAAATTTATGGATCAAGTCAACCATGTTGACCGGTTCAATTCTGGGTTTTTCGAAAACGGAAAAGTTTTTAAGTGAGGTGAGGATATATTCGACCCGTTTGATATCAGCAAGATTTCGACCCAGGAACCGTTTAATGTCTGCCCGATCATAGTTGTTGAGATTGGATTCGAGAACGGAAAGGGACACTTTGAGCGAATTAACCGGATTTCCCAGTTCGTGCCGAAGACTGGAAAAGATAAAGCCGATATTATCCATCAGATTTGCAGCTTCGGCAATCGACTCCAGTCGTTTCGCCTCGGTTATATTCCGTTTGAGAATAACCAGGTTGGCAAGCCTCCCTTCGTGATTAAGGATCGGGGAGAGGACCATTTCCTCCTCATACAGGGTATGGTCTTTGCGCTTATTAATAAACTGTCCATGCCATTTCTCTCTCTTTTTAAGAGACTGATCCACCTCTTCCCAGATTTTATATCGATTGTCCGATGCATGGAATTGCTGGACTTTCTTATCAAGCAGTTCATGTTCCAAATACCCGGTGACCTGTTCACATGCCGGGTTGGTGTAGAGAACGATACCGTTGGGATCGGTGATCATTATACAGTCTTCCGACTGTTCTACGACAGTTGTCAGACGTTTCAAGTCTGATCGGTTTTTTTCGTTACTGACCTGCAGAGCAAGAATATTTGACAGAACCTTCAGGACATTCACCTGTTGATTGCTGAAATAACCACTTGATTGAATTTTCAGGACGCCGAAAATTCCCCAGAAATTGGTGTTTCGATAAACGGGGTACAGCATCAAAGTCTGAATACCTTGCTTTCCAAGAATTTTCTGCTCGATCCATGAGAGTTGCGAATTGATGGCATGTATCATCTCACCGCCATACAGGGACGACATCCATGAACCAATGGAGAATATCCAGTTATAGGGATTCCTCTGCGGTTTGTCTGCATCGGTTTTGGTGTTGTCAATGAATTCTCCGTTTTTGCGTATGATAAAAATTCGATCGGCCTCCAGATTCTTGCACAGAAGGGGAAAGACAGAGGAAAAGCTTGTTTGCCATGGTCGATTGCTGTTGAATTGAGAGGTCAGTGACAGAACGTTGTTCCAGATACGATTCCTCTGGGAAATGATCTTTTCCTGGTTCTTAAATTCAGTGATGTCATTTAAAAGAACGGTAACATCTAACACATTGTTATCAGTATCTTTGTCCGGCACAAAAAGCACCCGGTGAAGCCGGCCCAGGTATGTAGTTGTGAAGGAAATTTGCTGCCCGGTGATTACAGCCGTCTGTAGAGCGACATCGAGATTATCCACCATATTTTTAGGAAAGAGGTGAGAGAAGACCGTTGAACCGATATCGATATTCTGATGACCGGTGATTTCCTTGAAAAGGGCGTTCATTCTTAGGATATGGCCGCCAATGGTCAGCAGCGCAACGGCTTCATTGGAAGATTGGAGAAGTAGATCACTATTTGAGTCATAAAGAGGTAAGTTGTTTTTGGTCTGTATCTGTTTTTCTTTTTTTCGGGTGATGATCCTCTCCAGCATCTTGATATGTTTTTCCCGGTTTTTAAGTGCAATGACCGTTTTCCTGCGGTCGGCGAGCCGGCTGTGAACAGATCGGCGCTCTCTCCCTGTGAAATGAATAAAAGCCATGAGAAAGACAGTAACGGCGAGCAATGCTGTCGGCAGATCAGATGCCCGTATTGCTGGAGAGAAATAGAGAAGGATCGTATTGGGAGCGAGAATGATAACGATCAGTAATTGTGAGAAAATTAAAAGGCTTGAGAAAAAATACGCAAAGATTGAGGCTGCCACAATAAGGAAAAGGGAATGAACTATGCTGATTGCCAAGTTTTCAACCGGGATGAAAAAACAGCTGCATCCCCAGACAGCGCTTAACAGGAATGTAGAGTACAGCGTCCATCTGTAAATATTCAATGCCCGGTGTTTTCGTCCGCCTTCATCGGATCTCAGCACCCCAAAAAAACGGGTAAGAGCGATGGTGGCCAGGAGTGCGACCATGAAAAAAAGTGCTGAAATAGAATATCTCAACCCCAGCAGGAGGAGTTCCGCCAGCGCCAGCCCAATGGAGATGAGATTAACCAGATCACCATACTTTTCATAGAAGGGGACCAGCGCAAGTATAAACCTGGATTTCGTAGGCGATTTCATGGAGATTATGGGTGAGGTACGGCCGTGTGACGGGTGATAGACAACTTTTCACGCACCGTCATCCTATCAGAACCAAATGGAAACATCAAGAAAACCGGCTGTCTTCAATGTAATCGTTATAGTCAACTGATTAATTTCAGGGTATGCTAAGCACCTTTTGACGTAGACTCGATTTGAGTCTTCTCAGGCAGAAAATGGTGTTAGTTTGGTTTGAGACATAAAGACCCATAACCGTTTCTGATTACCCATAAAGCTCAGCTTATGGGAGAAAGCCGGCTACTTGCCAGGCTAGCATCCGGTCAAGAATCACTGGTGATCGGGTAGTTTCAAACATAGGTTGTTGATTAGCGAACCATATTTCATACTTTTACTTCAAGAAATACGTGATTCTTGAAATGTACCTGCCAGTCAACCGACATCCTCTTGACAATTTGTTCAATTTTGGTGGCAGTCAAGTAACCGTTTACTAAAAACCAAGTTTGCGAAAAACAGTATGGAAGGAAAACAACGTGTCTTTCTCAAGGAGTGTAAAGAGTACAACAGGGAGGAAATAGGCTGTTTCCTCGATCAGTTATCCGGGTTCTTTCCATTTTCTTCCTTTATCGGCAAGAAAGTCCTTCTCAAACCGAATCTGATCGGGGTGCGTAAGACCACCTGCAGCTGCACCCATCCGGAAATCATTACCTCTGTTGCTTTCTGGCTGATGGATATGGGGGCTGAAGTCGCGGTTGGGGACTCTCCGGCATTTGGTAGTACGGCTTCGGTATTGAAAAAACTTGGAATAGAAAAACAGTGGCTGGCCCGTAGAAATATAGAGGTAAAAGAATTTCGAACAAAGAGTCAATGTATCCTTCAAAATGGAGTGGAAGTCGTGCTGGCTGCTGAATTGTTCGACTGTGATCTTCTGGTGAATCTACCGAAAATAAAAGCACACGACCAGCTGTATGTGACAATGGCAGTCAAGAATTTCTATGGTACGGTAAAAGGGCTTCACAAGGCCAAAATGCATATGGTCCATGGCGATTCAGCCGACAGATTCGCATCCATCCTGCTCGATCTGTTGGCAATGATGCCGCCGCATGTCTCTATTGGTGATGGAATTGAGGTTATGCATCGTCATGGCCCCCTTGGCGGAGAAGTGTTGAATCTAGGAGTTCTTAGTGGTGCTCAAAATCCACTGGCCCTTGATACCGCCATGCTCGATGTACTGGAGCTGGATGGTGGCTTAAGTCCGATTCATTGCCAGGCGACCAGGAAAAATCTGGAAGGGGCTAGGCTTGCCGATTGCTCTTTTCCCCTGATGAACCCTGCTTCGTTCCACGGTTCCGGGTTCACTGCCCCTAAACGGCTCAACTCTATCCGCTTCCATCCGTTCAGATTCCTTACTTCCTTGATAAAACGGCTGGTACAACAAAAGGAGTCCCTGAATCCTTGAGATCGGCATGATACTTACTAAAATAATAATTTCTGTCACGCATTCAGGGAGTCTTAAAAGGGTCCGGCTATCAGTGGATAGTTATAACACCTGCACCCGTTACCCCTGATTAATATAAAACGTGGCTGTGGTGATTGAAAAGAGTGATAAAGTTGGATTACAATGAAAAACCGTTCGGTTTCATACATGGATTTTTACAAAGAGCAGGTTGTCTGGCAATCGTTCAATCTGAATGTTGGGCTAGGATGGTGATCAGATAGTTTTTAAAAAGCCAAATAATAAATAACATTGTACATCTGCTGGTTTCAACAAAAGGTAAGGAGCAAATATGTTTAATCTGGAGGGAAAGGTCGCCCTGATAACCGGCGGTTCAAGGGGCATCGGTAAAGCCATCGGTATTCGCTTAGCTGAGAGTGGGGTGAATCTGGCAATTAATTATGTGCGGCATAAACGAGATGCTGAGAAGGCGGCTTCTGAGGTGGAAAAACACGGTTGTCGTTGTCTTCTGATTAAAGGTAATGTGGCAAAAGAGCAGGATGTTAAAGAGATGATCGAACTCATCTCCACCGAGTTCGGCAGATTGGACATCCTGATCAGTAACGCGGCCTCCGGAGTGCTGAAACCGGCACTCGAATTAACCCAGCGTCATTGGAACTGGGCTATGGATATTAACGCCAGAGCTTTGCTGACTCTGGTTCAGTACGCGCTGCCGCTTATGGGGAAAGGATCGAAAATAATAGCTGTCTCCAGCCTGGGGTCGGTTCGGGCCATCGAGAATTATACAACCGTCGGGGCATCAAAAGCAGCCCTTGAGTCGCTTGTTCGGCATCTTGCCGTCGAGCTCGGTACTCAGGGGATTAATGTCAACACCATAAGCGCAGGAGCCGTCGACACGGACGCACTTAAAAAATTTCCCAATCGAACTGAGATCCTCGAAACCGCCCTGCAACGCACTCCCATAGGGCGCCTGACTACACCCGATGATGTGGCCGATGTGGCGCTTTTTCTCTGCAGCGAAATGGCAGGGATGATCCAGGGTCAGGTGATAACCGTTGACGGCGGTTATGCCATCAGGGGTTGATTGCGGAATATTTCCAAATCTGATTACCCCCGAACTCAGCAAAAGGTAAGGAGGAATCGGCGATTTGACGGCGTATTTCATGAATCGCGTATTTGTTGAAGCATATTGTAACAAGAAGGTTGTTTATTGGGCAGATTAAGCTCTCAAAAATCATTATGAGTTATTTTTAGCCGGAGGCTGGCCAGTCAAGTAGCTGGCTCCTCCCCATAGGCTGAACTTTAGTGATAATCAGCTTTTAAAAAGCATACAAACCGATACAGCCATACCCTGATCCCAGAATGATGGCGGGTTTTAGTGTCAGGAGAGTGCGCGGATTCCTTTTTTGCAGAGGAAAACACCTAGTATACATGAGACAACCAGAACACCTGCTGCAGTGGTGACACAGAGAAAGATGTCCGCCAATGGCAGAAAATGGTCAAGAAGCTGGGACTTGACGATCCGATAAGCAGGAAAGGCGATACAGCCGACAACAACAAGTTGGTATGTGATAGACCAGAACAGATAGAGAATGGCACCCGACCCCATTGAGGCGACCCGGTTTTCCGCTTTGAAATCGACAAAAAATGCGCCGAAACCAAGAGCCATGCCGATGGTCGTCCAGCAGATCACCAAACCGGTAAAAAGTGAAATCCACCACATGGCCCCTTCGATCTGCAACATGTGATTTGACACCACGATCAAAGTAAGACTCAGAACTGTAAACGGGAACAGGTAAAAGAGATACTTGTAAAGAAAAAACCGCTCAAGGGAAAGGGGTGAGGAACGCAGAAGATAAAAAGCCCCTCCCTCCGCCCCGATGGATGGATAGACAAAACGGGCCGCCAGAGAAGAGATCAGGAATCCTGACAGGCTGATATTGCCAAAGGCGATCAGGTTGCTGATAAAATCGAGACGGAAAGGCGCCCGATCTAGGGGTAGAACATTAAAATTATACAGGTAGACAATAATCAGGGCACCGATCATAAAGAGTTGAGACCATTCACTGGAATCGCGGAGAAACTGCTTCATCTCCTTTCTGACAATCCAGCTAAAGGGACTTGTCGATCTGGATACCGGTCTGAATGTTCGATGACCTCCAAACGATTCCTGGGATTTTGAGAATCCGGTAGCGAAAAAACGGTTCATAGCCATTTCACCACCGAAGTAGCAGATCAGAGGGGTTGTCAGGAGGAGTCCAAATAGAAGAGAGTCGATCTGTCTGTCAAGCAGATAGGAAGAGAGCATATCAGCTGCCCAGCCGGCCGGCAGCCAAGGTCCCGCCGGAGTAGAAATGGCGGAGAGGTATTCGACGAATTGTGAGTATTTTTCCGGGTTGACCAGTTCTTCAGGCCGGATCAGCCGAAAGACGAAATAGAGTAGAATACCGAAGCAGAGAGAGAGGTAAAAGACGATATCTTTGGTCCGCTTGGCCGGGAAAAGATGGACCAGAAGGATGGTCACCAGGGTGGCGGATCCACAGCCGATGGCTGCCGTACAGACAAGAGCCGGGATAAGGAGCAGATAATAGGGCAAGTCAGCCTGAAAAACCTTACCGAATGCGCAGAATACGGGCAAAGAGAAAACAATCATCATCCAGGAAGTATATATGGAGGTTGTTGAAAATCGCATCAGGTAAATTTCGGACAATCTGAGGGGGGAACTGAGGAGAATTTCATTATCCTCTGAGAGATAGAAGGTGGAGACGGTGGTTACCATAGATGAAAAGATCAGCATGGCAAAAATGGTCATCCAACCCATCTGGAAGATTTTAAGGCTCAGGATAATGCCGAGTTCATTCTGGCTGTGAAAATAACTTACTGCCTTAACAGTCGCCCAGTAAATGATCAGGCAGAGCCCCAGGCCGAGCAGGAGAATTGAGACACCCCGTCCACTCATCCGACCACCTGTGAACAGCCGGTTGACAAGGGTATATCGGGCTGGGAGGAGGAGACGAGGAAACCACTTGGCTTTGGTGTTTTTACCGTTCATTGTTTTTGTTCAATGTTGAAGCTTCTTCCTTTCAGGCAGACAGTTTTTTACCACGTGGCAATCTTTAACGACGAATATCGAGTAACGAACAAGAAATAATGAATGTCAAAGGACAGAAAAATATGATGTGCCTCTGCTAGCTGTTGTGGCCGATAAATTTGTTCACCACTTCGTTATTCGATATTTCTTGTTCGATATTCGATATTCGCTGATAAAACAGGCTGTGCCAGCCAGCAGCCGTTCAGTAGCAGCGAGTTGTCATGTATTCTTTTGTATTGTGTCCTCGTTTTTTAAAGCATTGATTATCTCCTGGAGTTCATACGCTCCGGTCAGCTGGAGAAAGATTTCTTCGAGTCGCCTGTTGTCTGCTCCACTGGTTTTGTTCCGCAGATTCTCCATGGTGCCGACTGCCTGAAGTCGACCGTTTACCAGAATACCGATGCGGTCGCACAGCTCTTCGGCAATTTCCAGTGAGTGGGTGGACAGGAGGATGGTACAGCCCTGTCTGGCCCTGCTCTTGAAGATTTCTTTGACGATTCGGGCAGATTTTGGATCCAGTCCGACCATTGGTTCGTCAACTATGATAAGCGGCTGCTCCAGCATGAGGATTGAGGCCATGATCAGCTTTTGCCGCATGCCGTGGGAATAGCCTTCGATCAGGTGATCCTTCCAGTCGGACAGGTCGAATAGTTGGAGATAGTGTCTGGCATTCTCACGAAAATCGACTACAGGGTCAAGCTCATACAAGCTGCCGATAAAGGATAAATATTCACTTCCGGTCAGCTTTTCATAAATGAATGGTCTGTCCGGGATATATCCCGTGATATTCTTGCAGACAGTCTGATTTGTCCTCAGATCGAGACCGCCGATCCGGATACGGCCACAGTCCGGAAGAAGCAGCCCTGCAAGCATCTTGATTGTGGTGGTCTTTCCGGCACCGTTGGGGCCGAGAAAGCCAAACAATTCACCACTGACCAATTCAAGATCGATATCATCGACCGCAGTGAAGGAACCAAATGTTTTCGTCAGTCCTCTAACTTCAAGAATGGGGGCGTTTTTCATGGTTTTTATGTGAATGGGTAGACAATGATGTGTAATTATCGCTCCTGATGTTGGGAGTGATCGTCACCGAGTATTTCAATGGCCAGTTGCCCCAGAAGACCGCCGATCCGCAGCTGTTCTTTCAGACCGCCTGTGATAAAACGGATATGGGTGAGATCGGCGGGTAGCTGACCCATTGTGGTATCCAGGCTGAGCCATCTGCCGTCAACACACACCTCGTTCCAGGCATGATAATAAAAGCTGTTTTTATGGTAGGTGACCCCTGCAGCCAGCCGGGTTGGAATCCCTATGTTTCTGGCAAGTGCCGCAAACAGAGCAGCATGTTCATTGCAGTCACCAACACGATTGACAAGGGTGGTCAGAGCGTCGGGCAGCCCGACAACAGGTCGTTTCTGGATGTTGGTGTGGACCCATTCGGCCAGCAACGTAACTTTACGAAGCGGATCAGTCTCCTTGCCGATGATCTGTTTGCTTAAAACTGAAATTTTTGGGTGATCAGCCTGAACAGTTGGTGTCGAGCCTAGTGCAGAACCATTTTGGGGGCAAGCTGTTGGTAATCGAGTACTGTTTTTTGCTGCCTTTTCGTTGCTGATTGTCAGGATATTGCCTGAAAGAGTCTGACGGCCGCCATCCATGTCAAAGGAGTCGAGTTCAGTCAATTGTAACCGGTATCGTATCGATTGACGGTTTTTCAACGACTCCATCTTTCCCGTTGGTTTCACCGACACGGCAGACAGCAGTTCACCTGAGGACTCATCCAGCCTGGTGGCCCTGAATTCGGGAGCGCTAATAAAAACAAACCCGACCGGGGACTGTTCTTTAACAACATTACCGTCATCATCAAGCCAGAAATTGATCCGGGTCCCCTGAACCCGCTCAAGAAACCGATGCAGATTAAACACCCGTTTGTTGATCAGGATCTTCTCCCTGCCTTTATATTCAACGACTGATGATTTGCCGGTCAGGGTAATCGGATCAAACCGCGGGATTTGTATCTTATCGCCGATCTGCAGATCGGTTTTCAGGAGGTAACCGCGTCTATTTGTGGGCAGCATGGGAGGATTCCGGAGAACAACAGTGTCTTTGATGACACTGTTGTTGGTCGTCAAGGTGAAATGAACCTGCCTGTTGTTGACAAACCCTTCACCATTCATCCGGTAAAAAGGGGAGTATAAGGCGACGCTGAACTTCTGCAGGTTGTTGGTTTCATCAAGTTGGGCTGAAAGGGAAAAATTGACGGGTTGACGTGTATCGAGAATGTTGAGGACCATAAATCCCTTCTGATCAATACGATAAGAAGAATCTTCATTGAAACTGTAGCTCGATTGAACATATCCGATTTTTCTGTTCTGAAAATAGACTCCCTGAAACTCCTGGCGTGCAGCCCTTTCCAAAGCCTGTGTTTCTTTGATATCCACACTGTCGACAAGAATATCCCGTTTGATCAGCAAAATGATCAGAACAAGCCAGAGAATGAAGATACCACTTTTGATGAGAGTTGAGCGGTTCACAGGACGCTGAATGTGAGGATAAGAGTTGTTGTCTATACCGGTTGATCGATAGTGTATGACAGTTGATCGTCGAAAAGAAGGGAAAAATGATGGAGAAAGTGGTTGAATACGTTTTTTTTGTTGAAGTTGACAACTTTAAATTGCTAAACTAGCAAACTTTCACTACCCGTATTGACAGCAGCCGGTTCACCGCTTACAGATAAGCAATTCAGGTTCAAGGCTATCTGAAGGTTGAGTCCAGATTGACAACAGCACTTGGACAAGCGGAATAGGTATGCGTGACCGGGCTGGTTCTGTTTACGGGCCAGGGAATACTCAAAGAGAGCAATAGAAAAGCAATGGTTTTTCACAGGTTCTCAGCAATTATTGGTTGTAGAATCAAGCAGGGAATGATCTAAACGACGAGAAACGGTATCAACCGTACTAGAGACGAATTTAACTTTTTGGAGTGACTGGAATGGACGTAACATTTGAAACGGATGTTTTTGAAACAGAAATAATCAAGCTTGCAGATACGGAAGAAATGATCGTCCGCGGCGGCCGGGATAAATTCAACCTGCTCCCCAAAGCCTTTGAAGGAATCAAGCAGATCGGCGTAATCGGCTGGGGGTCTCAGGGGCCTGCCCAGGCCCAGAATCTCAGAGATTCGCTGGAAGGAACCGATATTAAAGTAAAAATCGGTTTACGGGAAGGGTCAGGTTCGATGGCGGCCGCAAGAGAGGCCGGTTTCACCGAATCAAATGGTACTCTGGGTGAAATGTATGAGGTTATCGGTGAATCCGAAATGGTCCTTCTGTTGATTTCCGATGCCGCCCAAGTGGAGAATTATCAACAGATTTTCAGCCACCTTAAGGATGGCGCCACCCTCGGTTTGTCACATGGATTCCTGCTGGGTCACCTGGAAAGCGTAGGTGAGTACTTTCCGAAGAATATCAATGTGATCGGTGTCTGTCCCAAAGGAATGGGGCCTTCGGTTCGCAGGCTCTATGTCCAAGGGAAAGAAATCAATGGAGCCGGCATCAATTCCAGTTTTGCCGTTGAGCAGGACATCGACGGCAGGGCGATAAATCAGGCAATCGGCTGGGCCATTGGTGTCGGAGCTCCCTATCTCTTCAAAACAACCTTGGGGATGGAATTTCGCAGTGACATTTTCGGTGAGCGTGGGATTCTGCTTGGAGCCGTTCATGGTCTTGTCGAGGCAATCTACCGCCGCTATGTCATGGAACAGGGAATGGATGAAGCCGAAGCGTTTATGGCCACTGTTGAGAATGTTACCGGGCCGATCAGTAAAACGATTTCTCACGAAGGAATTTTGGCCCTGTATGAGAAACTGGACGAAAACGGCAAACAGGTTTTTGAAAAAATATACTCCGCCTCATACGGTCCGGCCTTTGACATCCTGATGGAGATCTATGACGAGGTTTCTTCGGGCAATGAGATTCGTTCCGTTGTCATGGCGGGACGCCGGTTCGACAGATATCCCATGGGTAAAATCGATGGCACCAAAATGTGGCAGGTCGGCGAAAAAGTCCGTGCTGCAAGGTCTGGTGATCCGGAGGTCGATCCCTTTACAGCCGGAGTCTATTGTGCCGTGATGATGGCCCAGATCGATCTGCTCATGGAGCGCAATCACTGCTTGAGTGAGGTGTGCAACGAATCGGTCATTGAAGCGGTAGACTCACTCAACCCGTATATGCATTTTAAAGGCGTAGCCTATATGGTTGACAACTGTTCTACCACAGCCAGGCTGGGTTCAAGGAAATGGGCTCCCCGTTTCGAATACAATATTTCCCAACAGGGATTCTATGCCTACGACAACGATGAGGCAGTTGATAAGGAACTGATAAAAGCGTTCAAGGATCATACGGTTCATGGCGCATTAAATACCTGTCTCACACTGCGCCCAGCCGTTGATATCTCGTTGACCGAGTAATGGCAGGAATCTTCACCTGTAAAAAAGAACTTGTCCTGGCTTCCGGGTCGCCCAGACGGCAGAGCTTCTTCCGGGAGCTGGGACTTTCCTTTACTATCCACCTTGCAGATATTGACGAATCACCAAGACCGGAAGAATCTCCTCTTGGTTTCGTTGGAAGAATGGCCCGCGAGAAAGCGGGCACTGTCATGCCCCTTTATCCTTCTGCCTGGATTATTGCCGCCGATACGGTCGTCAGCATGGGCAGGGATATCCTCGGAAAACCTGGCGATGCCGGCCAAGCTTATCAAATGTTGCGGAAGCTCTCGGCAGAAACTCACACTGTTTTAACGGGAGTCTGCCTCGGTTGTCAGGAGGAACAGGTCATTGAGCAGTTCTCCGTTACAACCGATGTGACCTTCACAAAACTCTCCGATGAGGTGATAACCCGCTATATCAAAACAAACGAGCCATTTGATAAAGCCGGCGGATACGGTATCCAGGGATTGGGAGCTTTTCTGGTTACCGAGATTGCCGGTTCCTATTCCAATGTGGTCGGGTTGCCGCTGACCCAGACAATCACTCTGCTTCAACGCCATAAGATCATTGTTCCCGGATAGAGGTCGAACGAACCGGGTTTCTAATGAACTTCAGTTAAAGACCCAATTCAAAGAAGCAATTAATTTGTCGGCAATATTAGAGTGTTGGCTCTTGTGCAGGAGCCCACGTCTTCGGGTTATTTGTGAGAAATCCGGACTGATCAGCACCGGAGCGCTTAAGTCAAGTTATACATATCTTGAGCTTCAGCCTGCCAGGAAAGCAAAAGTCAAATTTGATACGGGTCTTTTTTCAGCCTGTCAGTAGGTGAATCGGGTTCTGAAAAAAAGATTAAGGTAGTGTTTTTCTTGACTTTTGTTGTTTTCGTGTGGTACTCCGTTTAAAGAAGATCAGAGGAAGATACGTTATTGGCAGGATTCGATTATTTATCAATGCAGTGAACGATGCCCTATTTATTTCAGAAATATTACCCGATGAGAAGCATCGTTTTTATTACCGGTGAGACTCTGTTAATCATTTTTTCACTGCTTGCCGTCAACAGTTTCTTTGAAGGCGTATCTATTTCCTATCCCCATTTTTGGAAAATTGTTCAACAGGTTTTGCTGGTCACCATTGTTTTTCAAACCTGTCTCTACATGTTCGATCTATACGATTTAAGCAATGATATCTCAATCGCGGAAACCGCTAACAGAATCACCCTGGCTTTTGGCGTCGGATGTATCATCCTTGGTATTGTCTACTTCACACTGCCCTCTGTTATTATTTCGACAAAGGTGTTCTGGAGTGGTTATCTGGTTATTTTTGTTACGATACTGATCTGGCGAGGGGCCTATTATCTAATATTGCGGAGAAAATTGTTCGGTCAATCCGTCATCATCGTCGGCACCGGAAAGCTGGCATCCGATGTGACCAGAGTTATCGAAGCAAGACACGATTCCTGTTATGTCATCCACGGCTTTGTAGGTGATGTTGAACCGGAATACAACCCCGATGGTATCAAGGTATACAAAAAACTAGAAGATGCCTTTCGGTCGAAACAGTCAAAGAATATCAATCGCATTGTGGTGGCTCTTGATGATCGTCGGGGTGTTATGCCAACGGAATCGCTGCTGAAATACAGGCTGGCCGGCATGAGAATAGAGCATGGTGTCAGTTTTTACGAACGGGCAACCGGCCGGATTCTCGTCAAGTGGCTTGATCCTTCCGGCATTATTTTTTCAGAAGGTTTTGAGCTTCGCCGTGCCCATTCCTGGATAAAGCGGGTAATCGATATTGTGGCGGCCTGCGTTATCCTTGTTGTCGGATTTCCGGTTATTCTCCTGACGTCGCTGCTGATTAAACTGGACTCACCGGGGACGGTTTTCTATATCCAGGAAAGAGTCGGCCAGGCAAACAGTGTTTTTCGCTTGATTAAATTTCGGTCGATGAAGGAAAATGCTGAAAAGGAAGGGGCGGTCTGGGCAAAAGAAGATGATGACCGGATAACCCGACTGGGAAGTTTTATACGAAAGACGAGAATTGACGAACTTCCCCAGATGTGGAATGTATTTAAAGGGGAAATGAGCCTGGTTGGACCCCGCCCGGAGCGTCCTGTCTTTGTCGATCAGCTGTCCAAGACTATTCCCTACTATTCGATCAGGCATAATGTGAAACCGGGCATTACAGGTTGGGCTCAGGTCTGGTATCCATACGGTGCCTCTGAAAAAGACGCCCTGGAAAAACTGGAATTTGATCTGTATTATATGAAGAACTTTTCAATAGCCATGGATTTGGTGATCATCCTCAAAACCATTAAAACGGTTTTATTTCAAAAAGGAGCGCGATAACATTTTGTGGCAGTATCGCAAACCTGAAGTTGTCTGATAGACAGTCGGAGTTCCCGGCACTAAGCGGATTGGGAGTAAGCATATGACGGTTCCAACCATAGACCAGGAAGCCTTGCAGGTCTTGCGTAATTTTAACGCAGCGGTTTCAACTGTTCGTCTCTATCCGGAAAATGCTCCACAGGTGAAGAAGTCCATTGAGAAAGCTTTTCGTGAAATGGAGCTGTATGTCCTTAAAAACGGTGAGTTCAGCTTTGGGTACGATTCTGACAAACCGATCCTTTGCCTGGAGTTGTTTTTTCCTGAAAAACCGGAAAAAGTTGATGAATTTCCCGTATTCAATCATCTAAAGCTGCTCGGTCTGCCAAATGCACTGTTTACCAAATCCATAGACAGAGAACAGTTTGGAAAAATAGTTCAGGTGTTTACTACCAGTGTGAAGGAGATTGAACAATCCGGTGGTAGCAAAGCTTTTATTCAGGCCCTTGAGGTGAGCATGTTTTTTCCTGATTCTCTGGAAGACCCGGTAGAGGTGCAGGCGGAGATGGAACGGGAATATGGCCGGCAGAAAACTGCTGTTATCGAAGTTCCGGACCAGTTTTTACTCTTCCTGTACGGTAAGCAAAAAAATCCACGCGTTCCGCAGAATCTTAGAAAACTCTTTGAATCCCCCAATAAGGCAATGGCCGTTACCGCATCATCCATTGCCCGTCTGCTGAAAGGAATGCAAAGGGGAAAAAATCTGATTTCGCCCATTTTCCCACAGGTTCTCTCACGGGTCGACCAGCTACTGCCACCGGAACATAAACACACGGTGGCTGTCAATACAGCCTCTTTCCTTTCCCGAGGTCTTAAGGCTCCCGCTCTTTGTGTATTGATATCTCAACAATATTCTACCGAATTCGGCCGGGATTTATATCTTGCCCTTGTCCATCTATTAACTCATGAAACATTTGTCCAGGTTGTCAGATTGTTTGAGCAGCAAACCGGCAAAACCGGTAAAGGTTCATCTTTGGACAAGGAAGCATCAAAACTTCTTGTCGACAGTTACAACAGGCTCATGGAGACAAAGAGGGGCAAACAGTTTGCTGCTGCCCGTAAGGTTGATTCGCTGATGAGGCAGAAAGAAAAACAGCAACGTCAACAACGGACTCAGATGGGTGTTGAATCGTTGTTGAAAGGGAATATCAGACAACTGCAGAGCACAGAATTCCTCGGTGCTCTACCGAAGGCGATAGAGACTTTTATGACCCAGCATCAGGACGAAAATCTTGATACTGTCATCGAGCAACTGACCGACGCATCGAACCAGGACACCACCATGCCCGAATATCTTGTTCAGGGATTGCTCATCATTGCTGATAAATGTATTGAACATAAAAACTGGCACCACATCGATCAGCTGATGCCACCTTTGCTGGATTGGGTGAAAACAACCGACACCATGAATGATTTCTACAAAAAGGCTGTCCGCTGTCTACAGACTTTTGCCATTGAAGGGTGGAGATTGGAACGCAACGAGTGGCCTGATCAAGTAGCAGCATCATTTTATGCGATACGAACGGGCCGGCAGGTCAAACCTGCTGATATCGTTGAACAGATTGCTATAAGCCAGGATACAAATTTTAACGCTGATCTTTATTCCAACCAATTGAAGGAGTTTTTTCTGGATAGTGATGATACCCGGATTCGCAGACGCCTGATGCATCAAGGGATCTCCGGTGGGCGGATTGTGCTGCAGGCTCTGCTTGATTCAGATCAGACGGCGTCCCGTCTGGTATTGCTGGACTTGCTGACAGACCTGGACGGTTTTACACCGCAGGTTGTACTTGAACGGATAAATAACCCAATGCCGTGGTATAACAAGCGCAACCTGATCAAATTAATCAGCGAGACGGGTGATGAACACCATATTAAAAATATTATACCGTTTTTAAACTATGACAATGAGCGAGTTCAGCAGGAGGCATTGTCATGTATTTATAAGATAAGCGGCACTAATAAGAAAAAGCATCTGCTGGCAGCTCTTCCTCATACAGGCATCGACATTCGTTCACAGGTGGTCAAGGCATTGTTGCCCTTCGCCGATGAAGAAGTCGCAGACTGCCTGATTCAACTGCTTGAGGAAAGGCACAGTTTTGCGAAGGCGATGAATGATGAACTGGTTATCCACATCTGTGAAGGGCTGAGCCGTTCGTTGTCCGTCAAGGCGCTCAAGCCTTTGAATGTATTGATGGAAGAAATACGGAAGAAAGAGGTTTACTATCAGAAGGATGCTGTTTTTCGCGCTGCCAGAAATGCTGTCCACCAGATTGAATCTCATGATCAGCGTGTAAAAAAACAGCATGCCCAAGTTCAGAAAGTA
The DNA here is from genome assembly GCA_964623625.1 of uncultured Desulfocapsaceae bacterium. GTDB lineage: Bacteria > Desulfobacterota > Desulfobulbia > Desulfobulbales > Desulfocapsaceae > CAZLGM01. The sequence goes on from CAZUUJ010000010.1 coordinate 38,469, forward strand.
AGGAGGCAGGCCACGAAACAAGCGGCAATGATCAAATCAACCACCTTGCTGGAAAAGAAAAAGACAGAGCCTGAAAGAGTCGATGATAACAATCTGTTGGAACAGCTTCTGGCCCGCGGTGAACAGGATAAAGCCAAAAAGCTGTTGATGAAGATGATCATCGAAGCGGCACGAAAAAACAGTTTTCCAGTGCCGAAGGTTTCCGCCAGCAGCTCATTGAAGCAGATCCTATGGCGTTACAGGAGATCATTAAAGCTGCCGAGATCATAGAGCAGGAAAAGAGCAACGCCGTAGAAAAGGAGCATCTGCAGACCTGGTCGGATCTTCACGCAAGTCTATCGGAGGAGGAGTTTAACCATCTCTATTTCTTGATGGATAAGATTTCCTGTCTCCAAGGTGAACAGCTGGTCGAACAGGGTGAAAAACACCCCCACCTCTATTTCATCAACAGCGGTACAGTAAAATTGTTCTGCCGGGAAAACGATGACGAGGTACTCATAGGGTTGCTGAAGAAGGGGAGCATATTCGGAATTGAGTCGTTTTTCAATGTTTCGATCTGGACAATGAGCGCTGCCTGCTATACAGACGTTGAACTGCTTATACTTTCTCTTATGGATTTACGGGATCTGCGTGACGAATTCCCTGGTCTTGAAACAAAACTCAGAGAGTATTGTGCAAAGTACACCTTGGTTGACGACTTCTTTAAAGCTGGGAAGGCGGAGCGGAGAAAACACCATCGTGTTCCTATTACCGGCAAGGCCCACGTGGTTCTGCTTGATGAGACAGGGCAAGACAGTGGCCGCACTGCCCGGGGAGATTTCGACAATATCTCTGTGGGTGGTGTTTCCTTTCTTTATCGCATTTCCAGCAAAGATAAGGCTCAAGATATGCTTGGTCTTAATGTTGCTGTGATTTTACCTTTGGATCGTAAATCCGAAAAGAGCATTCAAGTGAAGGGAATGATCATTGGTGTACGCGGCCGTCATATCATGGAGAGTGAGTATTCCGTCCATGTACGTTTTACCGATTTGCTCAGTGAAGATGTGCTACAGAACTGCATTTACGCTGGAAGTGATGATGATTCAGATGGGAGCAGCGCGGCAATATGAAAACCTGAATCCGTGAGCATTCGATAATGCTGCATCTTTGCTTGATTTAGCCGTCCGATTATAGTGAACTATTTCGGACGGCTAAATCAAGCAAAGATACAGTGCTAGCAGATACCCTGAAAGGTGGGCTATTCTAGAGGACAAAAAAAGTTTTCCAATCCAAAATATTTCGATATATTCAAGTGATATCAGACAAAACAACATCCTCGGTCACGGCTTCAGGGAACCATTCTGATGAGCCTATCAGCTCTTTTTATTTAAAGCATCTGCAACCCAAGAAGGTTGAACAGACATCATTTATTGCCGATTGTCCCTTCTGTGCAAAAAAAGGGATGGATCCAAGTTCAAAGCTTATTGTCTTTTTGAATAAGGAGGGGTTCTTCCACGGTTACTTCAGGTGCCTGAACCGTTGCGTGCCGGGAGGCTTTCCTCTGTGGTTCGGTCGTCTGGCTGCCATAGATCCGGCCGATATACCCGGTTTTGATCCGGACAGGGAACCGTTTCTGCTGGGAGCCGACTTTCCGGTAAAAAATATGAACAACGAGATTAAGCGGTACTCGGAGCGGATGACTGGAACCCTGAAGAGGTATTTCAAGGCAGCGGGTATCTCATCAGCAGTGCTTGCTGAACTGCAGATCGGTTACAACGGACGGTATCTCGTGTATCCTTATTTCCAGGAAGATTCCAACTGCTACTCCGCCCGTTGCGTCTTTCCGGAGAAGGTGGAAGATTATTTTTGGCATGGCAACGAACAATTTTTTAATGACCAGTACAGGCTGTTTAACGTTGAAGATATCGGTCGTTGCGAGAATGGCGCTCTGTTTATCTGCGAAGGTGAGGACAACCTGCTCACTCTGAAGCAGCTGGGCTTTCCCGGGATCTGTGTGCCGGACAGCCAGACGCTTGAGAAGATCGATCCCGAACGATTCAGTTTTTTGCATACCATTTTTATGGTAATGGTCAACAGCTCAGAGTCGGAGGCGGCTGCAAGGAGTGTGGCATCGCGGCTTGGTTACAAGGTCAGGATTTTTAAATGGGCAACGGGTCTACCGCGGAAGTATGATCTCTATCAGCTTGCCTGTGAAAAAAAGAAACAGTTTTCCACGGCTGTTTCCAAAATGATCCAATCGTCACGTGCCTTTTCGCCTTTTGCTACACCGGTAAAAGAAAAGATCAGGTTCTTTAATACCCTGGTCATGGAATCCTCAAGCTCCTACGAGGCAATGAAATCCGGTTTTGCTGGTTTTGATGAGGCGCTGGAGGGCATTCACGGAATAAATGTTATCGGCGGAGCGCCCAAGGTCGGCAAGTCCTGCTTTATGATCCATGTTGCCACCGAGTTGGCGGCCACCCGAGTTCCCGTTCTCTATTATGATTTTGAAAACGGTCGCCAGAAGATCTATCACCGGACTTTAAGCCGTCTGACCAGATTTACGACAAATAAACTGAAGACGGAAATTGTCGATTTACAAGAGCAGGAACGATACGATAAAGGTTGTCGGCAGCTTGACAGGATGCTTCATTATTTCAGGGTCATCAATGACCGTAAGGTATCGCCTGAAATCATGCGGCGTCATATCGATTTTATCCGGCATGAGACCAGGTGCGACTATACCATGGTGGTCATCGATTCGTTGCATAAACTACCGTTTAAGGACTTTTCCGAGCGGCGAACGGGGATCGACGCCTGGCTCCGGCAACTTGAATCCATTCGGGATGAACTGCAGGTTTCCTTTATGGTTATCTCTGAACTTTCACGCGGCGCTGAAGGCAGTTATGATGAGGCCCCTCATCTTGGTATTTTCAAAGGCTCTGGCGATATCGAATACAGCGCTGATAATGCTATGGTCCTGCTGCCCAAGTGGGATCAGCTGACATCGGTTACGGAAGAAGAGAGGATCAACGAACTGTGGCTGGTTGCCAGCCGTGAGCACAGCCCCGGTCTCATCGGCCGATACCGGTTGGATTATCCGTACTGGGGATTTGAAGAGCTGTAACCATTGATTGCAGCAACTACGGGTTTGAGAAATCCGGGTTTACCTGGATTTTTCATCAGTTCAGGCGGTGTCAGGTTCAAAGTTTTTAGTAGAAAACTATAGTAGGTTATGTTTACTGCTAAAACACTGCAGAAAATGGCACCGTATGGACTGACCTTCGGTGCTCTGTTTAGTACCCCCTTGAGGGGTAAACATAATGTAAATTTATCTTTCTTGCATGCATATGGATAATGTATTGAATTTCAATACTATTTCAATAAATTGACACAATGTTCATTAGAAATCCAGGCTGACGGATGGAAGCCGGATAACTATGGTTTTATATTTCAAGAAAATCATCCACGTTTATGTGACTAGTGTCTGGATACCTTTTTTGCTGGTGGCTGTTCTCTTACTTGCTACAAGCGTCTTTGTTGTCTCTGGAGGATTACATCTTAACAGTCCATTAAACTTTACAACGGAATTAATCATTAAATTATGGGCATGCGCTTTAATTGGGCAGATTTATGTCAGCTGCTACCACTTTTTTGGTCATGGGACAAAAACAGGGATTATTCAGTTACTGTTATTAGCGGTTTCTCTTCTACTTTCATTTCTTTCGTTTTTCTATTTGCTTCTTCCTTTCTGGCGAGATTTCCTGGGGATATGAGTCTTATTAGCATTCAGCCATTTTCCTCAAGGTAGGTTCCCATCCATCTGTTCAGAGAATGAAGTGCGACCTCGGCACGTTTTTGTCCTCGCAGCCGTTTTGGCACCTTCTTTTTCCATGGAGGAAAGAGCCCGAAGTTGATGTTCGATGGTTGAAAACGGACCGGATCACTGTTGGTCAGATGGTTGACCAGGGCTCCAAGAGCCGTCTCTTTTGGTGGGGTGATCGGCTCTTTACCAGATATGATTCGCGCTCCGTTTATTCCGGCTAAAATACCCATGGCGGCCGATTCCACGTAACCTTCCACACCGGTGATCTGGCCGGCCAGCAGGATATCGGGCCGGGATGTGACCTGCAGGGTGTCATCGAGCAGTTCGGGCGCGCAGACAAAAGTGTTGCGGTGAATGGAGCCCAGACGGACGAATTTAACCTGTTCCATACCGGGGATCAGACGGAAAATCCGCTTCTGTTCCATATAGGTGAGTTTTGTCTGGAATCCAACCATGTTATAGAGACTGCCGGAGAGGTTCTCCTTGCGGAGTTGAACAACCGCATACGGATCTTTGCCGGTACGGGGGGCAGGCAGTCCGACCGGCTTCATGGGGCCGAAACGCAGGGTGTCCTTACCCCGTGCCAGCATCACTTCAATGGGCAGGCACCCTTCGAAGTATTTCGGATCTTCAAAGTCTTTTAAAGGTACGGAGTTACCGTCAGCCAGCTCCCCAATAAACAGTTCATACTGTTCACGGTCCATGGGACAGTTGAGATAATCGCCCGGCCCGTCGTCGTAACGGGATTTCTGATAGACGATATCCATATTGAGTGAGTCGCTATCAACAATTGGGGCAATGGCATCATAAAATGCAAGACGCTCCTTGCCGGTAAGGCGGATCAACGACTCGCTCATACTGTCCGAAGTAAGCGGTCCGGTTGCCAGAATAGTAATGTTGTCCATAGACGAAGGAAGGGTTGGCAATTCCTCTCTTGTTACCTCGATAAGGGGATGCTCTTCTATCATCCGGGTAATCTTACGGGCAAACTTCTCTCTATCAACCGCCAGCGCTTTTCCGGCAGGAACAGCGGTTTTGCGGGCTGCCTTCATAACAACAGAGCCTAGCCGGGTCATCTCTTCTTTCAGCAAGCCCACCGCTGAATCCGGAGCATCCGAGCGAAGAGAATTAGAGCACACCAGTTCAGCCAGCTGGGGAGAGTGATGGGCCGGGCTGTACTGTTTCGGCTTCATCTCAAAGAGCGTGACTTTGCAGTTCTGTTTTACCGCCTGCCATGCCGCTTCACATCCGGCAAGGCCGCCGCCGATGATGGTTATTCTTTTCATACTTATTCTTTGATTCTATAGACGCAGTTACTGATTTCACTGTAGACAGATGAATCTATACTGATGCTGACAATGGATATAACCGAACAGAAAGAAATAATTGATTATGGAGGTATAATCTTCACCCGCACCTTGCGTCTGCCCCACTGCAAGGCTTCTTCATGGGACTTGAAATAAAGATCGATCCGGGTAGGTCCCTTAATAGCTCCGCCCCGATCCTCAACAACTCCCCAGCCGTATCCGGGGACGTACATCCGGGTACCGAATGGGTAGTACCTGGTGTCGGCGGCAATACTGCCGTCCTGGGGCAGGAGGAACCATGGGAACAGGACAAGACGGATTGGGATCATCCAGGGACGAAGAATGGAATCGACCGAGAGAAGACCGGGCTCAGGTTCTCGCGGTATGGTTCCGCTGGCTGTCTGTCCCGTGTAGGTATGGCCGGTTCTTCTACCCGCACTGACATAACGATTCCAGAAATCCAGTTTAAGGTATTTCCAGTTGCCCCGTTCCCATGAACAACATTGGGAACAACCGCAGTAAGCGGTGGCCTCCATCATTTTCCCAACCGGTTGCTTGGCACAGCCTAGCAGGAGGAAGCTGAAGCAGAGCAGAAGTAAGACTGTTTTTTTTCTCATAAAACGGACGAATATAATACAGAAATAGAAGAGCCTGTTTATGGTTTCAATGCCATCTGTTAAGTGCGGTGAAACCACTTCTTCACATCATTGCCTGAAAACCTCTTGATAACCGGTCTGCCGTGGGGACAGTGGGAAAAAAGATCAGCTTTAGCCATTTGGGCGAGCAAGGTCTCAACCTCTGCCTGTTCCAGCCGATCTCCCGATTTTACAGCCGCCTTGCAGGCCAGAGAGGTGAGCAGATCGTCCAAAGGATTTTTTAGGTCCTTCTGATCACTATCATCGCCGAATCGGCCTAAAATATCAAAAAAAAGTTCACTCGGGTCGCATTGGCCGACAAGGGCAGGAATAGCGGAGATGATAAAGGAATTGCCGCCGAAATCCCTGAGCTGAAAACCAAGTTCCTCTATTCGTGCCAGGTTTTGTTCAACCAGCTGTGCCTGTTTCACTGATAATTCAACAGTCACTGGGAAAAGAAGGGATTGGGCCGCGATCTTTCCGGTAAGATGCTGTTTTTTCAATTGCTCGAAAAGCAATCGTTCATGGGCGGCATGTTGATCGATGACCAGCAGGTCATCACCTGCCTGGCAGAAGATATACAGGTCTTTGAAGACACCAATAACACGCAAAAATTCTTGCGTTGATTGTTGGCTGTTTTCAACAGGTTGATCAACCGTATAAGAGGTGGATTGTTCGCCGGTCACTGAAACCGGTTTCTCCTCTATATTGTTCTGAAACGCCCTCTCAAGAGGTACTGTTCTCTCATCTGTGTTTCCTGTTTGAAAAGCTTGTTGGTCTTCCTTCACAGTATGAGAAACTGAGGGAGGGATGAACCGGGTTTGTTGGACAGCAGGACGGGAAAACAGACGCTCTTGTGGTCTTTCTTTTTCAAGAGGGACCGGAGAGGAACCCTGGACATCGTGGGACCCGAATATCTGGTTCTGAATACGTTGCTGCCATCTGTGCAAAGCTCTTTCAACAGTACGGCTGATTAACTGATGAATGTCGCGGCTGTTGTGGAAGCGCACCTCATGTTTAGCCGGATGGACATTGACATCAACTTCCTCAGGCGGCAAGCGTAAATGTAGATAGCCGGCAGGGCTTTTTCCCTTCATCAGGAAACCGCGCAACCCGTCAGCCACCGCGTGGGTCATCAAACGGTCTTTCACAGCCCTGTTGTTAACAAACAGCCTCAGGTTCCGCCCTCCTGCCGGGCCTCTGTCGGGAGGGACCAGAAAGCCGCTGACCCACCGTTTTGGTTTTTTGTCATCTGCTTCTGATCCGATTTCCATCATCTCATCGTTATAGTTCAGAATCCGGACAAGCCGCTGTGACAGCGAGTAGTCCTTTTCCATATGGAGCACTTCACGGTTGTTGATACGCAGGATAAAGGTGGTGTCGATAGCGCCCAGGCTGTAATTTTTTACAATCTCTTCAATGTGACCAAGTTCCGTGCGGGCTGTGCGTAGAAATTTACGGCGGGCGGGTGTGTTGCCGAACAGGTTGCGGATTTCAACGGTTGTACCGAGACTGCACCCAGCCTGATGGGCTTTGACAAGTTTGCCGTAATGAACAATGGTCTGAAAACCGAGCTCTTCCCCGGCCTGCCGGGAAGTGACGCTCATCCGGGAAACCGAAGCGATAGATGGCAGCGCTTCTCCACGAAAACCAAGGCTCGCGATAGCGCCGAGATCGTCATCGCTTTTAATTTTAGAAGTCCCATGTCTCTCCAGACTCAACAGGACATCATCTTCATCCATGCCTTCCCCGTTGTCGATGACCCGCATCAGTTTTGAGCCGTTTCCCTCGACATCGATTTCGATACGGTCGGCGCCGGCATCAAGACTGTTTTCGATCAGTTCCTTGATCACGGAAGCCGGGCGTTCGACAACTTCTCCGGCGGCAATTCGGTTGGCGATCTGTTCGGGCAGGATACGTATTTTGGACATACTGATTAAAGCTGTTTGACGGGAAACGGTTCTGCTGTTTTTGTATTAACTGAACATAATACCATTTTTCTTAACTGAGGGGAGATATAAGTTCAAAAAGGAGTGTCATTGCCTGATAAATAAAGTAAAAACAATGAACTGAACAAATAACCATACCAAAACGAGCGTCCCAGTTTCAATCCCAATTCAACCCGTGGCAAAGAGAACACAGAATAAACGAACAAGAACTCCAGCAAGAAAAAAGAGAGCTCCGCGCACAAAACCATTTAATGAAAAGCACATTATCGGTTTTCTCTTTGGTATCAGCCTACTGCTCTCCCTTTTTCTCTTTGGCCTTTTTTATTCCCTGGCCGGGCTCAGAATTCCGGATCTCCGTTCTGTCGCCTATTATCAGCCCCTGCAAACCACAACAATCTATGATCGATACGGAGAGGTCGTTGACAGGATTTCCAGCGAAAATCGCATGGTCGTCCCACTCAGCTCCATGTCGCCATTGTTGCCCAAAGCGTTTGTGGCGGCAGAAGACAGCCGTTTTTACGATCATCCCGGGTTGGATCTGTTTTCCGTACTGAGGGCCGCTGTTATCAATATTAAACGGGGTGGTAAGGCGCAGGGTGGATCGACCATTACCCAGCAGGTCGCCCGATCACTACTGCTCACTCCAGAAAAATCGTATATCAGGAAATTCAGGGAGGCTATCCTGGCCTGGCGGATCGATCAACTGCTCACAAAGGATGAGATCCTCTATATTTATCTGAATCAGATCTATCTCGGGGAAGGTGCCTACGGGGTGCAGTCGGCAGCCAGAGTCTATTTTAATAAATCGGCCGATGAGTTGAATCTGGCGGAGTGTGCTGTACTGGCCGGTCTTCCCCAGGCGCCCAGCCGGTATTCTCCATTGAGAAATTATAAAGCGGCTAAGAAAAGACAGCACTATGTTTTAAACAGGATGAATGCCGAAGAGATGATCACTAAAAAACAGGCCAACCGTACTTTTCAAGCGCGATTAACTTTTCACAAACCGCCACTGAATAAAAACAGTGAGAATGGCTATTTTCTACGGATCGTAAAAAAACGGGCGGAAAAAGTTTTAGGCGTTCCTCTTGCCCGAGCCGGGGTGCGGATCTACACAACCTTGGATTCTTCCATGCAGCGACGGGCTGTTGGCAGTTTGAGAAAAGGGGTGAAGCAGTCTTTCAACCGACAGCCGAAGACAGATAAAAAACGGATTGTACCCCAAGGCGCGCTTGTCTCGATTGAGATCTGCAGCGGCAAGGTCAGGGCTGTTGTCGGCGGAGTCGACTGGGTGGTCACCCCCTATGACCGAGCAACCAGCGCTCGCAGACCGGCCGGTTCCGTTTTTAAACCACTTCTATACTCCGCTGCCCTGGAAAAGGGTATGAGTCCGGAGAGCATTGTCGTGGATGGACCTCTTGCCCTGAAACGTTCGGATTCCGAGATCTGGCGGCCCAAGAACTTTTCCGGCAGATTCCATGGCCGAGTCACATTGCACGAGGCTCTGGTGCACTCCTATAACAGTGCAGCAATCAGGCTTCTGCAAAAGACAGGTGTAGACTCCGTACATAGGATTGCCTCTGCCTCCGGGATTGGCAGTAAAATGACAACGGACCTCTCCCTTGCACTGGGGGCTGTTGATGTATCTCTTCTGGAAATGACTTCCGCATACACGCCTTTTGGCTGCTCAGGATATTACAGACCTCCGGTCTTTATTGATAAGATTACCGAGATGGATGGAGAGACTCTTTATCAACCCGGGTCGAAGAAGAAACCGGTATTGACCTCAAAGACGGCTAAATCCATGAAAAACATGCTCGGTTCGGTTGTTTCCATTGGAACCGGAAGAAGGGCGGCAGGACTGGGTATCTGGACAGGTGGCAAAACGGGAACGTCCAATGATAGTCGCGATGCCTGGTTTATCGGTTTTACAGACAGGCTGTTGACCGGTATCTGGGTCGGCCATGATGATAACCGTTCCCTTGGAAAGGGTGAAAACGGAGGACGGACAGTTGCCCCAATTTGGCTGGATTTTATGAAGCGGGCCAACGGTATAAAATAGATTGCAGCCCGGTTTATATCTTTAAGAACACCGAATCCCTGTCGACTCTATATTGTTGAAAATTTAAAAAAACAATTACTAGATTTTTTAGGTTTTTTATTTCTAGCCAAATAGATTCAGGAATAAGGTTAAAATCATTTCTGAGGTTGCTGATTGATATTCCCTCCGGTTATCATATAATATGAAACCGAGTTGGACTATTCTAAGAAGGAAAGTGGTAGTGTTAGGATAATATAATCTTTCAATCATGTTAACATAGGAGAGCGTAGTGGAAAAAAGAGTACTTGTTCCCCTGGCTGAAGGTTTTGAGATGGTAGAAGCACTGAGTGTAGTGGATGTCCTGCGGCGCGGTAATATTCAGGTGGATACTGCGGCTTTGGGGAATAACCTGCAAGTGACTTCTTCCCATGGTGTCACTGTTTTCGCCGATAAACTGCTGAGTAACTGTCTGGACCAGGTGTACGACCTTATCGTTCTTCCCGGTGGTATTCCAGGAGCTGAAAACCTAAAGAGTTCTGATGAGCTTGCCGAACTGTTGAAAAAGCAACGTAAGGAAGAACGGTTGTATGGCGCAATCTGCGCTTCACCTGCACTTGTTTTGGAACATCATGGCTTACTGGAAGGTAAAAAGGCCACCTGTCATCCCGGCTTTGTCTCCCATCTCTCCTCTCAGGAACACACGGGTGAAAAGGTGGTGGTTGATGGAAACTGTGTCACCTCCCGGGGAGCCGGAACTTCCATTGACTTTGCCCTTAAGCTGCTTGCTCTGCTAGCTGGTGAAGAGACAAAACAAAATGTTAAACAAGGTCTTGCCCTTATCGATTGATACCAGATAACAGGTGAGTTTTATAAATACACAACTTTCCTATGTATCATCGTTCTCGCAGACATACCTCTTAGCTCGACGTCATATTGCTGCCTTCAACCTCGAGTATTTACTTGTGTATTTCAACTTGAGGTTTCTACTGTTGCCCAAAAGGACGAGGAAATATCCCCGCCCTTTTGGGTTAGCCTACCCGTAAAGCGTCTCAATCCATCTTATCGCTTCCGTATTATTTACCTTGCCAAAATACCGCTGAGTTGTTGAAAGGTCGGTATGCCGTAGGATAACTTTGTTGACAATTTCCAAAGGAGTACCAGATCTTGAGGTACAAGTGGCGGCGCGTCGCCCCAAACCATGATGAGTTAGTAAAGGATCTGGCCTGGAAAAAAGAACATACAAAAAATGGATAACAGGACAACCCACTGTAATTGAAAGGGTCAGAACAAAATAAAATAGGCTTGTAACTCGTAGATTTCCCAGTGAATTTAATTCTGTTCTGTCCCTATTAATTCAGACCCTATTAATTATGTATCCCCTTGACTTATCGTTCATATACACTATTATTTCTATAATAGTTCAATAATAAAATACAATAGAGCAGCGCTTAAGTCGTATTAAAGCTCTGTTTTTATATTAGCGAGATCGTATACATTCGGTGAGCTATTACTGCTTAAGCGTATCACATCAACCATTGCCAAATGGAGGTACGTATGGGCTTTTTTGATTCACTGTTTGGAAGAAAAGAAGAGTATCCCCCCTTGGATGCCAATTCTGGGACTATGGAACTGATCAAGGCAATGCAGGCACCCCTTGAAAAGTTCTGCCAGGAGACGGATGATACTCTCGAACTGATCCCCACGACAGAAACTGCTTACGTTTTTCTAGGTGCTCCCCCAAAACGATTTGCTATTGCCTGGATAGACAAAGATGGCACAATACACAATTTCAAAACCTTAGCTGAACAAGAAGGTGTTTCGGATATGAAACTTCAGCGTCTTATTGGCAAGTTGGGTAATGCATACAGGGACAGCAGCAAGGACGACCGGTTCTCAACAACACTGGGAGGCAAAGAGTTAACCGTCACACAATCAGATACTCTGGCCACCAATCTGAAGCAAGTTATTGAAGAGGCCACTGCCTAAAACAACAATATAAATGATTTAACCACGATAAAAGGGTATGTCTATACTTCATAAGGCATATCCTTTTTCTATGGGTGATAGGAAATTGCTTTCCCGCTCCCGCTAAAAACAGACAACATAAAAGTGGTCAAAAGGGGTCGGAACTAAATTAAATCGGCTTGTATCTCGTAGAGTTTCCAGTGAATTTAATTCTGTTCTGATCCTTTTTGTTTTCAAAGGGTAACATGAAATGAAGAGGGCATAACAAGGCAATTAACGCTGACACAAAACATCGGCGGTTTAACTGATTTTTACTGTACGCATCAGGTTCAATGAAAATTCAGTGTTAATCTTCCGTATTTCGCGGCAGGTTATCGCAACGTTATATTTCATAAAAACAAGAGAGAACGAAATGGGTGGTTTCTTTGGTTGCGCCTCACAGCAAAATTGTAATAAAGAAATTTTTTATGGAACTGATTACCTGTCTCACCTTGGGACTAAACGGGGTGGAATTGCCACAGTAAACAAAAATGAATTCCACAGGAAAATCCATAATCTAGAAAATGCTTACTTTCGATCAAAATTTGAATCAGACATTGATAAATTGATTGGAAATATGGGTATAGGGGTCATCAGTGATACAGATTCCCAACCCATTCTCATCCATTCTCATCTTGGTAAATTTGCAGTGGTTACCGTTGGGAAAATCGCCAACCTTGATGAACTGACTCAGGAGGCATTTTTAAACAATATCCATTTTGCAGAATCCAGCCAGGGGGATATCAACCCTTCAGAACTTGTTGCCATTCTAATCAGCCAGAAGGGGTCATTTGAGGAAGGCATCTCAAATGCACAGGCAAAGATTAAAGGTTCCTGTTCTATGTTGCTGCTGACGTCAACCGGTATATTTACCGCAAGGGACAAGTTGGGAAGAACCCCTATCATTATCGGTAGAAGAAACAATGGTTTTGCTGCCAGTTCAGAATCAGCTGCTTTTTCAAACCTTGGGTTTGAAACTGATTATTATGTTGGCCCTAATGAAATCATTAAGATGACACCGGACGGGTATGAACAGGTTCAGGCGCCTGGAAATAAAATGCAGATTTGTACATTTCTGTGGGTCTATTACGGGTATCCAGTCTCCAGTTATGAAGGCATCAACACGGAACAAGTTCGATACAAGTGCGGAACAGCCCTGGCTAAAAGAGAAACATCCAAAGCCGATCTTGTTGCCGGAATTCCGGATTCCGGCATTGGTCATGCCATCGGGTTTGCCAATGAAAGCAAGATTCCCTATATGCGACCCTATGTAAAATATACACCGACATGGCCCAGAAGTTTTATGCCTCAAAACCAGGAAATGCGAGACCTTGTGGCACGAATGAAATTAATTCCCATCAGGGAAATAATCCAAGGAAAGCGTATTATCTTTTGTGATGATTCTGTTGTTCGGGGCACCCAGCTTAGGGACAATACGGAGATACTGTATGAATACGGCGCCAAAGATGTTCATATGAGAATCGCCTGTCCATGCCTGATTCATCCGTGCGAATTCCTCAATTTTTCAACATCCAGGTCAACGCTTGATCTGGCAGGTAGAAAAGCCATTTATAAGATTGAAGGCACTGAAGATACAGACTTGACTGATTATGCCATTGATGGCTCAGATAAACATAAGGCCATGATTGAGAAAATTATTGATGAACTCAGACTGACCAGTCTAAGGTATCAGAAATTAGAAGATCTGGTCGCTGCCATTGGCATGCCCAAAGAAAAATTGTGCACCCATTGCTGGGATTGCTCCAGCTACTTTTAGGGTGTAGCTGAACTCCGGTATTCCTCATTGGGTGAAGAAATATTTAAGTACGACAGAAGACAAGAAGATGTGAGAAAATTGGGCAGATCCTGAATTGTTCATTTTATGGAATACCAGAAGCTCTTATATACGAAGACCTGGGGACAGGTTGCTAAATTCCAAAAGGAAAATGAGCCGGTCGAGCCGGATACCTAGGTTGTTAATATTGCCACATCGAAGATCTCAATTTCTTGTTGATTCCCAACCGAAGGTGTCTATTGTCTGTCTTCAATGCCATCTATAAATAGTTCGGCTTTCTTTCGATATATCTTATAAGGTGATTTCTCCATCTTCTCCCATCTACGATTGGAAGGAGGGGCAACAGGAATAATTTCAGCCAGTTCTTATCTTTTGTTGAGATAGTTTTTAAAACAACCACCTGTTTGCTATTATGCTACTACTCTTTTACCATGGTGATGTCTGGAGAACCTGTTGCCTTGCAACCGGATGATGGGCGATTGCATGGTCAATTTTATGTAGGAAAGATTCCCTGTATGCTGGCAGCAGGCCTCTTAAGGTCTCAATATTGTTGCCGTGATCTCCCCAGTACATCATATTGAAATTGTCAAGGTTCTCCAGCAAATATTTTTCTTCTTCAAGGATCTGCAGCGGAGTTGCCTGAATGAATTCACCTGTCTCAACCTGATTGGCCAGGATGGTTCCCGGCTGAACAGTCAGTGCCATGGGTGCCAGCTCTTCAGGCTGCAGAATGTTGAGTAGTTTTGTAGTTTTTACAATATGCTCTCTGGATCGCTTCTTACCACCAATCCCAAAAATAATTGAGATGAGCACTTCTATACCGGCTGCTTTGGCATGGCCAATACCCTCTTTGGCCTGCTCAGGAGTCAGCCCCTTGTTGATTAGCTCTAATGTCTCAATATCACCGGACTCAAGACCCGTATACACCTTGGACAATCCCGCTTCTTTGAGTTGTTTAAGTTCTTCAACGGATTTGCGTCTGAGGTCATTCAATCCTGAATAGAGAGAAATCTTTGTACACTCTGGAAAGGTTGAAGTAATTTTTTCAAGAATTTTTACAAGAAATTTTGTCTTCAGAGCCAGTACGTTTCCGTCAACGAGAAAGATTGATCCGGCCTGAGGATAAATCTGTCCTGCCTTCTCGATATCCTCGAAAATCTCATCGATCACTCTGATACGAAATCGTTTTTCTCGGAACATGTCGCAGAATGTGCATTTATTATGGGTACACCCCAGGGTTGCCTGTATCAGTAAACTATCGGCCTCTATCCAGGGACGGTATATCTTTCCTTCATATCGCATTTTTATATCCTCATTTTTCTTGTGCTGTTTCAGCCAAAACAGCCTCGATACCACGGACAATCTCATCACATTTTTGGCTATCAAGTGCATCGGGATGAGGTGAGGAAAACGTGCCAATATCATTGTCAAAATACTTACCGGAAGCGGCTTCAAACTCATCTTCCAGTGCTAAGCGGGTAAGTATATCTGCACCAATTCGAATGTCTTTACCTGCAACACCAAAGCCCTCTTTCACCATCTTGGTGCCGAGCATCGAACCAGGATTTACAGCAATAATGCTTGGACCTCCATTCCCCAACGAAAGTGCCAGGGAACGGGACCACATAGTAAGTGCCAGTTTGCTCTGGGCATACGCGCCAAAGTCGTCGGACAGCTTAGCCCGTCCGGCCAACGCTTCTTGATTAACAGTTGATTGGGCTGCAGATGACAGGTTGATCACTCGCCCTGATGTTCCAAGCAGCGGCAAAAGACGTTGCATCAGCAGATATGGGGCCACAGAATTAACAGCAAATCTTGCATCGAGTCCGTCTACTGTTATGAGATCAGGTGACTTAAAGACCCCGGCATTGTTAATCAGTACGTCGAGTTTGGCATGCTTATGGGCTATGGTGTTTGCCAGTGTTTCCACATCGGCCATACGCGATAAATCAGCCATATAGCGTTCAACGTGTCTGCCATCAGGTAGCGCCCGGATCATTCTTTCCACTTTTTCCAGTTTTGCCGGGTTGCGTCCGTGCAATAAGACAGTGTGGCCCATTGAGACCAATATCTTTGCTGTTTCCAAGCCGATGCCATCGGTTGACCCGGTAATAAGAATTGTTTTTTGCATAGTTTATTCCTGCTGTTTTGTAAATTTACGACTCATCAGAATGTAACACACTGAAGAGTGGTAGCTGGTCTGCACGGCCGGTTTTACAAACGGCTTATAAGACAAGAACCTGTTTACCCATCATTGTTCCACTTTCCTGCTTGATGTGCATTGCCTGGATATTTTCAGGTGTTAATCCGGAAAAAGTCTTTTGTCGAGTTGTAACAAGAGTGCCTTCATTCAGCAGTTCGGCTACTTCCAAAAGCAATTTCCCTTGCTTGGAAATATCATCTGTCTCAAACATTGACCGGGTGTACATAAATTCCCAGGAAAGGGAGACGCTTTTAAATTTAAATGCCCTAATATCAATTGGTTCCACGGGGTCATCAATAATAACGATATGGCCTTGAGGTCGTATACATTCTGCCATCACCTGCCAATGTGTTTCCATTTTGGTAGTACAAAAAATGGTGTCAACTGAATCTGTTCCTGCTTCCTTCAACTCTTCATAAAGATTGTTCTTGTGGTTCAGGATGACATCAGCTCCCAGGTTTCTGCACCATTCAACGGTATCAGGCCTTGATGCTGTAGCAAACACCTGCACCCCGGCCCAACGCGCTAGCTGTATGGCTATGGAACCAACTCCGCCAGCTCCACCGATTATTAAAATAGATTTACCATCATTGCCATTTGCTTCGGGGATAAAATCCAAACGCTCAAATAAAGCTTCCCATGCAGTTATTGAAGTTAAAGGCATTGCCGCAGCGTCTTCTGGTGAGAGTTTTTCGGGAGCTATTGCAGCTATACGGTGATCTACCAAGTGATATTCACTATTGCACCCAGGTTTGGTTATGTCACCAGCGTAATAGACTTTGTCACCAACTTTGAACCCTGTTACTTCTGCACCGGCCTTTTCGACGACTCCATACGCGTCCCAACCAAGCACAGCATTATTTTCAAACGATTTTCGTACCTTGGTATCAACAGGATTCATACCGATGGCAAAGATACGAACCAGAATATCCTTTTCTTCAGGATCGGGCACCGGCAGTTCTTGTAGAATAAACGCACCTGTATCTTGTGCTTCGCTGCCACCTTTTGCAATGATAGCCTTCATATGATTCTCCTTTGTATGTGTGAATTTTGTCACCTCATTATGTAACCGAGCTACATCTAGGCTGCCTTTACTATAGGGTTCACTTTCTATAATGCAAATTAATAGTTGTCATGGATAGCATGACTGATTATCATGAAGGTATGATACCAATTGATCTAGATATAGACATGCTCCGCTGCTTCGTGGAAGTGGCTCAAACTAGAAGCTTTACACAGGCAGGCAAGAATATAGGTTTAACCCAGTCAGGGGTCAGTGTAAAAATCCGTCGACTCGAAGAGAGGTTGGAGACACAAGTATTCAACAGGACGAGCAAAAGGCTATCGCTGACTCTTGAGGGGGAAATATTGCTTGATCATGCAGGGCGCATACTATCAGCCCATGACGAGGCTGTGAGCCGGTTAACAAAGCCTAAAGCTACAGGGACATTACGAGTCGGTATAATCGATTATTTCTTGCCTGAACTTCTTCCCAATATTCTCAATAAATTTAAAAAAGAATACCCCATTATCCGTCTTGAAGTTTGGAACGATTTAGGCATGAACCTCATACCGCTGTTTGAGAAAAATGAGTTGGATATAGTTGTTGCAGGGAAAGAATCATACCAGGGAAACTACCGTCTCCTTTTTCAAGAACCTTTATATTGGGTTATTGGCAGTGATAATCATGTAACCCAACATGAAGCACTCCCGCTGGTGTTATTTCCGTCACCATGCAGCTTTAGAAAAATTGCCACTGAAAGTCTCCAGAATGACAACCGAGAATGGGAGATTCCGTTTACAGGTATGTCTATTGCCAGTATCCAGACAGCTGTTCAAGCTGGGATGGGAATATCCATTCTGCCTCAAGGGGCATTGAAGGAAGGTATAAAAAAAGCACCTTCCCATTTGGAATTGCCTGAATTACCAATGCATCCGATTGTGATTATCACAGATGAACAGAAGGAAAACGACGCTAGAGATGTTTTTATCGGCTACCTTGAAACTGAACTCAATAATCTGAAATGACAATCCAACAACTCCATCGGCAATTCTATTTGCGACCTGCCAAAGAGTCCTTACAGCTGGCTGAAGAGTTATGTCATCGCTATGGAGGTGAAATTTTAGGGAGCAGACGATTTGTTCAACTGCTGGATGAGTTGAGTCTGGAAACAACCAAGCTGTCGTCTCAAATGGCAAATATGAAGATGGATGTGATCTGTACGGCTTGCGCATCAACTAAGAAGGGCGGCTGCTGTTCACTCTATATGGCCGATGAGTCTGATGTCCTTCAGATCCTGATGAACCTGATCGCCAAGGTCCCGGTGACAATCAAGTGTACAAACGGAACAGAATGCTGGTTTCTTGGACCGACGGGCTGCGTGTTCCGATTCAAACCGATGTTCTGCCTCAATTATAATTGCATTCGGATCAGGAAGTCGGCAGGAGACAAAGAGATGGCGGAGCTTGAGCGAACAACCGGCAGCCAGCTTTCTGCCCAGTATCGGCTCGAACAGGAGCTGTTTGCTTTTTTAAGCAGTCAGCCTGGCTGTATTAAATAGGACAACTTCTGGTTACATCGGTCTTTCTATCTTTCAGATTGCTCATAGAGAGCTTTGAGGTAGCTTTCTACCCCTTCCGAATGTTCCGTTGGTGCCCAGGAGGCGAAATCTTTGTCGGAGCTTTTTTCATAAGGGCCCGGTTTGACTTCAAAGAGGACAGTATCGGGCACGGTGGCAAAAAAGGTGTGATAAATGCCGGGTTCAGTATCGATGCCGATGTTGAATGAAGCGGCTGCCAGGTTGTAGTGTTCGGTAATATTGCCCAGGTTATCAAATATCACACATCGAATCGCTCCCTTGAGTACAATGATCGATTCGGCTTTTGGAGGATCGATATGCCGGTGGGGACGGATATAACTCATCGGCTGGAGTGCGTTCAGCATCCGATGCAGGTTGTCGCTCTCCGATTTATGGAAGGGTAGTATGATTCGTTTTCTGGGGCTTTGTCGTGAACTGTCAATCGCTTTTTGCAGAATGTCGGTATTGATGCAGGTTATATTTTGTTGTGGCGGAAGTAGTGCTGTTGGAAATGTATCGGTATGGTTCATCGATCCTGTTTTATTTCGAGCCGGTTGTCACAGAAGGGGCATTCGTAGAAATGGGTATGAGATGACAATGGATCTGCATCGTTTTGATGATCCTGGAGCCTCATTTCTTTTCGGTGAATAGTGTGTAGTTTCTTCTTGCAGACAGGGTAGTATTTCACATATGGCTGGAGAACGGAGTCTTTAACCACTTCATCCTCTCCAATTATTCTTCAAAGGTGTTCTTTGTTCGACGATCTATAGGTTTATACCCCAGGAGCTTACTAGAGACAAGGGCAAACCGCTGCTGCTTCAACGACTATGGCGAGCTTATTTTTCCTGAAGGCAGCCTTTGGCAAGCTGTGTTATTTTTTCTATAAATTCTCCTTTCCTTATTGTGTACTCTATTCGGTTATTTAGATTTTCTTTTTCCAGTTTGAATTTAAGCTGTTCATATTCCCAGGCCGCTTCCGGATACATGATAAGATAATCTCGAAACAGCAGTCTGTCCCAATGCTCGAAGTCGGACTCGACCATGTGAATATGGTGAGTCCGGTTCCCGTAATTATCCCGTTTAATGAACCAGGCGTAAAAGGGCGGGGTATCATCTCCCCATGTGGGTCTCCAGAAATAATCATAGCCCTGCGATTCCAATATAGGAGCGACACATTCGCGGGTTCTGGCAAGGGAAGCAACTTCTACCAGCATATCGATGATCGGTTTGGCGGCCAGACCGGGTACGGAGGTTGAACCGAAATGGACGATTCTTCGTATGATGCCCTTAGGCAGGCATGACAACAGGTGTTGTTTTTCTTTTTCAAACATTTGCGGCCAGTCAGAGTTGTACCGCTCGATGGAGAAAGGTTCCATTTCAGCTTTTCGGATTTTGTCGTGGAGTTCGGTCATCGATCAGTGTTTCAATATCCGCAGTGAGGTAAGAAAATGTTGAAGAGAATAATGCGGAAAAGCCGCTATACCTTCACATTTTTTATTAAAGCGTTATGGATGAATGAAGTCGATGGAAGCTGGCATCAAAGTGATCGGCCTAAATGGCAGTATTTTAAGATCGACTCAATTACAGATAATTCAAATCAACGAATTACAGCAAAACAAATGTCAAGTAGAAATATCAAGGCCCAAATAGCTATCTCGTTATCTAGTTGAAAATCATCGGTAATTAAAAATAAGATGAACAATTAAATGAGATCAGAGAACTGTATATAAAAGAAGATAATTTAATGGAATATTCCCGCCAACAAAAAGGAGACTAACCATGGGTGAAAATACAAATGGTTTCAGTATGTTCATTCTAATCGGCTTTTTTGTTCTAACAACATTTCTTTACCCTCTTGCCCTCTCTCATGCGTCTCCCAAGTTACCGCCACACCCTGGCAAGTTGAAAGACTCACTTGCCGATAAGTCAAATAAAAAAGGATACTGCTGCAAAAAAGGTAAGATTTTGTCTGCGAAAGCTACTGAAGCTGTCTGCAGAGTAAATGGTGGGACCTACCACCCCTCATTAAAGGATGCTAAAAACAACTGCGTAAAGGATGCTAAAAACAACAGCGGTTGGTGCTTCCTAAATGGTAGCATAAAATCGATGGCTGTAAAGCAATGCAGAGCCAAACAAGGGAAGTTCTTCAGTTCAAAAAAAAAGGCGGAAAAACTGAGCAACGGCTATTGCTGCAGAAACGGCAGTGTCAACAAAACGACGAAATCACAGTGCTCGAAAAAAGGTGACCGCTATTTTGAAACCAAGAGAGAAGCAGACAAACAGTGTATGGGTTGGTGCTGTGACGAGTTTGAAGTTGCTGAAAGAAGTGAGGAACAATGTAAAAGAATGCAGGGAAAATATTTTGGAAATGAGACCAAGGCAACACGATATTGCGATAACCTAAAAGGCTGGTGCTGCCGTGACGGAGAAATTAGGCGGCTGAGCAAGAGTGCTTGTTCGCAGAAGTCTGACAGGTTTTATCACTCCATTGGAAGTGCCAGGGCTTCCTGCAAAGCAACTCAGGGCTTTTGTAATCTGGACAAGCAGACGATTCCCATGGGCAGAAAAATGTGTGAGAAAAAAGGAGGAGTCTGGTTTAAGAACAGATTGTTGGCCAAGAAAGAGATTTTTGAGTCCAGAGGTCGTCCTGCTACCTCTCCTAATCCCGGAATCAAATTGGATGGTGTTAGTCTGAAACCGACCTTGCCAACTGTAGGCGCGGTAAGTCAGACTATGGCGGTAGAAGGAGTCGCACCTGTTGTG
This sequence comes from uncultured Desulfocapsaceae bacterium, assembly GCA_964623625.1. Taxonomy (GTDB): domain Bacteria; phylum Desulfobacterota; class Desulfobulbia; order Desulfobulbales; family Desulfocapsaceae; genus CAZLGM01. The sequence goes on from CAZUUJ010000010.1 coordinate 59,547, forward strand.
AGTAGGCCGGCGGATCAGGTCGCCGAAGCACCGGAAACCGGAGAGTTAGTGGAAGGACTAGCTCTCACTCCAATGTTAGATGTATCTAAAGTATATAAAAGGGGTACGTTTCGTGTTGTTTTCACCAATCGTGGTGGAAGAGCCTTTCTGAGTCCGGAATATAAACCGAATGGTAAGATAATAATACGCATTCCCCCTGGTGTCAGAAAGGTCTATACTATGCAAGAAATCATGTCGCTTACTACATTTACTCAAAAGCCGCCATGGGATTACGAGTTCGATGTCGGTGGTGAATCGCTACAGTGTTCTCCCAAAACACTGGCACGTATTGACTTTTCAAGCAGTCTCATTAATCCAGATTACCTTAGCAGCTTGGTAATGAGTAGAGCATGTCCTTATGGAAGCCGATCACTACCGGAAAGCCAACCGGCAATGACCCAAGTAAATCCACTTTTAGTGGGTCTTATCAAGCATAATTCGGATGGCCAAGCAACAAATAGACAAGAAGGCAAACAAGTTCTGGCACATAGGGTCAAACAGCAGCAATTGATGAGCGGGAAAGAAGTTTACAGTGGAAAGTTTGAAGTACCTGGAAAAACAGTTCCTGCCCAGTTGGTTAAGCCGGCAGCTATTCCCCAAGTGACAGTGCCGGGAAAAAGCCTTGGACAACAAACAAAAGTCTGGGAAGGAGGAGGTGTAACTGTGACGGCACCGACAACCGGACACCGGTATTCACCAGGAGATATCATTCCCGTGCGGTTTGATTATGATGGTTCCTTTGGTTCTCCAAGAAGAGGGATCATCAGGTTAGTCAACCGAACCCATTCTGATCCAGACTGCTCTGTGTGTGGCCATACGGTTCTAACCCGAGAGATAGGCCCTTGGGGAACAGGGGAAGCAACGGTGTTCGGAGTAGGCCAACTCACAGTACCCTTGGATATAGCATCAGGAACTTATGCGGTTTCTGTTAGCATCCATGACGCTTCCAACAGTTTGCGATCAATAGCTGCTGGACAGGGGCATGACTTTGAAATCACAGCAGAAAACATACGCAGGGGGATCGGGGTATACAGACCTGCAGCCGGAACGAGTTTTCGTCCAGATGATGAGCTTCCTGTTCGATTTTCATATGATTCGGGAACTGCACCGGATGAAGGGACCACATTATCGATCCTGCTGTATAATGAGTCCGGACTGAACTACCTGCTTGCGCTCGCACATGATCCTGAAAACAGTAATCCCACGTTTACAGTACCGGAGATCAGCATGACAGATGATTCATTCAGGATACGGATTGAAGAGAATGGATCCGGCAATACGGAAATATTTGGAATTTCCAATTCATTCACAATAATAGCGGACGCACAGGGCGATGAAGGTTCGGTTGAGCCAGTTTTACCTCTTGAAACCAGTGCGAAAACATTGAAAGTGTGGGTAAATAGGCCCAATGAGAACCTTGAGGAGTCCGGTCGGTTCAGTGCGCAAATATCAATGTTTGATGGTGGTACAGTTCCGCCTTTGAGATCAATTCGACTGCTAAAAGATGGAGCGACTTATTACTCAAAGAGTTGGCCTCCAGGAGAAGGACCAACTACGGGCACATCTGGAAAACTTGAATGGCAAATTGTGCCGCAGGTTGACTTGCCGAATGATTTTGGTTACCAGGTTGAGGTGGTTGCCTCTGGTCTGGGAGGTCAATATGGTCTCAGTGACGAGTTTCGAATTGGCCCTCAGCCAATTGTACCTGAGCATCGACGCTCTGTTGGCTGTTACGGAAATAACATCAATGTGACGGTTGATAGTGGATCGGTAGTCCTGGGTGGGACGATCCGCGTGAGCTGGACATCGCTTGCTTCTTGTTCAGAAACAAGTTATCGGTGCAGTGAGCCTGGCTCAGTGATGATGTTTGTTCACCCATTCACAAGCTACGGTGCTGGAATGGCGGAGTGGGATGCCTTTGAATGCATACCAAGAGAAGAACTTCAGGTTGGGGAGAGGTTTTCGCGTGAATACAGTCTGCATGACGGGTTCGAACCGGGTGAAGAGTATGTTATTTCAATGTACGGTGCGGATAACTATTTCGGGCACAGCAATCCCTTTAGGGTGTATGAGCGCCGGGGTGAACAGGATTTTAGGTTGATAACGCCTTTTGCCGGTCATCGGGTAAATCGTGACCGAAATCCGCGAATTACCTGGACAGTGCCGGCAACATTGGACAATGGAACCGGTCAGCCACAGGCGACTTTTACAGTTAAGCTTTACAGGGATAGTACTTTAATAGATCAGGTTCATCTTGGGGGTTGTACATATGACCATGATGCTAAGACCTGCACAATTCCATGGGGAATCGGAGAGGAAATTCCGGACGGGGACGGGTACTCGATAAAAGTTACAGCCCGTCCACCTATAACCCATGGAAATATGGAGCTGGGAGGAGACCCTGTGGCCACCAGTGGCAATTTTAGAATAGGTGATTACTCTGGTCCTAGCCGCAGAGCTTCTGATAACATGCCCGACGGTGAGGTGGAATACAGTTTCCAAAGATGCAGAGTCGAGGTTCACCCGACGAAAGTAGCAGGTTCCCTGTCTCCCTCAAGCACTAATGTTGTTTTCCTCCAAAACTCCAGCTTGAATCCAGACCAGGTAAGAGTACGGTGTATAGTTGCCAGTGATCCTGTTGTTCCAGAACCTGATCTTGAAAATATTTTGAATTGGTGTGAATATGAACAACAACTGGCGATTAATGGTGGAACCACCATTGCCGGTCATCAGGTTGAAGGGAATCTTTATCATGGACGACAGATTGACAGGACGTTTTCTTTGGGAGATCGGACCTTACCTCTAGAATTGAGTTATGTGATCAATGCTCCTCGTGATACAGTGCCAGAGGACGGTCCTACTACATGGCAGGCTTGCGATGGTGCCGATTTATCTTTCAGAGTGAACCAGAATTAGAATTATGATGGTCTGGTATATACGCCAATAGAACTGGATAATGGCTTATGACTTTTAGGAAATAATTTTAGCTCTTTACCATGTTTGTTGTCGGTATTTCTTTCTTTAGTAGTTTACCCGGGCATGATTTTGACTTAGGCTGCATTCTATAACATTAAGAGAAACGAATATTGAAAAAAATCCTTAAAAATGTGAAGGAAATGTCTGATTATACTACTGAAAAAGTCGTTCGAGGTCAATTGTCAACCCCCATCGGCACACTGACTTTGACCGCTTCCGATAGCGAGTTGCTTTTTGTAGAGTTTCCCTCTTCCGAAGGTGGCAGCCGGATAAAGCCTGTTGATAACAGTGAGCTGCCGGAGGTCCTGAGACAGGCAAAGATACAACTGATGGAATATTTCCAGGGGAAAAGAAAGCAATTTGAACTCAAACTGCGTCCTGAAGGTACTGCCTTTCAACGCTCCGTCTGGAAGGAAATGGAAAAAATTCCCTATGGTAAAACCAGAAGTTATAAGGATATAGCGGAAGCCTTAGGTGATGCCAGGAAGGCTCGGCCGGTTGGCGGAGCGGCCAATAAGAATCCACTGCCACTTGTCATTCCCTGTCACCGCGTTGTCGGCACCAATGGCAGTCTCACCGGTTTTGGCGGGGGGGTGGATGTGAAGAAATATCTGCTCGAGCTTGAATCCGGGCAACGCGGCCCTAAAAATGATAAAGAAATATGAACAGGAGAATCCCGGTTGTTGAAGGTGGAAGCCGATCGTTTCCAGGTTTGTATATTGTACTGTCTCTGCTGTTTCTTTCTCATCTTTCAGGGTGTATGAGTACGTATATCGAGCCGTATGGATATGTTTCTTCCAATTTTGCCAACAGTCAGAAAGAACGAACAAACATTATAATGCCCAAGGAAGCTCCGTCCATCTCACAGGGCTATAAGCCGGAATCAACCTACCTGTCCACCAGCCCGAACCCTCAAGGGCACGAGGGAATAGATATCCTTGCACCGAAAGGAACACCAATCCTTGCTCCTGCTTATGGAGAAGTAAAAGAAACTACTTTTGACGCGCTGTTCGGCAACAGAATCGTTCTCAGTCATAGCTTTAACAATGACGGTCGACCGATGCAGAGTGTGTTCTGTCATCTCGATTCAATATCTGTTCAGGTGGGAGACCGTGTGATACGCGGACATCAGATAGGGACAATGGGACGGACAGGTTTGCTGGCTGGCGGTTTTTCCCATTTACACTTTGAACTCCGCGACAATACAGAAAGCCCCATCAATCCGCATCAATTCTGGACCGATGGGAAGGATGTTGTCACCTGTTTTGATAACCTGAAGAAATGGAGAGAAAAACCTTTCTCCATGACCTATCCGGTACCCTGCCGCGGGATTGGTTGGCGTTGATGGCAAAACACTTGAAATACCGCCAAGGCAGTATTCCAAAATACCAGAGAAACCAAATTGTCACCCTCGGTTCAAGAGCATTCGATAGTACTGCAGCTTTGCTCAATTTTAAGGCGCCGCCCAGTTTCGTGCGAAAATATGCGCTAAGGGGAAGCTAACTTCTCAATGACAAGATGCGACATTTTGAGATTTATGCATATCGAAATTACTCAGGAATAAGGTCAACATGTCGACAGCCTGATCTAATTGGGATTACCTGTGTGTATTAGGTTTCCGCATTGTCACACAAAATCAGATTGACAGTAAATGATCAGGCTAGTATTTTTTTTCCGACATGTTAAAAGACCTTTCACCTTCGATGATGTGAGAGGGAACTTCAGGGTCGGATGAGTCAGCCAAAACAAGTATTTTCTCCCTGTATTTAGCTCATCAGGCGGCAATTTCCGGTCTCAAAATCTCAATTCTGGCCGTGTGGGGGAAGGGATGAAAAGCAAATTCTTATCACCTAACCATTTGCCTGTTTTCCCTACTTGAGAGATCTACTGATTAGTTTCTAAATCTAATGTCAGAAACATAAGCTTTGAATATGGTTAATGTGCGATTCGACCCATTTGAATACAGACTTGCTCGAGACATTCGAAATGCCCTCTCTGAGACTCTAAAAGACGTTTTTAAGCAGATGAGTATAGAACCGGCACAAAAGGTTGCTGATATATTTTCACATCAAGATTTAGATGAAATATATAAACAGTATATTATAGAACGTATGGAGGCTTATAGGCAGGCACTTGAAATAACTTGTACGGAACAGCTCACATCGGACTGGGATAAGGCTTTAGTGCTTTGGGATCTAGAACTTTTTTTTGAAGTACACGAAATACTAGAGTCTGTTTGGATCAAGGCAACTGGTTCTGAGAAGTTGGTTCTACAGGCAATGATTCGTGCTGCAGGCATGTATATCAAACTCAAAGATCAGAACAATATAAGGGGAGCCAATAAGATGGCCTCCAAAGCAGTAAAGGTGTTACAAGCAAATCGTCAATTTTTCTCCAACGATTTTCCTCTCGACCTACTACTGGACAAACTGAAAAGGCTGGATCCGAACCCACCTAAACTGCGCACGACAGCGAAACCCTCTTCGTTCAAAGAATAGCCTATACTAATCTCAACCTGCCTTCAAATCACTTGGAATAAAGGTGTCTACAGTATGTATATACGAAGTCAACATATCTCCTCTATGCCTATCCTACTCTGAAGGTGCTCAGGAAGTACCTCAACCCCGTTTTTGATCCCATTAGGTAGAGATATCCCCACAGAATATTTTGGTGGCCAGCTTAACGTAACATTGCCTCGTTTTCTGCTAACATCCTTGCATCACAACAAGTGTAAATGGGATGCTGAGTTCATACTACAGAAGAATTAACATGATACGCTTACTCTACTTTCATATTTTAGTGGCTGGTCTCATGGGTTCATATGTGTCGAATTGAAGATGATCCCGTGCCTGGGGAGGTAAATGTGTCTTTAAATTACTGTACAGAATATGATCTTCTGTGATGTCAGATATCGCTGGAGTGCCCATCAAACGCATCACCATGGTTAATTCGTCTTTGAAAAGAGAACACATTCTTTCAACTCCAGGCTGACCGTAAGAGGCAAGGCTATATAGAACCGGGCGTCCAATGCCGACAGCAGTTGCACCAAGGGCCAAGGCTTTAAAGATGTCACTACCACGTCGAATGCCACCGTCCACAACCACCTCAAAGCGTGACCGCCAGTTCGACTCATGCTTATTAAGTGCTTCAATCGCTTCTGGCAATATTTCAATTCCAGATCTGACCGTATCTAATTGTCGGCCTCCATGATTTGATAGAACAACGCCGGCACACCCAATTTTGTATGCCTTGACAGTGTCAAGTCCACAGGCAACACCTTTTAGTATAATAGGTAATTTCGTGATGTTTTTGAGCCATGTGATATCCTCCCAGCATAAGCTCGGATCAATAAATTCACTGATAGCCCTGGCAACACCCTCATTACGGTTGACATCATCACCTTTTTGGACATCAGAGTTTTTTGTGAATTTATTTCGCATATCTTTTTCACGACGCCCCAATTGCGGTGCGTCAACCGTAACAAATATGGCTTTTACACCACCGGCCTCCAACCGCTGGACATATTCTTTTGTGCGTTCCCTTTTCGCATTTACATACAATTGACCAAATTGTATTTGACCTGGTTGACGTACTTCCAGCATTTCATCCAAGGTGTAAGAGGATAAAGTAGGCAGCATGTAGATTACACCGGTCTTGGCTGCGGCCCGCGAAATAGCTAATTCACCATCATCATGAGCCAACTTACCGAGAGCTGTTGCTGAGAAATACAGAGGCAAAGAAGATTTCACACCCAGTATGGAAGTTGTCATATCAATGTTTTTTACATTTACCAGCACGCGTGGCTTAAACCAGATGCGTTGGAAAGCGGTATGGTTTTCCCGAAGTGAAATTTCATCGTCAGCGCCGGATGAATAGTAGCCCCAACCTTCCTCAGTCATTGTGTGGGCTGCGACGCTCTCAAAATCAAAACTATTCAACATGGCCGCAATTGGAGGCTTTTCCCACGTTTGAACCTGTTGGGCCGTAGTTGCATCTGGTGTAGATGTTTGTCGTATACCTCGGGAGGGAGGCTTTTCCTCTTCAGCAACTACATGTCTTGCAGGGTCGACCGTGCTTACGTCGAGAACACCAACACAGGCTTCAGGAGAAAGGAGTCGTTGGATAATATCTTTCGGGTGCACAGGATTGAACAAGTTGGACACGTCTTTTCCTGCATTTTCCGTAATTATCTTTGAACCTCCAGGGTGTTCTTTATGAAAGATTGATAAGTCGTAAACTTTGTCGTTTAGTACAACCCAACAGTCATCAGGAGTATTGTGATGTTCCACTTCTTGCATTGTGATCTTTCGCATTGTAGAAATCCTTAGCCTATTTTTATTAAAATCTTTTACTCTCCTTTCCTTGAAGATAACGAAAATCTGACGGTTTCACACCATAATGATACCCCAGAATTTATAGATCACCAAATATATGAGAAGGTGGCTTCAAGGAATAACATGTATAACCTAAGTCATCCCCGATGGAAGGGTAAGTATCATGTTGTATGGATTCCAAGATATACGATAAACTCACTGTCTGTACCGATTAAGGTAAGAAATTCTGTGAGGATTGTCATAATCCGGAAATAATGGAGGAGTACTGCATCGAGTGTGTAGGAATGGATGGTGTTTTTCCTCAATCATAATATTCCATAAAACATTTAGGTTTTATGAAACATATTTCTTAAAATAATCCCTCCACATGGAATAATAATATCGAGCAACCTTTTCATAAGCAGCTCGGCTTTATAAAAGACCCACAGCTTCTCGTTCCCGCTTTTTTACATCAGAGGTTTCCTGTGAGAAGATAAGTTTTTCGAACAACATTGAATCGTGCAGATCTGTTGATTTGTCACAGTTGAGATTTACAATGACAACCCGAGCAGCTGGCCCGCTTCCCTAGCTTTATAAATCTACTGTATCTTTCTGACACAAGTCGAGTGATGAATTAATCTTGCCTTTGAGAAGTTAGCTTCCCCTTAGCGTGCATTTTCACAAGAATCTAGGCGATACCATGTTTTGCCGTTCAATCATAGCAAGGCTATATCGGACGGTCAAATCGGACAAAGATGTAGTGCTAGCGGATGCTCTGATGCTCGTTAATTTGCCATAAAGCTCCAGAGAATACCGGCACAAATAGCAGAACCGATAAC
>CAZUUJ010000011.1:0-67171 GCA_964623625.1 uncultured Desulfocapsaceae bacterium
TAATGATATAAACACCTCGGTGGTATTGAGTAGCGGCCGGTTGAATAACTGCGGCGTATGAATAAAATACTACCAGAGTTACGGCCAACACATCAAAAATGATCTGTTCTATTCGGTGGAGTTTGTCGTAGAGCATACCGGTTAGATGGAATGAGGTTCAGGTTTCGGCTTCCGCCAGTTACCACGCACTATAGTATTATCCTGGCTCTCTTTTCAAGATACCACTTTATTATATACGATGACCTAAAGGAATAAACGGGTTTCAAAAGCAATAATGAAACCCGTTTATTCCAAGTAAATGGTAGCAACTGAAAGTTAAACGCTTCAGGGATTAGCCAGGAGGCGTTTTAGCAGTTCTACATCATTCCTTTCTCTTTCCAGAATTTTTCAGCACCTGGATGGAAAGGAGTGACAATGTTGGTTGCTCCGGTTTTCAGGCTCATATGTTTGAAAGTCTTTTTGGCGGCCTTCATGTGGGCAAGCCCTTCATCGGTGTAGATTTTGCTCAGGATATCGTAGACAACATCAGCCGGTACATCTTTGTTGGCTACCCAAAGAGCACTGTCCTGGAAAGATGGTGCGTCCTTAGCAACACCCTTGTATGTTCCACCGGGAACAGCCAGTTTACCGAAGTAAGGATATTTCTCAAAGAAACCGGAAGCCTCGGCATCGGCGCCAAGGTCGATCAGATCGATTTTATTGGTCTGAGCGGCCATGATAACAGCTCCGCTTGGGAAAGCGGTAAACAGCCAGAACGCATCAAGCTGCTTGTTACCGAAGGCGGCTGCGGCATCGTTATATCCCATAGCATTTCTTTCGATCTTGTCCCAGATACCCATATGGGAGAAGAACAGTTCACAGTTGGCAAAAGCACCGGAGCCGGCATTTCCGACACCTACTTTTTTACCAACCAGATCCTTGGTTGATTTAATACCGGATCCTGCACGAACTACGAGCTGAGCTGGGGCACCATACAGCCAGGCAACGGCCATTACATTCTCATACTTCTTAGCATCATTTTTCATCTTGCCGTTGCGGCCAAGCCATACATGACCTGAATACACAACGCTGAACTGCTGCTTGCCTGCATCGGTTTTCCGCAGGTTCTCAACAGAACCGGCCGAGCTCTGAGCTTTAACGGAATAACTTTCTGCTGCTTTGACCGGCTTGTACACCTGAACAGCGTTGGCAACAACCTGGAAAGTACCGCCAGCTGGGCCGCCGCCAAAGATAATTCGTTTTTTACCGGCATAAACCGTGCTGCATAGTGCGAAAGCAACAGTTACAGCAAAAATAGCTGTAAGAAGTTTTTTACCGGATAAGAATGTGGGTTTTTTCATGTTCGATCTCCTTAAGTATGTGGTTAAAGGTAGTGTTTGTACAATATGGAAATGTACTATAGAAACATACTCGAAAAAAAATGATGATTAAATCGGTCGATTTCTGATTTTGTTGTAAGAAAATTTCTTACAGATTGAGGTGAGAACCACCGTTCCCCCATCGTCTCAGCTAATTGACAAGCAAGAGAAAAGCCAGACAAAGATTGTTACGATTCAATGAGCTGATTCTGGATAGCAAAACGCGACAGGTCGGCATTATTGCGTAAATTGAGTTTTTTCAACAGTCTCCTGCGGTAGGTGTCGACGGTTTTGACACTGATGGAATAGGTCTCGCCGATTTCTCTGTTGGTGTGGCCAAGGGCCAGCCTGCGGAGCACCTGCAGTTCTCTTTTTGAAAGGGAATCAAGGACCGACATACCCTGAACGCCTTTGGCGACATGGAGCGCCAACGCTTCAGCCGCCTCGGCAGTAAAATACCTGTGTCCCGAATACACCTGACGGATCGCTTTTACTAACTGCTCAGGAGCGGAACGCTTGGTGATATATCCCATTGCTCCAGCTTCTACTGCCTTTACTACATACTGCTCTTCTTCATACATTGTAAGGATGATAACCGGAAGACTGGAACCGAATTCGTCAAAGATCCGGGCTGCTAATTCCAGTCCATCAAGGCCGGGCATTGAAATGTCAACGACAGCTACATCAATGTCGATTTCTTTTGTTTTTCTCATGGCTTCCTTGCCGTCGTCCGCTTCTGCAACCACTTCCATGTAATCGTCATCCTCAACAATTCGGCATAACCCTGCTCGAACGATTGAATGATCATCTGCCAGCAGTACTTTAATCATCATGGGTATCCTCATAGCTTTCTTGAACGGCTACCTGAAAACAGATGGTGGTTCCCCGGTCGATAGTCGATTCGACTTTTAGTTCTCCACCTGCAAGGATTGCTCGTTCGCGCATACCGGCAAGTCCAAGACCGCTTGATTCCGGCAGTTCCTCGATTGGAAAACCTTGACCATTGTCGACAATGCAAAGGTCGAGGATGTTGTCGGTGTACTGTAGAGAAATCTGAACATGATTGGCACCGGAATGCCTTGCGATATTGGTAAGAGCTTCCTGGACTATTCGGTAGGCGGCAGTGGAAATAATGTTATCGACTATTGGCACGTTTTTGTGTTGAAAAACTGTTGTAATGTCTGATCTTTGTTCGAAGTCTGCGGTGTATATCTCCAGGGCCTCAACAAGACCGAGATCGTCAAGAACACCAGGGCGAAGTTTGAATGCCATGCTTCTTACATCATCTATGGAGTGATCAATCAGTTTACACATGTCCTGAATGCGGTCTTCATATTGAAGATTTTTCCCCTCAAGGTGATTTCTCAACCAGGCGGCATCTAGGCGGAGTGCGGTCAAGACCTGGCCCAGTTCATCATGAAGTTCTCTTGCTATGGCGGCTCTTTCAATCTCCTGACTGTTCATGACCGAAGCGGAGAGTCTTCTTAATTGATCTCTGGCCATGCTTATCTCTTCTGTACGCTGGGCCACTTTTTGCTCCAGTTCCAGAGAGTATCTGCTCAGTTCCTCTTTTGCTTTCTGCAGCAACCCTTCAGCTTTTTTTCGCTGAGTGATATCTACCGAAACAGCCATGGAACGGATGAGGTTGCCTTCATTGTCGCGAACACCAATAGCTGAGAGCAAAATATCGATAACAGTACCGTCCTTTTTAATTAATTGGTAAGGGATATCCCTTAAAATTCCTTTTTTAAAAAAACTGGGAATTGCCGATTCTTCTGCATATTTTCTCGACTCTTTGGTGTAAAACTGGGTGATCTTTTTACCGATAACCTCTTCACGGGTGTATCCCATACTTGCAAGCCAGTGATTGCTGACGCTGATCAATCGACCGCTTGGATCGATTGAATGCAGCATAGCTGGTGTATCATTGTAGAGTGATCGATATCGTCTGTCGCTGATTTTCAACGCCTTCTGAGCCTTTTTTCGTTTTTTGATTTCACGGCTTGCTTTTTGATAGAGAAAAAAAACTGAGACTCCAATCAGAACCGAAAGTGTCAGTAATAAGTGACCGGTAATTCTTAGAAGGGGACTGGAAACAGTCTGGTAAATGGTTCTCATGTCACGTAGGTAATAAACCTGCCAGCCCGAATAGCCTTCCAGGTATGATGTGTACATAAGATAGTGGTTATTTTGCGCATCCTTGCATCTGTCTACATCAGTTACTTCCAAACCTATCCAATTCCAGGGACCTTTGCCGAATTGACGTGAATCGGCAATATCATGTATTACAGGAGGAGATAACTGCTCAACAGTATGATAAATCCAATCATCTCTGTTTGAGATAAATATGACACCGTACGGATCGGTTACTAAAATCGTCTCGTCATTAAGCGGAACCAGCTCTTTTTCGATCAATTCAATGGATGTTTTTATGACAGCGACACCAAGAATATTCTTCTTGTTGTTATCAAATATCGGATAGGAATAATATCCTCCACGTTTTCCGGAAGTTGTTCCCAGGGCCAGATAGGTGGCACTTTCACCCTGAATAGCGTTTGTAAAGTAAGGTCTGAAACCGAAATTCTTATTCATGAAGCTGTCCGGTGCATTTCTGTTGCTTGTTGCCACTGTTGTCCCTTGAGAGTTCATAATATAGCAGACATCTACCGTTAAGGACGATTTGAACAGGTCAAGGATATCTTCTGAACCCTTCTGGACGGCTAGATCAGGATTGGTTAATAACTCGCGGAATATCTCCATCCTGGCAAGTGTCTGCACCGGTTTGACATTTTCTGAGAGAAAGGAGCTGATGTTTTTATTGATCAGGGTGAGACGGACGGCTGCTTTTCTTTCAGCTTCCTGAAAAGAGACTTTCTTAATTGAGTTATACGAAAACAATCCGCCGGCTGAAGCGGACAGGAAGGCAAGCAGTGAAAGAACGATGAGAATAAGACGAAGTTTCATAATTATGGAAAAGATTGAATAGTGTAAGGAATTATGAACAATCGCTGTTAAAAGTGCAAGAAAAGAGAAAAACTATCTGTTGTTTAAAGATGATGGCTCCGGTACTGGAATTGTGACCAGTCACCTGGTATAGTCTCGCAGATTGATTCGGGCATGAAGAAAGTCATTTGCAATTTTTAGTTGTCTAGTGTGGCAAATAGGAAGTGCCAGATTCAATGGAAACGATTTTTGATAACTATATTTATAAGAGGCAGGAATGATAACACTTCTTGATTATGGTGCGGGTAATGTCCGCTCTGTTCGCAATGGGATTCGAAAGCTTGGCTTTGAGGTGAAAGATGTTACAGAGCCTGAAGATATTGTTCGGGCAGAAAAACTGATCTTCCCTGGAGTTGGCGCTTTTGGAACGGTGATGTCCCGGTTGATCAGGGACGGTTTTGTCGAACCGCTTGTTCGTCGAATTAAAGAGGATATGCCGACATTCGGCATTTGTGTCGCTCTTCAGGCATTTTTTGAAGGAAGTGAGGAGTCACCGGGGGTCGCCGGTCTGGGAATCATACCAGGTCAAGTCCAACGGTTTTCTGAAGAGGGGCTTTCGGTGCCACAAATGGGCTGGAATGGGGTTCGGCTATTGAAGGACTCTGGTCTTTTCTCAAATTATGGTGGAGAAAAGCTCTATTTTGTTCATTCTTATCGTGCTTTGAAAAATGAGGACAACAGCTCATGGGTGGTCACAACAACCGATTACGGAGAGGAGTTCATTTCCGGAGTTGAGAAAGGAAATGTTGCTGCTTTTCAGTTTCATCCAGAAAAATCAGGTGAGGCAGGCCTGCGGATCTTATATAATTTCCTTTCCAAAACCGATAAGGTGACGGCCACTAGTCAAAACTACAGTTTTAAAATAGAAAAAAAGACAAGAATTGCCAGTCGCATAGTTGCATGCCTTGATGTCAGAACCAATGATGATGGCGATCTGGTAGTCACCAAAGGAGACCAGTATGATGTGAGAGAGGGGGGTGAAGTTCGAAACCTTGGGGCGCCTGTCAAGCTTGCCCAGCGATACTATGAGGAAGGGGCGGATGAAATCACCTTTTTAAACATCACCGGATTCCGTGATTTTCCATTGCGGGATCAACCGATGTTGGATGTGTTGAAACGGACCAGTGAAAATGTGTTTGTACCGTTGACTATCGGCGGCGGAATTCGGGAATTTGTCGATTCTGAAGGTAAAGAGTACAGTTCGCTTGATGTGGCCGGTGAATATTTTCGCTCCGGAGCCGATAAAATTTCCATCGGCAGTGACGCTGTTTACAGTGCCGAGAAGTTTCTGGCTGATGGCGGCCGCAAAACAGGAGAAAGCTCGATTGAACAGATTTCAATTGTTTATGGTGCCCAGGCAGTTGTTATTTCCGTTGACCCGTGGCGTGTGTATGTGGACGAACCCCAGACCACTCCACACAGTACCATAAAGACTGTCTACCCGGGACCTAACGGTGAACAGTATTGTTGGTACCAGTGCACCGTCAAAGGAGGCAGAGAAGGACGTGATATCGATGTCGTTCAACTGGTCACCATATGTGAACAGCTGGGAGCCGGTGAGATTTTGTTAAATTGTATCGACAAGGACGGTACCAACTCCGGGTTTGATATAGAGCTGATCAATCATGTGCGTAAGGTGGTGAGGATCCCTGTGATCGCTTCTTCGGGTGCTGGAAAGGTTGACCATTTTGTCGAGGTATTTCAGAAGACCAATGTTGAGGCGGCACTGGCCGCCGGTATCTTTCACCGAAGAGAAGTACCCATTTCTGATGTCAAAGAAGGAATGCGGAACGCTGGAGTGGAAACTCGATAAACCGCCTGAGCTGGAGTGATAAGATAAAGTGGTCAGTGATGTTAATTCAGGCGAGAAAGAAATGCTAATCCTTTAAGAAACTGTTCTCCTTCATTTCGGAAGGAAGGGTGGTGAGAGCTTGATAAGATTTTTTCCTTGTAGGACAGCTCAATGCCGTTTTTAGGGTATTTTGGATGTTTACAGACCACACCTTTGTTGACGATAATAACATACTGATCTTCCTTTAGATGTCTGTAACCGTGGTCTTCGTAGCGGTGATTATACTTGACGCAGAACGCTGCAAATTCGTTATCAAATGTGTAATCGATTTTGGCGTTCTTGTATTTGATACCGACTAGTGATTTGGCCTTTTTATTTAAAACATATTGAATGAAATCGTCTTTGAGCTGGGTCGATTTAGAGAATTTGATCTCTGTCGCTTTCGTTTGAAGCGAGTAAGCATACGGGTCACTTTTTTTCAGATAAATCAGGCTGTTATCCTTGACTTGAACGAACCAGTTATTCCCGGGAGGCGGCACAACGGAAAACCCAAGGGTGGAACGGGTTGGTTTGTGGCTTCTCACCTTGTAGTATTTCTTCTTCTCAGCACATCCCGCAAACAGGAAAATCCCTAAAATCAGAGCAAGCAGTGTTGTTTTAGGAATAGAGTTCATTGCAGTTTTGCCTGTCTTGCTGATTGTTTTTCTTTAATTCCGGGTAGTGGTTATACTACCTCTCTCCTTAATTAAAGCAATAAATATGCCATAAACAGTCGATATGAAAGCTGGCTAGATAACCCTTTTATCCATTGTTGTCATTGAGTAAAATCAGGTTTTAGCGATTGGTCAATGACTGATTTAAAGCGACAAC
Source organism: uncultured Desulfocapsaceae bacterium (assembly GCA_964623625.1). Classification (GTDB taxonomy): domain Bacteria; phylum Desulfobacterota; class Desulfobulbia; order Desulfobulbales; family Desulfocapsaceae; genus CAZLGM01. Next base: position 7,024 of record CAZUUJ010000011.1, read on the forward strand.
TGACAAATTTAGTCGTTGGGATTGACATTTTTTGTCACTACAGGGGTCGGCATAGCCGAACCTTTCACTTGTATACTCTTCTCTTTTTGACAAGCAGTTCTATCCGGGAATACCTTTATACGCCTGAGTGTAGATGGAGATAACATCTTCAAGACTTGGTTTCCTTGGGTTGTTTTCAACCGGCCTGGTAACGGTTAAGGCGATTTGGGCCATTTCCGGGATAGCGTCGGCTGGTATATCAAGATCTTGCAATGTCATAGGAATACCAGTTTCGCTGTTAAGATCAAACAGAGCCTCAACGCACAGAGCGGATGCTTCACGATATGTCAGATCGTCGGTCGCTTCTCCCATAACAGTGGCCAGATGAGCAAATTTTTCCATGTTGCCAATCAGATTGAAATCAACAACATAGGGCAACAGAACAGCGTTGGCCAAACCATGAGGAATGCCGAACATTCCTCCCATAGGGTAAGCCATAGCATGAACCAGACCAACGCCGGCAATGGCTAAAGCTTTACCGCCGAGAAGACTGCCAAGCAGCATAGCCGAACGGGCCTCCATGTTATCTCCATTGGCATAGGCTTTTGGCAGGTTGTCGCTGATCAGCTTAACCGCCTCTAGGGAGTACATTTCTGAAACAACATGGGCCTGGGTTGAAGTATACGCCTCCAGGGCATGGGTCAAGGCATCGATACCGGTGTAGGCGGTAACCTTCGGTGGCAGGCTGATTGTAAGCTTCGGGTCGAGGATAGCTGCATCGGGGTAGAGTGGGTCGCCGTTCATTCCGGCTTTTGAGCCTGTTTCCTCGTTAATAAATACTGCTGTAAAGGTCACTTCGGCACCTGTTCCTGACGAAGTGGGCACCATTATTTTTGGCACCCCCGGTTTGGCAATTTTCCCAAGACCGATATAATCTACGGCTTTGCCGCCGTTGGTCAGAAGGACCCCTATGGCCTTGGCGACATCCATGGCAGAGCCACCGCCGACACCGACGACACAATCGCAACCGTTGGCTTTGGCGAGCTCACAGCCTTTGTCAGCCAGTTTAAGACCCGGCTCCGGATCGATTTTGTTATAAAGTGTATAGTCAATAGAGGATGAAGCCAAGGGAGCGGTAATGGTATCGATTAAACCCGCTTTTTCGAGACCTGGGTCAACGACCAGCAATACGTTTGATCCACCAAAATCAGTTACTGTCTGGCCAAGACGATTAATGGCATCGACACCGAAGTGAATCTGCGTAGGCTGGGTTACGGTAAATTGTGTCATGATTTCCTTTGTATGAGTTGCTTAACAGAATGAGGTTAAGATATTTTATAGTTTTTAAATCGAAAAAAAAACAGCTTAGTATTACATAGCGTAAATGTATATTATATAATCTATTTCAATACAATACCGAAGCAAATATTGCGCCCGGACAATGGTTCGCAGTAAACAACTCACCAGTTATAGTTAAATCCAAATCACATTAGGACCCATAAACAATGAAAGTCGATGCTATGGAAAAAACTATTATCCTTGCCTCTCCCAGAGGCTTTTGTGCGGGTGTCGTCAGGGCGATCGAAACAGTTCAACTTACTTTAAAGAAGTTTTGTGAGCCTGTGTATGTATTGCATGAGATTGTCCATAATAAACATGTCATCAATGAGTTGAAGAGCCGGGGCGCCATATTCGTGAATGAATTGGATCAGGTGCCTAAAGGTGAGGTTTGTATTTTCTCCGCTCATGGGGTTTCGGCAAAAACAGAACAGCGGGCTATAGAGTTGGGTTTAAGAACCATCGATGCCACATGTCCTCTAGTGAACTCAATACACAAGATGGTGGAAAAGTATAGTGATCAGGATTATGACATTATTATCATCGGCCACCATGGACATCCGGAGGTGGAAGGGACCGCCGGTAGGATAGAGAAGGTTGGTCATATCCATATTGTCGCCAACGAAGAAGAAGCAAATCGTGTCACTATTCGTAATGAGGAAAAAGTAGCCTACGTGACTCAGACCACGCTCAGTCAAAGTGATGTCGGAGGGATACGAAACATATTACAAAAAAGGTTTCCTTTTATCAAAGGGCCTTCGTCCAATACCTGTTACGCTACCCGTAACCGGCAGGATGCTGTCAAAAAGATGGCCGACAACACCGAACTGCTTTTGGTAGTTGGCTCAAGAAACAGCTCGAATTCAAACAGGCTTCGGGAAGTGGGCGTAGAGCAGGGTCTTCAGGGCTACCTTATTGATGATAAGGATGATATCGATCCGGATTGGCTGATAGGGAAGAACAGAATCGGGGTGACAGCCGGGGCGTCGGCTCCTGAAAGGCTCGTCAATGAGGTGATCGACTATCTCAATTCTTATGGTTACTTAGCGCTGGAAGAAATGGAGGGTAGAGAGGAAAAAGTTCATTTCAAACCGGCTGAACTCCGTCAGTAGAATGAGGAGGGCGATAGCCCTTCATGTGCCTGGTAGGGATATAATCGTCACTGTTGCCGTTGTAGATTATTGAAGTACAACGGCAACAATTTCTTTTCCCAACCTGATTACCCGGTAACACAAAGTACCACAATCTAGGATGTGCAGCTCACGGATTCAGAAAATGGAAAATCAGTTACGATTTCAGGGCTGCTTTGATTCTTTGCATGGCTTTTTGTACATTCTCATATGAGTTGAAAGCTGAAATCCGAATGTACCCCTCACCGCATTTACCAAAACCTGCTCCCGGTGTACAGACCACTCCGGTTTCATTCAACAGCATGTCAAAAAAGTCCCAGGAATCCTGGCCACTATCAATCCAGATATAGGGGGAATTCTCACCTCCTACATAATCATATCCAAGCTTGCTCACTTCTTCGCGCACCAGATCGGCGTTCCGCAGGTAATAATTAGCCAGTTCCTTCACCTGAGCTTTACCTTCTTCACTATACACCGCTTCTGCCGCACGCTGAACCGGGTAGGAGACACCGTTGAATTTTGTGCAATGACGCCTGTTCCACATCGGGTGGAGTGACTTGACCTCGCCATTGGCATCAAATCCACGGCACTCTTTTGGTACAACAGTAAAGGCGCATCGGGTACCGGTAAAGCCTGCGGTTTTTGAAAATGATCTGAATTCAATAGCCACCTCTTTGGCGCCATCTATTTCATAAATCGATTTAGGCAGAGATTCATCACGGATAAACGCTTCATAGGCTGCATCAAACAGGATAAGGCTGTTGTTTTCCTGCGCATAATCAACCCATGTCTTCAGCTCTTGTCTTGAAATGGTAGAGCCGGTCGGGTTATTGGGAAAACAGAGGTAGATAAGATCAACTTTTTCTGTCGGCAGTTCAGGGACATAGTGGTTTTTCTTGGTCATGTCGAGGTAAAAAATACCTTCATACCTACCGCCTGTATATTCTCCGGTACGTCCTGCCATCACGTTGGTGTCGAGATAGACAGGATAAACCGGATCGGGAATCGCCACTTTCACATCCCGAGTGAACAGTTCCTGGATGTTGCCGGTGTCGCACTTGGCTCCATCACTGATGAAGATTTCATCGGCTGAGATATCGGCACCACGTTTTTGAAAATCGTTAACGGCAATTGTTTCACGGAGGAATTCATATCCCTGCTCAGGACCATATCCCCTGAAGCTCGAATCTGCCGCCATTTCATCAACGCCACTATGGAAAGCCTCAATGCACGCTTGAGGTAAAGCTCTGGTCACATCTCCGATTCCCAGTCTGATGATCTTACGATCAGGATGAGCCTCCTGGAAAGTGCTAACCTTCTGGGCAATATTTGAGAAAAGATAGGAAGCCTGAAGTTTAAAATAATGTTCGTTTACAGTAATCATATGATACTATCTCACAGGTTAAGGATCATGTTATCCATATCGGTCAATTGGACATGCAGTCGTGATCATTTCAGGATACGGGTTTAAACGAGCAAGGAATATACTGAAGGTGTTTTTTGGTGTCAATAACCAAAAAACAAGAATTTACAACAGATGAGTGAAAATTCATGAGCATACCTAAGCCACCCACGATTTACCGAAAAGATTATCAACCGGCACCTTTTCTCATTGAGACTATTGACCTCTGTTTTCGATTGGAGAAGGAAAAGACAACGGTCAGCGCTAAAACCCGGTTTTTCAAGAATCCTTTAAACAAATCGGAATCGGACAGCCTAATTTTGAACGGTGAACAACTGGTATTGAAGTCAGTCAAAGTAAACGGCAAAGAGTTGAATTCCAACGACTATACAGTAACTGATTATGACCTCGAGATACGCCAAACAGGTAAGAGGTTTGAAACTGAGATAACAACCATAATCGATCCGGTAAACAATAGCTCCCTGGAAGGATTGTATCGGTCTTCCGGCAATTATTGCACTCAATGCGAAGCGGAAGGGTTTCGAAGGATAACGTATAGCATTGACCGGCCTGATGTGCTGGCCAGATATACCACAAGAATAGAAGGGGACAGGGAAAGTTGTCCTGTTCTGCTTTCAAACGGTAATCTCACGGATCAGGGTGAACTTCCCGGGGGCAGCCACTATGCTGTCTGGCAGGACCCATATCCCAAACCATGTTATCTCTTTGCCCTGGTTGCAGGCGACCTTGTCCGTCTCGAAGACCAGTTTTTTACCCGTTCAGGAAAGACAATCAATCTGCACTTCTATGTGGAAGAACGAAACAGAGAAAAATGTGATCATGCCATCCGTTCGCTGAAAAGGGCAATGAAATGGGATGAAGAGGTGTATGGTCTGGAATATGATTTGGACTGCTATATGATTGTTGCCGTTGATGATTTCAATATGGGAGCCATGGAAAATAAGGGGCTCAACATCTTTAATTCAAAATACGTTCTGGCAACTCCTGAGACGGCAACAGATCAGGATTATCAGGGAATAGAAGGCGTGATAGCCCACGAGTACTTTCACAACTGGACCGGCAACCGGGTAACCTGCAGGGACTGGTTTCAGCTTTCATTGAAGGAAGGGCTTACCGTCTTCAGGGACCAGCAATTTTCAGCCGATATGCATTCGAAACCGGTCAAGCGGATCGAGGATGTGCAGGTTTTACGAAACTACCAGTTCAAAGAGGACAGTGGACCGATGGCTCATCCGGTGCGTCCTGATTCTTATGTGGAAATCAACAATTTTTACACGGCCACCGTTTATAATAAGGGTGCTGAGGTCATCAGGATGATGTTTACCCTGCTTGGTTATCAATTGTTCCGAGCTGGAATAGATCTCTACTTTAAACGTTTTGATGGTCAGGCCGTAACCTGCGAAGACTTTATCCAGAGCATGGAAGCAGCATCTGGAAGGGACATGAAACAGTTTCGGCTCTGGTACAGCCAAGCCGGAACCCCGATTCTTGTTGTTCAAGAGTTGTTTTCTAAGTCCAACCAAACGTATTCATTGACAATCTCACAGATAATTCCGGAAAAGAACAAAAAAAAGTGTCAGCCCTTTCATATTCCGATTCGTTTCGGGCTCCTTGATGCAGGGGGGAATGATATACAATGCCAGGGAGAGGTTGATGGTCAACAGATCAACAGTCATGATACTTTCGAATTGAAGAAGGAGTCGCAGACAATTGTTTTTTGCCCGATCCCAAAAAAACCGGTTTTATCTTTTTTACGCTCTTTTTCCGCACCGGTCAAGGTAGAGCCTTTTCTGTCACGTGATGAGCTCGGCTTTCTAATGAAACATGACTCCGATTCCTTTAACAGGTGGGATTCGGCGCAAAGGTTTGCCGAATCAATCATTATGGAACAGATCAACCAGTTGGCAACAGGTAAACCGCCAACTGTCGATGACCGATTTGTAAATGGATTTCGGGCCAATCTTTCAAACACAATTCTCGATAAATCTCTACTGGCGTTATCAATGCGGTTACCTGCTGAGACGTATCTGGCCGAACAAATGGAGGTGATTGATCCTGAAAATTTACACGAGTCAATACGAAACACTCGTCGACAGCTGAGTCGTGAATTACGTGATGAGCTTATACAGGTCTATCATGAAAATTATGAAAAAGATTTTCAAATCAATCCGCTGAGTCTTGGCAAAAGAAGCCTGAAGAATGTGTGTCTTTATTATTTGATGGATCCCGATTGGTTCAGTGAGGAGGGGGTTGAACTCTGCTTCAAACAGTACAATCACAGATCAAATATGACTGATGTTCTGTCCGCTTTTAAGCTGATCGTTCATGCAAATCATCCTGATAAACAACATATACTGGATGATTTCTACAGCCGTTATCGGCATGACCCGCTGGTTGTTGACAAGTGGTTTTCGGTCCAGGCCACATCCGATCATCCGGATTGTCTTGAGACTGTGAAACAACTCACCAAACATCAATCGTTTTCAGATAAAAATCCAAACAGATTGCGTTCACTCATAGGCGGATTCTGTTCAATGAACCACTTCTGCTTTCATGCTGGTGACGGTGCCGGCTATAGGTTCCTCCGTGAATGGATTCTTCATGTCGATGGTTTCAATCCGCAGATTGCAGCCAGGCTGGTTACGCCGTTGATTGGCTGGGAAAGATATGGGGATAGCAGAAAACGGTTAATGAGGAAACAGTTGGAACTCATTATCGATTCCGACAAGGTTTCTAAGGATGTCTTTGAAATTGTCAGCAAGAGCCTGCAGAAAGACTGATTGCGGCAGTGACAAAGAATAGTCTCAGGCTTTCCAGCTGTTGTACGTTGGCAATAGAAGGAGACGAGTATCAATAATCTCGTTTATGACAGAACAGGCAGCGGTATTTGGGTGGATGGCCTTCCGACAGCGGGGCGTCACCCTCCGGAGAGTGACATTCTGTGCAGTACTTTTCGGCCTCTTTTTTTGATTTTATCTCAAAAAACCGTTTATGGTCTTCATCTTTTGGCAGGAAGGCGGTCGACTCTTCCGGTGCACGAAGAAGAAAGACCAGCAGTCCCCCGCAGACCAGAATGAAAATGATATTGAGAACAAGGATGTTTTTCTTTTTAGGTTGTTTATCAGTCATAAAACTCAAATTGGATTTGTTTTAATTTGTTAGTTACCACGGATGTTTACAGGTTCACTGGTAAACAGCCATTTCCAGGTGATAGATTTTAATCAGACCAAGCCTAAGACCAAAACTGCCAAGCTCCGAAGCCAAAAGGTGAACAAATGGGGACCGGCCGCTTTTAAGAAAAACGTTGTAATAAAATCTGTGTTTGGCAGCTAATTTATTGATTGTTGTTTCCTCATGATCCGGGTTGATGATTGATTTGGCAACGATTTCCGCTGAAAGAATAGCCGGGTGAATACCCTCGCCGGTGAGGGGAGAGGCCAACCCTGCAGCATCGCCAATGAGAAATTTATTGCCGAAGCGGTATCCTTTATAATTGAAATTGATCAACTCTGCACGAGGTTGATGATTGTGTAAATCATAGCCCAGAGTCGAGGCCCATATGAGCAGGTTGTTTTTCAACTCACTTGAAGAGATTACATCTCTGTCACCGTATGCGCCGATTGAGATAGTCTCTTTATGCGGGAATATCCAACCATAGCCGTTTTGAAAGTAGCGGGGCTCATAGTGCCACTCCATTTTGTCTACATTGCCGGGAATCTGATAGTTGATACCAATGGCCATCCGGTCCTTCCCAAGGTTACAGGTCCGTCTAACCAGTGAAGCGGAACCATCGGCCCCAACAACATGATCAAATGAGACAGCAAAGGTCTTACCGTTTTGTTTACTCTTGACCAGCAACTGGTTTTCATTAATGGAGAGTACATGATGGGAAGTGAGGAACTCAGCCCCGGCTATGCCGGCCTGCTTTGCCATATATTGACCAAGCGCTTTTCTGTTGATCGTGGCAATGATCGGTTCTGAAGAGGTGAGAGAAAAATCCTGAAAGCGGGTTTTAATAAACTGGGTTCGAAAGGATTTCTCGATAAGCTCTTTGGGCACTTTCTTCATAAAGCCGTGCATTGTAATACCGCCTGCACACACCTTTGGCCCGATTTCTCTTTTGTGCTCAATGACCAGGCACCTGATTCCAGCCTTTGCCAGAATTTTAGCACAGGTTAAACCACCAGGTCCGGCTCCGATGATAACAACTGGATAAAACATTAGTCTCCTTCGAACCCGGGTGGAGTGTTGCGGAGTTGGACCGGGCTGTGAACCTTACGCAGTTTCATGTTGAGCAATTCGACAAAGACGGAAAAAGCCATGGCAAAGTAGATATATCCTTTTGGAATATGAAGATTGAAGCCTTCTCCGATAAGGGCCATTCCCACCAACATCAAAAAACTCAAGGCAAGGATTTTAACAGTAGGATGCTTCTCAACAAAGTCGGAAATAGAGCCGGCTAGAAAAATCATGACAATGACTGATATCATTATGGCTGCCACCATGATAATCAGCTGATCAGAAAGACCGACTGCTGTAATGACTGAATCAAGAGAAAACACGATATCCAGCAGCATAATCTGGATAATGACGGAGGTAAACGATGCCAATTTTTTTGTAGTACCATCTTCTTTGATTACGGGCCCTTCAAGGCTGTCATGGATTTCCAGAGTCGCTTTACCAAGAAGGAACAACCCTCCGCCGACAAGGATGATATCTCTTCCTGAGATGCCTTTATCAAAAAGAGTGATAAAGGGTTCCGTCAGCCTCATAATAAGAGTGATCGAGAATAACAACGCGATTCTGCTAATCATGGCCAGAGCCAGACCGATGTTCCGGCCTTTGGCCTGCAGATTTTCCGGTAATCTGGATGCCAGAATGGCAATGAAAATGATGTTATCAATGCCAAGGACAATTTCAAGGGCGGTGAGTGTCAGAAAGGCCATCCAGGCATCTGGCGAGTAAAGTAGTTCCATTTTCTTTCAGTTTGAGGTTCGTTTGTAATGAAAACTAGTTGAATAATTTTCATTACTCCATTCGACCTAATTCTTCCAGGGGAAAATAAGGGGAGAGGAAATGAGCAGGATAAACAAGATTAGAGATCGAACCAGTTGCTATGTTTCTTTACAATAGCAAGATCAGTTTTGCCATTACAGAAGAATAGAATGAAGGGACAATTTCCTTTCAACCCAAGAAATTGGATTGCTGCGGCTCTCAGACTGGCAATGGCAATGAGGTTTGAGAGATTATTCGGCAGTTAAGGCCGCTTTAATAAATTCCCGGTTCATCCTGGCGATATTGGATATGGAAATCCCTTTCGGACAGACCGCTTCGCATTCCTTTTCATTGGTACAGTTACCAAACCCCTCTTTGTCCATAGCGGTGACCATGGCCAAAGCCCGGATTTTGCGTTCCGGCTGGCCTTGGGGAAGTAAAGCAAGTTGAGATATCTTGGCGCTGGTGAACAGCATGGCGGCACTGTTTGGGCAGCTCGCAACACAGGCGCCGCAACCGATGCAGGCTGCAGCATCCATGGATTTTTCAGCAATATCTGAAGGGATAGGGGTGGCGTTGCCATCGGGTGCGCCGCCGGTATTAACCGAGACATAGCCACCAGCCTGGATGATCCGGTCAAAGGCCGAGCGATCGACAACCAGGTCTTTGAGAATGGGAAAAGCGCGGGAGCGAAACGGTTCAATGTAGATGGTATCCCCATCTTTAAAATGACGCATATGAAGTTGACAGAGGGTGGTCTCCTTTTCAGGTCCATGGGCAACACCATTGACAACGGCACCGCACATACCGCAGATGCCTTCTCGGCAGTCATGATCAAAGGCAACGGGATCGACTCCTTCAACAGTTAATTTTTCGTTGAGCACATCAAGCATTTCTAAAAACGACATATCTGTCGAAATGGAATCCAGAGAATAATTTTCCATTTTTCCAGGTGAGTCGGTGTCTTGTTGTCTCCAGATCAGAAGGTGTAGATTGATCGTTTTCATATCGTCTCTATTTATATGATCGCTGGGTTAATGTAACATTTTCAAACTGAAGATTTTCTTTGTGCATAATCGGGTCTTTATCCTGTCCGGTATACTGCCAAACGGAAACATGGGAGTAGTTGTGGTCATCCCGTTTGGCTTCCTGTTCCTCGGTCTGGCTTTCTTCACGCAAGTGACAGCCGCACGATTCCTTCCTTTCAAGGGCATCCCGAATCATTATTTCACCAAATTCGATGAAGTCTGCAACCCGGCCGGCCCGCTCAAGAGATTGATTGAGTTCCTGCCCGGTTCCGGGAACATGGACCCTGGACCAGAATTTTTCTTTTATTTCTGGTATTATCGCAAGAGCCTCCTCTAAACCATGTTGATTCCTTGCCATGCCACAATGATCCCATAACAACTGGCCGAGTTCCTTATGCACCTGGTCGATGGTCAGACTACCCGATGACTTGGTTTGTATCGTCAGAAGTCTTTCAATTCTGTCCTTGGCTGCTTGTAATCCATCGGTAAAAGCACCATCGGATTTGTTGACCGTTTCGAGCGTATTGGAGCCAAGATAGTTGCCGATGGAATATGGGGCAACGAAGTAACCGTCGGCCAGACCCTGCATGAGTGCAGAGGCGCCAAGGCGGTTGGCACCGTGGTCGGAGAAGTTGCATTCGCCAAGAGCAAAGAGGCCAGGAATGGTCGTCATCAGATTATAGTCAACCCAGAGACCGCCCATGGTGTAATGAACTGCCGGATAGATGGTCATCGGTTCTTTCATCGGGTCAACATCGGTGATCTTCTCATACATCTGGAACAGGTTGCCGTATTTTTTAAGGATGGTCTCTTCCCCGTCCCTGTCTATAGCTTCTTGAAAATCAAGGTAAACAGCCAGACCTGTATGACCAACACCTTTACCTTGATCGCATTGTTCCTTGGCGTTTCGTGAGGCTACATCACGGGGAACAAGATTGCCGAAACTGGGATATTTATTTTCCAGATAGTAATCACGCTCACTTTCCGGGATGTCGGCCGGCTCTCTTCTATCACCCGGTTGCTTTGGTACCCATACTCTTCCATCATTGCGCAGACTTTCGCTCATCAAGGTGAGTTTCGACTGAAAATTTCCGTGAACCGGTATGCAGGTAGGATGGATCTGAACAAAACATGGGTTGGCAAAACAGCCGCCTTTTTTATAAGCACGCCAGGCGGCGGTCACATTTGATGCCATGGCATTGGTTGACAGGAAATACACATTGCCGTAACCACCGGTGGCAAGCATGACGGCATCAGCACAATGGGCCTCGAGTTTGCCGGTAACAAGATCGCGGGTAATTATTCCCCTGGCCCGGCCGTTCACAAGAATCACATCCATCATTTCTCTGCGGCTGTACTGTTTGACCCGACCACTGTTCACCTGCCTCATCAGGGCAGAATAGGCTCCAAGGAGAAGTTGCTGGCCAGTCTGGCCTCGGGCGTAAAAAGTTCGGGATACCTGGGCTCCACCAAATGAGCGGTTGGCAAGGGTGCCACCATATTCTCTGGCAAAGGGAACTCCTTGAGCGACACACTGGTCAATTATATTGGTTGACAGTTGGGCCAACCTGTACACATTGGCCTCCCTGGAACGAAAATCGCCGCCTTTAATAGTATCGTAAAACAACCGCTGTATGGAATCACCGTCATTCTGGTAATTTTTGGCAGCATTTATCCCTCCCTGGGCGGCAATGGAATGACCGCGCCTGGGACTGTCGGAGATACAGAAAGAGGCGACATTATACCCTTGTTCTCCCAAGGAGGCGGAAGCCGAAGCACCGGCAAGTCCTGTGCCCACTACAATGATCTTGTATTTTCTGCGATTGGCGGGATTAACCAGTTTATTCTGAAAACGGTGGTTATCCCACTTTTGGCTCAGTTCTCCCTCGGGAACGAATGATTGAAGGTTCATGGTGATCCATAGGTAAAATGAATAATGGTGATTGATGGTCGGAATTATTTCAGGTCTTCTTTATCACAACGAGGTTGAGTCCTCTTATCAACTGAGTAGAAATAAAAGTGGAATTCCTCCAAACAGAACAAGCAGCAAAACGGCAATTCCATAGGTGAACCGGGTAATAAAGTTGTTATAACGAGGATGGTTAACACCAAAGGTCTGCAGCATGCTGAATATGCCATGACTGAGGTGGACAGCCAGAACAACAAAAGAGATCAGATAAAAGAAGGAGATGGGAAACTGACTCAACTTGAGATCGACCAGTTGAGAAATCGGCATATCTCCTTTATTGAGGGTGAAAGCCCAGACATGAATAAGAACAAAGATTAGGATAAAAGCTCCGCTGTAGATCATTGTCCTTGAGGCCAGGGAATTAGTAACAACCCTCTTTGATACTTGATATCTAGAGCTTTTCGCCGAACTGTTCTGAAAAAAGAGAATAATTCCGGTTGATACATGAAGCACAAAAAGGATAAGTATGGACAAACTGAAAACAGCGACAATGATCGGATGGCTGTGCAGAGTGTCGGCATATTGTTGAAAGTTCTGTTTGCTCAGATACAGGGTGGCATTACCTGCTGCATGGCTGAACAGAAAGAGAAGCAACAGGCTGCCGCTTGCGGCCATGATCAGTTTTTTGCCGATTGATGAAGAAAAAATAGGGTATTTTTTCATGATCGATTCCAATTAATGGTGGTTAATACGGTCCGGTTTATCCGGTTTCCAATAACAAGGTGGGGTTACTCATATTCTATTTTGGATAGAAGCGAAAGTAAATTCAATAAAAGAAAATTATAAGGAAAGGTTATGTTCTATAAGGGGATAATATTCGATCTTGACGGTACCTTGGTCGACAGTCTTGAGGATCTGGCTAATGCGGGAAATAGTGTGTTGGAAAAGAACGGGCTTAAAATACATCCGGTAGAAAAATATCGATATTTTGTTGGTGACGGTCTGCGAACACTGATTGAGAGGATAGCTCCTCAATTTCAGGATGATAACCAAAAAGTTGCTGAATTGATGTTGGAGTTCGAACAAATATATACTAGCAGTTGGAAAGAAAAAAGCCGGTTATATGCGGGGATACCTGAATTGATACGTATTCTGAAAGAAGGGGGTGTACAGCTTGCGGTTTTTTCAAATAAACTACATAGTTTCACTCAACTGATCATAGATGAATTTTTTGATGAGACTGTGTTTGCGGCCATCCGGGGCCAACAGGAGGGAGTTGCTAAAAAACCCGATCCCAAGGGTGTGTTTCTTATATGTAAAAGTCTCGGGCTTGCGGTAGATGAAATGGTTTTTGTCGGCGATTCAGCAACTGATATGCGCACGGCAAAAAATGCCGGAATGAAAAGTATAGGTGTGGAGTGGGGTTTTAGGGACCGACAGGAACTTCAAGAAAATGGAGCCGATTGGATTGTTGGACAGCCAAAAGAGATTTCCGAAATAGTATCTGGTTGAAATAAATGTCACCGTACTTCGGGTAGCGCAGCTTTTCCCTATGGTCATTTGCTGTTTAAAACTGGTGCCAGTTCAAGCGGGAACACAGGAAGATTCCTGCCCAAATGACCAGAGAACACAACCGAACTTGTCTCATTGGAATGGTTTTCAGAACTTTTCCAAGAGCAGTTCAACCTGTCTCCTAATTAAATGCAGCCAATCAGTGTGCTGAATGTGAGATGGTTGGCTCCATTGTTCCAATGTCCTGCTGCTCTTTTGTTTGGCCTTTGAGTATATGTTTTTCCAGAAGCGAATAAGCGCTTTTCCATTGATACCACTGCTCCGGATAATTCAGAATATACCTCTCCAGTTGTTTCCAAGCATTTATTGCAAGTGAAACGTTTGGTGACTTCCCATCTGCGATGGGGTTAATGACCATTCGGTAGTTTCCCTTTTCCCGTTTCATGAGGCAAAGAAATGCTGGAACTTTTGCCTTTTTATAAAAGAAGTCAAGAGTGCGGTCAGCCTGGAATCTCTTTCCAAAGACTGACAGAGAAAGGTTCTTGTTGGGATGCCATTTCGAGAATTCGTCACATTCCGTGATGAGCACTCGCCCATCCTGTATAGCCTTCATCGCTTTTTTAATGACATTTGGTTTATCAGCATCAATCACAAAGACGTCATAATGATTGGCTTTTTTCTGTAGCGCCCTTCGAAGTTCCTCTGTCTTAAATCGAACAATCATGGCTATTTTAATATTTAACATGCCGGAGGCAAGGGGCAGAAATTCCACAGCGCCAAAGTGACCGGTCACAAGGATGCACCCCTGCCGATTGTTTATCCGTTCTTTGAAACTGTCTGGAAAACTGGACAGAAGTCTTTTATCGAGAAAATTTGAAATCGTTGGAATCGACTTGTAACCCAGCAGCAGTTTTTCATAATAGTGTTCAAAAACACCTGCATAGGCTTTTATGAATTGAAGGTAGGTGGAAGGACGTTTGAGGCTGGGTTGCAGCACATATTTGAAGCATTTACCTATGCGAACAGTCTGCTGATAGGCGACAAGAAAATACAGCACACCCAAAATGTACAGATAAATCCGAATAACAGAGAATGGGAGGATTTTGACCAACGCGACATTGAAGGGTAATTGAAAAAAATTTGAAATGCCGATGGAAGGTTTTGAGATTTTTTTTTTTCATTTTAATCCTCCTCTGAGGCTAAATAAAAGATGAGCCTCAAAAATTTATTTCAGGTTAAATGAAATCACTTTTTCATTTATTTGTCATAACATATTTATATCATTGAGTATAATTAAAAAATTGGATAAGTTTTTATCCCCCCATATTTAATATTACAATGCTCATATGACAGCGAGATGACGAAATCAAAAAAAATTGAAAAAAAATAAAAAAAAGACGAGTTATCTATTCCTGTTCTTAAAAATAATTATTATTTTCAGCACTTATGTGATAACCTGATTTCGTTTCTAAAAAAAGTTGTCGAAATGAAGATGAAACATTTCAACGAACTTCTTTAATGTGAATAATGTGAAGTCTGGAACGTTGTTGCTTTAAATGAAATTGTGGTATTAGAATCAGTTTGGAAGGGATGGAAAAGCATGTCAGTTGTATCAACGTACGTCCTGTCATCCAATATGTAGAACTCAACGCACCTAACAGAGTAAGTGACCTACTTGTTGATTTGGGTGAGGAACTTGAAGGTATTCCCAACCCTAAAGATTATCTGTCTGATGAGAACAACTGGGTCTCTTCAACCCTTTTTTTAACCCTGATCGAAAAAGCAAAATCGATTTTTTGCGATGAAGATCTCGCCTATAAAATTGGTTTGTCTACGGTCGAAAACCGTGACCTCGGATACCTTCAACGGGTTTTTATCCGTGCGTTTGGCTCACCTTACAAGGGGTTAAAACAGAGTCAGAAAGTCAATGATCAGTTTAATCGAACAAAAAAAATAGAAATCATCTCCCTGACCAAAAACAGCAGTGTGTTGAGATTGAAGTGGTTTAAAAACTTGAAGCTCAGCATCGACTTCTGCCAACTGAATAAGGGGATATATCGTGCAATTCCAGGAATTTGGGGGTTACCCTACGCAGATCTCCAAGAGGAAAAATGCTTTTTTGAGGGTGATGAGTATTGTGAATACCACTTACAATGGAAGAGCAGGGGACAATTTTTATATTTATTCAGGCGGATTTTCCTTCCCTGGAGTCTCATCAGGTCCAGTACTGCGGAACTTGAGCATGACAAAGCCATTCTCAAAAAAAAATACGATCAGATATACCATTTAAATCGTAACCTGCATCAGCGAATCTCCCAGCTCGAGATCCTCCATGACACGTCCAATGCCATCCTTTCCACTATGGATATTGATGAGCTGTTGGATCTTGTTTTAAAAAAGCTTGTTAAGGTGGCCAATCTGGATCGAGCTGCCATATTTCTTTTAAACAAGACAAAAGATCTTCTTGTCCCAATTCACGCTGTTGGTGTGGAGGATAAGCTGTTCAATGAAATTCAGGATTATACTATTCCTGTTAGCAAAGAAAACAATATCATCGCCCGCTCAATCCGTACGGAAAAACCGATCGTCATAAAAGATGTTGAAAAAATATCATTAAATCCCCGAAATATTCTGTTGCAGAAATTCAACCCAAAAGCGTTTGTTCTGGTTCCTATTTCGGTAAAGGGCAAAGTTATAGGCATTATGGTTGGTGACAACAGCACCCAACAGCACGCCATTGCTGATATTGACACTAATTTCCTTGCCAGCTTTGCCAATCACATTGCCATAACCCTGGAAAACGCCAATCTCTACAGGAAGCTGCAGGAATCGGAAAAGAAATACAGACAGATTGTTGAGAATGCCAATGAAGGAATTATTCTGATTCAGCCTAACGGTAAAATTATTTTCTCGAATCGGTATTTTAAAGAGCTTCTTGGCTATGACAGTTTTAATGATTTGAAACTGTATGATCTGGTTGAAGAAAAGAATCAACATATCATTCTGTCTATTCTGCAAAACAGCCTCCGGCATCAAACGACCAATTGTGAGGTCGTGCTGAAAGGTAACAATAACTCCAGACCGTATGTGCATCTATCGAATGTTCCAATGGTTTCTGAAAATGAGTTTCGTGGAACCCTTTCCATCGTCACCGACCTCACGGAAAAGAAACAGATGGAACGGCGACTATTGTTGAGTCAGAAAATGGAGTCGATCGGAACGATGGCTGGTGGAATAGCTCATGATTTCAATAACTTATTAACAGGTATTCTTGGTTTCACTCAACTGTTGAAAGACGAGACCGAGGATACCGACAAAACACGAAGCTACTTTGAGATCATAGATACATCAGGGGAAAAGGCCATTAAACTGATCAAGAAGTTGCTCGAGTTCAGTACCGGTAATGAGTCAAACGAGGAGCAAAATGTAAACCTGAAGGATATCGTCTTAGAAACTGTCAAATTGTTCAATAAATCAGAGCCTAAAGATATCGAGTGTGTTGTCGATATCCCCGATAATTTGTTACCAATCTATTGCGAACCGATGCAACTCCAACGCGTCTTCCATAACCTGTTGATCAACGCTGGCGATGTGCTGGAAGATGGTGGGAAAATCTCTGTTATCGCCGAAACACTTGATCCCAATCGATATGGGCAAGTTTTTGGAAAGAATGGTGATTACGTACAGTTTCAATGGGCTCATATCATCGTAGCCGATAACGGCCCAGGCATGACTCCGGAAGTGAAAGAGAGAATTTTCGATCCGTTTTTTACAACAAAAGCAGTAGGAAAAGGGACAGGGCTCGGTTTGTCGGTTGTTTATGGAATCGTTAAGAAATGTAACGGAGTCATAGATGTGGACTCAAAATCGGGAGAGGGAGCCACTTTCCATATTTATCTTCCCTTTGTTGATTCCGATCAAAAGCAAACAGATGAACATGGTACAGAAAACCATTCAGGTTTAACACCCGATTTAGAAACAATCCTGGTTGTTGATGATAACAAGATGATTTTGGATCTGGCAAAAAAGATGCTTGGAGGACTTGGGTACTCGGTACTAATTGCTGAAAACGGATTCAAGGCCATCGAATTGTACATGCAAATGAAAGAGAAGATTGAACTGGTCATAATGGATGTCCAGATGCCGGGTATGGGAGGGGTAAAAACAGCGTCGCTGCTTAAAGAAATCGAGCCTTCAGTCAAGTTGATAATGTGCAGTGGACAGGGAGAATATACATTTGATGACGCCTGCCAATCAGACAGACTGATCACAAAGCCGTTTCAATTGAAGAAGATGACCAAAACAATTCGTGAGGTTTTAGACAGCTGAAGTGGAAATTGACCGAATCAGCCTTTGGGATATACAGATCCCGTTTAAACTTAAAGTCGAACATGGCGCAGCAAGCCGCCTGTTTTCCGACTCAATTATTATTTTAATCGAAAGTGGCGGCTATTACGGATACGGCGAGATTATTATCCGCGACTATGTCTCCGGGCAACTGGGCTTGGGTGAAAAACGGTTGCCGATGGTTCGACGTCATATCGATCAATTAATCTTTCCATTGCATGACATCGGGTTTGATTATGATGAAATAGCTGAATTTTTTATTTCAATCAAGTGTCAAAAAAAAGAATTACCCCTTGTTTGCGGCATTGAAACAGCCCTGCACGACCTCATATGTCGGAAGGAAGGTCTTGATATTTATCAACTGTTGAAAATTGAACCTCAAAGATCCCACATCCGGTATGGTGCCATATTACCCATTTTGCCACTTCAGTCATCAAGAGAACTTATCCGGCAATGTGTGTATCTCGGACTGGAAAACATACGGGTCAAGCTTGGCAGTGATTTGAGTTATAACCACGAAGTGCTTCAGCTTTGCCGGCAGATCCTTGGCCTGGAATATCCCATACGCATTGACGCCAACTGTTCCTGGACACCGCAAGATATTGAAGACCATCTGGAGATTTGTCGTCGTTTTTCCGTGGAGGCGGTAGAACAACCAATGAACCCGGAAGAAGATACCAACCGTGTTCTTCTGGAGAACACCCAGAGAAACGGAATGGAGTTCATGGCTGATGAGTCGATTCTAACCTTTGAAGATTTGCACAAAATTTCCAGCCGAGGCAACTACCAGCTTGTCAATTTACGGCTCTCGAAAAACGGTGGGCTTGTGCGATTGCTTAAAATTGCAAAGGAAGCAACAGATATGGGGATTAGGATTCAGGTCGGTTGTCATGTCGGCGAGACGGGAATTCTCTCAGCTTACGGTCGTGTCGCCGCATCTCTTATCCCGCAAGCCGTTTATATTGACGGTTCCTATGATGAATATCTTTTAAGTGAGAATATCACAACCGAAAATTTCAGTTTCGGTCATGGCGGGATGGCATCGATCAAGAGGGGAAAGGGCATCGGTTACCAGGTCAATAGACCCAATCTTGAGAAACTCAGCATCGATTTCCTCGAATGGTAACCGATGAGGGACATGAACGTATCGTTTTGTCAACACTTATGTCCCGCTTCAATATCAGAAAACCAATAGGAAACCGGTTTTACTGCGCGCAACGATTATATCACAAGCTGTAAAAACCTCCTGCCAGCCAGTGAATCAAGGTCGCACTTTTTTGCTCGTAATTGTTTACTCCTCACCCGATTCTACTTTCACGATTTTATCTCCAGGCTGCAGAGCATCACCGACTTCTGACCAGATATTTGTTACAATCCCGCCAACTTCACTGGTTATAGGCGTCTGCATTTTCATGGCTTCCATAATGGCCACCCTGTCACCGTCCTGTATTTTCTGTCCTTCCTCAACCAGGATTTCACAAACATTTCCGGCAAATGATGCGCGAATATCGCCTGCTTTAGCAAGGTGGAGAATTTCCTCTTTGGAGAGAACATTTACGGCAACCGCACCTTCATCCTGTTCAGGTTCAAAGGCAAACATTCTCTGATGGTGGTCGACATTCAAGTAGACGTTGGTTACGCCGTCTTCGTTAACCGGCGAAGGACCGACTTCGATCATATGTTCTTTACCGTTATGGTCGGTAAATGTGAGATTCTCACCGATATCATACCCGCCGGTACGTAAAAAAATACTGGGCGGCAGCACATAGACCCTGCCGAATTTCTCTTCAAATTGCATAAAATCGACGGCATCATTTGGATGCTGCAGATAGAGGACCAGTTCCTGTTCACTTGGCTCTCTGCCCAGACGATCAGTGAGAGTCTCACGCTCCTTGTCGATATCCATATCCTCTATATCTTCGATGCCGCCTTCCTCTTCGAGTACCGTCTTATAGTCATCACCTAAAACTTTTTTGTAGATCCATTCATCCGGTTCATAGAAAGGGAAGGGGCCGTATTTGCCGAGCAGAAGATTGCGCAGGTCTCCAGATGGATTTCCATATCGTTCACCTTCTTGAACATTGGATACGGCAGTTGTCCATAAAATCTGCGAACCAGGAGTGACCGACCAGTAGTTGCCAAGCTCTTTCTGAACCCGTGGCAACTCTTTATGAAGAATATCAGGCATCTTATCAATGAATCCTCCTTTGACAGCCTGCTCGAGACTTGAGCCCATTGCGCCGCCAGGCAATTTGTGAATCTGGACGGTGGGCTGGAAGCCTTTGATCTGTGATTCAAAAGCAGCGTAATATTTTCGCTCATCACGGATGACTTCGGAGGTTTCAATGACCGCCTCTTCATTAATGCAGGCAGGCTCAAACCCTTCATCACGTAAAGTCTGGATAACTGTAAGAATCGGCGGAGGACCATAAAATCCGGTGAATGAAGAATCTGCGGCATCAACGATATTGCAGCCGTTTTTCACTGCGGCAACGATCCTGCCAACATCATTGCCATCAGTGTTGTGGCCATGATAATGAATGACCAGGTCCGGATAGCTGTTCTTAATGGAATCGATCAGCTCCCCGATTCTTATAGGAGTTCCAAGGCCCCCATGATTCTTAACACAGAGAATAATATCCTCACCGGTCACATCGAGGATTTCCCGGACCTTTTTTACATAAAAAACGTTGGTGTGTTCAGGGCCTGTTGAAAAACAGATAGCTGGTTCATTGATCTTACCTGCTAAGGCAACTTCTTCAAAAACATCCTGCATATTCGGGATATGGTTCATGAAATCGAATGTCCGCCAGACATCGACATATTGAGCAAATTCCCGCACGGTAACCCGAATAACATTTTTGGGATAGGGTCGATAGCCGAACAGGTTGACACCCCGGCAAAGGGTCTGGAACATGGTTTCCGGCATCTTTTCTCTAAGCAGCTGAAGCTTGAGGAAAGGATCAACCTGTTTTCTCAGCATATCGACATGAATGGAGGCACCACCTGTTATTTCAAGAGAGAAATAGCCGGCACGTTCACGTGACGGTGCTGCCAGTAAATCGGTGTGCAGTAAGATACGATTCTTAAAATCGGACTGGGAGAGATCCCTTGCCGTGTTGGTAATGTAATAGCCTTTGCTGTTGCGGATATTGGTCAGAACCTCACCAATCTCCGTTCCCTGAATAATGCGTTCCATGTATTTTCCTTCTTTTATATTGCAGAGCAAAGAAACGTCTCAGCTGTCTTTCTTCATCATATTGTCTGTTTAAATTCCAAAAGGTGCGTGCTAGTAACTTATGCGGCGTAGGGGTTTTCTCCTCGATGATGTATTTCAGCGATCAACCCGGCCAATTTATCCACTTCACCTCTTGAATCGTCATATTCGAACAGATGCTCATGTGTATCGAGAAAAGAAGTGTCGAAGTCACCTTTCATGAAATCTAGATCTTTTACAATATTGAGATAAAACGGAATGGTGGTTTTGGGTCCGGTAATCACGAAGTTGGTGAGACAGCGACGGAGACGGTCGACCGTTTCATTCCAGGAGAAACCAAATACCGTCATCTTGACAAGCAAAGAATCGTAAACTTCTGGAATAGTGTAACCCTGATAGACAAAACCATCGAGCCGTACACCATAGCCACCCGGAGGGCGATACACGGTGACAGTCTTGCCGCCTTCAGGCATAAAGTCAGCCTGAGGGTCTTCGGCATTGATTCGCATCTCAATAGCATGACCCCGCATTTTGACATCCTGTTGGGTAAAAGCCAGTTTTTTGCCAAGGGCTAGCTTAATCTGGGTACGAACAATATCGATACCGGTAACCATTTCCGTAACCGTGTGTTCTACCTGAACACGGGTATTGATTTCCATGAAATAGTAGTTGTAGTCCTTGTCGATAAGGAATTCGACTGTTCCGGCATTGAAATAGTTGGCTGCCTCAGCCGCTTTGACAGCGGTTTTACATATTTCATCAAGAAGATTCTGGTCGCCAATCATTGATGGGGCGATTTCGATAAGTTTTTGGTTTCGTCTTTGAATCGAACAATCTCGGGTGCCGAGATGTACGGTTGTTCCCTCACTGTCGGCAATGACCTGGACCTCGACATGTTTTGGTTTAATAACCACTTTCTCGAGGTAGACCGAGTCGTCGTTGAAAGCGGCAAGTGCCTCGCCTCTGGCTATCGGTAGCTCTTCTAATAGCTGTTCTTCATTCTCAACCAGCCTGATTCCGCGGCCTCCTCCTCCGGATGTGGCTTTGAGCATGACAGGATAACCATAGGTTCTGCCGAATTCGATAGCCTGCTGTTCTCCCTCTTTGCCTTCCAGCAGATTTTCTGTGCCGGGGACCATAGGTATACCTGCATCGGCCATGATATTTCTGGCAATCACCTTATTGCCAAGATTGGAAATGACTTTGGAGGATGGACCGATAAAAGTGATATCATTTTCCTCACACGCCTTGGCAAAGTCCGCATTTTCCGCGAGAAATCCGTAGCCTGGATGAATTGCACAGGCACCGGATCGTTTGGCGACGCCAATAATTTTATCTATGTTCAAATAGTCACTGCGAGGACCATCGCCAAGTAAAATGGCTTCGTTGGCAATACGAATGTGGCTTGAATCGGAATCCGGTTTTTCATATACGGCGACAGCTTCATAATCAAGCTCTTGAATAGCTCTGATGAGTCTCAAAGCTATTTCACCGCGGTTTGCTACAAGAATTTTCTTTTTCAATGTTGTCCTCTTTTGTTCTTGGTTCTGATCAGACGCAATGAATTACTGCTCGCCTGAGGTCCGGATCAATTTGCTCCAGTGGAACTGGGTGCCTGGTAGGTCTGGGAATAAAAATTACCCAAATCGCGACATATTAATTTCTTTGAATTATTATATCAAGTGTTTGGATAATATTTCTTTGTGGACACCTGAATCCGTAAACAATCCATTACTGAAATAAAACAATTAAACCCGTACATCTGTTTTATATCATGGGTAAAAATGATCGTTTTCAGATACGGATTCAAGATCGCGTTAATTGTCTGTATTTGATCCGTTTAGGCAAATCCGCTTTTGAGCCGAGTCGGTTTCTTCGGTCTTTCTCATAATCGGAATAATTGCCTTCGAACCAGACAGTTTGGGAGTCGCCCTCAAAGGCGAGAATATGGGTGGCGATTCGATCGAGGAACCAGCGGTCATGGCTGATGACAACAGCACAGCCTCCGAAAATTTCTAAAGCTTCTTCCAGGGCACGCAGTGTATTAACATCGAGGTCATTTGTCGGTTCATCAAGGAGAAGGACGTTACCGCCTTCCTTAAGCATTTTAGCAAGATGTACTCTGTTTCGTTGTCCACCTGACAATAGTCCGACTTTTTTCTGCTGGTCGGAGCCAGTAAAATTGAACCTGGCAACGTAGGCACGGGAGTTCACCTCTTGGGTGCCGAGCCAGATGGTGTCTTGTGACTCGGATATGGCTTCCCATATTGTCTGCTCGGGATCAAGAGTGTCCCGGCTCTGATCGACATACGACAACTTGACGGTTTCCCCGATACGTATTTCTCCTTTATCAGGGGATTCCTGTCCGGTAATCATTTTAAAAAGAGTGGATTTGCCGGCACCGTTGGGGCCGATGATACCGACGATGCCTCCTGGAGGCAGGTTGAAATGCAGGTCTTCTACCAGTAGTTTATCACCTAGGCTCTTCTGGATATGTTTACCGTCTATCACGAGTTTGCCAAGACGGGGACCTGGTGGAATGAACAGCTCGAGTTCCTTATTCAACCGTTCACTCTTCTGGTCCATCAGTTTGTCATAAGCGCTGATTCGGGCCTTTGATTTAGAGCGCTTGCCCTTGGGTGACATCCTGATCCATTCAAGTTCCCTTTGCAGGGTTTGCTGACGTTTGGATTCCTGCTTTTCCTCCATGGTAAGACGTTTCTGTTTCTGGTCCAGCCAGGATGAATAGTTTCCTTTCCAGGGAATGCCAATCCCACGGTCAAGTTCGAGAATCCAGCCGGCTACATTGTCGAGGAAGTAGCGGTCATGGGTTACGGCAATTACAGTTCCCGGGAAATTATGGAGGTGGTGTTCAAGCCAGCTGACCGATTCAGCATCGAGATGGTTGGTTGGCTCATCGAGTAGTAGAATGTCAGGGCTGCGCAGCAGGATGCGGCATAGAGCAACCCGCCTTTTTTCACCACCTGACAGAACTGAGCAGGGAGTGTCGGAAGGTGGACAGCGCAGAGCATCCATGGCCATTTCCAACCGACTGTCCAGGTCCCAGGCACCGGTTGCATCGAGCTTGTCTTGAATCGAACCCTGTTTTTCAATGAGCGCCTGCATTTCATCATCACTCATGGGTTCGGCAAACTTCTCATTAATCTGGTTATACTCATCAAGCAGATTAACGATTTCCTGAACACCTTCTTCTACCACATCTTTGACTGTTTTATCCGGATCGAGTTGCGGTTCCTGCTCGAGATAATCAACAGTGAATCCTGGTGCGAGGACGGTTTTACCGTTGAATTCAGTATCGATTCCGGCAAGAATACGTAATAAAGTACTCTTTCCTGATCCGTTAAGCCCTAGAACACCGATTTTGGCACCATAAAAATATGACAACGAAATATCTTTCAGGACAGTTTTATTGTTAAATTGTTTAGATACTCTGATCATCGAATAGATGATTTTTTTATCGTCAGTGGGCATAGTGTTTCTAGGTGTTGATGATAAGGAGATTGAGTGTTTTTAATTGATAATAGCTTCAAACAGAATGTTTGCAGGTTGGGTTTGAAGTCCGGAGATTTCTGCTTAACTCGAGAACCAGCAATAAACGTTACTATTTGAAGCTGTAAAAAGATTCAGTATACCATTATTGTTGAGTAAAAAAAAATGGAAGAGACGATGTCTTGTCTCTTCCATTTTTTATTTGGTGCGTCAATATACTCTTGTTCAGCATATTGAGCAAATAATTTGCTTCTTGCTAAACGTTAGAAGAATTACGGTCGGATAATTTCACAGTCACATTCGGCATCATCAATATTTAACAACAGGAATTTTACATTATACCCGTGTTTTTTCAATTCCTGGTAAGCCATATCCGCACGTGAACCGGTGCTGCAATGAATGTATACCTTTTTATCCTTAGGAATTTCATTCATCCGTGGAATAATTTCATCGAGTGGAATGTTCATTGTGTTCTTGAAGATTCCCAGTTCAGCGACTTCAGCTGGTGTTCTTGCATCAATGACAAAGGTAGTTGGGTCTCCACCATCCGTTGCTTTTTTAAAGTCAGCAACGCTCACTTCGCCCTTACCGAGCTTTCGCTTCCAATAAATTTCAGTCGAAGCAATCGGACCGCTTTCAATTGCGCCACCAGACTTGACCCATCCCTGGTAGTTGCCATAAACGGTCGAGACTTGTTTGTAGCCATCTTCGCGAAGATCATCTATTGCATCAATAACTTCTTCAATGTTGTCACTGTAAACGACGACAGGGGCTTTCCTGGGTATATCACCGACCCTGTCTTCAAGTTTTTCGTAGGTTATGGGAACAGCACGGGCAATCCGTCCTTTTACAGCTACACCGTCTTTTCTAAGATCAATAAGAACAATATTGCCTTTTTCAATGAAGCTTTTTGAGGCATAGGTAAGATTGCCGCCTTTAACCCAGGCAGGCTCACCGTCGAGATAGACACGAACGTTTTTATGACCAAGTTTTTTCGCCAGACCGGCGTTTTTTGTAGACATGCCTCAGGTAGGGCCTCCACAATAAAAAACAAGGAGCTGCTCTTTATCTTTAGGCAGCACAGCACTCTTTTGTTTCTTGAGTTTTGGAACCGGTATGGAGATAGACCTGGGCAGATGGGATTGGGCATAACGTTTAGGTGGACGTGCATCAACAAGTGTCATTTTAACGTTACCGGTTACCAGTTTGACCAGTTCATCCGTTTTTATTTCAGTTACGCCGGCGGGCAATTTGGCAAGTTTGGGCTTGATGACAGTAGCAATTTTGTCTTTGCCGACAACTTTGTATTTAATAATAGCTGCCTCGCCTTTGAAAGCATATTTGACACCTTGAGTGTCATCATTAAACTTAACCATCATGGTTTTGGCAGCTTTGCCTTTGCCAACCTTGATGGAAATGGTCTTTGCCTTATTTGACTTGCCAACGACCTTGCCTTTGAAGACATTTTTGGCTTTTTTGGGTTGTGCAGCTTTGGCTGCTGGTTTTGCGGCTTTGGTGCTACCGGTGGTAGCAGTCTGAGTGCAGCCAGTAGCGATAAAGGCTGCAGTAATCAGAACAGGTAAAAATTTCAGTATTGTTTTTTTCATAGATCCCTCCACGGTTTAATGAAAATAAAAAACAGCTGCTTCATCACAACGATAAAACAGAAAGAAAGTAAAAATGTTTATTGTGGTCTATTGTTCAACCTTGTCTCAGTTGTCGTTCCTTCATTTCTTGCTGGACAATTAGACAACTGAATGATAGGCAGACATCTCTGCGATATTTAAAAACCAGTATGAGTACAGCATTGAACCGAATCTGTCATACAGCAGACGGTGATAAACTCAATTTAGAACATTCAAAACCGTCAATTCTTCAGCACGTATCAGAAGACAACCTAACTTCCATGGTCACCTTGTGCTGGAACAAAAAGACGATCTGACATTCAGCCCCTGTCTCAAGTGAGATCGTAAGGTGGTTCTCAGCTAAGAACGGGAGGATACTAACCATGACAGCCGACTCCGTGTTTCAATCAACGACGGCAGTCATGTCTTCATTTGTTTGTGGGTACAGCGTTGTCTGTTATCCTCTTAACACCTCTTTTAATTGATTTTTAGCCGATTCGATGAGTTCAGCCGCCAACTCCCGTTTATTCACATTGACTTTCGGCAGTTTTTTCGGCGCCTGTTTGTTAACAAGAATCATATCTTTTTCAGATCCATACAGACGGCTGTTCGGTCCAATCTGCACCTGTGGTGAACTTAAACCCTTTGCTCCTTTTTTGACATATTGGGCGATTTCGGATTTCGGGTCTTGGAGATCACCGAAAATCCTGGCACGGGCCAGACAGGTCTGTACACAGGCCGGCTCTAGTTCCTGCTCAACTCTGTCGACACAGTATGTGCACTTATCTGCCTTTCTTCTCATCTTGCCGTCAACCTGAATCCGTTTTACGTAACGGGCGTCATAGGGACAGGCCTTGGCGCAATTTCCACAACCGATGCAGCGATCATAATCAATCTGAACACTGCCGTTGAAAGGATCCTTGTAAGTCGCGGCAACCGACAAGGTAATGCTTTCTTCAGTGTCTGGATCGGTAAAGAATTTTTCGGTTTTTTGAATCGGACATACATCGACGCAGACAGGCTTGTCACAATGGTTGCACAAACCGACATAGTAGGTAGCGGCCATACCTTTTTTGGTTTTTTCCGGACCCAATCTGTGGACCCAGTTTCTACTCTGATCGGCTGGGACTTCCCATTCTGCTTTACATGCTATGGTACATGCATGACAGCCGACACATCTGTTGAGATCGATAACCATTCCGTATTGCATTGTTGTTCCTCCAATTCGTTCACAATGAGTTTAGATCCCGACAGCTATGCGGGAATATCCTGCACCGTGCCGTCTTTTCGTTTAATTTTTACAAAATTATTGCGCATACCGTGAGCTCCGGTTTCAGGGTCGACGGCCAACTTGGAAATCAGTTCCTGGTCGTCAATACCCTTATTATACCCAATTGACATCATCGGATTTCTGCTGCCGTATCCATGGGCCATGTAGATAGTGTCTTTCCTGATACCGGGAGTCACTTTTACAACCGAAGTTCCTGTTGACTCAACACCTTCATCATTAACCAGTGAAATGAAGTGACCGTCTTTTAAGCCGAGCTTGGCGGCAACCTTGTCATTGATCCAGATTGGATTGGTTTTCATTCCATTGTAGAGCCAGATATTGTTCTGGGAACGGTTGAAGGTATGCAGGGGAGAGCGGCCGTAGACCAGTCTGGCGTAGCCTTTTGGCACTTCTTCGACTGGAATGTAGGTGGGTACTCCCGGATATTCGTTGTCGGCAACATCTTCATTGTAAAACAGCACTTCAAGATCTTCGTCTACTCCGTAAGGGTCTTTTCCAGGTTGCAGATGTATTCCTTCTTCTTCCTGGATCTGTTTGATGGACAGACCGGCTGAAGCCAGCTCTTTTTCAAGTTTTTCAACCTGGTCATTGACCGGTATCTTGTCTTGGTATCCCATTCGTTTTGCCAGTTCATTGGTGATCCAGATTGATTCTTTTCGCTCGAACATCGGTTCCACAAGCGGTAAGCGAGGAGCAATGAACTGTTGATGCGGATCGGCAAAATTCCACTGTGTACCTTTCTTGATATAGTCGTATCGCTCAAGATAGCTGCATTCTGGAAGGAGAATATCGGCATACATGGTGATATCGGTAGGCATGATATCAACACACATGATGAAATCCATCTGCATAAGCGACTTGATTGTCAGTTCCTGATTAGGGATGGTCTGAATTGGGTTCTGGCCCCAGATCACACATCCTTTAATCGGATACGGATCGCCTGAGAGGCAGGTGTCTCTGATCAGATCGGTGGGGGTTCCCGGAGGAGCATAATAGTGCTTCTCATAATGTTCTTTTAAGCTATGTTCATCGTCATGTTCACCTTTTGCCCAGCTGACCCCCTTTACTTTGGGGCCCTTGGGCTTGACAAAACCCCCCTTGACGCCAATCGCTCCTAAAAGCCCCATGAGGCAGGCCATGGCACGCTCTCTTTGAAAATCATTACCGTACCAGCTGACATGCCGACCGGGATGAATAGCAACATGAGGGCTGTTATCAGCAAGAACCTTGACAACTTCCCGGATCTGTGCGCCAGGAATATCGCATTCCTTGGCGGCCTTATTAACTGGCCATTTGGCGGCTTCTTTGGCAAGACGACCAAAGCCGTCGGTATACTCGTCTATAAAATCGGCGTCATACTTTTTTGTTTTGATCAATTCATTCATGATTGACAGCAGAAATGCTGTGTCGGTACCCGGCTTTATCTGCACCCAGATATCCGCTTTAGCGGCAGAGGCTGAGAAACGGGGGTCGACCACGATCAGTTTTGCGCCGTTTTCAAGACCTTTAAGGTATCTCTTCAAGTGTGAAACATGAACATTTTCTCCAAGATGACAGCCTAAGAAAAACATAACCTTGGTATTCGGCAGATCAACATGCTCTCCCGGAGGTGTCCCGATTGTTGAGATGTAAGCCATGTCTCGAATACCGCGGCATTGAAAGAAGGACGCTTCACTCACATTTTCGGTTCCAACGGTCCTTTCGAAAAAATGCATGGGATATTTTGCCGAAGCGCCATGGGGGTACATGGCTATTCCATGGGCACCGTATTTCTTTTTAACCTGATTGAGTTTTTCTCCACACTCATCAAGCGCTTCTTTCCAGGAAATACGTTTCCATTTCGGCGCGCCCCTTTTACCAACGTTTTTCAAAGGATAATTCAATCGATCCGGATCATACAGCATCTGGACTCCGGCGTTGCCCCTGGCGCAAATCGCCGTACCGTTGTCAATGGATTTGGGGTTGCCTTCCAGTTTGATCAGTCTGCCATCCCTGACTTTGCCGACTATCTGACAGCGCCAGAAACACATCTCGCATATCCCGCCGGTTACTGTTTCATCATTAGCAGTCCCTGGAGATAAGAGGGGAGAGTTGTAATCGTTACCGGTTTCGGCAGAAGCGAATCTCGAAATCGGCACTGAGGCAGCGGCGAAAGCAGCAGTCTGGAGAAATCTACGTCTGTTAAGTGTGAATGCCATAGTCTTCATCCTCTTGGGTGAAAAAATCTATCAATTGTATCATGATCCGGTAATAGGGATGACATGGTACTGAAGTTATTTGTTGCTGAAATCTCTTGAACCATGGCCTGAACAGGTCATTCAGGAATTGAATTTCACCGTCTCTGTCCTGTGTGGATGTAAGAAGTGCGAGAAATTCAAGTTCGGTTACCAGATGATCCGGCGGGATTGAACTGTCGACCAGAGAGAAGTTCTTTATTTTATAAAATGAAGCAGTTTTTTCGGTAAATTTTGATTGGAGCGCGTGATCCATATACACAGAACCAAAAGGCGGGGCAACCGTGTGAGGATAGTGGGTGATGAACAGCCGGGTGTATTCAACCTGAAGTTCTTCTATCAGGTTGTTTGAATTTGAAGAATTGATCAGTTGACGGACTGTTTCAGCTTCGGTTTCACCGCCGAGATCTTCCAGAATAGAGATCAGTTGAGTGAAGTATTCACCATTGAGTCGCCGAAAATCAGGATAGTCCATGCCTTGGGCTAAAATGCTGTAAATGTTTGAAATGTTTGCTGATTGTTCAGCGATATCGTTCATGTTGCCTTTTATTTAAATTATTAAATACTTAAGTATCAGAGTAGTTTTCTCCCAAATTTAATAAAGTATGTGGTTATTTATCTTTGTCTGTTCAGGATGTCAATGCTACACTGTAGGATATCCTAAATGAGCGAATCGATTAAAATTCAGCTAACAATTTATTATTACGGGGAATATTTGGATTTCGCTCAGGATTTCCAGCAAAATAAAATGGATATATATTCATAATTATGGGACAGAGAATCCGGGCAGTGCGTAAAACAGATTTTTGAAAACTACGGTCTAGGTGCTTTTTTTACCGACACTTGCCAGATAGAGCGCCGCTTCGCGTTCTGTATCGATATCCAGAATAGAATTGAGTTCGTCATCAAAAAATGCAGCGATCGGACAGCCGCCGCAACCAACGGCTTCTGCACCAATTAACAGATTTTGACAGATATGACCGGCATCAAGCAGGATATATCTAAGCCCTCTGTCTCTGTATTTATTCAGGTTTCTGTGAAATATCGATGTCCAGATAAAAGTGACAGCCGATGAAGCGATAAATCGTTGATTCAAACAGGCTGAGGCGACCTGTTCGCCGACACTGAGCTTGGTTAATCTCTCCAGCATAAAGAGCTCGGGGTCGAAATGGTAGAGACCTGGATCAATTCCTTCAACTCGATGAATACTGAGATAGGTTTCTATAGGGTAAAGAGCTCCTCCTGAGGGAGCGGTGCGGAAGAGGTATTTGCCGGCCTGGGCGGTAATTCCCTGGGATGCCCAAAGCATGAAACTGAGTTCCGAGACACTGAGAGATTCATCGGAGTATTTACGCAGTGATCTTCTATTCTGAAGAAGTGGGATGATTCTGGCTTCTTCAAGATCCCACTTTCTTGGCAGTTCAATCTTGTCTGCCTGGGGATACCGTTTAAATGGTGAAACTTCTATAATCTCATGCCGGGAAAGTGAGCGAATGGTATTCCGGCTGAAACTGGTGTCATTTATATATTGTATTCCAAGATTGGTTTTTTTATCCGTCATAAAATGGGCCTATAGAGTTTTCTTTTGTATAAAAAGTATTATTCACAGACAATTTCATTATGGTCTTTTTTCATGATTGAGGCAAGTTGGCCGCAGGCTGCGGAAATATCGGCACCCCTGGAATTTCTAATAAAAACTGAAAAATGGGCTTCCCGTAATATATCTTGAAATTGCAGAATACGTTGCCGGTTCGGACTCTTGAATTTCAGTCCCGGAGATTCGTTGTACGGCAGCAGGTTGATTTTACAGGGTACTTTTTTCAACAGCCTAGCGAGATCACGGGCATCCTGGTCTGAGTCGTTGACACCTTTCAAAAGAATATATTCGAACATGATCCGCTTTCTTTTAGGCATTGGGAATTCTTGACAGGCCGTGATCAGCTCATCAATCGGGTATTTTTTATTAATTGGCATAATCTGGTTGCGAACCTCGTCATTGGCAGCATGCAGTGAGATTGCCAGATTCACTGTAGTTCGTTCTCCGAGGATTTTAAGTTTGGGCGCGATACCACAGGTTGAAACGGTAATCTTTCTGCCGGCGATATTCAATCCTCGATGTTCGGTAAGAATAGAGAGTGATGTCAGCAGGTTACCTAGGTTGTTCAGGGGTTCTCCCATTCCCATGAATACAATATTGGTAACCTGGTCAGGCCCGATCAGGTTTGATTTCGGTTCAAGTGCTAGAAAATCACGCACTGCACATACCTGATTGACAATCTCAGAGGGGAGTAAGTTTCTTTTAAACCCCATGGTACCGGTGAGACAGAATGTGCAATCCATGGCACAGCCGACCTGGGACGAAATGCAAAGAGTGTTTCTGTCCGGTTCAGGTATAAGAACTGACTCGATTAAATATCCGTCTTCAAGACGAAAACCGAATTTCACACATCCATCTGTCGACCGCTCTATTGCTGGATTGGTAAAAGTAGAGAGATAACAGTGTTTATCCAGGACCTTCCTGAATGATTTGGCAAGATCGGTCATCTGGGAGAAATCTGTAATGCCATATCGGTAGAGCCACCCCATTATCTGTCTGCCTCGAAAAGATGGTTGACCAAGACTCTCGACATATTGGACCAGTTGTTCCTGGTCAAAATTTTTCAAGTCGATATTGCTGGTCATAATGTTCTCATCGTATCAGGTATCAACTCCGTTTTGCCACGGATAGCCTGCTTGATCGAATGCAGAAGGAATTCCTTGTCCCTGGGAAGTCTGCCTTCTATTGGAAGATAGTTGGAGGCATGGTTGGCATGAAACTGGCATCGTCCAAGATGTAGATCGGATACAAGCTTATGGAGTTCTTCGAGCATTTGTTTCTTGCCCGGAAGAATGAAGGTTCCTTCCCGAACCTTGCGACCAAGTGGTGTATCATCCAGAACCATCAAGGTTAAAGCTGCAATCTGGCGGGGTTTCATTTCGTTCAAAACTTGGGCTGTTTGTCTTGCGTGTTCCAAAGAGTGCTGTTTGCCGCCAATCCCCAGCAACACGGTGACTGAGAGAAAGAGTTTGGCCAGGTTAATTTTTTCAGCCACCTCTATCATCGTTCGTGCGGTCTCACCCTTACGTATAGACTCGAGGATATCATCATGACCGGATTCAAGTCCTAAATAGATACGGTGTAAGCCTAGTTTTTTGAGTTCCTGCAGTTGTGTAACCGTCTTCAATCGAACTGATTTAGCGTTTGCATATAACGAAATCCGGTTGACCTGGGGCAGCTTTTCCAGGATTCTTTGAAAGATAGAAATAAGTCTTTTCAGAGGAATAATCAGGGCATCACCGTCGGCTAGAAATACTCTTTTCTGTCGCAGACAATGGTTGGCAGCAAAATTGATATCATGGTTGATCACACTGTCTGATTTGATTTGAAACAGTTTGTCCTTATATGCTCCACAGAATGTACATTTGTTATGAGAGCAGCCAAGGGTGACCTGGAGAATGATGGAATTTGCCTCGCTCGGAGGCCGGATGACGGTTCCTTCATACAACATGGCTGTTCTTATCTGTTGTTGGTTTGTGAACCATTGAGATATGCTGCCCGGATACTGAAACAAAATCCCGATACGAGCCGTTTCTGCATCCGGCAGTATTACAAGGATTAAGCAGGATTTGCGACCTTAAATTGCTCCATAAAATCTACAAGCTTAACAACACCTTCTTCAGGAAAAGCATTGTAGATCGAGGCACGGCAGCCGCCAATTGACCGGTGACCTTTTAGACCATTGAGACCGATATCCGTTGCT
Organism: uncultured Desulfocapsaceae bacterium; assembly: GCA_964623625.1. Lineage (GTDB taxonomy): Bacteria > Desulfobacterota > Desulfobulbia > Desulfobulbales > Desulfocapsaceae > CAZLGM01. Next base: position 40,362 of record CAZUUJ010000011.1, read on the forward strand.
TCAGCGATAAATTCTGCTTCGAGCTCGGCTGTGGGCAGATTGAAGGAAATATTCATGATTGACCTGGAAGCCTGCTCTGCATGACCACGATAATAGTCATCAAAGTCGATCATTTGGTATAATAGAGCCGCCTTTTGTCTGTTGATGACTTCAATGGCATCGATGCCACCTTTTGCCATCAGCCACTTTAACACTTCCCCAACCACATAGATGCCGAAGCAGGGGGGTGTGTTGAACATCGAGCCTTTATCGGCATGGGTCTTATAGTTCAACATAGTAGGTGTGTTTTCCGGTGCCCTGTCGAGCAGGTCATCACGGATGATCACAATGGTAACACCAGCCGGACCCATATTTTTTTGAGCTCCGGCAAACACCAGACCGAATTTTGAAAAATCGATATGACGGGAAAGGATGTCAGATGACATGTCCGATATCAACATTTTATCGGTCACCGGAAAGGTGGGAAACTGGGTACCGAATATGGTGTTATTGGAAACGAAATACAGGTATTCGGATGACTCATCAACCTGATATTCATCATCAGTCGGCACCCGATTGAAACTCTGTTCTTCACTGGAGTAGGCAACGTCGACATCCCCAAAAAGTTTGGCTTCCTTTATTGCTTTTTTTGCCCAGGTACCGGTGTTCAAGTAGGTCGCTTTCCTGCCATTCCCAAGCAGATTCATGGGGATCATGAAAAACTGGCTTGAAGCTCCCCCTTGAAGAAAAAGTACCTTGAAGTTATCCGGCACGCCTAGGACTTCCCGGAGCAAAGACTCGGCCTCTTCGGCAACTGCCATAAACTCCCTGGATCTGTGGCTCATCTCAATAACACCGATACCACTCTGTTTAAGGTTGACGACATCTTTGGCGGCCTGTTCAAGGACCTCATAGGGCAGTGTACCGGGACCTGGACTAAAATTATAAATACGTTCAGTCATTCGACTATTCTCTATAGTATGATTGATATTCTGTTTGCCTGAGCGCTTCATATAAAACGATTCCAGCGCTCATTGCAAGATTAAGACTTCGAATATGATCGTTTGCCATGGGGATGGTATAGCAACGATCATGATACAGCTGCAGCAGTGATTCATCCAATCCTTTGGTCTCTTTCCCAAAGATGAAATAATCACCTTTTTTATAATGACCAAGGGTGTAAGGCCTGTTTACTTTAGTCGTATAGAAAAACAGCCTGGTTTCATCCTGAGCCTGTAAGAATTGATCAAGTTTTTTCCAGTGGACTATATTCACATGCTGCCAATAATCAAGACCCGCTCGTTTCAGATGTTTATCTTCAGTTGAGAAACCCAAAGGGTGAACAAGATGAAGACAGCAGTTGGTCGCCCCGCAGAGTCTGGCAATGGAACCGGTGTTAGGTGGTATTTCCGGCTCAACCAGCACAATATGAAAAATATCGGTTGATGTTTCCATCATGTATCTGTATTTCGTAAGTATAAGGTGTTGGTTATTTCTGACAAAGATAAAAAACAAAGAGTATAAATCAGCCGGTGTCACACGGCTGATAGTAACTGCAGCCTTTCTTGGGTTGTGATTTCAGCCTGCATAAATTGTTGCCTGACTGCTGAATAATAAACGTTGCAATTTTACTCGATAAGGCTAAATTTGTAAGTTTAATTTTACAATCGAAACAAGCTGGCGGTTGCCCTGGAAATCGCTGTTTACAAGATTTTACAATTGATAAGAAACCATGTCGCTTATTGTTCAGAAATTCGGCGGTACCTCGGTCGGTTCACCGGAGAAAATCAAAGCGGTGGCCCAGCGCGTACTGCAATACAAGAAAGAAGGCCATCAAGTCGTTGTGGTTTTATCGGCAATGTCTGGTGAAACCAACAGGTTGACCGATTTGGCGTTCCAGATGCAGGAGCGGCCAAATCGGCGAGAGATGGATGTGCTGCTCTCTTCCGGTGAGCAGGTGACAGTTGCTCTGTTTGCCATGGCTATTAAAGATGAAGGGTTTGATGCCGTCTCTTTTCTAGGAGATCAGGTAAAAATCCATACCGACTCCACTCACACTAAAGCAAGAATCAAATCCATCGATTGCAAGAAGATTCAGGATGCTCTTTCTGCTGGTAAAATTGTTACCGTTGCCGGTTTTCAGGGTGTGACTGATGATGATGATATCACAACGTTAGGCAGGGGCGGTTCGGACACCACTGCGGTGGCAGTGGCAGCAGCCCTAAAAGCTGATTCGTGTGAAATATTAACCGATGTGGAAGGAATTTTTACCACTGACCCTAATATATGTGAGAAGGCAAGAAAGATAAATCGGATAACTTATGACGAAATGCTTGAGCTTGCCAGTCTTGGGGCCAAGGTTCTGGATATCCGTTCAGTGGCTTTTGCCAAGCGATATAATGTGCCGGTCCATGTTCGATCGACATTCACGGAAGCTGAAGGAACATGGGTTGTTGAGGAGGATAAAGTAATGGAAGACGTGTTAGTGTCGGGAGTCACTTACAATAAAAACGAAGCACGGGTTACCATGGCTGCGGTCCCGGATCAACCAGGGATTGCCGCCAAGATATTCGGTGCAATATCGGATGCCGATATTAATGTCGATATGATCATCCAGAATCAGGACACCGGAAACGGCATGACCGATTTATCCTTTACGGTGATGAGAAATGATTACGACAGAGCCATAGAGATTCTAGAAAAGATTGCCGCCTCCATCGGAGCCAAGGCGGTAAGTGGTGATAAACATATCGCCAAAATTTCAATCGTCGGGGTTGGCATGAGAAATCATACCGGTATTGCCACGACCATGTTCAATGTTTTGGCAAATGAGGGAATTAATATCTCTATGATCTCCACCTCTGAGATCAAGATCTCATGCATTATTCATGAAAAGTACACAGAATTGGCCATTCGGGCACTCCATGATGCATTTGTGTTGGAAATTGAGGAGCAGCCCAAAAAAGGCAAAGCAGTCACCGATACTGGTGAGTATTAATTCCTATCCTGTCACCACCAAGTTTTTAAGTGAGAAAGATGTCTCCATCGATACAACTTTACGACACCACGCTCAGGGATGGCACCCAGGCAGAAAGTTTCAATCTGTCGGTCAGGGATAAAATCCGGATCAGCCATAAGCTCGATGAGTTTGGAATCGATTTTGTCGAAGGCGGCTGGCCCGGCTCAAACCCTGCTTCGGTTGATTTTTTCAACAAGATGAAAAAAGAGAAGCTGAGCTATGCCAGGATGAGCGCGTTTGGTTCCACACGGCTATTCAAAAATCCGGTGGAAAAGGATGCTAATCTGCAGGCATTGCTTGAGGCGCAAACACCTGTCATCACCATATTCGGAAAGTCGTGGGATATTCATGTGACCGATGCCTTGCGTATAAAACTGGAAGACAACCTGCTGATCATTAGAGAATCCCTCGAATTTCTGAGACCTCACGTCGATAAACTGTTTTATGACGCTGAACATTTTTTTGACGGATTCAAGAAGAATCCCGATTACGCGTTGTCCACACTCGAACAGGCGATCGCAGGCGGAGCTGACTGCCTTATTCTTTGCGACACCAATGGCGGTCTGTTGCCCCATGAACTGACGACAATCGTTAAAAAGGTCATGAAGTTCCTGAAAAAGAAAGGAAGTGATGTGGATCTTGGGATTCATGCCCATAACGATTCGGAGACTGCCGTGGCCAATTCTTTGATGGCAGTTGACCTTGGTATTGTTCAGGTGCAGGGGACGATCAATGGTTATGGCGAACGATGCGGCAATGCCAATCTCTGCTCGATTATACCTGCCCTTGGGCTTAAAATGGGTTTAAAAGCCAGGTCAATTGGTAATATGCATATGCTTGCAGAAACTTCCGGTTTCGTTGATGAGCTGGCCAATCTTCCCCATAATAAATTTCAGCCTTACATCGGTCGGGCCGCCTTTGCCCATAAAGGCGGAATTCACGTTTCCGCCGTGAAGCGAAACCCGCTCACCTACGAACATATTGATCCTAAACAGGTTGGCAACCTGCGCAGAATTCTTGTTTCCGACCAGTCAGGAAGAGCAAATGTGCTCGATAAGGCAGAGAAATTTGGTGTCAACCTGGATAAAGATGATCCGGTTGTCTCATCCATCGTTGCAGAAATCAAGCGGCTTGAAAAAGATGGTTTTCAGTATGAAGTGGCTGATGCTTCTTTTGAAATTCTCATGAGAAGAACGATCGGTCATTTACCCATCTATTTCAAATTAAAAGGTTTCCGGGTTATCAACACCAAGAGAAAAATGCTAAAGCCTCCTGAAACTGAAGCCTCGATCCGATTAAAAGTAGGAGGTGAAGAAGTTATGGAAGCATCCATGGGTGATGGTCCTGTTAACGCTTTGGATAATGCTTTGAGAAAAGCGCTGACCCGTTTCTATCCTAATCTCGATGAGATGCATCTGGTCGACTACAAGGTTCGTGTATTATCAGGAGAGAAGGGGACCGGTGCAAAAGTCAGGGTTTTAATCGAGTCTGGTGATAAACATGGACAGTGGGGGACTGTAGGTGTTTCTCTCAACATAATCGAAGCATCCTGGCAGGCTCTGGTCGATTCCATCACCTACAAACTAATGAGGGATGAACAGCGAAAAGAAAAAGGGCAGAAGAGAAAAAAGTAAGGGGAACGATCAAAGGATTATCATTCTGCTGATTATCACCTGTTCCCTGGTGCTGTCCAAAATGGCCATTTTTGAAACAGCAGCACACTTCTCAAACAGCCGGCAGGTTAGAAATTTGAGCTGGAACCATTCCGGTCTGTGTTATTTATTCAATTCAAATTGTTTTAGTGAGAAGCGGGAGGGGATGGCTAACCATCTGGCTCCTTTTTTTTTCAAGCAGATTTCAATTAATAGTTCATCCAGAGAGCTGCTAATGACCATCAAGGGTGTCGGTCCGGTGATGGCAGAGGCTATCATATCCCAACGAAGAATATCCGGCCCTTTTACTCATCCCGATGATTTGCTTCGTATTCGAGGAGTTGGTCCAAAACGAATGGCCTATCTGGCAAACCATCTTTCTTTTCATTAATAATGGCGGTCCGCTTTCCAATAGACAGCCCGATTTTGATTCTGGTTGGTCCCACAGCAATTGGAAAGACCGATCTTTCAATTGAGCTGGCGTCCCGTTTCCACTGTGAAATCATATCCATGGATTCCATGCAGGTCTACAGGTACATGGATATCGGCACTGCCAAAATAAAAGAGGAAGAAAAAAAAGGGATTGTCCATCATTTGATCGATATTGTTGATCCCGATGTACATTACGATGCCGGTTGTTTTACCCACGACTCACTGGAAGCTGTACAGGCCATCCGTGGAAGGGGAAACAACATTCTCATTACCGGAGGGACAGGGCTGTATCTGAAGGCATTGACGGACGGTCTGATGAGAGATATTCCTTCTGATGAAAAGATCAGGGAAAAGCTTAAGAAACAACTTTTTAAAAATGGTGCTGATGATCTTTTTGACGAACTTCAGCAGTACGATCCGACAACCGCAGCCAGAATCCATAAAAACGATCATTATCGTTTAGTACGGGCGCTTGAGATTTTTAAGCTGACAGGAAAGAGCTGGGCTGAACACATTGATGAACAGAAATTTGAGAAGGGAAAGAGATTTACAAATTGTCTTGAAATTGGCTTAACATGCGACCGTCAAAATCTTTATGAACGAATCGACAGACGGACCATAAAGATGATGGAAGTTGGACTTGAAGACGAGGTCTCGGGGCTTCTGGCAATGGGGTATCATAGGAATCTTAAATCAATGAAATCTATTGGTTATCGGCACATGGTCAACTATTTTGAGGGTAAATGGAGCAGGGAAGAGGCATTTAATTTGCTGGCTAGAGATACCAGGCATTATGCCAAGCGACAATATACCTGGTTTAACAAATCTGATTCAATTCGCTGGTTCGACGTCTCTGACAGACAAACCATTCTAAAAACAGTCTCAAATTGGTTCCATAGACAAGTACCTATATGAAAGGCAGATTGTTTTGACTCAGAATATGCAGAAAAAGAACGGTACCTGTTCACAAGATCAACTGAAGCTTGCCAGGGAATTTCGGGTTGATCCGATTATTATTCAGCTTTTGAACAAGAGAGATATCATCTCAAGAGATGATATTGATGACTTTCTCAATCCTACGCTGGCCAAATTGCCGCCTCCCAAACAGTTTCAGGGAATCCAGGAGGCAGTTGAACTCATTATCCGGGCGATCCGATTAAAGAGTCGAATAATCATCTGGGGTGATTATGATGTTGACGGCGTGACCGGTACGGCACTGCTGGTTAATTTCTTCAGATCAATTGGAGTGGAAGCAGAATATCACATTCCCGATCGGTTGACTGATGGCTATGGTCTCAATTGTAAGACACTTGTTCAATTAAAAAAAGAAACCAAAGGGGACCATCCGCTCATCATAACAGTTGATTGCGGTATCTCCAATTTTACTGAGACTAAAAAAGCAAAGGATCTGGGATTTTCCATTATTGTCACCGACCATCATGAGGTCTCGGAAGAAATCCCGGTTGCAGATGTGATCATCAATCCTAAGTCACCAAATGTACATGATATTTTTTATAATCTTGCTGGAGTAGGGGTGGCCTTTTATCTTGTGGCGGGATTGCGAGCGGAATTGGACCGGTCTGGGTATTTTGAGGAGGGTAAAATCCAATTGCCGAATATGAAGAATTTTCTTTCTTTTGTCGCTCTTGGATCGATTGCTGATATGGTACCTTTGATTGGGATAAATCGTATATTAGTAAAGGGAGGTTTTGAAGCTCTGTTAGAGTATCAACATACTGGTCTGAACGCCTTGCTTGAGTCTTGCGATATCCATTCACAACTGATTACCGGAGATGATATCGGTTTTTCCATTGCTCCAAAGATTAATGCGGCCGGTAGAATCGGTAAAGCCCAAAAGGCGCTGGAATTATTGCTCTGTTTCGATCTAAAAAAAAGCAAGCAGTTGGCTGCATCACTTACTCGAATGAACAATACCAGGCGAAAGTTAACAAGAGAGGTGTTTGCTGAGACTCAGGATCGGGCGAAACGTCTTCTTGACCAGGACGACTGTTGTGTGGTTCTGGAAGGAGAATACCATCCTGGTGTTGTTGGAATCGTAGCTTCTCAGCTCGTTGATAGGTATAGAGTGCCTGTTATTGTGTTTAGTCGTGATAAAGAAAACAACGGAAACATCATATTAAAAGGTTCGGCGAGATCTGTGGAAGGAGTAAATCTGTTCAAAATTCTACAGAAATGTGAGCGTTTTCTGGTGAAATATGGCGGTCATCGACAGGCTGCCGGATTAACAATTTCCAATGATAATTTCGAAGGATTTAAAACGATCTTCAATCAACACATACTGTCGATAACCGAAGGAAAACCGATACAGAAATCGTTTGAATTTGATCTTGATGTTTCTGTTGATAAAGTGTTTTCAGGAAATGTCATTCGTCAACTTCAATTACTGGAACCCTATGGTGTAGGAAATCGACAGCCGGTATTCCGTGATGAGAAAACAGAACCGGTACAAATTAACACTGTCGGCAATGGCGGTAATCATATCAAGGTTCGTTTTCGCGGAAAACAATCCAATCAGAATGGGATCGGATTTGGTCTTGGCCATCAACTGACAGAAATGCGAGAAAGAAGAAATCACTCCATAATATATTCACCTATGCTTAGCCGTTTTAAAAAATCCGCTAATTGGCAGGTAAAGATATTATCTATTCATCCACCAGGATTATAACGGTGGATTCATTCCAGGATTAACCCAGTAAATTCAACAGGGAAGAAGTCAACAAGTAAAAAACATCAACCAACCCCATGTTTTTGCAGTATTTATTTAAATTAATCATAATATACATTATGCGACATTGTAAAAATTAATTAGAATAAAGGTTTGAAAACCTCTTTAACTACACTCTTTTCCTTTTACTCTAAAAGTGGTAAAAGTGGTCGTTTTCGTGCGATTTTAAGCCGAACCGAGAGTCTATTAGCCTTTTCTCAGTTCAATAATTAATAAATATCAAGTATCACTATAGTAAATAAGCTCGTCAGAAACGGATAAAATTGGAGATATACATGTCCCGAGAAATTTATCAGGAACCCCTTGTCAGTCGATACACAAGTCGTGAGATGCAGGAACTGTTCTCCGAGAAAACTCGATTCACCCTTTGGCGAAAATGCTGGATTGCACTTGCTGAAGCCCAATATGAACTCGGGTTGGATGATATCATCTCACCTGAAATGATCGACCAGATGAAAAAGAATGTTGACAATATCGACTATGATCTCGCTGCTGCCAAAGAAAAAGAAATTCGCCACGACGTAATGGCCCATGTTTTTGAGTTTGGCACCAAATGCCCACAAGCCGAAGCAATCATTCACCTTGGGGCTACATCCCAATTCGTTGTCTGCAACAGTGATCTGATCATTCAGAAACGCGCCATGTCACTTATCAAACAGGCACTCTTGCAGGTTATTAAAAATCTAGCAAGCTTCTGCCTTGAATATAAAGACACGGCAACACTTGGGTTCACTCACTATCAACCGGCACAACCCACCACTGTGGGTAAGAGAAATACCCTGTATATTCAGGATCTTATAATGGATCTAGAGTATATTGAAAACTTTAAAAACCAGATCAAGGCCCGGGGGGCCAAAGGAACTGTAGGCACCCAGGCCACCTTCATTGAACTGTTTAAAGGTGACCATAAAAAGGTTCGAATTCTGGATTCACTGGTTGCTCAAAAACTTGGTTTTGACAAAGTTTTTGAAGTTACCGGGCAAACCTACCCTCGAAAACTCGACATGAAATTAGCCGAAACTCTTTGTGGAATTGGCGCTTCAGCCCATAAGTTTGGTGTAGACTTACGATTATTGTCCAACCTGAAGGTACAGGAAGAGCCATTTACCAAGAAACAAACCGGCTCCTCTGCCATGGCTTATAAAAGAAACCCCATGCGCTCTGAGAGAATGACCGGACTGGCCAGAAAACTGATGGGATTACCAGTAAATTTTGGTGCAACCTTTGCAAACCAATGGTTTGAACGCACGCTCGATGATTCCGCCATTCGTAGAATGGACATTCCACAAGCTTTTTTATTAACAGATGCATTGTTAAAGTTATACATTAATATTACGTTAAATATGGTTGTATTCCCAAAACAAATAGAACGACATTTAAAGATGGAACTTCCGTTTATGTCCACAGAAGTGATTCTTATGGAAGCAGTCGAAAAAGGAAAATCGCGACAGGAAATGCATGAGGTGGTCAAGGAGCACTCTCTTGAAGCTGGTAAAGTAGTTAAAGATACAGGTCTGGAAAACGACCTGCTCGACAGGCTGGCAGCCGATGAGCGTGTCCCCTTTTCCAGGGAAGAACTGCATGAATTGGTCGGTGATTTCACCCAATTCACCGGTAGAGCCGGACAACAGACTGAAGAATACCTTCAGGAGATTGTCTATCCCTTGCTGGACAATTATAAAGATGAGATGAAAGAAGTTGATTCATCCCTTTCCGTCTAAACTATTAGATTATCGTTGTTTATGAAAAATACGCATGAACATCTACCTACTCTGGAGGAAATGTTCTTAATCATAACCAGAGAGAAATATGCATACCTGAAAAATATACTTGAAGGCTATGATTCACTCTGTTGCCTATCTTCTGTTGACATGAATCGTGGAGTCGTCTGTCTACGATTTCCAAAAGAGGTACGAGCAGATATTTTCGGCCTCTTGAACCGGATTGCTGACAAATTAAACTCGCTCAAAACCTAGAAACAACTTTAACTAGTCAGTACTTCGCTGAAAATATTTAAAGTATATGGACCAATCAGCATTCTATATAAAAACCTTCGGCTGTCAGATGAATGAGCGTGATTCTGAAATCATGGCTCAAACACTGGCCCAGCATGGTTCGATTGAAACCATGAAAATTGAATCTGCCGATGTGATTATTTTAAACACCTGTTCTATTCGGGCCAAGGCTGAACAAAAAGTGATGTCGCTGCTCGGATCATTGAGGAAGCTAAAAAAACTAAAACCGGATCTGACTATCTGCGTTGCCGGATGTGTCGCCCAGCAGGAAGGACAACAGCTCATTGACCGAATGGATCATGTTGACATGGTGGTCGGCACCCAGAATATCTATAAAATTGATCATCTCCTCAGTCGATCCCGGGAGTCAAAAGTTATCGCTGTTGATCTGGATAACAATTACACCATACCGCAGTTTATCCCGGATTATTCAACCCAGAACGACACAACAGCGGACAACATCGCCACTGTTGCCGATTTCTCCCGATTTGTCACCATAATGCAGGGGTGCGACAACTATTGTTCCTATTGCGTTGTCCCCTACACCCGAGGCAGAGAGATTTCACGAAATTATAATGATATAATTGAAGAAGTAAAAACACTGGTTGACCAGGGTGTTGTAGAGATCACTCTGCTTGGCCAGAATGTCAATTCCTACGGAAGAACAAATAACGTAACAAAACCCGGCAAAAAGACCGGCTTTGCCGATCTGCTCCATGGGGTCGCAGAAATAAATGGACTCAGACGGTTACGATTTACCACTTCCAACCCAAAAGATCTTTCCGATGAACTGATTAGATGTTTCCGGGATATCGATATTCTTTGCCCCCAATTCCACCTTCCAGTCCAATCCGGTTCAAATCGTATCTTAAAAAAGATGAACAGGAACTATACAGTGGAAAAGTACCAGCAGCTCATCGATGTTCTTCGCGAAAATCGGCCGGATATCTGTATCAGCACAGACATGATAATCGGCTTTCCGGGTGAAGATGAAAACGATTTCGATTTAACCATGAAACTGCTCAACAAAGTCTCATTCAACAGTTCATTCTCCTTTAAATATTCAGACCGTCCAGGTACCCGTTCGGCGGATTTTTCTGACAAGGTTGATGAACAGGTTAAATCTGATCGGCTGCAAACATACCAGAAAAGACAGGATGAAATCAGCCTCAAGAGAAACAGTGGGTTTGTTGGAAAACGGATGGAAATTCTGGTAACTAGAAATGAAAAAGACGGTTTTACCGGACGGACTACAACCAACCACCTGGTCCATGTCCAATCCGCAAAAATAGAAAAACCTGGAAATTTCTGCGTAGTCGACATCATCCATGGCGGGCCCCATTCACTCAAGGGTATACCGATTTTGTAAATTTGTATTGCTATTCCAAACTTGCGTCCATAACCATCGGGTTGTATATACAACTGTAAACACTATTTTTAACAATTCATCTCAATACAATAACAATGATGATTGATCTACATACCCATACCTTTTTCAGTGACGGTGCCCTTGTTCCGGCGGAACACTTACGCAGGGTCGAGGTTCTAGGATATGAAGCAGTGGCCATTACAGACCATGCCGACTCATCCAATTTGGACTTTATCATTCCAAGGATATCTCAAGCGGCTACCGATTTGAACCAACATTCTTCAACCAGACTGATTCCGGGAATTGAATTGACCCATGTGCCTCCAGGATTGATCGGGGAACTTGTTAGCCGGGCTCGGCAACTTGGCGCTCAGGTTGTGGTTGTCCACGGTGAAACGGTGGTTGAACCGGTTGCACCTGGCACCAATCGCGCCGCTTTGGATGCCGGAGCTGATCTGCTTGCCCACCCCGGGTTAATCAGTGAAGATGATGCAGCCCTTGCCGCTGAAAAGAACATTTTCCTGGAACTCTCCGGCCGTAAAGGTCATTCGATCACTAATGGTCATGTAGCTACAATAGCTAAAAGAGTGGGAGCAAAACTGGCCGTATGCGCCGATGCTCATGCACCAGGCGATTTTCTTACATCAGAATCGGCAAAATATGTTGCTCTTGGTGCCGGATTAAGTGAGAATGAGTATCTGAAAGTGAGAAAGGATATGAGCAAGTTTGTAGCTCATATCAGATAAGCCGACCCAAAAGAGCAAATCAAAGAAGAAAATCGGACAAGAAATATCGAATGTCGAAGACAAACAACTTCATCATTCGATATTTCTCTCCATCACTCCCCTTCTTTAGTTTCCTCCCCTTCTATTCCCGGCAGTGAAAGGTTCTGCTTTTCCTCTTTCTTCTTTATGTGAGAGCCGTCGCTTTCAATAACTCTGCGCACCACCCGGGGAGAAACTCGCTTCCCCTTTGCCGTTGCTCCTTTCACAAGATAGGCGTCGAAGTCGATATCGATGATATTTGATTTGGCACGTCTTGACGGCATGAGATAGACACGGGCGTACCGCTGCTTTCCCTGGGTAAAGAGCAGAATCCTTGATCGATTATGGCAGGCAAACAGCTCATATTCTTTTTTTAAAATGAATTTTGGCGTTCTGAATCGCTTTACATAGGCCTTGTTTTCCTTACCGTCCCTGTAAATAATATTAAACAGCAGATCTTTCCGTACAACTCCCACCCAGGCCAGTTCGGAGCCGACAAACAGTTTATCGGATACGGGAATAACCTGATATTTGCCCGTACTGTAAATCAGGAGTATTTTGTCATATTCTGAGCAGGAGAACGATATATCACTTTTTTCATCCTGTATCTTGACCTGATGCCCTAAGAAACCTGATGCCCGATCATAACCGATAACAAGATTGGACAGTGCGGCTTTTCTGACACTTACCTCTTTGAATTCCCGAATCTCGGTTTGGCGAGGATAATCTGCGCCAAATCTGTCCAGCAGACTGTCAATATAGGTGATAGTAAAACCGACCATATCCTTGAGGTTTTTTTCTATCTGCTTGATATCCGATCGAATTGTTCGAATTTCTTTTTTCTGTTTATTAATGTCCCATTGGGATATCCGTTTAATCTTGATCTGCAGGAGGCGTTCGATGTCATCCAATGTCACCTCTTTTTCCAGCTTGGAAATAAAGGGCGCCAATCCGTCCTCCACACTCTTGACGACAGCCTTGTAGCTGGTTTTATCCTCAATTCGTTTATACACCCTTTCCTCGATAAATATCTGCTCAAGCAACCTGGCATGCAGCTTTGCCTGCAACCGGTCCAGTTCGATCTCCTGCTCGAGAGTTAAGGTGGCTACCAGTTGCTCAGTATTCTCACGAAGCACTTCCTCAACACCCATGGTGACCGGCATATTGTTCTTGATTAATGTGAGGTTGGGGCTGATCGACACTTCGCAGTCGGTAAAGGCATACAGAGCCTTTATGGTGTCTTCGGTATATATGCCGCGGGAAAGTTTGATCTCGATCTCAACTTCTTCCGCTGTATAATCATTGATCGAGGCAATTTTCAGTTTGCCGGCCTTGGCCGCTTTTTCTATGGAGTCGATCAGAGACTGGGTAGTTGTTGTGTGTGGGATCTCCTTGATAAGAATAGTTTTTTCGTTAGGCTCCTCGACACGGGCGCGGCAGCGAATCTTACCGTTACCACTGTTATATTGATTGACATCGACAAATCCCTTTTTGGGAAAATCGGGATACAGTTCAATTTCCTGGTCCTGAAGAATTCGTTTCTGCGCCTCGAGAAGCTCATTAAAGTTATGGGGCATAATCTTGGTTGCCATGCCCACTGCAATTCCTTCGGCCCCCTGGAGCAGTAAAAGGGGAATCTTTGCCGGAAAGGCAACAGGTTCCTTCATTCGACCGTCATAGGAGTCAACAAACTCGGTCAAATCCTTTTTGAACAGTACCTCTCTGGCCAGGGGAGTGAGACGACACTCGATGTATCTGGCAGCTGAGGCTTGATCGCCGGTGAAAATATTGCCGAAATTTCCCTGTTTTTCAATGAGATAATCTTTATTGGCAAGATTCACCAGGGCGGAGAATATAGAGGCATCACCGTGGGGATGGAGCTTCATGGTCGACCCGACAATATTGGCGACTTTATGAAACCGACCGTCGTCAGTGAGGCGCAGGGTCTGCAGAATTCGACGCTGAACCGGTTTGAGACCGTCCTTGATATCTGGAATGGCACGCTCCCGGATCACATAGGAGGTATATTCAAGGAAGTTGAAATCAAAAAGCTTCTGTAATTTTGTATATTGGGAAAGCATGTTGTAAATTGCTATGGGCTAACAGCTGTTTTTAACTACACCAGATTATCAATAATATACTGTTTTCTGTCCGGGCTGTTCTTTCCCATATAGAAAGCCAGTACATTCGCTACTTCACTCACCGTATCCATGTTGACCTGTTGGAGCCGCATATCGGGACCGATGAACTGCTTAAACTCTTTTGGTGAGATTTCTCCAAGTCCTTTGAATCTGGTCACTTCAACCTGGCGTTTCACTTTGCCTCTACCCTGAAGGGATTTGGTTTTCTTGTTCTTTTCCGAATCCGAATAACAATAAAAGGTCTGTTTTTTATTTCGAACACGAAATATCGGAGTTTCAAGGATATATACGTGCCCAAGTTTAACCAGTGGTTCAAAATAATGCAGGAAGAAGGTCAGCAGCAGGTTCCGGATATGAAGGCCGTCTACATCGGCATCGGTGGCCAGCACAACTTTATCGTAGCGCAGGTCGGAAATCGAATCTTCAATGTTCAGTGCCTGCATCAGTGAATACATCTCTTCATTTTTATATAAAAGAGCCAGTTTATGGCCAAAGACGTTCATCGGTTTGCCCTTGAGAGAGAAAACCGCCTGAACAAGGGGATCACGGGCAGAAACGATAGAACCGGAGGCCGATTGACCCTCGGTGATAAAGACCATATTTTCTTTACCCTGAGGTGACGGCTTTTTTTTGGTCGGATGATACTTGCAGTCTTTGAGCTGGGGAATTTTAAGCGCCACCTTTTTGGCCTTGACTCTTGCCTCTTTGCGAACACTTTGCAGTTCTTTTCTCACCTTTTCGTTGCGCTGAATTTTTTCGATGATCTTTTCAGCAATTTCATCATTTTTATACAGCGCTTCACAGACGGTATCTTTGATCTTGTTGACAATCCAGCTGCGGACATCGGTGTTGCCAAGTTTATTTTTGGTTTGAGATTCGAAAATCGGTTCTTTAATCTTGATAGCCAGGGTGCCGACAACTCCGTCACGAACATCCTTACCGTCAAACTTCCTGGAGGAAAATTCGTTTACTCCTTTCAAAATCCCTTCACGGAAAGCTGATAAATGGGTACCGCCCTCGCTGGTAAAGGTGCCGTTGACAAAAGTATAATAATTATCGCCATAGCCATTGGTATGGGAGAAGGCGAATTCAAGGGTTGAGTCCCTGCAGTAAATTGGTTCGTAGAGTTGTTGGCCGTCAAGTTCCTTATCAAGCAGATCGAGCAGTCCCTTGGAAGAATAGTAGAGTTCCTTTTCATTATAGATCTTCAGCTTGGCATTGAGGTAAGCATATCGCCAGAGACGTTTGTCAATGAATGCCGGATCAAAACTAAATTGCGGGAACATCTTCTGATCGGGAAGAAATTCAACATAGGTGCCGTTTTTTTCTTTTGTGGTGCCCCGGTCCTCTTCAATCAATTCTCCATTGGAAAACATGGCTGAAGCAAATTCACCGTCGCGATAGGCAACCACCTTGAAATGCTCGGATAAGGCATTGACCGCCTTGGTACCAACACCGTTAAGACCGACTGAGAACTGAAAAACATCGGTATTGTACTTGGCGCCGGTATTAATTACCGAGACACAATCAACAATTTTGCCAAGAGGAATTCCTCTTCCGAAATCGCGCACCCGGACAATACCGTTTTCTGCAATGGAGATATTAATACGTTTGCCGGCTCCCATGATAAATTCATCGATACAGTTATCGACAACTTCTTTGAGCAGGATATAGATACCGTCATCAGGATGGGTACCGGAACCGAGACGGCCTATATACATCCCCGGACGTTTCCTGATATGCTCGAGCGAGCTTAAGGTTTTTATCTTACTTTCGTCGTAATTTTGGGCAGATGCAGTCATAAATCTATGTAAATATGAAAAGAACTTCAGGCGGGTTAGCTTGCGCATCATATTTTATTTGGCTATATTTGGCAACCGGTCACACTAAAAATGTTGCTGTGTGCTTGAGATACTTCTTTTGTCATCACCAGATACAGCGAAAAACAATTATCAACAATTGAGTGCTCTCCTCCCCACGATACTTACCGTAGCCGGTTCCGATCCAAGCGGCGGAGCCGGTGTTCAGGCGGATATTAAGACTTTTACCACTATCGGTGTCTATGGAGCTGCTGCCGTTACCTGTATAACGGTTCAGAATTCCAGAGGTGTCTCTGCGGTTCACCCTCTTCCCTTTGAATATGTAAAAGAACAGGTGGAAGCGGTACTGGATGATCACCGTGTCACCCACATTAAAATAGGGATGGTCGGAACTTTACAAATAGCCCGGGCACTTGAGAAAATACTTCAATCCTTTCATGGCCAGGTCATCTATGATCCAGTACTTGCTTCTACGGGAGGTCAGGAGCTTTTTGAACCGGACTCGATAAGAGAATTAAAATCAACGCTGGTCGATACGGTAACCATACTCACACCGAACCGGTCCGAACTTGAATTATTATGTTCAAAAAGCTGTTTAAATGAACTGGAAATGCGAAAGTGTGCCGATGTCCTTTTCAACCGATTCAACCGGATGGAAGCCATCGTATTAAAAGGCGGCCATGTCGAGACAGATAAAGAAACACTCACCGATATTCTGGTTACCAGGAGCGGCCGGGAGATCATTGATACACGCCCGAGACATCAACATCCCCATCTCCACGGCACCGGCTGCACGTACGCCTCGGCCTTCTCCGCCTATCACAGTTTGACTGGAAGTTATAAACGGGCATTCCATCTAAGTGGGCAATATATGGATCAACTTATTACACGCTCAATGAATCATCAGGTGGCTGCCACCAATATGAATGGGCCCCTTCTCCATCATCTGGTTTCTGGTCAACAGGAAAAGAATCAGCAGCCCGATAAATGATGTGGTCAACAAAGAAAAGAAATATCTAAGCTGATTGTTCCTGTAACTCTATTGTGAACCAGAACTCAGTACCCTGATCTTCTCTGCTCTTGACGCCGATTGTTCCATCCATTAGGGCCACCAGTTGTTTGGAAATGGTTAGTCCGAGACCTACTCCGCCGTGCGCTCTGGTCATGGAACCATCCGCCTGGATGAACGATTCGAAAATCGTTGCCTGTTTGGACTCGGCTATACCTTTACCGGTATCAGTTACCGCAAAGCGTAGGCGAAGGTTGTCTTTTTCTTTACCTTTTAAGCTGCAGACAACTTTAATATTACCGTGTGACGTGAATTTTATTGAGTTTTTAACCAGATTATGCAGTATTTGGCCAATTCGTCTCCGATCACCTGTAAGATTCTCCGGGATGCGCGAATCGATATCGAACCTGAGTTGAAGTCCCTTCTGATCGACCTGAGCGCCAAAGTTTTTTTTCAGACCATTGAACAGATCGTTGAGGTTAAACTCTGCTTTTTCAAGCGCTATGTTTCCGGTTTCCAGGTTCGAGAAGTCAAATAGGTTGTTGATCAATATCATCAGGTCATCAGACGAGTTACGAACCGTTTCGATATATTCCCTTTGCTCACTATTTAATTCCGTATCAAGCAGTATTTCGCTCATACCGATTATACCGTTCATTGGCGTCCGAAATTCATGGCTCATGTTGGCAAGAAACACGCTTTTGGCCTGATCGGCCTTTTGGGCTTCAACAGCCATTTTTTTCAGCTGCTGATAAGAATTGAATCGGAAATGTTCGTATATCAAGCCAAGAATTGAAACGACTAGAAAAGATCCGAAAAAACGTATGGTTGCCACCAGGGAAAGTTCAGCTCCTGTCGCTTTGGGAAAAAGGAAAAAAGAGAGAGTGAGAAGCAATAAAAAACAGATTACAGCGATAAGCCCGTTCTTTTTACCAAGAAGAAAGAAGGCCGCCAGCGGAAAGGTATAACACCAGAACAACCCGGAAAAGCTCCCTGAGCTTGAAAGCAACACAACAAGAAGGACCAGTGCAATCAAAATAGTGCCGGTAATTGTGGCCATCCGGACGTTTTTCTCTTTTTTCTGATAGAAAAGATCACCAAGCATTAGAAAAAAACACAAAAAATCGACAACAAAGAGTTTGTATTGCCCTCCTGAGAGCCAAATAATGGAAAACCCGATCAGAACGCAGAGCGCAACCAGCCTCAGGGCATTGAGAACCTCTATTTTTCGTAGACTGTTGGGGGAATAGGACTCAGGTAATCCAATCCGCAGATAGTTCTTAAAGAGTTGGCTGAAGTTCATGTTTTGAGGAATTAATCAGGATTCTGTAATTGATCTTCCAACCAATCACCATACTCCTGTGAGTGAGCGTATGTGGGTGTAGCGATAATTTCAGGGGTTTCGTACGGATGGTGTTCCTTAATACTTTTCTCCAACTGCTGATAGAGAGCGGAAACTGTTTTGACGGATAAACAATACTCCTGACTGTTTTCAATTTTTCCTTTCCATCGGTAAACGCTGGTAACCGGACCACTTACCTGGGCACATCCGGCAAGACGACTATCAACGAGTATTTTGCCTATTTTTTTAGCCTCCTGCTTCGACTCGAAAGTAGTGGTAACCAGAATCATTTCGCTCATAAATAATCTCCTATTCACTTCCTTTTCAACCAAGATGCAGGTAGAATGACCGTTCAGCAGCTAAGTGCAAAAAGAGACAACCACACTGCAGGAGGTTGTTGCTTAGCTAAAATTATACTAATAAAAACGGGATTATGCTATTTGTAATTGATGTCGGTAACACTCATACCGTAAGCGGATTATTCAAGGATAGCCAACTGATTCATCAGTTCAGGTTAAAATCAGACAAAGAGATGACCAGCGATGAAATCCTTGTTCAATATCATACGCTGTTTTCAATGGCTGGGATTTTACCTGAAAAGATCTCTGGAGTGGTCCTGGCCAGTGTTGTTCCTTCACTCCAGGCTTCCTGGCTCTTGTGTTGTGATAATTTACTTCATGACAATCTCAACCACCCGATTTTTATAGTAAATTTCAAGAGCGTCAGTGATCTTGTCACAGTAAAAATCAGTCACCCGGATGACGTCGGTGCCGACAGACTTGTCAATGCCATTGCGGGACATCACCATTACAAATGCGAATTGATTATCGTCGATTTTGGAACAGCAATTACCTTTGACTGTGTGACAGCAGAATGCGAATACCTGGGAGGTGCTATTTTCCCTGGGATTGGGATCTCAATGGAAGCGCTCTCCAGCAGGACTGCCAAACTGCCCCATATCGATATTTCCCAGCCGACCAGAACAGTCATCGGCAAAGACACCAGGCAGGCGATGACAAGTGGTGTCATGAATGGATACGGTTCACTCATTGATGGTATGATTGTCAAGATAAAAGAAGAAATGAATGGTGATCCTTCGGCTATTAAGGTGCTGGCAACCGGTGGGATGTCCAGTATTATTTCTAATTTTACAGACAGTTTTGATCATGTCGACCCCCAACTCACCTTAAAAGGCCTTGAGTTGATCTATCGGAAAATGAAACCATCATGGGAAAAGTGATTACCCCTTCACCTTTAAAAAAGGGTGATTGCATAGGGATTTTTGCCCCTGCCGGGTATCCGGAAGACCTCGACTGTTATTATCGGGGTATTCATCTGCTAAAAGAATACGGATTCAGGGTTAAGCAACCGGCCCGATTCTGGCCGGGAGAAGATTATCTCGCCGACAGCGATTACAACCGTAGCGAGGAGCTAAACAGGCTCTGGAATGACCCGACGGTGAATGGACTGCTGGCACTGCGTGGAGGGTACGGCTGCCTCCGGATACTGGATACAATCGATTTGAAAGCTGTAAAACGGTATCCGAAACTGTTGGTCGGTTTCTCGGACATCAGTTTGCTGCACAGCTATTTAAATCAACAAACGGGTCTGGTGACTATGCATGGTCCGGTATTAACCACATTGCCAGCACTTGATAGACCTTCAATGAACAGGTTCCTATACAGTCTGCTTGGAAAATGGAACCGCGAAATTGTGTGTTCCGGTCTTGAAATACTTAAAGACGCTGATACAACACAGGGTATTTTGACCGGAGGTAATCTCTCCAGTCTGGCAACACTTCTTGGAACAAAGTTTAAACCCGACTGGAGAGGCAGGATTGTTTTTTTAGAAGACGTCCAAGAGCCGATTTACCGGTTGGACAGGCTGTTTACCCAACTGACTCTTGCAGGAATGTTTGATGGAATTGCCGGATTGATTCTTGGCGATTTCTCCACCTCACCCAAGCAGGACAGCATGGAAAAAATACAACATACCGAAAAAGTGTGGAACCGTGTCCTTGAACTGACCACCGATCTCCAGATACCTGTCTGGGGTGGTTTCAGCACAGGCCATATATCCAACAACATGACCCTGCCGGTGGGAGCCGTTGCAGTTATGAATTCAAGAAAAGGTGTTTTGGAATTTATGTCATAAGGGTTTGACTTGTCATCAGGATGGTGTTAGTTTCTTCCTCTATTAACTACACATTAGTCGTTTTCTATTGATGTCCTTGTAAGCAAACACAAATCGATAAACGCATGATTTTCACTCCTATGAAATCTCATACCGCTTTTTCCAACAGATATATCCAAATCGGATTATTGACCTTGGCATTGTTTTTAACTTCCACCGCACTTTGCCTCGCCAACCATGTGAGTGTCAAGGGTGAAAACGTCAATGTCCGTACAGGTCCATCGAAAAAGAAACCTGTCTATATGGAACTCGCAAAAGGGTATCCCCTGGTTATTGTTGGTCGCAAGGGAGACTGGGTCAAAGTAAGGGATTATGAGGGTGATAACGGCTGGGTTCATTCCAGTCTGGTTGAGAAAGGAAAAACCTTAATTGTCAATGCCATAACCAAAATCAATATGCGCGCCGGCCCTTCCACCAGAAACAGGATTATTGCCGAAGTGTACCGCGGAGTCGTGTTGACCAAACTTGGCCGAAAGGGTCGATGGATCAAAGTGAAACACGATGAGGGGATGGTGGGATGGATCTATAAACCCCTGCTCTGGCCCTGAAACCGGGTTTATTCAAATTAATCCTTTCGAGTATGGGATTTGCCTTTTTGAATCTGTATCAGATTCATTTTTCAAGCACGTTTAGAATCGTCATCTCCAGGTTTAGCGGTAACCGTACGATCTTTCCGCTTTTATTCTTGAAAAGCAGGAAACCATGTTCAAGTCCATGCAGAAAAAGGTTTCTGGTGATCTCGACATCTTTTCTGCAGTAGTGAACGATTTTAGCGATCTCACCCTCTTTGTACCATTTCAACGCCTGCAGCCCATCTGCGGATTTCTCAATACCCAAGGTGTGGGCGGCCAAACTGTTCAGGCTGATCCGATATCCAAGCTGATTATGAACTTCTTCAAGCAGGTCAACATTGGGCAATCTCTGAAGATCTCTGTCGGTGTATTTCGACAGCACCCGGTTGTCGAACCGTTTATTATTGAAACCGATAACCAGATCAAGTTCAGAGAGATGATTCACCAGTTTATCAATCTCATCTTCCAGGTAGGTAATATAGCCGTCTATCTGTGAATCATAGACAACAGCTACGGAAATTCCCATCTCTTCGGCTTTATGCCAGCCGCCAACCTCCTGAGCTGAACGCTTGGTCTCGACATCAAACAACCCGAAGCGAGACGGTAGAGCATCAAGCCCCTTTTTGCCGCTTTCCTTCGGCAGTTTTGGTAAACCACTAGGTTTATTTTTTATTTTAGAACGCTTGGAGCCCGATTTCTGAGCCATGATTTTTTGCAGTAGCGTCAGGCAGCCATTCTTGTCGATTGGACGATTGCCCGACCCACATTTTGGTGAATGCACGCATGATGGACATCCGGTTTCACAAGAACAACTTGAAACCGTTTTGAAGGTTGTTGTAATCAGTTTATCAAATTGGTTATAAGCTTCGCTGCAAAGTCCTGCCCCACCTGTGTATCCGTCATAAATAAAAACAGTGGCCAGTTCAGTCTGCTCATGAATAACACAGGATATACCGCCGATATCATTACGGTCACAGAGAATCAACAAAGGAAACATGGCTATCATTGCGTGTTCCATCGCATGAATGGAACCCATAAAATGATGCTTCTCCCGTTCCATCCACTGTTGAACAGCCGGATCGATCTCTATCCACACACCTTCTGTTTCAAGCAGCTGCTCCGGGAGATCAAGGGGGATTGTATTAATCAGTTTGCCTGTATTTTTATTTCTTTTCTGGTATCCTGTGACCTGCTCAGTCACTGTTAACGGGCCGAAGCGAACGCGGCAGCCAAAGACGGCTTTTTCAGCAAGGACATCAAGAATTTCCGTTTGCTTGTTTGAAGTGGCCCTGGTGTAATAGGGCACCCGAGCTTCGGTGGCTATTACTTCCTTGGCTCCCAGGTCGAGTTTTTCTATCAACCAGCTTTGTGCCCTGTGGATGTAGAGGGCTCCAGGATGACATTCTTTGAGGGACCGGAGCGAATCGATTTCTCCGAGCACCTCTCCGCTTGAACTGTTTATAATGGACAGCTGATTGCCACCACCCCTTAAGTTGATCTGCCGCTGGGGATATTTGCGGCTTGAGAAGTATTGGTCGCCTGATCCGCTTTGCAGAAGGACCGACTGACCACAGAGAGATTCGATGGTTCTCCTGACCGGCTCTTCACGGCAGAGGCGCTCTTCCACATGAAGAGGATATTCGGCAGCAACGCAGCTGAGCTGCGACTCCATAATAGTGGGGTTTTCTGGATTGATGACGGCTGATTCGACATTACGCCTAAAGAAATCGTCCGGATTTCGCATAAAATACTGATCAAGAGCGTCTTCCTGAGCGATCAGAACTACTGCCGACTCTCTGCCGCCCCGCCCTACTCTGCCACCCCGCTGATAGGAAGCCATGATCGAGCCCGGATAACCGACCAGCAGACAGAGGTCCAGATCACCGATGTCAATACCAAGTTCAAGAGCTGAAGTGGAAATCACCGCCAGCAGTTGACCATTCGCCAGCTGCTGTTCGATCTCTCTTCGTTCTTCAGGCAGAAAACCGGCCCGATAAGAAGAGAGTTTTTGGGCAAGTCTTCCAAGTTTCGGCCGTGTCCACAGGGTGATCAGTTCGGTCATTTTTCTCGACTGAGTGTAGACTATGGTTCTCAGTTTTCTTTTCACCGCTGCTTCGACCATTTGACCGGCTGTGTGGGCTGCTGAATCCCAAGGATTGAGAAGCAGTACATGCTTTGCTGCCTGCGGAGCGCCTGACTCGGTTACCACTTTAACGGGCCGGGAGATAAGCTTCTCGCCGAACTGCTGGGGATTACCAATGGTTGCCGAGAGCATGATGACGGCCGGATCGGCTCCGTAATGGTTGGCAAGACGAATGAGCCGTCTAAAAACCCAACTCATATGGGAGCCGAAAACGCCTCGATAGCTGTGCACTTCATCAACAACCAGGAAACGGAGTTGTCTGAAAAAATGACTCCAACTTTCGTGATACGGCAGGAATGACAGGTGCAGCATGTCCGGATTGGACAACAGAACAGGTGGAGTTTCCTTGCGAATCCGACTTCGCTTATATTGTGAGGTATCACCATCATATATTTGGGCGATACTGGTTGAGTCGTTTGGAAGCAGATCACCCAAATGACCCCCCATCGCTGTTATGACTCTGAGCTGGTCTTGGGCCAGTGCTTTTAGTGGATACAGATACAGTGCGTGGGACCGTGGGTCTTGCAGCAGCTGCTCGAAGAAGCAGAGATTATAGATAAGGCTTTTCCCGGAAGCGGTCGGTGTTGAAACGATAACACTTTCGTTTTTCCTTATATTGTTGATAGCCTCTCTCTGGTGGGAATAGAGCGATGGGTATCCCATGTCCACAATTTTGGCGACAAGACTCTTATCCATGTCGGATGGAAATTCACAGGTAACAGCCTGCTGTTTTTCAAATGTTTTTTTTGCAACAATCTGGGGAGCAAATCGGGGAGAATCGTATAATGAGTCCAGATATTCTGCGATCGTGGCAGTTCGATGGGAGCTGGGAGCAGGGACATCCATATTATTTGGAGTCGATTCTTCGTTTTTCCGACAACGCACTATTCCAAGAAAGGGGTTGCCTAAAGATAAGAGAATGTATATTTTGCAATTTTGTCCGCATTCCAGGCAAAAGAGAATACGAAATATCGACTTATCCCGGTATCATCCCATACTCTTATTGAATACTCAACGATAAACGGATAGCCACACGAACGTATGACGACCATTGCCACCTTAGGACCTATAGGCTCCGACTGTTATCGAGCTGTCAAGGAGCACGATTCAAATGCTGAAATAATTTTGTTTCGTCGACTTCAGGATGCCTTTGACTGCTTTGTCCGGAACAAATCAGACCAGCTTCTTATTCCGGTTTATAATACCAGGGAGGGTGAAAGCAGAGAATATTTCAAGCTGCTTGAGAACATGGAAAAAGGCTATTGGATCGACAATGTGGTTTTACCCATTCATCTTTCCCTTGGCTCTGTTGTCGACAAAGAAAACGTTGGACCCATAGAGGTCATCGTTGGTCGTGGCTCTGTCTTTAATCAGTGCCGGGATTATATCGATACTCATTTTCCCGAAGCAACCCTGATGACGGTTCAGGATATTGAGCGCTCGATCCGGACGATTAAAGAGCAGAATTTGTCCAATTATCTTATCGTCGATTCTGAAGAACTATTAAGGGAGCAAGGTATCAAGCTCCTTGTAAGAGAACTGGTCCCACACAATAAGACCCGTTTTGCCCTGATCGGCAATCAACCAGCTGATTCGACCGGTTATGACGCAACTGCGGTGATTACCCGTCCACTGAAAGATCGCGTCGGTATGCTGGTGGACATTCTGGGTGAATTCACCCGCAGGGGAATTAATATTCTCGATTTGCGAACCGAAAACGATATCAAAACCCAGAAGCTGCAAATTTACATTGAAGCTGAAGGACATATTGATGACAGACTTCTCAGCGATGCCCTAAAAAGTCTTGAGCAATCCGTTATACAGGAAAAGGATTCGATCAAGTTTCTTGGCTCCTTTCCACGAGTCGATATGCGGATCAAGAAAATCAAGTCATTTGGTTTTATCGGAACCGGGGATATGTCGATCTGGTTTGCACAGAAATTGGAAAGCGAGGGGTATCAAGTGGTGTTAACCGGGAGAACAACAGATCTGCGCCCAGAGGAGATGGTACCGGACGTTGATGTTGTGGTCATCTGTGTGCCCATATCCCTCACCTCGACTACAATTCGAGAATACGGGCATCTGCTTCGTGACGGTCAGGCATTAATTCTGCTCGCAGGCGAGTCAGAGAATACCTTGGACACGGCAATGGAAGTAACCGGTGAAGGTGTAGAGCTGATGCTGGTTCACAATCTTTGGGGGCCCCAGGCCTTAACGATGAAAGATAAAAACGCAGCTGTCGTCCGCACTGAACGTTCAGGTGGATTCTGTTCGGAATTCGAAGCTTTTCTCTATAAACACGGAGCCGACATCTATCAGGACAGCAAAACCAAACATGACCTGCTGATGGGTGTCGGGCAGAAACTGCCGACCACTATTTCGGTGGCCCTGGCCATGTCACTCAAAGAGCACAAGATCGACTGCAACGACATAACCAGCCATTCGACGTTGACGTCATTATACGGCATTTTGGCCATGACCAGAGTCCACTATCAGAATCCGAGGACCTATGCCGAAATCATGGCGACTTCGGGGGATGGCCGGAAAATTGTGCGTTCATTTATCGAGAACCTCTCTCACATCATCGACCTTGCCGAGAATCAGGAAATCGACCAATTGTGTGAGTTGATGAATGATAATCGCTATTACCTGACCGAACCTTTTCTGCAAGCCGGAATGAAAAAGGCCAAAGCGGTCGACGATATCTTGTTGGAGCCGGGGCTCAAACCGGCCGGTTGATTCAAACTTTTAGAAATATAAATAAACCTGGAGTTACCATGCTGCAAAATGATTTAAGTTTCCTCGATGAGGAACATGTTTGTCCCCACTGTCAGTCAAAAATGTTGTGCTGTCAGGCCCCTCCGGTTCATGTTGGAGATGGGCTTGGTTGGGGATCGGAAGCAATGTTCATCTGTTTGAGTGATGCATGCCCTCTTTTTCTCAAAGGATGGGAAAACGTTGAGGCTAATTACGGCCATCACGCCTCGTACAGATACATGGAACTGCCCGGTTCCAAAGAAGGCAATCTTATGATGGTCGGCAATAAAGACGCCTTCAAAGCTTCAGTTATTGATCGCAAAGAAATCAAAAGACAAAACGAACGGTACCAAAAAGAAAAAGAAGCCATCGCCCAACTGGACACTTGTGTGGAGGAAGGCAATCTTGAACCTGTTCTCTTTCTGATTCTTGATGAAGCGGCAAACGTCACAGACCGCAGACGCGCTATTTCGCTTCTACCGGAACTCAACGATCTTAATTGTATCGAGCCTATCAAAAATCATACTTTCAGGGACAGTTCCCTTGAGCAGGAATGTGGAATGATTATTCATAAGCTACTCAATACCAATTTTTTAAAAGAATGCCCCTACTGTGCTGAATTGGTCAAAATCAGAGCTAAAAAATGTATGCACTGTAAAGAAGATGTGTAACCTGTCTGCTGTTAGGATGTTTTTTCTGTTGGATAGCTGTTTGTGTAATCGGCCTTTTTAAACTTGCAAATCCTCTGTTGAGTGGGTATAAGATAGCCGTTTTAGTATTCGAACGACTTGTGGTGGGCGTGGCTCAGCAGGTTAGAGCACCTGGTTGTGGCCCAGGAGGTCGTGGGTTCAAGTCCC
>CAZUUJ010000012.1:0-67157 GCA_964623625.1 uncultured Desulfocapsaceae bacterium
GAAAGTGTCTCTTAGTTTTTAAGCTGATTTGTCCCAAATGCTCTGACGACATACAGTCCAGAATCAAACCCTGAAAGCTCTCCCCGGTTTCAGTTCTTCTACACAAACACTTGAGTGCAACCTCATAACGCTCTGATTTTCTTGTAATGTGAAAATAGTCACTTCTCCTTAAAAGGCGGCTAATAGGCAGAAAAGGCTTCCTTAATTTCAATCGGTCCACCAAACTGCCCACAGACCGGAGGTGTCTACCATAAAAAGACAGAATTAGAAAACCGCAGAAATACACACAAAAAAGAAGAAACACCCAATAATCGGCTACCCCATATATCGGACTGAGAAAACTCAGGCAACCTAAAAAAATCGAGATGCCGAGGATGATTGTTACCGCCCTATTCCTGCTAACCCCATATCTTAAAATTGCGTGATGAAGATGCTTCTGATCTGCTGCAAACGGGCTTTCCCCACGCAAAACACGTTTCACCATAACTACGATGGTATCGGTAATAGGAACAGCTAGAATCAATAAAGCCACTATCGGTCTGACATTGGGAGTTTCTCCCTGGGTCAGGGCCAAAGACATAAAAGCAAGAGCAAAACCAAGACACAGGCTCCCGGCATCACCCATGAAGAGTGAAGCTGGGTAACGGTTAAACCGCAGAAAACCTAAGATAGCTCCAGCAAATGCCAGATTCAACAGCATCAGCATTTTATTGCCTGCAAGAGAAGAATGAATACAGAACATCATAAAGGCAACAAAAGAGACACCCCCAGCTAAACCATCAAGACCATCAATCATATTCAGCGCATTAATCACCCCGACAACGCAAAAAACCGTTACACACCAGATCAACAGATTGTTCTGGGGAATATCCAGAGAGCCCAAACCAAACAAGTCACCAAATGACAGAAGAGCAGTCTTGCTGAAGTAGACCATAACCGTTGTTGCACCGATCTGGGCGAGAAATTTCTGTTTATGGCCAACCTCTTTAAAATCATCAAGAAACCCAACCAACAACAGGACAGACAAACCAAGAAAAAAACCTCGCAGCCCTGTTATTTGGACAAAAACCAAGGCGGAAAAGGTGGCGGCAATAGTCATACCGATACCACCCACTAGAGGCTTCGGCATCATGTGAACCTTTCTCTCTCCAGGGTGATCAACCAAGCCTATGCGCTGGGCTATGTTTGCAATTTTGGGAAGTACGAAAAGAGCAGAAAAAAATGCGGTTAAAAAAACAAGCAACAATCTGATTTCAAATGGTATCATTTAAACATCCATTTTCTTGGTCATACAACCTGTTGCATTTTTAGAAAACAGTGATTGATCAACTGCTCCTCTATCAAGTCTTTGTAACCATGTCATTCTAGAGCGGTTTAATCTGGAATCCAGAAACTCAATTCACTCCTGAATTCTGGCTTACGCCGGAATGACAAAAAAATAGAGTACTCTCTAGCTTTCATGTTTCGTTGTTCTCACGTGCGGGAAATAGAAATAACATGAAAATGTTTGAGTTACTCCTCTAAACAGATCTAAGGGCTAAGTTCTTTATATCATATCTGTTTATCTCATTTCCAATGAAATAACCTTAAAACAGTCTCGTCTTTTGGCTTCTTTTAATTTCTGCGACCAGGGTAATTTCAACTACGAAAATTATCCTGGTTTTCAAGGAACCAGTGATATGTTTTTCGAACTCCCTCTCTTAGAGAAGTTTGTGCGGTCCAACCAATTGATGATGCACGGGAAATATCCAATAATTTACTGGAAACACCATCAGGCTTGCTCCTGTCCAAAACTATATTGCCTTTGAAACCCACTTCCTCGCGAATGAGTCCTGCAAGAGAAATAATCGGAATATCTTTTCCTACACCAATATTTATAATTTTTTCATCGGAATAGGCTTCCATGCAAAACGTCGCTGCTTCAGCCAGATCATCAACAAACAGAAACTCCCGTTTTGGCTTTCCACTTCCCCAGACGACAACTTCGGCCTTGTTATTTATTTTAGCGTCGTGGAATTTCCTTATCAAAGCCGGCATAACATGCGAACTTTCCAAATCAAAATTATCTCCAGGGCCGTATAAATTTGTCGGCATAAGGCTTATGGCATCAAAACCATATTGTTTTCGATACGCTTGGCAGAGTTTTATACCGGCGATTTTAGCTATGGCATACCATTCATTGGTCGGTTCAAGTCCACCAGACAACAAGGCGTCTTCCGTAATGGGCTGAGGAGAGTTTTTGGGATAGATGCATGAAGAACCAAGAAAAAGAAATTTCTTAACACCATTCCGATAAGCGGCATCAATGACGTGGGTCTGCATTAATAGGTTATCACGCAAAAACTCTACCGGGTGAGTATCATTGGCGAAGACACCGCCGACCCTTGCTGCTGCCATAAATACATATTCCGGCTTTTCTTGAACGAAAAACTTCTCCACTTCTATCTTATCCGTTAAATCCAAAGACTTATGCGTTTTTGTGATAATATCTGCATATCCTTCGGTAACAAGTACACGAAGAAGTGCAGCACCGACAAGACCTCGATGACCTGCAATATAAATACGGCTGTTTTTTTTCATTCTTTTTCCTTACTCATTATCATCCACCGAAGAAGAGAGCTACATTCCCCCATACTCTATTCTAAACCTGATTATCATATTGCTTTAAGATATATCGAACTAGGGAAATCCCCTTCACTGCCTTCCAGGCCGTCATCATTTGCGGCTGGAATATAGTTAGAAAGACATGCTTTCATAATTTCAGGATGTTTGTAATGCAGCATAGACAACGAAACTTGAATCTGAAATCGATTATTATAGGCTAAAAAGGAGTGTAGCAAAATGCTTTCATGCTGAAAAAACAGCGCTGATGTCAAAAGGTTACGATCATAATCATATGGAAAAATAATGTCATGAAAGTGTACCCATGCTCCTTTTTTAAGCCTTGGCAGCATTTCTAATATTATTCGGCTCACTTCACCCATTGGACCAAGTGTATGGGTAGAATCAACAAAGAACAACAGGTCATTTGAAAGCGAAGAAAGGTTCTCCGGATCATAGCATTGCGCCATCTCACGAATGAGATGGATATTCCCTTTTTCTGCTTCTGCAAGCAGATAATCGGTAGGATATGGCTCAAGACAAATTATTTGGGGTTTATACTCTGCATATTCTGCCGCCTTTAAACAGATGGCTGTCGATACACCACACCCTATTTGAAATATCTGTTTAGGTTGATGTGTTACAATAAATGCAAAAAGAAAATCTGACTCAATCCTGCCAAAACCAGGCGCACCATTTTGTTGTGATGCATACGAATGAATACTTATCCGTTTGATTTCTTTAACAACATATGAAGAGCAGCACTCTTTTATAAATTCTACCTGCCGTGGCAATTGAGCTCCGCTTACTCCGTGCATTGAAAAAGGGGCTCTCCAGTGGGTTGTCTTTTTAAGCTGGTGAATAACGGGTATTTCAGAGTAAAAATTCCGAGGCAGAATATCCACACCGACATATTGCCCCAGCTCAAAAATCAAACGCAACAGACGCTTTCCACTTTCTTTTATGGCTCTGCCCAAATTGAACATGTCTTATTCTCACAATGGTGAATGGAAATTCCAGTTCTTTTAATACAGAACTTCCACCATCTATGAAAGCAAATAATTGAAACATATCAATATTCTGCTTGTTATGACCCAAATAAATTCAAAAATAATTTTATTCGACGTGGAGTAGATGTTAATATGCACTATTTGTCAGTCAATTCACCCGTTTTAGTTGTATACTATTTTGAATCAATTACAAAAAGATACACTATTACAAGTAAATACCATGGAGGAGTAATAATATGAAATGCGCTTTAGTATGCGGTGCAGGAGGTTTCATCGGTCACCATATGGTTAAACGGTTGAAAAGAGAGGGCTTCTGGGTCAGGGGAATTGACCTGAAATTTCCCAAATTTGGGACAACTGAAGCTGATGATTTTATGATCGGCGACCTACGCGACCCTTACACATGCAGACAGGCAATCGATAGAAGATTTGATGAGGTTTTTCAGTTTGCTGCCGACATGGGTGGCGCCGGCTTTGTCTTCTCCGGAGAAAACGATGCGGATATTATGCACAACTCGGCAATGATCAATCTCAATGTCTTGGATATCGCTCATAAACGAAACATAAAACGAATCTTTTACTCTTCATCGGCATGTATCTATCCTCAAGATAACCAACTTGAACCAGATAACCCAAATCTAGCTGAAGACTCAGCGTACCCTGCCAACCCGGACAGCGATTACGGCTGGGAAAAGCTTTTCAGTGAACGACTTTATTTTGCCTATCAGCGCAATTTTGACATGGAAGTCAGAGTTGCTAGATATCACAATATATTTGGCCCTGAAGGTACCTGGCAGGGTGGCCGGGAAAAAGCCCCAGCGGCAATGTGTCGCAAAGTGGCTATGTGTGAAGACGGCGGCGAGATTGAAATGTGGGGAGACGGTAAACAGACAAGATCATTCATGTATGTAGATGAATGCCTTGAAGCAACTTTACGCCTCACCCGTTCCGACTGGTCCGGACCGGTGAATATCGGTTCCGATGAGATGGTCACCATCAATCAACTTGCTGAAATGGCGATGAAAATAGCCGGCAAAACACTAACGATCAAGCATATCCCAGGGCCTCTTGGAGTACGAGGAAGGAATTCAGACAATCGGCTTATTGAGAAGAAACTCGGCTGGCGTCCAAGCCAACCACTGTACGAAGGCATGGAAACGACTTATAAATGGATAGCGAAAGAGATCGAAGCAGCAAAGCAAGCAGCATCATAGGTGCCGGCAACCCAATGGATAAACAAGGTTAAGCTAAAAATATGATTCGAAATAACGAACATTCAAATAGGCTTTTCCTTGTTTATCATTTTTTTCATCCCGATGATGTGGTCAGTGCCCGTCATTTTGGAGAGTTTGCTGAAGAACTGGCTCTACGCGGCTGGAAGGTAACTGTTTTCACAAGCAACAGGTGGTGCCGGTATCCAAAGAAAAAAATCACCAAGCAAAAAGAAGACTGGAAAGGCGTTGAGATTCAACGATTCAAACGACCTTCCTTCGATCAATCCAAGCCGATATCCAGGCTGTTCAACGCCACCTTCCTGATGATTCAATGGGGATGGCGAATGAGAAGGTTCCAAAATGAGACACTCATTATTGGCACTGATCCGCAATTTGTTCAATTGCTCTTTCCATTGATTAATTCTTTTCTAAATCCAATCGCATAGCTTTCTGGTGCTATGATCTCTACCCGGAAGCGATTATCGCTGATCAGCCCGACAGTTTGATCGCCAGACTGGCTGAACGGTTCAAGCCCATAATGGGTTGGGCGTATCAAAGTATGGATCTTTGTGTTGATATCGGCCCCTGTATGCGAAGACTGCTTGACCATTACTCCCATAGCGCCACAAAAGCTACCCTGGTCCCCTGGGCTCTTGCTGAACCGAAGACGATACCCCATGCTGACAGTGAGGTAAGAAAGACGCTGTTTGGCGATGCAAAACTTGGGCTCCTTTATTCCGGCAATATGGGAAAAGCGCACGAGTATGAACTCTTTCTCCAATTGGCCCGCAGGATGAGAGAAAAAACAAATGATATTGGCTTCTGTTTTGGTTGCAGAGGAGCTAGAGCTGAAGAATTACATTCAGCCCTCAGACCGGAAGACACAAATATACGTTTGGCCGGTTTCTGCGAAGAGAATGAGCTGGAAGCCCGGCTGGCCTCAGCCGATATCCACTTATTGAGTCTTCGCCAAGATTGGGTCGGAGTCGTTGTTCCGTCTAAATTTTTTGGTTCATTGGCTATCGGGAAACCTTTGCTGTATCATGGCCCAAAGGATTCTTCTATTGGTCGCTGGATTAAAGAGTACAATGTCGGCATGCGTCTGGAAGAAAAAAACTTAGACCTTTCTGTGGAACAATTATTACAAATGGCCCACACTCCTGGTATCATACATAGGTGGAGTCTGAACGCTTTTAATACATATCACAACCACTTCTCCAAAAAAACAGTTATGGATAATTGGCACAACGTGCTTGAAAATCTCTGGGAAAACGCAAGCTGAAAGAACGAACCGATAATTTAAATCCGGGAAGTCCAGCTTTTAATATGCCACCAACAGAGGAAACATTACTAAAAACCGGAGATACAGCCGATAAGTGGCTGCTCAATATTCTTCGGGACAAGGCTCCCGAGTGGCCATGGCCAACCGGTCAAGTAAAGACAGAGGCCGCGGAAAAAGCTGTTATTGAAACAGCGCTCCTCCATGGCACACTGGCTCTTAGCAGCCATCTTCTTATCAACACAGGAGCCTGGAAAACAATCCCGGCCTCATTCCGAAAAAAGCTAAAAGATTATCTTAAAAATGAAGCGGCCAGAGAGATGGCGAGCGCGCATGAGTTGAGTATCGTTCTCAAACAACTGGCCCAAAATCACATACACCCACTTCTTCTAAAAGGCTCAGCTTTGGGATACAATCACTATCCCAAAGCCTATCTCCGCTCCCGCTGCGACACGGATCTCCTATTCAAAGACAAACAGACCGCACTCAAGGCATGGCGAATTTTACAAGAAATGGGCTACACTCGTTCCAATGCAGTCGATGGAGAGCTTATCAGCTACGAATTCACCTGTACCAAAGCCGATAAATTAGGGATAATACATGCTCTGGACTGTCACTGGAAAGTGAACAATCATCAACTCTTTGCCCGTCTTCTTCCCTTTCAGGAACTTGAAAAAAACACAGTTGGTGTTCCTTTTCTAGGAAAGCATGCAGTTACTCTTGATAACCTCTACTCCCTTCTTTTTACCTGTATGCACCTTGTCGTCCATCAGGCGGAAGGAATTGATAACCGGCTTATCTGGGCATATGATATCCATTTATTATGCAACTCTTTCTCCGATGATAACTGGAAACAGTTTATTCGCCTATCAACAGAAAAACAAGTTTGCTCAATCTGCCTGGATAGATTTAAAAAAACTCAAAGAAAGCTGGGAACAAGAATTCCGACATTTGTTACGGAACGCTTATCAGTATCATCAGTCGATGAACCGTTTACTGAACGAATTGGCCGTTCACAACTCCATATCACGCTTGCTAATTTCCAAGCCCTGCCAAGTTGGCAAGCACGAATTCATCTACTAAAGGAGTATCTTTTCCCTGATAGGACGTATATTATAAGGAAATACAACATAAAATCGAATCCCCCACTTCCCGCTCTTTACTTCATTAGAGTCCTGCAAGGCATCTATAAGTTTTTCAAACATCCTCTCCCTTGATAAATCCGTCTACGGCTTCTCCTACAATCTCATTTAAACACTCTTTATCCGATTATTTTGCAAAGTTCTGTTTTTTTTCAAAAATCAACTTATTTGCAAGTGCTTTTGCTGTTAATTCATAACCAACTTGATTTGCATGAGGGTCGCGAGGCAATAGATGAAAAGGACCATCTGATTGTTTTTTTAAAAAGAAATCAATTAATGGAACGAAACCAATTTCTCTCTTATTAGCTATTTTTATAAGACGATGTTCTAGAACATAGCGATTATATTGACTATCTGGCAAATTCAATTCACGCTTAGTTTTTTGAATATATGGTTCCCACACCTCACCAACTGCAGGATGAAGATAAAAATAAAATGTGGCACTATTTTCTTCAGCTATTTGCTTCATTTTTGTTACCAACAATTCAAATAGAGGCCAATCATACTTTTCCACAGTGGAAGGATCATAATAAAGATTATTGGCAACACCAAGGAGATTGCGCATTTTCCAACCACCTACCTTTGCCCGTAATCGAAGAATTGTTGGCTGTAAAAATCGATATAAAGCTGATTTTTGCAGTAAAAGCCTCCAGCCTGATCCAAACTCACTAATCTTATTTTGCGCCTCAGAAGGTATTACAGTCAAATTATTGTCAGGATCTAGTGTGAAACGTGGCTTGTTATTTTTAGTTACTCTTGATTCTGAAATCCCACCAAAATCGTTATCACAAAGTCCGTAAAGCACTATATCAGGCTTGTATAGTGGTAAAAATCGTTGCATAGCCAACAGTGATTGATCTGTTGAATAACCTTGAACACCAGCATTATATACCTCTACATTCCAACCTTGTCTTTCAAGCTCTTTCTGTAAAAAAACATGCAATGTGTGATCTTGTGGTACTGCTCGGCCAACAACAGTTGAATCACCAAAAATCATTATTCGGACTAGGTCTTTTTTCCGATCTCGAACAGCTGTGCTTGGTGTAAAACCATCAATATTTGTTCTAAAACGAACCATCCAGCCATGACCCGTCAGTGATTGAACATCTAAATTCGGTTTTTGGACCCAACCAAGCTCAGAATCTAGTTCCCAATCTGATGTTGCATCACGAAACTTCCATAAATATTCCGGCGTAAATTTCCGAACCCCATACTCACAAATACACAAACTAATAAATATAGTTAATGAAAGGAGAAATATATTGACTGCTATTTCCTTTAATCTTTTTGCATTCACAAGAAACTATCCTGTTTTCTGTTCAAACCAACCACAAGGAAGTACGGCTATTTATCTTTACATTGCCTTGAAATCCAACTCTTATTAAGCACCAACACATCCATTTTTGTTCGAAGGAAACAATCGAGGGCTTCTTGAGGTTTACAAACTACAGGTTCATTCTCATTAAATGATGTATTAAGAACAATGGGAACATTTGTGATCTCCTTAAAGCAAGAGATCAAGTTATAATACAGGGGGTTCGTCCTCTGGTGTACTGTTTGCAAACGACCGGAACCATCCACATGGGTAACAGCCGGAATCTGCTCTCTTCTCTCCTCCCGAATCTGGAACACCTGCATCATAAACGGAACATCGTCATCTTCCTCAAACCACTCTGGTACGGCTTCTCTTAAAATAGAAGGGGCAAATGGTCTGAAAGACTCTCTTCGTTTTATCTTCATATTTAGAATATCTTTCATATCAGCCCGTCTGGGATCACACACGATCGAACGGTTTCCCAAAGCTCGTGGTCCCCATTCCATTCGTCCCTGAAACCAGCCAATCACTTTTCCATCCGCTATTGACTCGGCTGTTTTCTTACACAGCTCTTCTTCATCAGGTATAAACTCAATAACACATCCCTCTTGAAGTAGATCAGTTTTTCTTTTTTCCAAGAGAAGCTCAATTTCATCCTGACTGAACTCAGGACCCCAGAAAGCATGATCCATCACAAAATCGTTTGTCTCTTCCTGATTGAATTTATACCATGCTGTAAAAGCTGCTCCGATAGCACCGCCACCATCTCCTGCCGCTGACTGAATATACATTCTGGTAAAAGGAGTGCGACGGTAAACTTTCCCATTGGCAACGGAGTTCATGCCACATCCGCCTGACAGGGTTAACGTGTCAATCCCGTGTTTGGCATGAACAACCTCCAACAAATTAAAAAAGGCCTCCTCATACATAACCTGAACAGATCGAGCCAGATTACGATGGCAGTCTTCAAGGGGTTGTTCTTTACTGCGCTTAGGGAAACCAAGCAATTGTTCCATTTGATTACTAAACAGCTTACCTACTCTTGGAATACCATCGGACCACTGATACTCGACACCTGTTTGATGATGCTGAAAGTAGTCAAGATTGAGAAGATAACGACCATTGCTTTTACAATGAACCAACTCTCTCATCTGCTCCATATAGGTTGGTTGACCGTATGGTGCCAGCCCCATCACTTTATATTCATCACCATAATGGGGAAAACCGATATACTGGGTCATTGCCTGATAAAATATTCCAAGTGAGTGCGGGAAAAAGACCCGATCCGTTATTCGGATATCCGAACCATTGCCTACTCCCCATGCGCCACTAGAAAAATCGCCAAAACCGTCCACTGAGACTACAATGGATTGCTTATACGGTGACATAGTATGGGCGGAAACAAGGTGGGCGAGATGGTGTTCGACAGGCACTATGGTTCCCTGAAATCGATCTTCTGGAAAACAGCGCTTGAGTTCTCCGATAACATCACCTCGTTTTTTTCTGTTCTTTATTCTGTCGAGGATAAAACTCAAGTTCGGTTTCTTTTGCAGAACATAACTGATTTTTTTTAAAAGGTTCGCCTGGGAATTACTGTTAACCGCTATGTAATCTACTTGCTCCAGTGAAATATCTGCCTCACTTAGACAATACTTGATAGCCTGTGAAGGAAAACCCGCCCAATGCTTTATGCGACGAAAACGTTCCTCTTCAGCAGCCGCCAGCAACTTACCCTCCCTTACCAGGCAAGCAGAAGAATCTCCATGATAAGCATTCAATCCTAATATATTCATATTACTGCTCAATTTATTGCCATTATTTTTTTGCAACAGCTAGCATTGATTTTGCCAATGGTGGTACTCGTCCTGCCCGAAGAAATGAGATATCTGAAAAACCAGCTTCCGATAAGAGTATCTTCAGGGTGTTCTCTGAAAAAAACTTTATATGTCCGCCATCCCATAAGCTGGAAAAATGTGTATCCCATTTACCAAAGAGTGAAATGAGTAGGTTTTTAAAATATCCATAATAAGGGGTTGATATTATACCAACACCTCCAGTTGATAATAATTCATAAAATGAAGCAGCAAATTTTCTCGGATAAAAACAGTGTTCAACTACTTCAAGACTAATCACAATAGGAAACGTACCGTATTTGTCTGCCAATGGTTCATAAGCATTGCCTTGAAATATATGTAAATGAGGAAACTGCTTGTTTGCTACTTTAACACCTTGCTCAGAAGGATCAACACCAGTTACTTCAAAGTTTAAATCACTTAACATATTTGCCGTTGCCCCATTACCACAACCAATTTCAAATATTCTTTTATCGGTCAAGTCCTGTCGAATAACAATATCCCTTAAAATCGGCCAAATATATTTGTGGGAACAATTCATCGAAATATCCCCATATTTGTATCCACTATCGAGTACCTGTTCAAGTTCGGTTTTCATTGGTATGTCTTATTTATATTTATCTGGACGCAAACGCCGAGTATCATATTTTTTTATTTCAATCATCCGTTGATAAAGGGACTTCATTAAACAGAATACCAACCCGTCCTTGCCGTCAAGAAATCCTAAACGAATAAAATAGCTATAAATAAAGTAAATCAAGGGTCTTGCGGGAGCTCTTAAAGCAATGCCTTTCAATGCTGAACGACGGACAAGAGGATCGCTTGAGAGCAGATCGAGGAATTGAATGGGGTTCTTCTCAAGCTCCAGTTCATATTCGGCATCTTTACTGGAGTATCTGTTCTGCCTTTCAAACCACTCATCAATTCCTTTCAAATTTTCATCAATCAGGTCATTCTCAAGAGTGCCGATTTCCCCTTCGGCTTTCTGAGTTTCAGCATGGCCTCTATTGACGTAGCGGACTTTTTCTTTATGAATAAAGCGAACAACCCAGGTAGGATAAAGACTGCTGTAACGCAACCATCTCCCCCACATATAAAATCGACGCCTTACTTTATACGCGCCAGTGCCTTGAAACTCCTGCTCCGCAATGTAACTCATTTCATTCACCAAAGAACCCGGCACCCGTTCATCGGCATCAAGAATCAAGACCCATGTATATTTAATATCAATGGTATCCAACGCCCAGTTCCGTTGGGAGCCGAATCCCTCAAAAGCATGTTCAAATAATCGTACTCCCTTTTCAAGGCAAATCTCTTTTGTACGGTCAATACTAAACGAATCGACAACTATTACATCATCACACCAGTCAAGCGAATTTAAACACACAGGGAGATGTAATTCCTCGTTTAAAGTAAAAATAAGTACTGATATTTGCGGAATGGGCATTAGGATCGTATTATCCTGTTGAAGGAACTAATCGATGACGGATACGAAAAGCGGTTTTTTCAAAAACCATATAAAAAATCCATCCTGCAAAAAGTATTATAGCGACTTCAAGAATCAATGCAGGTATTTCCATCCAGCCGGGACTTGGAGAGACCAGTCTTACAAAGCCATGAATCACTAGAGCATGTACCAGATAGACTGAATATGATATTTTTGCTAGCCACTCTGCCGGAGCAATTGAGAACTTTTCCACCCAACTGCGATTAACCAATGCTATAAGCAAGCATGTGAATAAAAGAGCCAATAACAACGGATTAAAGACAAACTCCGCTTTTTTACCGAAATCCAGATAGATGAGAATTGCAGTTGCCAATACTCCCCACGCCGCATATGGAGCAAGTTGCACAACCAACTTCCTGTAATTCACCTGCAGATACGCCATTGAAAAACCTATCATCAACCCGTCTGCATACAGATGTGTTGCTGTTAAATGGTAACCAAAACCAGTAATTTCAGGTACATACTCAATATATCTGAAAACAGCAGGCAATACCGGCAAACAGGTGAGCAACAACCACCTTATTTTTGCCATAAACACAAATAAGAGTGGAGTAAAAAGATAAAAATGTTCCTCAATACAAAGGGACCAGCTAACATAAAAGAAAGGGAACTGCTCATAATAGTTTTGAATAAAAAGGAAATAACCAAGATCCAAAGGTTCCTTTCGATATATCCAGACAGCGACCCAGGCAAAAAACAGACCACCTAGATATGGTGGTATTGTTCTTAACCAGCGACGCAGCCAAAAACGAACCACCCTAACCTTTCCCGTAAAAACCAACTCCTTCCAGAATAGTCCACCGATCAGCCATCCACTCAAAACAAAAAACAGATCAACTCCCTCTGAACCATAATTTGTATATTTCACCAGCCAAGGTCTTGCCACTGGCCAACCCTGCGATATATGATGGACCATCACAGAAAAAATTGCCCCTGCCCGCAAGCAATCAAGCCAGGGATTTCTATATTTTTTTTTGTTTCGTACGTGGTGCATTGATTTAAACCAATCAGGTGCTCTTATTCGTGCCTCTGAAACCACTGCCAAGCCGTTTCCACTATTCTTTCAAGATCAGCATATTGGGCCTGCCAATTTAAAACTTTCTTGGCTTTTACCGCTGATCCCACGAGAACCGGTGGATCACCTGCTCGTCTGTCTGAAATCCTAAACCGAATATCAACTCCCGTCACCCTGCGACAGACATCAATTACCTCTTCTACGGAAAAACCGTTGCCATTTCCCAAATTATAGACTTCCGCACCAACCATCTCTTTATCTAGCAATCTCTCCATTGCAGCAATATGCGCAGTACAGATGTCTGATACATGAATATAATCTCTTATGCATGTGCCGTCAGGCGTATCAAAATCATCACCAAAGATATTGAGTCGCGTATCAGAGGGATCACCACCCCTGTGAATCCGAAGAGCTTCAAGCAGCACAAGGGGAATCAGATGGGTCTCAGGATGATGACGCTCACCCAGTACTCCTCTAGGATCACAACCCGCCGCATTAAAGTAGCGTAAAGAGACACTCTTTAATCCATATGCGGTGCCATAATCGGCCAGTATTCCTTCAGTAAACAGTTTTGTCCGGCCATATGGATTAATCGGCATTTGAAGACAATCCTCATCAATGGGTACTTGCTCTGGAATTCCATATGTGGCACATGTCGATGAAAAAACCAGTTTATCCACACCGGTATCGAGCATGATATTGAGCAGGTTTCGAGTACCAATGACATTATTTTCATAGTAATCGCGCGGTTTTCTAACCGATTCGCCAACATATGCCAACGCACCGAAGTGCATGACAACGTCGAACGATCGATTGCCAAACAACTCGACCAAATCTTGAGGGTTTCGAAGATCTC
This sequence comes from uncultured Desulfocapsaceae bacterium, assembly GCA_964623625.1. GTDB lineage: Bacteria > Desulfobacterota > Desulfobulbia > Desulfobulbales > Desulfocapsaceae > CAZLGM01. The sequence continues at coordinate 13,793 of CAZUUJ010000012.1, forward strand.
CCTTTATAAACTCTCCGGCAATGACCATTTTACGAGATCCCTGGGAAAGATTGTCAAAAGTGGTTATTCGATCCCCTCTTTCCTGAAGCATCTGTACCATGTGTGAACCGATATACCCTGCTCCACCGGTCACAAGCACCGAAACACCCATTTTCCCTCCAATTATCAGGCACCGGTCAAAACAATCATTGCAGTACTTCTTTGTAACATTGGATCATCTGCACTGCCAGGCCTGGCCAAGTATAGTGTTTTGTTATCCAGGCCTTTCCGTTTTCACCGTAGTGTGCCAATCTTTCGCTGTCGAAAAAGAGATCCTGTAGAGTTCTTTGTAACGCATCCGGTTTTACGACTAATCCGGCCCTTGACTCACTGACGACATATGCTGCACCAACCTCCTCCGTCACGACAACAGGCAGAGAACGAATCATCGCCTCCAGCACTGTATTGCCGAAATTTTCGGAATAAGAGGGTAGGACAAAGATTCCGGCGGCAGCAAACAACGCCTCTTTATCAACCCCTGAAACAGACCGAGTGATAAAAGAAACACGGTTATGCAACGCCAACTCATCCACTTTTTTCATCAATGTGGTTAAATAATCTTCCTCATCATTCCCGGCAATAACCAAAGGAATAGTTGTTATTTTCGACCAAGCTTCAAGCAGACGATCCAATCCTTTTTTCCAACTAATACGGCCTAAAAAAAGCACATACGGCTTTTGTTGAATAACACCTACAACATCCTCCGCCACTTCTTCTTTCGTCCATTGAATCGGTTCCTCAACACCATTTGGTATTTGGTAAATATGAGCGGTATCAAGCCGAAGTTTTCGTATTTCTTGAGCCTCCAGTGCGGATGTGACGTGGAGACCAGCTGCGTATTGAATATTTTTTTTTTCAATTAATGTAATCCAGGCAGTCTTCAGCCACCTGCTTTTACGTTTGATCAAATCACTCACCAACATTCCCCTCGGAGAAAGAAGATAGGGAATGCCCTTTCTTCGAGCAATACGTGCTGCGGCCCAAGTCGGCCAGAGAAACACAGAGTGCAAATGAACCAAGTCAAAACCAACCATTTTTTCCTGAAAAAACGACATCATTGATGGAGAGTAATATAAACGTCGACCAACTTTACTCTGAAAATACCAGACAAATACGCCGTCAAGATCAACAGGCTCATTTAAAGCCACGTTACTGTTGTATGGGCCATCAACATTGGTTGTGGCCACATGAATTTCATGACCCGAAGCAGCAAGGGCTCTGCATAAACCATGTACCGAATAAATCGGGCCACCATATCGGATTGCCGGAAGATAGCTTGGAACCACGTGAAGAACTCTCATGGTTTATTTCAATTTCTTATGATTATCAGACCACATGCTTTTTTTCGGATGAACCTTTCATATCAATATCCTGAATCCGTGAGCGACCATAGGAAGTACTCTTGGGGTGCATTCGATAGCGCTGTAGCTTTACTTGATTTAACTGATCAATAATAGTGAACTATATCGGTCAGTTAAATCAATTAAAGATGCAGTGCTAGTGGATGCCCCATAGGGCGAATCACCTTTTTTGGTTAAAACAGCAGGGTCAAATAATATCATATTATATCAGTGCATTACCAACTCAAACAACGATTTTCTTCACGGATTCAGGAATATTATTAAATTGAACTTATTGTAAGGATCTCAATTTTGTCCGAATACCCTTTGCTATTGTAATAAAAATCGGCGGTGTGATGGCTAACAGCACACTTCTAATAAACGGTAAGACACGCTTTACTGATCGTTCTTCTACTCCATTTTGATACTTGTCAACCCAAAATTTCTGGTGGGGAACAATAAACTTTTCCATTGATTTCTCTTTTCTGGCAACAGTCCATATAATAACATCAAGAGATTCCCACGGACTTTTGAGTGGAATCCCCGTTGATGAACTGTATTTGACATAAACAATTGTAAATCCATTGAGCTTAAAAGCCTCCGTTATAAGTTCGGGGCTAAAAGTATGAAATCCATGGTAATAATAACCACGTACAGGTGTATGTAAAAAAAAGTGTCCTCCAACTTTTACCATACGCATACAATTTTCTAACGCTTGTCTTGTATCAAAGATATGTTCAAGAGTTCCGACATCGATTATCGTCCCGTATTTCTCATACTCCTCTTTAGGTATGGTACAATTGAAATCATGTTTGTGGTTTGCTCGTTCGTCAAACAAGTCGGTAATATCAATATCTTTTAAACCTTTATTTTCCAAAAGTGCTTTCATATCCGGAAAATCATAGTCATGTGGAATATTTTTACCGTAGATATCCTGATAACCTAGAATTAATAGCGGTTCGGAAAAAAATGAAGGCAAGTTAAAAATTTCTCTATAGAATGGTATGTGTTTCTTTAAAATGGCCATATATTGTTCTCAGTCTCTCTCATTTTCTTGACAGCCAAAAATAAAAAATTTCAGGCTTCGATATACGATCCCCATATTTGTTTCTGAGGACAAATCAGAAAACTCCGTCACAATAAAAGAAGTGTATGGCTCTAATCTCTTCGTCCAAACAAAGCAGTACACCAGGCTAACGTATTTTGCTGTCGCTCTTTTTCATATAGATCGATTAAATAATAACCTTTTCTTCTTAACAAACTTAAAAGTTCATCTGAAGATGCCTGTCCTTTATACATTTTCACAAAATTGATTTCCACCAGAACAAATCGAATCAAACCATGCTCAAGGGCATTTGCGCCTCCTGATAACACTTCAAGATCATAACCTTGAGTATCTATTTTTAGTAAATCGATTTTCCCGATTCCTTTTTTACTAAGAAAATAATCCACTGTTTCTACCTTGACAGTTTCTCTACTCCTTTCGACTACTTTCCGGAAACGATTTTCACGATCCTGGTCCATAGCTAAAAAAGAACTCAGATTTGCTTTATTGTAGTTTATAAATTCAAGCTCTTTTGCCTCACTACCAAGCGCGTAATTATATAAATTTACTCTTTTTGTATATTTCTTTGAGCTTAATATTTTAAAGGTGCTCTCCGAAGGCTCAAAAGAGAATATACAAGGATCTTGAAAAGCCTTTAGCAGATTATCTATAGTTTGCCCGATATTAGCACCAACATCCAAACAAACAGGTGACTCTGTCTTGAGTAAGACCTTTAAGTCAGCAAAAAGATTAATCCCAGAGATAACACTTACGTCATTCCGAATCACTTTTAGATTCATATGAGCTAAGAACCCATTAATGATTCTTTTCAATAAACTCTTCATATTTATGTTTTTTGAGTTTAACAAATCAAGATTCCACCAAAGGTGCCTGTCACATTTCTTGCCTACAACTCTATCTAGTGCCCATCCAGAAACGGCCTTTTTCTCCTAACTCTTCGTTGCAGAGAAAAATTTATCCTCGGAATATCACTTATATGCCTGTGGTAAATTTTTCTCTACGCCTCGATTTAGAAGAAAAATTCTCGTTTCCGGATGGGCACTATCTAAGAAGAAACAACCGATCTGACTGCAAAAACTGTCCCTTCAACAGCTTTTTCAACGGAATAGTCTTTAAGAACAATTTTCTGAGCGTTATTTCCCATCGTTTTCCTCTGGCCAGTATCAGAAGCTATCTTGACCATTTTATCTGCAAGAGCCTGCAAATCGCCAAAAGGAAAAAGAAAGCCTGTTTTTCCATCGACAATCAAATCCGGCCCACACCCGGCCCGATCACTGACTATTGCCGGAAGACCACATACCATCGCCTCATTCACTACCAGCCCCCATGTCTCATTATAATCGGATGATAATAGAAGACAATCGGCCGCGACATATGCCTTGGTGATTTCTGTTTGATTAAGAAAACCAATAAAGCTTACCGGCAGATCTTTTTCCGCTACGCGACTCTTTGCAATATCCATTAACTCTCCGGTCCCTACAACCAGAAGGTGTAAATCAAGATGATGTTGTAAAGCTATTTCCAGTGCAGACAATTGATCAAGAATTCTTTTTTTTTCTTCCAGCTTTCCGATATAAAGAAAACAGACGGCTTCCTGAGGAATATTCCATTTCTTTCTTAGTTCATTCTTCTGACTTCTCGCCTCTTTTACCTGCTCAAACAACCTGCCATTCTCAACAAAATGGGGACAATTAAAAAGCCTGCCAGACTGAACTCCATATTGACGGTAAAATTGCAGATTTGCTTTACCAACGGTCAAGAAACCATGATAAAAAGGGAGTAGCAGGAATCTGTGAATAAACCGAACCAGTCTTGTTCTCGGTTTCATGCCGTTTGAATCGCCCCTGACCAGTCGAGGAATACGGAGAACATGACACCAGAGAAGTGCCTGTATCAGCGGTAAAGCGTGCCAACCGGTCAAAATGACAATATCAGGTTTTTCTTGTTTTAATACGAAAAAAAGATGTTTCACATTACTTGAAAAAAAATTGCCAACACCCGGATAAGCTTTTCTGTTTTCTAATATCGTATAATCATACCCTTTAAAGAGTGGGATATCCCACTGAAAACTGATGCCAAAACCGGTCCCCTGAGCTTCCTGGTCGGGTACACAACCATACAGCACTTTCACCTGGAATTTTGGACTCTTTGATAGCTCACGATACCAAGGGACATGATACTGGATTGGATGGGTGGCCAAGATGATGACTTTTATTCTCAATGCGTATCCCGCCTTGCTGCTCGGGTATGGATTTTATGTAATATATTCACAACATTTTCACGATATGACTCCCAGGAATAATCCTGAGCTGCCTGTCGTGCAGCCGGAGAAGCTTTTATAAGCTTTGCAGAATTTTGCACAAGATCTTTTATTCGTTTCTTGATGGCCGATTGTTCACACGGGACAATCCAACCGGATTCGGGGTGCTGTTCAACAATACATTTAGCTCCTACCCGATCAGAGACAACAGCCGGTAAACCTACTGCCATTGCTTCTGGAACAACCATTCCAAATGAGTCGAAACGAGATACTAATAACAGGCAATCATGTTTTTTAATTTCTTCAAACAGAAGCTTTTGCGACATAAATGACAACATGGTAACATTCAACATTTGTTCAGCTCTCTTGACAAAGCTCTCATCAACACTTCCGCCGATAAGCGTTAATTGAGCATTAATCCCTTCATTCTGTAAATCAGCAAAGACATCTAAAAGCAAATCAATCGATTTGTGTTTGCTGAATGAACCGATAAAGAGAAAACGAATCTGTTTTCCTAATTTCTTATGCCGAAGAGCAATTTGAGGAAGATCGGCTCCCAAAGGGACCGGATATACTTTTTCGGCTGGCACACCAGCTTCACGATATGATTCAGCAGCCAGTTCCGAGCATGTTAACACGCCATCCGCTAATTCAATTTCTTCTTCTTTTCTTTTCCGTATCCAGGCAGGATTATTAATATTGGAAGAACCGAACCATTTTTCCTGAATTTTATAATGAATAGCCGCCGCATCAAGAACACATACAATACCTTTTGACCGTGCAACACGAAACGTCTTAAGAGCAGAGTTTTCATAACAGATGATCATATCCGGCTGTTGTGATTGTATCATCCTTGCCGTTAAGAAATCGTATGCGTGAAGAGTCTTATATACAACATCAAGATACAGTTTTTGGGGCAGACAGTAATCTGCCAGTTTGCGTAAAAGAGGGATAAAAACAAAGTGTTTACGCTTCTTTGCTGAAACCGGAATAGAATGTAACTGTTTATAATAAAGACCCCAAAAGCCTTTCTGCGGATTATGGAAATCAACAACAGGGATACCGGACCACATACCGAAAAGTAATCCCTTATCCTCCAGTGCCCATGCTAGTTGGTATGAGTGCTGTAGCCCCGGATGAACAACTAGTACTTTTTTCACCGTACCAATCCCTGACTGTCGACTTCCGGAACATCTCTCATTCTCCTCCTGGAAATGATCGATTGATGCTCATATTGTGCTATTATCAAAAGTGCCACACAGAACCAGTAATAACTCGAAAGGACAGGATGAAAGAAAACCCCACTGCCGGAATGCACTCCATAAGCCATTATAGGAACAGTTAAAACAGAAGCCGCCCTGACAATCCGCTTGCCTCCGGTCATAGCCAAAAAGACAGACCAGAAGAACAATGCTATACGCATAGCCAAGCTGATCATCCATCCAATGATTCCCAACTCAAGAACAATCCGACCGGATTCTTCTTCGAAATGACCACCGACAGGCAACCAGGAAAATGGATAAAGATGCCTCACAAAGGCAGGAGAACCAAGATTTGCGGAACCACTTCCAAAACCAATAAGTCCTGAAACGTCAAAATAATGAAAGGCATTTGTGAACGCCGTTATCATACGATAATTATCCACATTACCCCCAAGGGTCCTCTGTTGCAAAGCGACCCAGGACTGATCCTGAATATAAAAGCTGATAATCAAGAGTAGTCCAAGTAGAGCCGTTATTCGCAATAGTTGAGCTAATTGAGTCAATCGGCATACTACAGCCATCATAGACATAATAAATATTGAGACCGCACTGATAACAATAACTGCCCGTGAACCGGTAACAGGCAACGCAGATATCACAAAACCAAGGGATATTAAAAAAAGATGTGATCTGACTCCAAGGAGAAATAGTCCGACACCAAGTAATATTGTCACTTGCAAAAATGAGGCCATTCCTGTGATATACGAAAACGTGCCAAAGACTCGCACCAAATGCCTTTCACCAAAATAAGCTATACTCTCAAAACCGGTTACTGTCTGATTAATAAAACTGTCTGCTGGTGAAATAACCTGAAAAAAAGCAATTACACATACCGGAATAACGATAAACGGATAGAGCCTGACAAGTTGCGACAACAGGTTGTTGAGATTCATAAAAGCAATAGGCACTAAGACAATCAATCCCATATGGAGCAGGTGTGCCTTCACGCCCCATATCCCGACCAAAATACTTGGTAATGCCAGGTTGCCTGCTTCCAGTAACACCCAACTGATATAGAGAACAAGAAATATTTTGATCACCGGCAAGATCTGCACATTATCAGAACGGCGAATAAACGCTACGGCATAGATAAAAACGAGAAAGAGAAAAACATCTTTGACAATAAAAACAATCTGTTGGTATTGGGGAAGAATCCACTTCCGTATAGAACCGTCATATAAAAGGAGGACAAGGAACAATCCCAGAAACCACCTCACTGTTCTCCTGTCCCTTTCAGGAAAGAGTTGTCTGGAAGATATTGGGAAATGAGATTTCATATTACTCTGAAAGAGAGTTAGTTCTCATAGCGCCTAGTTTTCAGTTTTTTCCATCGCTTTTCAAAGAAATTGCTTTGGGACAGCAACTTGGAAAAGAACTTGTTTCTCACTATCCATTTAGGACCTTCTGCGGACATGTCACAACTCAGGCAACATCCCCGTTTTTCACCAGCAGATGCCAAGACCCGTCGTAAGGGAGCCAGGTCCCGATAATAGGTAAAAAGGTCATAGTCAGGCGTTGAAAGATCTCCGATAATTGCTTCCTGGTGTTGAGGACTGTCCGAGCGGGTTTGGCAACAGAGCATTGCTTTGCCATTGTAATCGACTACAACATGACGCACAGGGGCCAGGCATATTGCTCTACGCCTATAATTATATAGTTTTGGTATATCAAGCAATCCGGCACGAGTGGAAATATTCTCCTGTGTAAAAAAAGGCACACCCATGTTGATAGATATGCTGCTACCGGTGAAAATATAATCCCTATGCCCGCTTTTAACAGCTGTCAGTCCTGTTTTTTTCTCAAATCTGGCCACAAAGGCATCTTCTGTTGCACTATCGTTTTCCTTCCCCTCAGGAAGATATAAATCCAGCAATAACCTGTCCAACCCAACAGATTCCAGTTTCCATATCACCTCAGCGTTGAGATAATCGGTATTACTAGTTACGCAAAGCAATGCATCAGGCAAAGCCTGTCGAGCTTTCTCAAGATTTGCCCAAATAGATGGGTGAGCTAATGCCTCATGATACCGCGACCAGACAAGTGTTTGGTTGTATCCGATTGACTGTAAATTTTTAAGGATTTTATTATAAATATTATCGGACAGCAGCTGAGTTTCACTGCGCCTATCAATAAAAACATTGGGACAGAACCAGCAGGTCCGATTGCAGAAGGAATGATTCTCAATCTCAACCAGGTCAACAAAGGTCGAAAACAGATCTCTTGCTCTTTCCAAAGAGATTTCCTGATCAAATATATCTTTTGGGAGTGCGTTTACAAACAAGAACTTTTTCAATATTTTAATATAATTGGCCAAAGCGACACATCCCTCAAAACTTTATCTATCAATAATTATACATTGATATTATCTTGTTCAGTTCATTTTATAATCTCTTTACAGGAAATTAAAATCCTGCAATGCCTGTATATGGCTCTCTATATCATGCTGACGATACCAATCCAACGCTGCATATCTGACAGAGTGTATATGTTCCATATTCATTTCTTTTGGGATACCAGGCAAATAGTGGTTGTTTGATGTTAATCCATCGGTATCAAATTGTCTCTCCGACAACAGGACAGGGCATATACCATGAGCACAATAGGCAGCAAAAACACTACTTTTCGCAAGCCAGCCATTCGGATACGTTATCAACCCAAACATTGCTTCAGACATCTGTTGACGAACCTGCTGGCTGCTAATCCGCCCATGCTGGAAAACGCCGAACTCCAACAACCTTTTTGATATTGTACTATCAAAAAAAGGGCTGCCGATATCGTGGACTTCCAAAGAATTTTTTTTTGCCCATTTGAATAATTCATCTCCTGCAGCATGATAACTTGCTAATCGCAGCAGCGGATTTCCGAAAATGATTATTTTACGTTTTTTTTCCAGCAATATCGACTCAGATTCCCCAATAGTGGAAAAAACAGGTAATACCCCATGTGGTCTGGCAGCACAAAAACGTTGCAACCATTCAGCAGATTCTAAACGACTGGTTAACCAAAAATCTGAGAGTTGAACAAATCTATTGGCAAGATATTGCTGGAAAGGCGACACCCAGAAAGATGTCCTCCAAGGCGGACCGAAAGCGTAAATCTCATGAAAATAGATACCAAGTTGTTTTATGCTATTTCGTTGTTCCTTTAGACAATTGTACAGCCACCTCGGCGCACCATATCTTGAAAACCCGTAACCACTGAGTTGTAAATAAACTGAGCTGTTTTTTTTTATCAACCAGTTTTCAGCCCCTTTTTCAGAGAGATATTCCAGCCTGCAATTATCTATACCGATCTTTTCCTGCAATTTACAGGCAAAATCATAAACCCCTCCGCTTTTCTCCTCAGGAACCAGCAATACTATTGACTGTCTGCCCATATTGAACAACAAGAACTCTTGCCTCTATCTTTGCACTGCTATTGCCAAGGCTTCTCTATAAATCAGTAATGATTCTTCAGCTGCATTTTGCCATGTCAATTTTTTAACTGTCGATCTTCCCCTACGAGCAATTTCCTTGATTTTTAAAGGGTGTTCCAACAATTGAGTAAGTACGGTAATGATGGATTCTGTGCTGTTTTTCTCAATGATGAGACCGTTAATACCATTCTGTATAATATCCGGGACGATACCTACAGAAGTGGTTACCACACATAACTCCCGGCCCATAGCCTCAATAATAACTCTTCCATAACCTTCGGAAAGACTGGGGAAAAGAAAAACATCGTGAGTGTCATAAATTGTAATTAATTTCTTCCGACCAATAACTGGATGGACCACAACACGATTGCTCAATCCGGTAAAATTTGCTTTTACAAACTGAGTATCTTTTGCTCCTACAATTGTAAAAAAAATATTCTTTTTTTTTAAGGTCAACTTTTTAATCGCCGTAACTAGACAATTAACCCCTTTTGTTTCCAACCAATTGCCAACATAAAGAACACGTACTTCATCAGTTTTATTTGACCGTTCTTTAACAGTAGCATGATATTCATCATCTAGACCATACGGTACAATTCTTGCCCGTTTCGCCAACTTTAGGGGAAGTTGTTTAATATGTGAAGATGAAGGAACCAGTAATAAATCAATGAAATAATGTCCTACTTCACATTGGAGTGAATAAACAAACTGGACCACGTTGTGTTTAAACGACATCGACTTATCAACTGAATAGCCGCTTCTAGGCGCTCCATGGCTTCTGCCGACTATCGATCTACCACAACCAAAAAATCGCATTAAACCTGCCATATAGGCATTCGCACCTGATATGACGATAATATCATATCGAATTCCATTACATCTCTTGATCAACAAAAGAAAAAACAGCTCCAGACCAAACAGTATTCCTTTGAATCTACCCGGTGGTATCCATCTGAAATCGTCACCAAACAGCAATTCAATATCATGACCAAGCTTTTTAAAGGCACAAGTCAACGAAAGAAGACCGCCGGCTGTACCGGCATTTTTCTCGCGAGAGACTTCGGATGCGAACAGTATTTTCATTCTTATTATCTTGCCTTGGTGTTATAACAGCTCGACATTATCTATTTTTTTTCGACTAACTACTCTATGACGTAAAAGAGAACCGACCAAAAGCGTTGGCCGCAATCCAAATAAAAAAACGGCAAAGGCCAACAGGTATCGCTTCAATAGTGAAGTTGCTGTCAGACCAACGATAAGAGGTTCATTAAAAATCAGCTCAATTGCCTTTCTTCTTGAGTGCAACGCTTTTTCGAGCACCTGCATATTCCCACATAAATCCTTCAGATTTTCAATACAAAGACTGAGGTAGACATTATCGAGTTTCAACTTCTCACTACCAGTGATAATAGCCACTAACAAGTTTTCATGAACCTTACGATAAAGATGAACTTGGTCATAAGTTCTCACTTTACTGTTCTGGTAACTGTTGGCCCCATGAAGCCGATAATCCGTCAGCCGATCAGCGAGGATACATACCTTCCCTAAACATGGCAGCAGAGTAAAAATGTACTCGTCAGCCTCGAAAAGTACGCGTCGTTCAATCGGCATGATGTCCATCAGGGGTTGTTTGCGAACGGCCATCCGACTTGTTCCCAGCAGACATCTTGCCAAATAGAGACGATCCCCATCTTCTTCATTATTCTTGACTTCAAAGAATTGATCATGACCAACGAATATACTGCGAAGTTGATTCCCCTGGAAATCAACTTCGTTGATCGAGTTGCCGACCAGAATAACATCGGGATAAGTTATAAATACATCTATTATTCGCTTCAATCTGTCTTTGTCGAGAATATCGTCACCATCACAGAACATAAAACAGTCGGCGTCCAGCCTTTGGCATAACTCAAAGGCGCCGGATTGACCGATATTCTTTTCAAAATGAGGAACAATCTCCTTTCGGTACTGCTTCAGGCGATCAGCTGTCCCATCTGTCGATCCGGCATCTATCACATGAACGTTGTAATTACAGCCGTCCGGTACAAGCTGATGAAGGCACGACTGGACACATTCGTCAATATAATGGACGTGATTTCTGGTATTAATCAGGCAAATTACCTTCATATTTCTTACGGATAATAAAGGATCCGATTGCCAGCATATCCAAACCGGACGAATAGAAGGTTCTCAAGGCATCTAAAGGAGATTCGACAATCGGTTCTCCCTTGAGATTAAACGAGGTGTTCATCAACGCATGAATGGTTGTTATCTTGGCGAACTCGCTTAACAGTTCATGGAACAGAGCATTACTTTCTTGAGTTACAGACTGAACCCGGCAACTGCCGTCGGTATGAACGACAGCCGGTATTGTCTGCTTTGCATGATCATTGGCCCAGAAAGAGAGAATCATATACGGGGAAAAACGATAGTCGCTGAAATATTTATTTCCATGCTCATGCATGACAGCCGGGGCAAATGGTCGCCATATCTCCCTGAACTTGACGGCTTCATTTACGCGATCACGATTTTCTACGGTTGCAGCACTTGAGAGGATGGAACGAGAACCCAAGGCTCTCGGTCCAAACTCCATCCGCCCCTGAAACCAACCGACAAGTTGATCTTGTGCCAGACAACCGGCAACTACTTTAACAAGGCTTCTTGGACGTTCAAATTGGATCTTAGCCCGTCGTAAAATCGTTTCAATCTGATCATCCGTATAGGCCGTTCCAAGATACGGCGTCATATGGCCTACCTTTTTCATTCTTCCGCCATGATCAAGCAATGCCTTTAAAGCCGCCCCGATTGCCGTTCCGTCATCACCGGCAGCAGGTTGGACTCGCAGAGACTCCACACTGGGGTGTCGAAGAACTTCGCCGTTTGCCTTGCAGTTAAGCGCTACTCCGCCGGCCAGACAGACATGATTGCTTTTTCCAGCTTTCGTTGCCTGGTCAACGTAGGCTAAAATTGCCTTCTCACAACTAAGCTGAGCAGAGGCGGCAATGTCCTTATGCTTCTGTTCAATCGGATCTTCCTCTTTCCGACGATATAATTGAAATGTTTGTTCAAACTGAGATAAATCATAATCATTTGCAGAAAGAAAATGTTCACCCTGGAAAATCAACTCCCAATCCTCAGCCTTTACAAAGCTGCTGATATCGACTTTAGGTTCTCCATAAGCGGCCAGTCCCATTACTTTCCACTCATCACTTAACGGTTGAAAGCCGAGCAATTGAGTAACATTGGCATACATCACCCCTAACGAATCCGGAAAACTGCGTTCAAATAGTTTGGTTAATTTATTATCGGTGAATTTCCAGAATGTTGTCGCTTCAGTTGTACCACGCCCATCAAAAACAACGCAGACCGGATCGTTTTCCCCAGTCAGAAAAAAAGCGCTCATCGCATGGGCAGCATGATGATTAGTAAACACAAAGCCTTTCTTGGGCGGTTTGAAATAACTTGCATACTGATTTCGAAACTTTTTCCTCGCACTCAACGTCTTGAGAAACTGGGCAATCAGTTTTTTCAGTCTAGATGGTGTTCTGCCGAACTTACCGGATACAAACAGTTTTACATCGTGGAAAAAAGATTCAAAGGTCAATGGCCAGGAAAGTGCCACCAAATCAACATCTTCGTCCTTAAGATCAAGTTCTCGAAGACCTCTTTTAATCGCATGTACAGGAAAGCTCGAATCCTGTTTGATTCGGGTAAACCTCTCCTCTTCGGCTGCAAACACCAGTTCATCATCAATAAAAATTGCAACTGCCGATTCGTGATATCCATAGTTAATTCCAATTAAAATCATCACTTTGTTCTCAAATCTATTATATGGTGTTTGACCATGGCCTGCACATGCTTATTTACTCTATCGGCCTGGCAACGATATCACTATAATCAAGTGATTTATTTTCTGCAGACAATGGTATCAACTCACTGTTTTCAACAGAAAGAAAGAAAAATTCGTAGGTACCCATTTCAAGTATGGCATCTAAAATATCCTGGCGAGTATAGTGGAATCGCGTCATATTGTCATCGGTCTCAAAAATAATCGTCGGCTGATATCTGCCGATGGTTTTTCCAGCTCCTAATAGCGCGGCCAGCTCCCCACCCTCGATATCGAGTTTGATAAGATCAGGCGGAGGAATAACTTTGTTTTCCATCAAATCATCAACCGAGACCACAACTCTTTTTATTCTATTGGACTTCTCTTCTCTGGCTACAGCTGATGCATGAATTGAATGCGAGCCGATAAACAAATCCGCCTCTCCCCATGACTCTCCAACCATGACATCAAAAACATTAATATTTTTCAGACTATTCAATTTACAGGAAACCGCAATGCATTCTGCAAGTGACGGTTGCGGTTCAAACGAGATAACTGTGCTATGTTGAAATAAATTTGCCATTTCAAGGGAGATGTAACCCACATTTGCACCAATATCATAGAACACACCGTCCTCTTTCATAAATCGTCGGCAGCAGTTTAGAACATGTCTGTTCCATGTTCTGCCGTTATTCAATATGTGAACATAAACATCCAGACTATTTGGTTCTACGGCTAGAACAGCACCAAAGCAGGTTGTAACATATTGTCTAGTCAACTGCTTGTAAAACAGTCTTCCAATTATACGAGGAATACGACCCTTTCCCCTGGGAACAAATCTGTTCCAGAATTTGGCCAGAAATAAATAGAAGGAATGTTTCTCACTCCACTCCTGTACATTAATCTCAGGGCATATCAAAGGCTTACAATTCGACTTATAACTTTCCATCTTAATCTTTATTCAAATATACTTACTGAACGACTATTAACTTGAAGTAGGTGGTTCGTTGTTTGGCTGAAGCCGACTATTGTTCAATTTGTATGCATCGCAAAAGTATCGTATTAACTTGGTTTTCTACATTCAACTCCAAGGCAATTCTCCCACTTGCTTTTGTCTTCTACCGTAAAAAAAAAGGGATCAGATGAATCACCAAAGAATGCTCTTCTAATTTCAATAAAACCAGCGTCGTTAAGCTCAGGTACAATTGCCTTGTAATCCCACATCCAGAGATGCTGCGAATTTCCAAGCCAAGTAGTCATCAAACCTTTCACTCCCCTTGTTCTCCTTTCACAACCAAGAGATGTTTCTCTCATAAACTCTGAAACCGCATTGCTTGACTGGTTGTTCATATAATTCCTTATTGAGTATTCAAGATCAGGCAATACAAAGCGAAATATCCCCCCAGGTCGTAACATTTTTCTTGTATTACGTAACGCAGTCCGGAAGTCAACGAGAGAAAGATGCTCAAGAACGTGAGAACAATAAACTCCATCACATGAACCTATCGCGACTGACAAGCCCTTTACAATATCGCCGTACTCCACATTATTTGGGAATCGATATTCATTTTTCGTATACAGACGGCCAACTAAAGGTAATCTTTCAAAACGTAGGGTGGGAGAGGCATCGAAATTTCGCCACTGGTTAGGGGCAGACCACCCACATCCATATTGTACATACTTACTTTCTTTCATTTATTGTTATTCTTCTTTGAGGTCCAATGATTCTTTAGAAAGCATTCTATTGTAGATCATGGTTATTCGGTCTGATTGATTGTTAAAGCCAAATCAGGCTACATTTCGATTGTTATTAAACTACCAAGCAACAATCTAATGCAAGTTGTTCTCTCTTTTTAGTTATTCCTTAATCCGTGACAAACCATCAATATTTTCTCGCATATTTAGCATATAACACATTGATATTTATGTCAAAATATAAAAATATATACCTGTCCTAAAAACTAACCCCGCAGGTGAAAAAACCAAACGATTTATCCTCGAACAATCTGATAACGAATCCTACACCAGTCACACCGGCCTTGCTCTGGCTGGTCTTTGCATAAACCGATACAGCAATCTCTCCCGTGTAACAGGACGCAAGATGGACAATAGCGACAACCTCATCTCCAACATCGACCTTCTCCGCAGCTACCTGGGTCTTCTTTGTATTGGCAAGAGCGACTATGAGGCCATAACCGGTATGCGTGATGATGAATATTTCAAGACCTCTCTTGGTATTAAAAAAGTTCCATCCGCAGAGCGATTGCGACAGCGTTTCGATGAAGATTCTCCGATGTTTCAGCAGGTTGCCCAAAAAGTCTCTATAGAGCTGTTGAAAAACGGCAAGGCCCATCTCACTGTTCTTGATACCGGTCACATCCCTCTTGATGCCGATGTTTTTCCCATGGATATCTCAGGGAAAAAGAAGGAGCATATCAGTCGAACATACAAGGGACATGATGGCTATGCTCCCATTGCAGCCTATCTTGGTCTTGAGGGCTGGTGCCTTGAGGTTGAGCTCCAGCCTGGCAGTCAGCACAGCCAGGAAGAATTCCCTGCATTTTTGCAGCGTGTCCTCAACAAAGCCAGAAAATTGACCGGCAAAAAATTGCTGGTACGTCTTGATTCAGCCCATGACGCCGTTGAAAACCGCGTGTTATTGCGAAACAGTGACAAGGTGTCCTACATTATCAAATGGAATCCAAGACGTGAAGACACGAGCGAACTCTGTAAACGGGCCTTTGCCGAAGGTCAAGTGACCGAGCCACGTAAAGGAAAACGAGTGGTCTTGTTGACAATCACCAAACAACAGGAATATCAAGGGGAGAAATATTTCTTTACCAAAGTTGTCCAGGTAACCGAACGAATTATCAACAAGCATGGCCAGATTCTTCTGGTGCCGGATGTAAAAGTGGACGGCTGGTGGACAAATCTTGTTCTTCCTGAGAAGAAAATTATCTCCCTGTATCAGAACCATGGGCTCAGCGAGCAGTTCCATAGTGAATTCAAAACAGATCTTGATCTGGAACGACTACCCAGCGACAAATTTGCCACCAATGCTCTTGTCATGGACCTTGGCGCCTTTGCTTACAATATTCTTCGATATATCGACCAGCTTGGGCTGCTCGGCGAACAATCTCCAGTTCGTCATCCAGCAAAAAGACGGCGAATTAAGACGGTCATTCAGGAATTGATCTATCTGGCGGCCCGTCTAATCAGAAGCGGTAATCGGTTGAAATTACGTTTTGGTTGTCATTGTCCGGCTTACCCTGCATTTGCCGGACTATACAATAAGCTGTTGATACGCGCTTAATTGCAGATTCATCACCAAGAAGACAAAACAACAAGAGAGGTGCGTCTAAAATGCACAGATTTTATCAAATTTTCAAAGATCGAACAAGCCGGAGCCTCATTGTGAACCCGGCGATATGGTGAGCAGCTTGCCTGCTGCATGTGATTGACAAAAAAGGCTGCTCTTTACACAGGTGTATCATGCGTCACGGATTCAGGTTATTCACATAAAATATAATGTGTCTTATTATTTTATTGATATTACAAATGAATTTCATAATCATTTCCACAAGGAAACAAAGATGAGACAATTATATATCCAAAAAAGACAGTAAATTAACATTCTTATTTATTCTAGACTCTTATAGCATTGGAACAATAAATGGACAGCTAAAGTCTCCTTAGAGTATGGCATAATTGATTTTATAACTTTTTTCCAGTAGTGCTTTTGAAACCGAAAAAGTTGATTGCAACCTGATACAGGAGGGCGATAGAGGCTGTCCCCAAACTAAAGAGTAACACTCCAATAGTCTTTGAAAAATCTAGAAACACAACAAGCAATAGCTGTCCGGCTGAAACTAATACGATACCATAAGGTTGGTATTTAACCCAACCACGTGCACGATTTATACTAAAAGCAACAGCCCCAAAACTATAGACTATTGCCGTTGCTGCAGAAACAATCAACTCATTATGAAGTCCGGAATAGCTCCCTCCAAGGAGAAACAGCATGGCTTCAGGAAGAACAGAAACAAAAAACAATAACGCTCCCCCGATAACAAGCATAACCATCCACCACTGCAAATATCTGATCAAGTATAAATCATTGTCTTTTATATTTGTTATACGGGGAATAAATACGGTACCTGCAAACCCACTGATCATTCCAATCAGCAAACCTAAACGACCTAGTGCACCAACTTTTGCTACGTTTTCGACCGAACCAAAATATGCTGCCAACCAGGTAATCAACGGTGCCTGAATAGCGAAATGAATGGAACCGGGAATAACAGGTAGGATCTGTCCTATCAATGCTCTCCGATAATGATGGAACTGTCGTAAACTCGGTTTGTTTAAACGAGAAAAATGCTTTTTAAACAACTGTCTTGATAATAAAAACGTGGCGATAGTTCCTGCCACAACAGAAACCATACCGGCCTGAGCGTTGAGCATTCCCGAAAACCAGATCATCCCGACACATAATAACTTGGTAGTTTCATTAGTGATGTCAAGCAAATAAGCGAAACGAAAACGGTTCTCCAGCTTGAAAACATATGAGATGATACTGAAGTCAATAACCAACCAGGAAGCGATCCCCAATAATACGACCCCGAGGACCAAGACTTGGTTAGACACCCCGACATGCGTTGCCGTATAGTAGAAATATATGATTGTACCAATAAAGCTAAAGGAAAATATCAGCCTTCTAAAGCGGAGGACAGTATGATAATAAGGCATCCAGGACTTGTTCTTTTGGATAGATCTCCATCGGAAGAAAGAAAGCGCTTCCGTAGCTCCAAGATTTGCAAAAGTACAAATAAAGGTAAAACAGGCTAACAATAGTGTATATATTCCGTATTCTTCAATAGGTAAAATCCTAACAAGCAACAACCCACTGACTGCTGCGATCAATCGAGTGACAATAAAAGCAAGAGAGTATTCAGACGCTAATTTCAACCATGGAATAAGCCGCTGAAACAGTAGGACATGTTTTTTCATCAATCCCTCTTGTTAACTGTCAGGAACCAATCATCTTAAAAAACTTTTTCCCATAATAAGGCTATTTATTTCGTTCTCTTCAGCTCTTGAGCAACCATCATCTCAACCAGTGCCGGCATATCCGTCTTTGCTTTCCAGCCGAGATGTTCGGCTGCAAGCGAAGGGTCTCCACAGCTAATTTCAAGATCCGTTGGACGCATCAGAGCTGGATCGATATCCACATACGTTTTCCAATCGAGCCGAAAACAAGAAAAGGCTTTATCGACAAAATCTTTAAGAGAGTATGTTTTTCCGGTGGCAATGACAAAATCTTCAGGCTCTACCTGCTGAAGCATCAACCACATGGCTTCTACATATTCGGGTGCCCAACCCCAATCACGCTGAATATCAAGGTTACCTAGATGCAGACGTTCGTAGCTTCCATCAGCAATTCGGCAGGCACTCCGAATAATTTTCTGGGTCACAAACCGCTCAGGCCGAAGCGGCGATTCATGGTTGAACAAAATTCCGGAACAGGCATAAAGGTCGTAAGCTTCTCTATAGTTTGCGACCTGCCAGTGAGCTGCAGCTTTGGCAACCGCATAAGGACTCCGAGGTTTAAATGGCATTTTTTCATTAGCGGGAACCCCTCCCGTATCACCGAAACATTCGCTGGAACCGGCATTATACAGTCGAACCGGTAGTTGACTGAAGCGGATAGCCTCTAAAAGATTTAATGTACCGGTGCTTATACTTTTAAGAGTTTCTACAGGTTGTTCAAATGATAGCCCTACAGAACTTTGGCCGGCAAGGTTATAGATTTCTTCGGGTTGTGTCTTTGTCAATACCTGCAAAACACTCCGAAAGTCCGTCAGTGCCATTGACTCATAGTGAACCGCCTCATACACGCCCAGCTTTTTCAGATTCGCGAATGTTGAAACCTGGGCATCCCGTGATGTTCCATATACTGTATATCCTTTATCTACCAACAAACGGGCCAAATAGGAGCCGTCTTGACCCGAAACACCACATATTAATGCCGTTTTCATTCCTCGACTCCTAAGGTATTATCAATGATTTTCCTTAACCGCTGCTCAAAGTGCTGAAAAGAAAAATAGTCTAAACCATCAGGGATTTGTTTCGGTTTCGACAATGCCTCCAAGATTGCACTTTCAAGTTCTGTTTTATCAGAAGGATCAACAAGCAACCCAAGCTTGCCATTCCTGACAGCCTCTCTTGTTCCATCCTTCTTGCTGGCAACAACGGGTATTCCACAAGCCATTGCTTCCAGAATAACAAAACCGAACCCCTCGCCATAACTTGGCATTATATAGGCATCGGCCAACCTGTAATAATCTGCCTTCTCTTCCTCCGGAATATATCCTGTCATGACAAAGTGATTTGATATTCCAAGCTCTTCGGCTTTTGACAGAAGACGCTGTCTGTCATCTCCGCCACCCACAGCCATATAGACGATCCGAGGTTCTTTTTTTACAAGTTTTGGCAAGGTTTCCAAAATCTCATCAAAACCCTTATATCGTTCTGAAGTAGACATCCGTCCAAGAGTCATGATAACAATTTTATTCTGAAGCTGATACCGCTTGAGTAGAGGCTTCAGTTTTTGATCGATACCGTAGAATTCACTGTGAATAGCATTTGGTAATAGATGGGTTCGACTGATATCAACGTGACTCCAATCAAGAAAATGGGTACGCGTTATTTCACTGATAGAAATAACACAATCAATTTTACCAACTAGTAAATTCGTCACTTTACCTTGATTGACTTTCCAGGAGTCTATTCCATAGATCAATTGTACAATCGGCACTTTTAACCATTTCTTTAAAAGAAATGCAATTGGCAACAAATGAAGATGACCACAGATGATTAGATCGTACCCTTTATCTTTGTGCACTAATTTTATGATATTGGCAATATAATAAAATTTATTGCCAATTCCACTGGTTACATACTTCAGCTTTTCAGGTAATGGCTCGGTGTAGTTTGCCGTCAGACGGGGTATGGCTACTACTTCTTTGCATCTTGTCTGTCTGCATATAGCCGTAAGTAAATCTCTGTTATACAAGGCTATCCCCCCCTGCCCGCCGAATGCTTCCGTTAACAATGCCAGGACCCTCATACCAGTTGTTCTCCAACACTCTTATTATACACCACCTTTGCCCATCCCCTTAAACCTCGTGAGGATGAACCAGTGTGAGAGAAGGTTGACCTTTTAAGCAACCATTGTTGTATAGGAACGGTAAATCCTGATTTTTTTCTTTGCAGAATAGATTCAGGCAAACGCCTTTTAGGGGTCAGAGCCATATCATGTTTTGTCAATGACTGTCCGGCAGCAATGATTTTCAGGATCGCACGAAACACCTTGACATCCACCAGCGGAACTCTCACTTCAAGGGAATGTGCCATGCTTGCCCAGTCGGTATCCCGAAGCAGTTGATTGCGCATGTACCAGGTCAATTCAAGGGCTGAAACCTTTAACTGATCATTTTCAATTCTATTCACCGTTTCCTGCAATCGAACTAAAGTATCAAGTTTTTGCAACCCTTCTTCGCTGGTATATTTATCTAAAAGCCGAGGTAACTCCCATGGCATAAACAACCCACGACGCAGAAAATACGCGCCCCAGAAATTTGTACCGTATTCCAATACACCGGCATACTTTGGGGAGGTTAGTCTCCTAATAAGCGGCTCAGATAAAACACGAGTTATTTTACCTATTGACGGGAACCTTTTCATTAATCTCAGTTTTTTTACGATTCGAGGTATCTGTTCAAAGCTCGGGTATCCTCCGAATAACTCGTCCCCGCCAATCCCGGAGACGGCAACTTTCAACCCGGTTGCCGCTGTCACTTTACTGACAAAATAACTGTTTACGCCGTTTATGGTCGGCTGATCCATAACCTCTAACAAATTAGCCGACTCTTCGACAAACTCATCTTTCTTCACCCATACCGTTTGATGGTTGGTATGATATTGCTGTGCAATTTTCTCGGCTAAAGGGACCTCGTCCATTTCTGAGCCAATATACTCATCAAAACCAAGAGTTACGGTATGAAGATCGTTAACAGACTCTGTTGCAAGAGCCGTCAGTGTTGTGGAATCAAGACCGGATGATAGAAAGAAACCAACCGGTACATCGGCAATAAGATGATGCTGAACAGTGTCAAGCAACCTTTCCCGCAGACTATCGTTCTTTGAGTATGCGCTTTGAGGTTTGGAAAGTTCTTGGTCTATTTCTTTTGCAAGATCAAAAAAACAGGTCGTCTTTTTCTGCCCATCCCGGCCGATCCACAATGATGTTCCCGCCGGCAACGAACGAATGGCACGGTAGAGCGTATACGGTTCCGGTAAATGTCCCCATAAAAAAAACCCGACCTGGCCGGCAGGTTCCAATTCTTTTTTAATTCGCCTCCCAGCAAGAAGAGCCTTGACTTGAGAGGCAAAGCGAAACGTTTTGCCGTCATCGGCATAGTAAAGAGGTTTGATGCCAAAATGGTCCCGGGCTAAAAACAATCCTTTTTGCTGTTCATCCCAGATAGCAAAGGCGAACATGCCCCGAAGGTCATGGACCATCGACTCCCCTTTCTCTCGGTACAGATGGAGCAACACCTCTGTATCCGAGCGTGTTCGAAAAACATAGCCTTTTTTTATGAGATTTTGTCGTAGAGCTCGGTAATTGTATATTTCTCCATTGTAGGTGATAGCGAGGTTTCCATTATCGGCAACCATTGGCTGCGCACCATTATCTGTAAGATCTATGATTGCCAGTCGACGATGGGCAATTCCTATCATCCTGTTTCTGGAATACCATTCACCCTTACCATCGGGACCGCGCAATCTCATAGAATCACGGATCAAACGCAATTCTTTTGGATCTACTGGGGAAGCAGCCGTCGAATTATATGAAAAAATACCCGCAATTCCGCACATGGTTCTCTCTTAATCGATTGACCCTCTTGGATTCGGATGCAAACATCAACGATTTCTTATGGTTAAGAAAAATGGATTATTATAACCCTCTTTGGCAGGAATATCCTAGCTGAGTGCCCTTTTAAATTCCACAACCCCTATTAAAAGAAGTTTTTCACTCTCGAAAAAATTAAAATGATCATTAATATTATATAGTTGTCAGTTTATGCACGACATAACCCCTTCATTTCCTGCATAACGTATTCTTTTTGATTTTCATTTAGGATAACATCTATCCTGTGAAAGGCCAGAAAGTATTCATTTGATAAGTTCATTGCCAATCCCGAATATTATGGAAGTGTTGAGCGTTTTCTCCACCTTGCCATTAGTCAATTACCGATATCGGCAACCATCTTGTTGCAGAAAATGATTTAGGAAATATTGAGTGGTACAGCGATATTCCAAAAATCTTATCCGATAGAAACTATTTTAGTAGAGAACTGGCCGAGAAATGGATACGTATGATCGGTTTCAGAAACACCCTGGTCCATGAGTATATCGATATTAATCGGAAAATCGTTTACAGGGTCTTACAAGATGAGTTAGCGGATTTGGAAGAACTGAAAAGAGTTTTTGCTCGCTTCTTATGATGAGATCGCTACGGTCACTACGTTCCCTCGCGATGACTATGGGTAATAAATAGTGGTGAGTCAGCTGCTCATGTTCTTAGAAGCTTTTAATCCAGCTCAAACTCTTCCTGCCAGCTCTCATCTTTCTCCCAGTGCGGCTGTTCCTCTTTGGTAAAGAGGTAGTCGCCAACAACAAGATAGTCCATTTCCGTTCGCATAAAGCAGCGGTAGCCGTCCTCGGGTGTGCAGACGATAGGTTCTCCACGCACATTAAAGCTGGTATTAACGACTACACCGTATCCGGTGACTTTTTTAAAGGCAGAAATCAGTTGATGATACCGCTCATTGGTTTCTTTATGAACGGTTTGGATTCTTGCTGAAAAATCCACATGGGTGATTGCCGGAATATCGGAGCGTAGCTGATAGAGCCGTTTATACATCTCGAGCTGGTGATAGTTTTCCGGTATCTCTTTCAAACGATTTGATTTTACAGGCGCCACAAGCAGCATATAGGGAGAGGCTCCTGGCAATTCAAAATACTCCCCTGCATCCTCTCCAAGCACTGAGGGTGCAAAAGGTCTGAATCCTTCACGATATTTGATTTTCAGGTTTAATCGTTTCTGCATTTCCGGGTTTCTTGGATCACCCAGGATAGAGCGATTTCCTAAAGCCCGCGGACCCCATTCCATCCTTCCCTGGAACCAGCCGACTACTTTACCGTCTGCCAACAACCCGGCAACCGTATCCGCCAGCTTCTGAAAATCTGTAATTTCTTGCCCCACAGCTCTGTATTTTCTGCAGAGTCGTGTCACATCACTTTTAGAGAATGAAGGACCAAGATAGCTGCCTCCCATCTGATCACCAGTACTGGAAACAATATTTCGTTTTCCACCGTGATAGATGTGGTAAGCGGTATAGGCTCCTCCCAGAGCTCCACCGGCATCACCTGCTGCCGGTTGAATCCACATGTTTTCAAACAGTCCTTTGCGTTCCAGTTTGCCGTTGGCCACACAGTTCAACGCCACGCCGCCGGCCAGAACCAGATTCTTGCTGCCTGTCAATTCTCTGGCCGTTCCAGCCAGTTTAAAAACAATCTCTTCAGTAACGATCTGAATGGCGGCGGCCATATCCATGTATACCTGGGAAAAATCGGATTCGGCCTCTCTCTTTTCAACGCCAAAAAGATTTTGCCACATCCTGTTGTTGCACATCCGATCACCGGTGGCAAACTCGAAATAGTCCATATTTAACAGGATAGAGCCATCATGGCGAATATCAACGATATTCTCTATTATCAGGTCAATGAATCTGGCTACCTGCTCACTCTTCTGGATTCCATAGGGCGCCAACCCCATGAGTTTATATTCCCCACTATTGACCCTGAATCCCAAGTAGTAAGTAAAGGCGGAGTAGAGAAGACCAACCGAGTGTGGAAAAGGGAGTTCTCGCAGTATTTTAATATCATTCCCGTGACCGGAACAAATGGTCGTTGTTGCCCATTCACCCACACCGTCAATAGTCAAGATAGCCGCGTCTTCGAACGGTGACGGATAGAAGGCGCTTGCCGCATGGGAAAGATGATGCTCGGGAAAAAGCAGCTTGGGCCGGCTGGTAATCGAATCGCCTTCTATTTCTTCCAGCTCTTCCCAAAGCAGTTTTTTCATAAACAGTTTTTCTTTCACCCAGACCGGCATGGCCTGCTGAAAACTTTTCAGGCCTCGGGGAACAAATGCGTGATATGTTTCCAGCAACCGTTCAAACTTCAGCAGCGGTTTATCATAAAAAACAATTGAATTAAGCCCCGATATTTTGAGACCGGCCTCGGATAAAACATATTCAATTGCATTCGTAGGAAAAGACGGATCATGTTTCTTTCTGGTAAACCTCTCTTCCTGGGCAGCGGCAACAATCTCACCGTCCTGAAGAAGGACAGCGCCACTGTCATGGTAATAGGCTGAAATACCCAACACAGATATTGGACTGCTCATCCGTCCTTCCTTGCTAAAAAAGTGTATAAACAAACGGCGCGATCGCCGAACCACTTGTAAAGACAATTAACACGCCAAAAAGTAGCAAAGTAATAATGGCGGGTAAAAGCCAGAATTTCTTTCGTACCCGCAAAAAAGCCCACAAATCTTTTAAGAACTCCATATGAACCTCTACAGCTGTTAATAATATTTCAAACCTTTCATTCTTTACGAAAAAAATACTACAAGGTACTTACCTGCTATGGCTATCACGTAGAGAATAGGAAAACATCTTCCTTTTACGTTTCTAAACTTTATGGAATATGTGGCAATCAGAAAGGCTTTTCAAGATTCTCTGGCCCAATATCATCCGATGAACGATCAATAAAAACCGATTCCTGGCTTGATTTCCATTCTTTCAGCCGCATTGAGTCTTTGCCGGTTAATTTCATCAACAGGCCAATTGGTGTGACAACACCAAAAAAAACGACGGCCAGTATTATTTTCGACACGATTCCACCCAGAAAATGGGAAAAACTAAACCATCCCTTTGCCGGAATCGCAAAGACTCTTGGTATGGTCATTGTTAGAACCAGAACTGGGATTGCCACCTGCCAATACAGTGGTTTTGAAGTGAACCAGGAAACAAGAAGCAAAATGAGGATCAACGCCAACCCGGTATCTTTACACTGATTGTTTGTAATTTTTTTTGTCTCCATATCTGCAACTCAACCTAAGATCGACTGGAAATAGGGTATTGTCCGCTCCAGCCCCTCTTGTAGATTAATTTTTGGCTGCCAGCCCAGCTTCTCTTTTGCCAGAGTGATATCCGGCTGCCTCTGAGTCGGGTCATCAGACGGCAGAGGCTCATAGACAAGTTTTGAATTAGACCCAGTCAATTCGATAACCTTCTGGGCGAGTTCTTTAATGGTGAATTCTCCCGGATTCCCAGTATTCACTGGTCCGGTAAAATCATCGTCAGTTGCCATTAGACGAATAAATGCTTCAATCAGGTCATCAACATAACAAAAAGACCGGCTCTGAGAACCGTCACCATAAATAGTAATCGGCTTATTCTGCAGGGCCTGAACAATAAAGTTGGAAACAACCCGGCCGTCGTTAGGATGCATACGTGGTCCGTAAGTATTAAAAATCCGGGCAACTTTTATCTTCAAGTTGTGTTGACGGCGATAATCGAAAAACAGGGTTTCGGCACACCGCTTTCCCTCGTCGTAACAAGACCTGAATCCGGTGGGATTCACATATCCCCAGTATGACTCCGGCTGAGGATGTACTTGCGGGTCACCATACACCTCGCTGGTCGATGCCTGAAAGATCTTGGCTCCAACCCGCTTTGCCAGGCCCAGCATGTTGATTGCTCCATGGACGCTGGTTTTGGTAGTCTGGACAGGATCGTGCTGATAATGAATGGGAGATGCCGGACAGGCTAAATTGTAAATTTCGTCCACTTCCACATATAAAGGAAATGTCACATCATGACGAAGCGTCTCAAAATGGGGGTTAGACAGCAGATCAAGGACGTTGTCTTTTGAACCGGTGAAATAATTATCGACACAGAGGACGTCGTGACCGTCATTCAGTAATCGCTCACACAGATGAGACCCGAGAAAGCCGGCTCCGCCTGTAACCAGTACCCGTTTTCTTGTTTGTGGTTTCATTGAATTCCTGCTTGAATTTTCCGTTGCTATAGGCAGCAATGTTTATTCACTGTTTACTCGTGATATCTAAAAGTTTGAAAGCCCTCGTTGAGGCAGAGCGAGTCTTTTTTGGCATCTTCCAGATCGGAGAGTACCATTTCTTTTACCAACGCGGCAAAACTTGTTTGTGGCTGCCAGCCCAATTTTTTTTTCGCTTTAGTTGCATCACCCAACAACGTTTCAACTTCAGTCGGTCGAAAGTAGCTCGGATCGATCTTAACAATGGTTGAACCCTTTACCAAGCCGGATTCAGTTATTTCGGCGTTGACCGATTCCACAATACCAACTTCTTCAACTCCTGAACCCTGCCATCGCAGGACAATACCAAGCTCCGCTGCGGCCCTGTTGACAAAATCCCTGACCGAATGCTGCTCACCGGTTGCAATAACAAAATCTTCGGGTTTATCCTGTTGCAGCATAAGCCACTGCATCTCCACATAATCCCTGGCGTGCCCCCAGTCTCTTTTGGCATCGAGATTGCCAAGATAAACACAGTCCTGTAAACCGAAAGAAATACGGGTCAATGCCCTGGTAATTTTTCTGGTGACAAATGTTTCACCTCGTAGAGGCGATTCATGGTTGAACAGAATACCGTTGCAGGCGAAAATATTATATGCCTCCCGGTAATTAACTACTATCCAGTACGAATACAGTTTAGCAGCCCCATAGGGAGAACGAGGATAAAATGGAGTAGTTTCGGTCTGTGGAATTTCCTGTACTTTACCGTATAATTCGGAGGTCGAAGCCTGATAGAATTTTGTTTTCTTATCTAGCCCAAGTATCCTGATCGCCTCAAGAAGTCTCAAGGTTCCCAGGGCATCAGAGTTGGCAGTATATTCAGGTTCTTCAAAGGAGACGGCAACATGGGACTGGGCGGCCAGATTATAGATCTCATCCGGCTGCACCTTTTCTATGATATGAATCAGGCTCGATGAGTCGGTCAAATCGCCATGGTGAAGGATAAAGTTTCTTCGCTCTTCGTGGGGATCCTGATAGAGATGATCTATGCGGGCCGTATTGAACAGTGAAGATCGCCGCTTTACTCCGTGAACCTCATAGCCTTTATCCAGTAGAAATTCGGCCAGATAGGCCCCATCCTGACCGGTAATACCGGTGATAAGCGCTTTTTTATTCATTCTTTTACCCAGGCTAAACAGAAAGTTTGCCGCACAATGAACAGACCATCGTGCGGCAGACAGTTTCCGGTTGTTTATACCCTCCTATTCATAATTCTTCCATATAATACTTCTCCACTACATGGAATTCAAACGAATAGAAAGAGAAAGGCTGTCATTCTCTCTGTTCTTTTCCGGCAGCCCTGTTTAAACAGGAAAGAACCGCCCTGATCGAGGCGACAATAATATCAGTATCGATCCCGGCGCCCCACAACCTTCGGCCACCCTCAAACTCCAACTCTATATAGGCAACCGCCTTGGAGGAAGAACCGGTATTTAATGCATGCTCGTGATAATTGCACAGCTTGAAACTGTCGGTGACCTGTCGCTGTAAAGCCGAACAGAAGGCATTCAGCGGTCCGTTGCCGGATCCGCTGATTGACACCTGTTCTTCACCATTTTTTACAATAGCTTCAATCTGAGCTGAAGATGCATTTTCAACGGGATCAATCCGTCGTTTTGTCACTTCAAGATCGACCAATTCATACGGAGCATGAACGGTCAGATAGTTGTCCTGAAAAAGCTGTTTGATCTCTTCAGACTTCAGTTCACGGCCCCTTGTGTCTGTAACCTTCTGGACTGCCATACCGAATTCCGGATGCATCTTTTTCGGCAGTTTATAACCGAATTCCTCTTCCATAATATAGGCAACACCACCTTTTCCCGATTGAGAGTTGATACGGATAATCGATTCATAGGTACGGCCCACATCGGTGGGATCTATAGGCAAATAGGGCACTTCCCATATTCCGCTTTTAGAAGACCTGTGCATTCCCATACCCTTATTGATGGCATCCTGGTGAGAGCCGGAAAAAGCCGTATACACAAGTTCTCCGGCATATGGATGACGGGCATGAACTTCAAGTTTCGTCACCCGTTCATAGACCTCAATCAACCGGTTCATATCATCTATATCCAGTTTGGGATCGATACCTTGAGTGAACAAATTTAAAGCCAGGGTAACAATATCCACATTACCCGTTCGCTCACCATTGCCAAACAATGTTCCCTCAACACGTTCACCGCCTGCCAGCATGGCCAACTCTGTTGCCGCAACAGCACAACCTCTGTCATTATGGGCATGGAGGCTGATGATGGCACAATCCCGGTTCTTCATATTGTTGCAGAACCATTCAATCTGATCGGCATAAATGTTGGCTGTCGACATCTCAACCGTTGCCGGCAGGTTAATGATCACCCGGTTGTCCGGAGTCGGCTCCCATATCTCCATCACAGCCTCACAGATCTCGAGCGCGTAATCCATCTCGGTGCCGGTAAAACTCTCGGGAGAATATTCGTATCTGAACCTGATCTCAGGGTATTTTGCCGCTTCCTGTTTTATCAGCTCGGCCCCCTGTACAGCAAGATCGATAATCTCCTTTTTCGACATCTTGAAAACGGCCCTTCTCTGCAAGGTGGAGGTAGAGTTATACATATGAACGACCGCCTCCTTAACACCCTTTAACGCATCAAAGGTCTTCTCAATAAGATGATCCCGTGCCTGGGTTAAAACCTGAATCAACACATCATCAGGAATCAAGTCTTTTTCGATCAGTGTCCGTGTAAACTCATGCTCGACTTGGGAAGCTGAAGGAAAACCAACTTCAATTTCCTTAAAACCAATGTCGGTGAGCAGTTTGAACATCTCAAGCTTTTTTCCCAGGCTCATCGGTTGAACGAGCGCCTGGTTACCATCGCGCAGATCGACACTACACCAGGTTGGTGGTGTGGTCATTGTTTTGTCGGGCCATGTACGGCCATCCAGCTTGACTGTCGAGTACGGTCTGTACTTTTTGACTGCTTCCGGTTTCATTGCTTTATCTCCTGTGAAATCGGTCTGTTTGGTACCATGCTTAACTATAGGATTGTAACAAATGGTATTGTTATCCAGGTAATGGACAAAAAAAAAGGGCCACGGTTTCCAACCGCAGCCCTTCTTAATTTATGGAAAAAGAAGTTACAACACTCCCACTCCAGCCACGGTCGGCACAGGCAAATCCTCCAATAGTTGTAGAGCCAGGTTTATAGCGTGTCGCTGCTTCATTTTATGTTATGTAGTTTTTTAAGATACTTTTTTATTTGTTCGATAGGATAATCATGAATAGCGGAATCTGTCAAGCCTGTTTTATCACACAACAACAGAAATTGGCTGTGACAGTAGGATGGACGGACGACACACGTTGTATATCCACCTACAATTCACAATTGAATTATTGACAAGTTTTTCTGCCTTCACTATATATTCAAATTTTATTATGATAATAATCAGTCAGGCCGATCCCTCTGTTACTACTAAACTGTTTGGCATTCCAGGAATGTGAATAACTTAAGGAGTAGACGGTCGTGATTCAGTAAATCCAGGCCTTTGCCGTTTTTTTCACAATCGGCATCCAGCCTTTGGAATAACAACGTATACAACAGGGAAACAGATGAAACACACAATTTCCGTTCTTGTTCAAAATAAGCCGGGAGTCCTTTCAAGAGTAACAGGTCTTTTCAGTGGCCGAGGATTTAATATTGAGAGTCTCTGCGTTGCGGAAACAATGGAAAAGGGCATCTCATGCCTCACCTTGGTCACCCGGGGAGAAGACCAGATCATTGAGCAGATTACCAAACAACTTCACAAACTCATCGATGTTATCAAAGTTACAGACATCGGCGGGAAGGAATATGTTGAGAGAGAAATGATCCTCATCCGTGTTAAAGCTGAAGCACAGACTCGAGCCGAAGTTCTACGGGTCATCGATATCTTTCGGGGAAAAGTTGTTGACGTGAGTCCTAAATCCTATGCTGTTGAACTGACAGGGCCGCAATCCAAGATTAAGGCGGTCATTGACATCTTGCGCCCTATCGGTATCAAGGAGATTGTCCGCACCGGTACTATTGCCATGGCCCGGGCAAAAAAATTCTAGAACATCTTTTAAGAACAATCCAATAACAACCCAATAACGACCGAAATATTATAATTATAGAGAAGCAGAGTGATGTTTTTTATCACACTCTGCTTCTTCAATATAGACCGGATAAAGAAAGCCGCATGCAACAATATTTCAAGAATGCTTACCAGAATAGATGATTAAACACCAGATCCCAGTAGCAAAGGAAGGCGTACCGTTTATCGGACTTTCGGCGTTTATCTCGTTAATATCCGCCATCCTCGATTACGATAGTATCTCCATTTTCTTCCTTCTGCTCACCCTGTTTATTCTTTATTTTTTTAGAGACCCTGAACGCGTTGTCCCTACAAAAGAAGATAGTCTCGTTTCACCGGCAGACGGAAAAATCATCCTTATCGAGGACAATCAGAGTCATGAATTCATACCGGGCAACAGCAAAAAGATTTCTATTTTCATGAATGTTTTCAATGTTCATGTTAACCGAACGCCATTATCAGGAAAGGTAAAAAAGGTCATCTATACTCCAGGGGCTTTCTATTCAGCCGACAGCAGTGAAGGCGGCCTGAAAAACGAACGGTGCGCTGTATGTCTTGAAACCGAGGACAAAAAACGGATCGTCTTTATCCAGGTGGCTGGCCTGATTGCCCGAAGGATCGTCTGCTGGCTTGAACCCGGTGATTCGATCAAACAGGGTGAGAGGGTTGGTCTCATTCGGTTCGGTTCCCGTGTCGACCTGTTCGTGCCGGAATCCGTTCAACTGGTTGTTCAGGTTGGAGATACTGTTCGAGCGGGCGAAACACCTATCGCGACCATGAAGTAGTTCATATCAATTGCTCACTCGACCGAACACTATCATTTCACTCCACTGAAATCCCCTGATAAACTGTTAATATTCCAACAGTATTTCTTTTTGGATTTGCCAGCTCATTGCTTTTCGGCAGATTTATGCGTATAATTACAGTTTATAATCATGATGTTGTTGAGCATCTTCCCTGGAGAAGAGATATTATGGCCGATAAAAACAACCCGAAAGAAACTCGTTCTAAGATTTATCCCCTGCCCTGCTTTTTTACAATCGCCAGTCTTTTCTGCGGTTTTTACTCCATTATCGCAGCAATTAAAGGCGACTTTGTCATAGCTGCAACCGCCATCCTTATTGCGGCAATCTTTGATGGCATAGACGGGCGTGTAGCTCGGATGACCGGAACCACATCAACCTTCGGTATGGAGCTCGACTCTCTTTGCGACCTAGTCTCTTTCGGAGTGGCGCCTGGCCTGCTCGCCTATTTTTGGGCTCTGCAGCCCTATGGTCGTTACGGTTGGCTGGCAGCGTTTCTCTATGTGGCTACTACTGCTCTCAGACTTGCCCGCTTCAACTCCCAGCATACCGAGACACCGAAAGATTTTGTCGGACTTCCATGTCCGGCAGCCGCTGGAATGATATCGACCTCCGTCATTTTTTGTAAGGAAATTGGGATTACAGGAAACGTAACTCATATTTCCCTGCTCCTGCTGGTTTATTTCCTCTCATACCTGATGGTTTCCACCCATCAATATTCAAGTTTTAAGCGAAGCTTTTCCAAAAAGACCAGGACATTCCAGATCATGGTCACTTTCCTGCTCTTATTTATTCTGATCGCCGCTAAACCTGAAGTCATGCTGTTTGTTTTTGCACTGGCCTACATTTTTTCCGGTCCTATTCTGGCAATCTACCGAAGGATGAGAAAAAGTGTCAAAGCAAAGCCTTCCAAACCTTCTACTAAACAGTCCACAAATTCGTAGCTTAGTTTCACGCTTCACGCTGGACGATGGATCAGCCTGTATAGGATGGTTACCTGAATAACCCTTCATGCCAGTGGGCAAGGTAGTTCTCAGGTTATGATTTGTTTTGATTTCCTACTGAAAAGTTGCTTTTTTACCACCTTTCGGGTATCTAACCACGCAGAGCCTGATAAGTGACTTGGTAGATTCTCGAGTGAGAGTTTACAAACTATACTCCGGTTTTCTTGTTTTTTTAAGATGCAAGTTGCTAAGTAAGTCACTAAATGGGTCGATTGATCAATTTGCGGGAAGGCGAAAACAGGCTTGATTACAACAAATACCAGGCCTCTGTTTCTGCATCCTTTTATAAATTTCAGTCTTTATCGTACTACGACAAAAACACATATAAAAATAGACAAAGGGATACCAATGAGTACTGAACAGAAAAAAGTGAATGTTGCGATAGCAGGGGCAACCGGTGCGGTTGGCGGTGCCATGCTTGATGTTCTTGAAAGAAAAAATTTCCCACTCAATGAGCTGAGGCTGTTGGCCTCCACCCGCTCAATCGGGAAAAAAATCACCTTTAAAGGGGAAGAGCTTGAGGTTCAACTCCTCGATAAAGATGCCTTTGAAAATATCGATATCGCATTATTTTCAGCCGGTGCAGCCAGATCTTTGGAATTCGGCCCCGCTGCGGCTGCTGCCGGTGCTGTTGTAGTTGACAACTCCAGTGCTTTTCGGATGGATAAGGATATCCCATTGGTGGTGCCTGAGGTTAACCCCCATGCCATTGCCGATCATACAAATCGAGGTATAATTGCCAATCCAAACTGTTCGACTATCCAGATGATGGTTGCCCTCAAGCCGATCTATGACAAGGTCGGCATCAAGCGAATTGTCGTTTCCACCTATCAGGCTGTATCCGGTACGGGAACCCAGGCCATAGAGGAACTTAAAAAACAGATTGGTGACTATGTCTCAGGCAATTCAATGCAGGCCAATGTATACCCACATCAAATCGCATTCAACTGCCTGCCTCATATTGACAGTTTTGTGGATAACGGCTACACAAAAGAAGAGATGAAGATGGTCAACGAGACCAGAAAAATCTTCGAAGACAGCTCTATCGGAGTTACGGCCACAACCGTCCGAGTCCCTGTTTTTTATGGCCATTCGGAATCGGTGAATATTGAAACTAATAAAAAAATCAGCGTAAACGAGGTTAAAAATCTGCTGGCCGATGCTCCAGGTGTGCAACTGGTTGACGACCCTTCAACAAATCAGTATCCGATGGCAATAGATTGTGCCGGCCACTTCGAGACTCTGGTGGGTAGAATTCGTGAAGATGAATCCATTGAAAACGGGCTCAACCTTTGGATCGTTTCCGACAATATCCTGAAGGGTGCGGCGCTCAATACTGTTCAGATAGCTGAAAAACTTCTCCAAGACTATATTTAACCTGAACACGTGAGCAAAATATTATTTGAGGTTAAGACTGAATAAACAACCACGCGTGAAACGCGTGGCTTTGATTCCCGGCAAAGCCGGGGAGCAAATGTGCGAAGCACTTATGTTTTAATGAGCAGCGTTATCCGCCGGCATAGCCGGCGGTTTTTACGGCTTATGGTAAAACCGCTGCGCAATAATAATCCTGTATTTGTGGATTATTATAGAAAAAACAACCAGTTCTGTAACGGATTCAAGTTTAATTGAGGATTATAAGCGGCCAGTCCAAAGGGAAAAAGCTGGTGAAGCCAACAGCGCATTCCCTCTCTATCAGACCGACCACCGATAAAAATAGAGAAGCTCTGTTCAACATAATTGGAGACCAGGTAAAAGGGGCCGTTGTTCTTGATCTGTTCGCCGGTACCGGTGCTCTTGGTTTGGAAGCGTTGAGCCGGGGGGCTGATCATATCGTTTTTATCGACAACAATCAGGCAGCGCTTTCGATTATCAGAAAGAACTGCGACCTCTGCCTTGGACATCGGAACGAGGTGGGACCTTTTAGACAAAATAATACCGATGACAGCAGACAGGTTGGGAGTTGCGGCAATTCTCAACCTGTCACCATACTAAAAAGAGACTTGAGAAGAACAATTCGTCTCAAGGGATTCTTTTTTGATCTGGTCTTTCTTGATCCACCCTATTCCAAGGGTTTGGCCCTTCAATGTTTAAAAAGCATTTGCAGTTCGATACAAACATCACCAAATAGTTGTATTATTGTGGAAGAACGGAGCAATGAGCAGCTACCTTCAACCGTTTCCGACTTTACATTATCAGATAAACGCAAATATGGTGACACTGCTTTCTGGTTCTATCGGAAATCTAAAAGCAACTTAATGAACCGTTAAAGAAGAAAAGCTGTTGTTGTTTCTTTGATGCCCCAACCAAAAACAACCAGGCGGAAAACTACAAAAGACTACCTTCCGAAACAAACAATACCATGACAACCGACATCGACTCCAATCGCAATATCGCCATCTATCCGGGAACATTCGATCCAATTACCATGGGCCATCTCGACATTGTCGATCGGGCATTGAACATTTTTGACCAAGTCATTATTGCCGTTGCAATAAATCCGATGAAAAAAACGCTTTTTACCACCCAGGAACGGCTAATTATGATCAGGCAGTGTTTTCCGGAAGACTATTCAAGGGTCAAGGTACACGACGTTTCAGGTCTTATCATTGATTTTGCTAAAGAACAGAATGCCAAAGCCCTGATTCGCGGTCTGCGGGCAGTCTCCGATTTCGATTATGAATTTCAGCTGGCACTGATGAACAGAAAACTCCAGCGGGAGGTTGACACACTTTTTCTTATGCCTGGCTTCAGATGGATATTCATCAGTTCAACAATCATTAAGGATGCGGCAAAACATGGCGGCGATGTGAGCGAACTTGTCCCGGAACATGTTGTACGAATGTTGAAAGAGAAGTATGCCTCGATAAAGATATAGTGTTTGTCTCCTGAATCCGTGACGAAGATCGTTGTTTTTGTTTGAACCTACTGATAAATCACAAAATAAAGGATTTTGTTGCTTTAGCCTTAACTATTCTTTCGCCCTTTGGTGCATCGGCTAGCGCTGCATCTTTGTTTGATTCATCTGATGTCTGTTTCCCAAGGCTCATTTTCACATGTATTCTCAGCTAAAACAAACAACAACTAAAAGGCGAGCTAAAAGACGTCCTTTTCTCTTTCTCATATCCCTAGTCTTTCTGTATCCGCTGCTCTCATTTCTTGGGTTTAAAACCCCTAAAAAACCGAAAACAGTACGCCTCCAGCTTGATCTGGAACCCGGCGAATACCATATAGAACCGGATTTCGTCCTGTTTACAAGTCAAGATAATTCATGGGCGGTTTCAAGAAAATGTACCCATCTTGGCTGCACCATCCAGTTTCGAGAGCAGGAAAGGATTTTCGAATGCCCCTGTCATACAAGCCGATTTTCAGACCATGGTACGGTAATCAACGGCCCGGCAAAAGAAAATTTAGCATTGTATAAAGTCGAAAAGCAGGAAAATCAGAACACCTATCTGGTAATCATGTAACCTGGAGTAAAAACAGGCAAAGAGAATGTCTCTTTTGGTCGGACCAATAAAACAATTTGTTATTGAGAACCGTTGGGGTGAGTGGTCCCTGATAGCTCTCTACATTTCTCTGTTGTCCGGAGTTGTTGTCGGACTTCAATACCAGCCGGATACACCTCTTTTCTCGTCAAGTTCACAGGAGCTGCTTATCCCCTTCGGCTCTTATTTTCGCTCACTTCACTTTTATTCAAGTCAACTCTTTTTTCTTTTTTCCATCATTCACCTGATTATTGTGTACCAAAAAAGTGAATCATACGATCAGGCTACATGGATCAAATACATCCTCTCTCTGCCGGTGGGTCTGCTGCTTCTTTTCACCGGGTATGTTCTCAGAGGTGACAGCACCGGTTCATCGGCCGGAATGATTGCCGAGAACATTCTGCTGGCGATTCCTGTTGTCGGCGGAGGGCTCAACAACTTGTTGTTTTCCATTTCGGATCATGGCCTCTCGCGTGTCTATATCAACCATGTAATCGGGCTTGACCTCCTCTGGCTCTATCTTCTATGGACACATGTTAAACGATACCGGATCGCAATCAGCTCCAATCTATTCATCACGTTTGTTATGCTCATACTGTGCGGGTTATTTGCAGCTCCTCTTGAGATACAAACAGACGCCTCTCATATAACCGGTCCCTGGTTTTTTGTCGGTCTGCAGGAATTATTGAGGTACCTGCCTGTCCTATTGGCCGGTGTCATCCTTCCATGTCTGTTTGTTTTTGCTCTTCTGTTTCTTAGAAAGGAAAACCGCTTCTTTCCCTACCTGCTTACATTTGTTCTTCTCTGGCTCGGCGCATACTCAATCTTTACAATAATCGGGTTTTGTCGCTGATGGACAGGGGTCACAAGAGCACGTTCCCGATATCCTTGGTAACGGGAGCATTCTAAATAAAAAGCACCATATCCTTATGGACACGGTGCTCGTAACCTTCCAAACCCATCTGATATCACAACTCAACGGTTTAGAATATAACTTTTTGATTTTAGTTATGCATCATCAACAAGGATTTTCCGGTCGTCATCCTCCTCTGCCATGTCATTCTCGAAAAAGAAAGACTCATCTTCATCATCCTCAGAGTCATCATCCACATTCACAGCAAAATCATCAGGAACCGGAACCGCTTGCTCGCGAATCCCCTGGGTCCGTATATCGAGAATCGTCTGCTGCCAGAGGAGGACCTTGGATGTTTCACTCAACAGGCATTCCTGTGCCTGCTCTACAGTTAGAGATGACTGAACTACATATTCAAGTTTATCGACGATTGATCGTATGAGTGAGTAGCCGCTTGATCGTATCGTTCGACCACCCTGTTGTACTTGCTGAACAGCCGTAGTCAATAGATTGAGCAGCCCCCTTTCAACCGGATTGTCTCTTAGTTGCTGACTCAACCGCCCGACTTCGGTCAACAGATCTCGCATCGTCCTGGAGGTCATTTCTATGCCCACAGTGGTGATACAATCCTGCAGGTTCTCAAGTGAAAGGCCCGAAACTCTTGAATACCTGGCCGGCAACTCGTCAGACATAGCGGCCGGAGCTTGGATATCACTGGCTTCGGATGAAACTTCTTGATCAAAAAAGCGATCAAAATTGTTTGCTGTCCCGCTTTCCTGAGCCAGTGGGTCAGAACTCAGATTGTCGTTCGCCTCCTGTCCAGGCACAGAAAAATCGATATCATCAAATCCTTCCGGCTCTTCTTCAATATCATCGAAGAAAAGAAAATCGTCATCCTGGTCAGAGTTGTCTCCCCCAAATCCTTTAAAACTGAGATCGCTAACATCCTCATCATCAACCGGTAAAAAGATTACAGGACCATCATCTGCGTCCCAGACATCCGGAACAGCATCAAAAGCCACACGTTCATCCTCTTCCGGGCTTACCTCTTCCTCCTCCGCTTCTTCCACCGCCTCATCAACCTGTTCCCGGATCAATGTCGCCTCTTCCATGAAGAGCTCTCCGGAAGAGGGTTGCTTGACATCTTCTTCATTCAAATCAACTTCTTCACCGACAGGCTCAAGGTCCATTTCAAAATCATCATCTGTCGAGTCGGCAAAAAAATCATCCAGCTGCTCTTTTGTTGTCTCCAATG
Source organism: uncultured Desulfocapsaceae bacterium (assembly GCA_964623625.1). GTDB lineage: Bacteria > Desulfobacterota > Desulfobulbia > Desulfobulbales > Desulfocapsaceae > CAZLGM01. Next base: position 51,744 of record CAZUUJ010000012.1, read on the forward strand.
ATTCATCATCTTCGATGGTCTCGTCCGTATCTCCCGGAACTTGGGGATAGGCTCCTTCACTACTGCCGCCAGCCAGCTTGTCATCGGCAAAAAACTCATCCAGTCGGGTCTTAATATCTTCACCTGCTGAGGCGCCTTCCTGAGTACTGATGATATCTGCTTCACTAAATCCAGATTTTCCGTCGTGTCCAGGCAACGCAGGAACCAGTTCACCGTCAACCATTGGCAGTGGCTGTTCATCCGATTCGTCATCCGCCTCCGTCTCCACGTCCACACCTTTGAGCGCTTCATCAACATTATAGTCGCTGTCCTCACCTTCAATCAGACGTTCCAGGGTCAACTCATTGGCCTCCTGGTGATCTTCCTTCTTATCAGGCTGCATGATTATGTCCATATCTTCATCAACCTGTTCCTCATCAAAGGAAGACAAGGCGGGCGCTAAACCGTTCTCATCCATCGGCAAAGGCTCTTCGTCCGAATCATCATCGTCGGGGCTTTCAACATGGACTCCCTGCAAAGCGGTCTGAGAGTCAACCGACAACGTTCGACCCCTCTCCGTTTCAGCATCAAAGAAATCCTGCAGTTTTTCATCGATCTCGGCCATCAAATGATCATTCTGATCTTCTATATCAGCGCCGTAAACCTCACTTTCTGTGAAACTTTCGTCGCCGTCTTCAGAACCAAAGAAGCTCTCTATCCCCGATGGAAGATCGTCAACGTGCTCATCTGTCTCATTGCTGTATGAATAGTCGTCCAGATCTTCGGAGGTTTCGGACAGGGCAGGAGCCGGTTCACTGTCAGTATCTTCCCTATCGAAAGGCTCATCTTGACGTATGGCTTCCTGTTCGGCCTGGATCTTATCGGCCGATTTCGGGATTGTTTCAGCTATAATCTTCTTAAACTCATTAAACTTTTCCGCTTCGGCAAGAAGAATCTTTTTTTCTTCTTCACCCGATAATCCTCCAACAACCACTTGCTCCATTCCATCAAAGAATGAGCGCAACAGAGTAAAGGCTCCAGCATGAGCATTGGGTCGCTTTAGATTGATATACGCACCAAGTGCACCAATACCCTGGAGAAAAATTAGCTTTGCCTTGGAATTACGATATGATTCCTCAAGTTTATGAACCTCCTCGGCAAGCTGATTCATTTCCTGGTCTGTAATTTCCCAGTCGATCCCAAGAATGGCTGCTTTGAGTCCACGCAAAATCTCCTTATCACCCAGGACCACTGTAGATTCAACAATCTGCTCCTCATCCGGATCGGTCTCAACAAGATCAACGGTTTCTACGATTTCATCAGTTTCAATGACCGGTTCCTGCTGCTTTCCTTCTGCTCTATCGGACGACATCGTTTCTTCTTCTGCCTGCTGTTTGCCGTTATGAAAGATCTGACCTTTTAATACTTCAAACTTCTTTACATCTTCGAGTAAAATCCGTTTTTTTTCATCATAATCCATCGATTCCGAGGTAACGATTTTTTCCAGATCATGATAAAAAGTAAGCAGCAACTTGATAGCGTTAGGATTGGCGTTTGCCTTCTCCTTGTAAATATACTTGGCGATCTTGTCGAGTCCCTGTATATAAACCTGTTTTACCTTATCATCGGCCCATATGGTTTTAAGATTGCTCAGCTCATTGATAAACTGCTCAAGGATATCATCGGTAATCTCCCAATCGATAGACAATACCAGTGATTTCAACTGGGATATGGGAGAATCTTCATCGCCGACATACTCGAAGAGATCAACAGTATCAATTTCCTGAGCAGTTTCATATTCGCCACTTTCGGCAGTCAAGTCAACGTCATATTGGTCTTCTACGCGTTGTTCAGCCATCGTTTATCTCTAACGTAATTTTTTCTGAATAGAAACAACCGTTGAAGAAATGATCTGCTTCAACGTAGCTGCAACATTATAGCCGGTAATTGCACTTGCCTCGAAAAACGGCACTTTCAACTTGGAGTTGAGATCTTTCTCAAGAACAGCGGTTGGCAGAATGGGGATACCATGTTCTTCCAGATCAATTTTATTGTACTGCATGACAAGAGGAATATTGAAGATACTTTCCTTGTATGATTGGAGATTTTCGTGAAGTTGATTCAATGAGCGGATGTTTTTTCTTCGTTGCTTCTCCATGGCATCGGCAACAAAAACGACACCATCAACTCCTTTGAGTACCAGCTTTCTAGTTGCATTATACTTGACCTGTCCCGGTACTGTATAAAGCTGGATTTTAATATCATATCCTTTGATCTGACCCATATCAAAGGGAAGAAAATCAAAGAACAGTGTACGGTCGCCATGGGTCTTCAGGCTGACCATCTCGGAAACAATCTGTTTCTTATATTTCCTGTTTATATACTCAAGATTCGTCGTTTTTCCGCATCGGCCAGGTCCATAATAAACGATTTTTACCTGAACAACCCGTTCTTTTAAGTTGATAAAACTCAACTTAACACCTCCATAATTTTCTAAAATCGACGACTGATGGACAAAATCCCGTTAAACCGCTGTACTGACTATTCCTTATCCCATACCAGCCGGATCTTCTCGATTGCATCAACCACATTGAGCCGAAGAAATCCCAATGAGATATCCTTGCCGAACATTGAGATTAAAAGCAGTTCATCATCTATTTTAGAAAAATGGATATTTGATTCCTGTCCTTTATGGAAAAGAAGGGAGAACTCCTGTTCACCGACAAGCTTTGCCATGGCATCAACAGTAGCAAAATTACCCGCCGCTAAAGCTGCGAAGGAGTATACGTCATATTTACTCTCACCATTGTCTTTCGCTGTAATGATATTACCAGCCATATCGATAATGATGACACAGTCAACTCCCAACTTTATAAGCTTATCGGACAATATTTTGTCAATCTGTTCAAGTTGTTCCTGACTGACAATACCATAGTTCATGCTGACTACCCCTTCTTGGTTACCGGCCGATAAATTCGGCGCTCATTTGCACTCACTCAAAGTATACCGGATATCACATAAGAAACGCCGAATTACCCTATAAGGTCTAATCGACAAATCTCTACAGAAGATTCTAACACGAGCCCCACATTCTTTTCTCCCGCATCTGCCAGCTTTACCGGTACATTCCCCCATCTAGTCGATCTTCTATTCTATATCTATCAGGTTAAAATATCTAATAAAAAAAAAATCTAAGTGAATTTATCTTGTTACAGCCAAAAGATAACTAGTCTTGTTTTTTCTTTTTTTCCTTGCTGGAGATGGTCAAAGTACCGGAAAAAAGGAGATTTTGTTCACTAAATAGTCTACAACATATTACAATAACATTACTTTCTTTCAAGACATCTTTTCAATATCCTGAATCCACAAGCATTTACGAGTCGAAATGATGACAGTTGTGCGGAAAAGGCCAAGACACTTGGTATTGGTACAAGGACAAAGCAGTAAAAGAATGCAGCGAAATTCCGGATAAGATTGGCTCGGCTCGGTCGCAGGGTGAATAATTCGGGCCTTACTTCCCGGTTATTAACAATCATCGCATCCTGTTTTAAAAACGCAATTAACAGTAGATTACTGAGTTCCTTCTTATTTTTTCGTTGTTTTGCACCAACGATTTTGATAAGTAAACAGAGTTTTACACTGTCACTTCAATTTTATGACCAATTATATGGGGCGATCGGCACTTGCATGTAAAACAACTACAACAAAAAAATCTGATTACCAGTGATTCTCAGCCTTGACAGTAAGAGAGGTGTAGTCGGTTTGGCAGACGTATTTCATGGATCACGGATTTGATTCAGGTTTTTCTTGTAGCCAAGGAATACTTCAACAAGGTAATACATTGCTATCCAAAAAGGAGCGATCCTTGGCAGGAGGTTAGACTGACAAATCGATAACACCTCGTGTTAGGCGAGTATTATGGGTAATCAAAAAAAACTACTCATAGCTGGATACTGGATGAGATGAGTTGATTTGTTTATTTGCACGCATGCAACAGTACCCGAATCAAATCCCGACGTTTTACAAATGATTGTCAATGATTAACAGACAACCAAACTCAAACCATTGTGAAGAAAGCCAGAAGAAAACCACCTCAGTTAAATAGCGGTTGTTACTTGATCGATACCCACTGCCATCTCGATATGAAGCAGTATGAAAACGATCTTGAAGATGTCATTTCTCGAGCCGTTAACCGGAATGTAATCTCAATTCTGACCATCGGTATCGATGAGTCAAGTTCCCGCAAAGCTGTGAAACTTGCTTTTCGGTTCGATTCAGTGTTCGCCGCAGTCGGTGTTCACCCCCATGAAGCGGATAATCTGGGCCACTCTACTCTGGAAAAAATTGGCTGTCTAGTTGATGACAATCGATCTTTGGTATTAGGCTATGGAGAGATCGGTCTTGATTATTTTAAATGCTATTCTTCTCCTGAAAATCAGCGGAAACAATTTCGGAACCAGCTGGCTTTAGCCAAAGAGCTTGGTCTTCCCATCATCATCCATGACCGGGACGCTCATGAAGATACACTGTCTATTCTTAAACAGGAGTCTCCATTCGACAGCGGCGGCGTTATGCATTGTTTCTCCGGCAACTATGCTTTTGCCGAAAAGATCCTTGATCTCGGCCTTCACATCTCGATTCCAGGTATTGTCACTTTCAAAAAGAGTACAGAACTGCAGGAAGTTGCCCGTATGATCCCTCTGTCATCCTTGCTTCTTGAAACCGATGGGCCGTTTCTTGCTCCGGAACCATGGAGAGGAAAACGCAATGAGCCGAGCTATGTTGCCTATACAGCTGAAAAGGTTGCCGGATTAAGGAATATGGATATAAATGAGCTGGCACGGATAACAACCCGCAATAGTATCGAATTGTTTCACTTGCCCCTCGATCTAAGGTGACCCATGATTGCTGAAAACCTGAAAAAAGTACGAGAACAGCTCAATCAGACAGCTGTCCGATGCGGACGAAACCCTGAAGACATCCGGATCGTCGCTGTCTCGAAAAAACACCCGGCGGCGGCCATCAAAGAGGCAATAGAGGCCGGCCATTTCCTTTTTGGAGAAAATTATATCCAGGAAGCTTCCCAGAAGATACAGGAGCTCGGCTCCAGTTGTAATTTTCATTTCATTGGTCATCTGCAATCGAATAAGGCAAAGACTGCCTGCAGTCTCTTTCAGATGGTCGAGACGGTTGATCGGTTGAAAACGGCTCAGGCCCTGAACAAGCATTGTCTTAACTTAAATCGCAGTCTCAAGGTCCTCATCCAGGTTAACTGCGGCCTGGACCCGAATAAATCGGGTGTGCTGCCGGATTCAGCAGAAAAATTGTTCACGGAAATAAACAAACTGTCCGCTCTTTCGGTTCATGGCCTGATGACCATGCCACCGTTCTCACAATCAGCAGAGAAGAGCAGAACCCATTTCAGATCACTTCGGCTGATGGCTGGCGATTTCCAGAAAAAAGGGCTGTTTGATCCATCTGTTCCAGTCGAACTGTCCATGGGAATGTCGCAGGATTTTCAGATAGCCATTGAAGAAGGAGCAACCCTCATCCGCATCGGCACCGCAATTTTCGGTCCTCGCACATATTAAGGTTGTTTGACACCTAAATGCTACAATCGTTTGAGCACCGAGGGCGTTGAGACAGTTGCAGATGCAAGAAGGTAAGTTGATTTCAGCGCAGGCGTAGTAGAGCTACGTTGAGCATGAAATCAGTGAAACCGACGCAGCAGATGTGCTTGTATCGACGACCGAATACCGAACGATTACAAGATTTAGGTGATATATTCCTTTGAATTAATGGGAATATCTGATAATTTGCCGCAAACTCTGCTTCTGTGCAAATTCGGCTACATTCTTTCGTACTCATTTGAAGAGCGTCCATTGTATTGGTTTACTCATTTCTACGATAGAACAATAACTTCACCACCGACTACAAGGATTAACAGGATATGAAAATAACAATGATCGGCACGGGATATGTTGGCATGGTGACGGGAACATGTTTTGCGGAATTCGGCCATCATATCACCTGTGTTGATAAAGACGAAGAGAAAATACAACGTCTTCTCCAAGGTGAAATCCCAATCTATGAACCGGGTCTGGATGTACTGGTCGACAAAAACGTCAAAGAGGGCAGGCTGACATTTACATCATCACTGCAAGATCCGATAGCTGAAGCAGAGGCGGTTTTTATCGCTGTCGGCACTCCAAGCAGCAGAAGGGGCGACGGCTATGCCGACCTCACATATATTTTCGAAGCAAGCCGGGATATAGCTCCTTATCTTGTTGATTACACGGTTATCATCGACAAAAGTACAGTGCCGGTTGGTACGGCGCGACAGGTTGCCAGGATTCTACGGGAGGTGAACCCCAAAGCCCACTTTGATGTTGCCTCAAATCCTGAATTCCTCCGGGAAGGCGCCGCAATTTCAGATTTTATGCGGCCTGACAGAGTTGTCATCGGTGTTGAATCAAAAAGAGCTGAAGAGGTTCTGCGCAAGATTTATCAGCCCCTTTATCTTCAGGAAACACCCATTGTAAAAACCGATATTGAGACAGCCGAGTTAACTAAATACGCGGCCAACGCCTTTCTGGCAACCAAAATCAGCTTTATCAATGAAATCGCCTCATTATGTGATGCCATTGGCGCGGATGTTGTTGAGCTTGCCAAGGGTATCGGTATGGATGGGCGTATCGGTTCAAAATTTCTTCACCCGGGACCGGGATACGGTGGCTCCTGTTTTCCAAAAGACACCCTGGCTTTATTACGTATAGCTCAGGAACATGGTCAGGCACTAAGAATTATCGAAGCGACCGTCGAGGTCAATGCTGCCCAAAAAGCTAAGATGATCAAGAAAGTTCGGGATATTCTGGGTGGTTCGGAGTCAGGTAAAACCATCGCCGTTTTAGGTCTTACCTTTAAGCCGGAAACCGATGATATGCGTGATTCACCATCGGTTACAATTATTCCCGCTCTCATCGAAAGAGGTGCGCACATTAAAGCCCATGATCCTAAAGGGGTAGAAGAGGCCAGAAAATTGTTGCCTCAAAGCATTGAATACGTAGAAAACTCATATGAGGCATGTAAAGATGCCGATGCGGTTATCATCCTCACCGAGTGGAACCAATACAGAGCACTTGATTTTGACAGAATCGCCGAGCTTATGAAACAGAAAGTCATTGTCGATCTGAGAAATGTTTACAAACCGGAAACGCTCAAAGAAAAGGGATTCACCTATATGGGTGTTGGCCGCTCCTGATTTGAGTTAACTTTCATTGTTTTTATTCAAAGTTTTAAACCCAGTCTTTCAGGCAGACAGTTTTGAGCTAGCAGGAGTAGTTAACACCAAATATCGAATGCTGAAGTGGTGAAAAAAAAATTACCGGACACAACAGCTTGTAGAGACAGATCAAGTTTCTCGTCCTTCGACATTCATTATTTCTTATTCGATATTCGGTATTCGCTTTTTTAAAAAAGCTGTGTCAGCTCGCGATCATAAACCCACAAACTTGAAAGTTGATGGTTGTTATGTTCTAACCGTCAAAAAAAAGCCCTCTGTCCCGTACCAGGACAAAGGGCTTTTTTTCGTTTTTTAAAGAAGATGCAGGCTGTTATTTTCCTTTGGAAGCCCGTTTTGCCGCCTTCAACGGATTGATCCGTGTTTTAATGATATTGATCTCCGGCTTGGCATGGGTGGCAAAATTACATATTCCCAGTCGCCACTTGGCCTCGGGACTGATGTATGATTTACAAAACTGCTTTCCGGAATCCTCTACGATTCTCTCACATCCTTCACACTTATCGATGATAGTCTGAAATCTTCCATCACTATAGTTGACAGCATTTGAACTTTCCATGCTTCCTCCTCGAAACGTCTCTATTTTACTCTCTTGCTTTTCTGCAAAACAAGAGAACAATGTTATTCATGTTGAAAAGAGATCTTTTAACAGTGACATAAGAAATAATCAATAAAAAAATACAGCAGGCCTAACTTCAGTTATACATGAAACGCCTTAGACCAAAAATCGGACACTATTTTTACCAAAAAAAATGATCCTGCTTCGTTTTTTTGTGAAAAAACCGTTAAAAGAACCTGTAATTATTCATAATCTTCCTTGTATTCTAAAAAACCATGTTATATTATTCACCTATGTGATTCACCCATAGAAGAAACTGAATCGGAGTCCGACATAACATGCCTGTCTATATCTGGAAGGGAGTAAACCGATACGGAGAAAAGCGCAAAGGCGAAATTGAAGCGCTCGACCAGACCGCCGCTCTTGCACATGTCCGTCGGTTAAGGATACAGAACCCGACCATAAAAGAGAAGCCCAAAGACCTGCTGGCAAACATTGCCTTTTTCCAGCCGAAAGTCGGTCCCAAAGATCTGGTTATTTTCACCCGGCAGCTGTCAACGATGATCGATTCAGGTCTCCCTCTGGTTCAGGCATTGGAGATACTTGCCAAACAGCAGTCCAATCCAACATTTAAAAAGGTCCTTAATGTTATCCGCTCTGATGTTGAATCGGGATCGACATTTGCGGACTCAATGCGCAAGCACCCAAAGACATTTGACAATTTATTCTGCAATATGATTGAAGCTGGTGAGACAGGCGGGGTTTTAGATACTATTCTGTCAAGACTGGCAATCTTTCTGGAGAAATCTCTTGCCCTTCGAAAAAAGATTCGAGGAGCCATGACCTACCCGATCATCTGTTTTGCCATTTCTATTCTCATTCTTACAATCATCCTCATCTTTGTTGTTCCCGTCTTTGAACAGATGTTTGCCGGGTTCGGTCATGCTCTGCCCCTTCCCACCCAGTTTGTCGTCAGCATGTCCGATTTTGTAAAAAGCTACTTCTTTTATATTTTTATTCTAACCGTTGTTTTCCTATTTATTTTAAAGAAGATATATAGCACCGAAAAAGGGCAGTTATTTTTTGATAAGATTCTTCTCTCCCTTCCCGTGTTCGGTCAGATGTTCAGGAAAGTGGCGGTCGCCAAGTTTACTCGAACCCTTGCCACCATGCTGCAAAGCGGGGTTCCTATTTTAGAAGCACTCCAGGTTGTTGCAAAAACAGCCAATAATAAAATCATCGAACGGGCTGTTTTTCGAGTCAGTGAAGCTATTTCCGAAGGTCGGCCCATTGCCGAACCTCTCGAAGAAAGTGGTGTCTTTCCCCATATGGTTGTTCAAATGATCAATGTCGGTGAATCCGTCGGCGCTCTCGATGCCATGCTAACAAAAATTGCCGACTTTTATGATGAAGAGGTCGACCAGGCCGTTGAAAATATGACTGCGATGATTGAACCGTTTATGATGGTCTTTCTGGGTGGTCTGATTGGTGGAATAGTCGTTGCCATGTATTTACCGATCTTCGAAATGTCCAGCGTGATGATGTAACCAGCCATCAATTGGCAATATAACCACCTGGTATTTCTTGATTATTTTATATAAAACCAAAATAACAGTTGAACATATTGTTTTTATTCAGTATTAATTTGTTGGCAACCATAAGACTCAGGCTTTATTAAAAAAAATCAGTTGTAGAAAGAGACGGCAGAGGAACGGCTGCTGCTGTTATATTGAATTGGTAGAGGAGCGACCCATGACACTTACAAAGGCGGAACTGGTTCAGCAGGTCTACAAAAACCATGATTCTCTGACAAAAGCACAGGCAACGGAGTCGGTGGAGTCTTTTTTACGGCTTTCAAAGAACTCTCTTATCAACGGCGAAAACCTTCTACTGAGCGGTTTTGGCAAGTTCAACGTGAAGGACAAGAAAGCCAGAAGAGGCCGTAATCCCCAAACAGGTGAAGAGCTGACACTTGAAGCAAGAAGAGTTGTCACCTTTAAACCTTCCGGAATTCTGCGAGACAAAATCAACAAGGGCTGATCCGGTCATAAGGCATTCACCAACAGTTACATTTTTTATCTGCACCACACGGCCGGTGCGGACACCTAGATAGCGGTTCTTCTTTATGCCGATTTCCACCCGGCCCATTCCACTCAGCAGTATTGATACAACTGAAAACTGGAGTCTGCTCCCACCTACGGATGTTGATTCCACTGATCAACTCCGGCTTTCCATTGAGCAAATAGGCATGTTTAACCCGCCACTTCTACACAAGATAGAGGGTGGCCGCTATCGGCTGCTTCATGGAAGAAGACGGGTCCACATCGCCGAAAAAATTGGGTTGGACCCCCTTGTCTGCCACGTTCTTCCATCCTCAATTGAGATGCCGCTCCTTTTCCAAACACTTCTCAACCAGCACCAAATAGAATCTCCTCTTTCACCCATTGAACAGGCATACTTTCTTCGTCTTTGTTTGCGACAGATGGGAGAAAAAGAAGTGATCACTACCATTCTACCGATGTTTGAGCCTCGGCCTAAAAAAAATATCGTTGTGAAATTGTTGGAACTACTCAATCTGGAACAAGAAATGCAGAGCTTGGTTCATCAGCGGGTTATTGGAGAAAAAACCGCCTACGCTCTTCTGCGCCTTGACAGAGATGACAGAATGCTTCTGTGCGACCTCTTTGTTACTCTTCGGCTTGGTCATGGAAAGCAGCAGAGATTATTGATATTGTGCACCGATATCAGCAGACGCCGGGATATAAACATTGAAACACTTCTTGCTGACCCCTCACTCGGGGCAATTCTGCACCACCCGGAAATGAATATTCCCCAAAAAGCCACACGACTATTTTCTGTTCTGCAGCACCTTCATAAACCGGGGCTCTATGAGGCCGGAATGGATTTTCAGGAAATGGTGCGCCAGTTGAATCTTCCCCAAAACTGCGTACTTGAACACTGCCCTTTTTTTGAGACCGATCAACTCCGCCTCCAGATCACCTTTGAGAATGAAGCAGAGTTTGAACAGAAATGGAAAGAATTGAAAAAACTGTTGGCAGACAAACCGACACCCAACCGTTAATCGCGGGGTTGTTTATCCTGGAAAAACCGAGACAGTAGGGCTCCGGCAGCACATTTTACAAACAGCGAGAATGACGTTTTTCACCACTCTCTTTAACATCAACAATACTGTACCTCTCCTTCGACCATCATATCCTCACCCACACGTTCATAATTGACCCGGTCAATGCGGATAGCCTGCTGGCGGCCCAGGATGTTAAGATCACTGATCACGCTGTTACCACCGTCTCCCGCGAAAATCGGTGCATAGAACAGTTGAACGTAATCGACAAGATTCTCCCGTAAGAAGCTGCCGTGGATTCCAGCACCACCCTCAACAAGAACAGAAGTTATCCCTCTTCTTCCCAGGACTCTTAAAACCTTTTTGGGATCGATATGGCCGTCATCACCGGTCTCTATCCGAAAGATATCAGTTGTTTCAGAACGTAATGCTTCCACTTTTTGTTCGTCCACTTCCATGCCGCAGAAGACCCAGGTTGGAGATGGTGATTCGAGATGAAGTACATTGGCTGATTTTGAGATATGCAACCCTGTGTCTAGAATTATTCTGGTTGGATCATGCCCTGCTTCCTCATCCAATCGGGTTGTCAATGAAGGATTATCGGCAATCACCGTTCCAATACCAACAAGAATACCATCGGTAATATCCCGTAGACGATGCACTCTCTCCCAGGATGACCTGGAGGTGATCCGTCCGGAAACACCCTTCTGGTAACTGATGCGGCCATCCAGACTGAGACCCGCTTTCATGATAACCCATGGAGTGGAGGTTGTGATATATTTGATGAACGGTCGGTTGATATCGATGCAGCTCTGTTCAAGAACCGCCGATCGTACTTCGATACCATGATCCTGAAGATAGCGAATACCATTTCCGGAAACCAACGGATTGGGATCAATCATTCCCACGACAACCCGTTTGATGCCGCTTTCGACAACGGCTTCACAGCAGGGAGGTGTCTGTCCGGTATGACTGCACGGCTCAAGTGTAACGTAGAGTGTTGCGCCCTTTGCCTTCTCTCCGGCATTCCGTAGGGCATGAATCTCGGCATGGGGTGTGCCGGCCTTTTTATGATATCCCTGACCGACCACCTTGTTGTTATCAACGATTAAGGCGCCAACACACGGATTGGGTGAGGTTCTGCCAAGCCCCTTTCCGGCCTCCTGCAGGGCAAGTGCCATCCATTTTTCATCAGCTTCCACACTCACTTCGTAACCTATCACGGGGAAAGCAACATAATTAATCTTAAGGAAAAATTGTACGCGTTCACAGGGTGTGCCTGATGCGGGTAGGTAAGCGGAGCAAAGCGCAGACTCCGAGCTGCAAGGCGCAGTGGACTGTTGCACCATAAGGCTTGCCGATCGTCCGCAGCAGGTGCGCCCTGTGTTCGCTTACCTCACTTTTCACCGACTTCCCTGGAATCGAGCATCATTTTCAACTCATCCATGAATTCGTTGACATCCTTGAATTGCCTGTATACTGAGGCAAACCGGACATAGGCAACTTCATCCAGTTCTGAAAGCCCATCCATAACCCACTGACCCAGTTCTTTTGCCGAAATCTCTTTACCGCCTATGTCTTGAAGTTTTTTTTCTATTTCATCAACAAAGCCGTCAATTCTGTCCCGGCTTACCGGCCGTTTTTCACAGGCCTTCTCGAGACCAAACACCATTTTATGGCGATCCCAGGCCTCCCGTCTGCCATCTTTTTTTACAATCATCGGCATCATAACCTCCAGCCGCTCGTAAGTTGTAAACCGCTGTTCACATGACAGGCAGGATCTCCGGCGGCGGGTTATGGTACACTCTTTATTCAACCTGGAATCGATAACTTTATTGTCAAGGTGGCCACAGTAAGGACATTTCATGGATCTTTACCCCATTTGAGTAAACAACCCCGCGCTAACCGCGTGGCTTTGGCTACCGGTTAGGCCGGGTGCCGAAAGTGCGAAGCACCTATATTAAGATGAGCAGGAATCGGTTTCTATCGACTTCCTGTTATGTTTATGAATGACATGTTGGCTATCCCGGTCTTCTCCAGGTTCCCACAAAAATCATCCTGATGGAAGTAGTTCGTCCCCCGGTTTATTGTCTTTCAACTATGGCAGACAATGGAAATCGTTTACACAACGTCCGAACTTCTTCTCGCACTTGATTGATGGTTTCCTCATCACGCTTTTTGATCACTCTGTCAATAAAGTCGCCAATCAGTTTCATTTCTTCCGCTCTCATTCCGCGAGTGGTGACCGTCGGCGTACCGATCCGGACACCGCTGGTAATAAAACGGGATTTTTCATCAAAGGGAATGGCATTTTTATTGACAGTAATTCCAGCCCGTTCCAGAAGCTCCTCACCATCTTTTCCGCTGATGTCCTTACTTGTTAAATCAACGAGCATAAGGTGATTGTCGGTGCCATCCGATACCAACCGAAAACCCTTCTTTTTCAGATGCTCAGCCAGACAGGCAGCATTTTTAACAACATGCTCCTGATCCTGTTGAAATTTCTTACCCATCGCCTCTTGAAAAGCCACTGCTTTAGCGGCAATAACGTGAACCAGTGGGCCTCCCTGGATCCCAGGGAAGATGTTCGAGTCAAGGGCTTTGGACCATTTATCTTTGGCAAGGATCAGACCACCCCGCGGACCACGTAATGTCTTGTGGGTAGTGGTGGTCACAAAATCAGCAAAGGGAACGGGAGTACTGTGAACTCCGGCAGCTACCAGGCCGGCGATATGGGCCATATCCACCATAAAAAGCGCGCCGATTTGGTCGGCAATCTTCCTAAAGCCCTCAAAATCAATATCCTTGGCATACGCACTGGCACCGGCAATGATCATTTTGGGCCTGTTCTCAAAGGCAATTCGCTCCACTTCAGCCATGTCGATCATTTCAGTCTGCCTGTCTACACCGTATGAGATGAAATTATACAATTTCCCGGAAAATGAAACAGAACTGCCATGGGTCAGGTGTCCACCATGAGCAAGGTCCATCCCCAGGACCTTGTCACCAGGGTTCAGTGTGGCGAAATAAACAGCCATGTTAGCCTGCGATCCTGAATGGGCCTGCACATTTGCATATTCAGCACCAAACAGCTCCATCGCACGTTTGATGGCAAGCTGTTCCACCTCATCAACATACTCACAACCACCATAATAACGTTTTTTGGGATACCCCTCGGCATACTTATTAGTGAAGACGGAACCCTGCGCCTCCATAACTGCCAGCGATGTAATGTTCTCGGAAGCAATCAGCTCCAGTTGCTGATCCTGTCGATCATATTCCTTTTGAACAGCATCATAAATAGCAGGATCCGTGGTCTTCAAAGATTGCATTTCTTCTATTCCTTTTTTATTCCTATTGGTAAAAACCGGTAAATTTTCAATTATCTGACTACCAATAATTCTCAGCCTAAACTGAAAAAGAAGTGTTGTCGGTTTGGCAGTCGTGTTCCAAAGATCATGTATTTCAACCGGTTTTTCACTATAAACCTGGAAATGCAAATAGAGTACTGAGTTATATTACCCAATTGAATGATCATTGACCGGAGGCTAGACTGGCAAATCGACAGCACCTCGCAGCAAACTGAGCTTTATGGGTAATCAGATTTCAATATGATCAATCAACACTCTTTTAGCAATGAAAAACCCGGCACTGTCGTGCTGACAATACCGGGTCAAGAGCAACTGGTTTGTAGTTATCGTATTGCGGACAAAGAACGAAATAGTCCGGTTTCAAGTCCGATAAATCAACATCGATTTCAACTGAATAGTTGAATCCGTCTCAAATGTCGATCACCGCCAAATTCAACCGTCATCCATGTTCGAACGATTTCTTTAGCCACCCCGATACCAATGACCCGTTCACCCAGGCACAATACATTAGCATCATTATGTTCACGGCTCATGGCCGCTGTAAACTGATCGTGACAGAGAGCGGCCCGAATTGTTCTGTGTCTGTTGGCAACCATTGACATCCCGATTCCCGTTCCACAAATAAGAATCCCTCTTTCAGCCTCACCACCGATTACCTTCCGGCAGACCAACTCGGCAAAATCGGGATAATCCACCGATTCTGAGGAATAGCAACCAACATCATCAACCTGGTGGCCAAGCTCTCCAAGCAGTTCTTTGATGACCTCTTTCATCAGAAAACCGCCATGATCCGAGCCTATCGCTACTTTCACAACAACGCCTCCTTGTCAGCAAACCCCTTATTCCGTAAAGCGTTTAAAACAAACAACGCCATTGGTGCCACCAAATCCGAATGAATTGGACAGGGCAGCTCGAATCTTCATTTTTTTTGCCTGGTTTGGTACATAATCGAGATCGCATTCAGGGCTTGGCTCCTGAAGATTAATCGTTGGCGGGGCAATCTGATCCCTTATTGAAAGTGAGGTGATAACTGCTTCAACCCCTCCAGCACCACCAAGCATATGGCCGATCATCGATTTTGTTGAGCTGATTGCCAGCTTATATGCATGATCCCCAAATACGG
>CAZUUJ010000013.1:0-65718 GCA_964623625.1 uncultured Desulfocapsaceae bacterium
TCGCGAGTTCGAGTCTCGTCGGCCCCGCCAATAAATACAAGGAGTTAAGAGGTTTTCCTCTTAACTCCTTGTTCTATTTAAAATTAACACCTCAGAAATTTCTACCGAAATAGTATGTTATTGGAAAAAATCAAAAATAGAGAAAGTGGTATTATATTGTATGGAATAGTTCCACCTAAAAAAGGGACAGATGCAAACCAGATCAGGGAAATATCAGCTAGGCAGATACTGAGGTTAGAAGGGAGAAATATTGATGGTTTAATTTTATACGATATACAAGATGAAGCATCAAGGACAAAAGAAGAACGTCCGTTTCCTTTTATGGAAACATTGGATTCCTTTAAATACAGTCGAGAATATCTGTCATCGTTGCCGGTACAAAAAATCATATATCGCTCAGTTGGTAATTATAGTAAAGAAGAGTTATCCACATTTCTTACGGAAGCGTCTTTTGAAGAGGAACTTACAGTTTTCGTTGGAGCTGCGTCAAATTTCCAGAAAGTTAATATGTCAATGACAGACGCTTATGCATTAAGGAAAAACATTGATAGCAAAGTTGCTCTAGGAGGCGTTGTCATTCCAGAAAGGCATAAATCTAAATGTGATGAGCATTTAAGAGTGTTCAACAAGATATCTCAGGGCTGTTCTTTTTTCATATCTCAGGGAGTCTATGATGTTGATGCCTCAAAAGACTTTCTATCAGATTATTACTATTATGGAAAAGAGCACAATATTCCATTAGTACCAATAATATTTACACTAACTTCCTGTGGCACAAAAAAGACCTTGCATTTCATGAAATGGTTGGGAATCAGTATTCCAAAATGGTTGGAAAATGAACTCATTTACTCAGATGATATTCTTAAACAATCTGTTAGGTTATGTGAAAAAAGCTGGGAAGAGCTACAGAAATTTGCATCTGAAAAATCTATCCCCATTGGGTGCAATATCGAAAGTGTCGCTATAGGAAAAGCAGAAATTGACGCATCCATTAAGTTATTGGAAAAAGTGTCAAAAATATAGAATATAACAAGCAGGCGTTTGTTTGCTCTGTTTCGGACTATGTAAGCTCAGATGGCAGAGTAAGAACGATATCAGATTGATCACCGGAGCTGTTATCAACTGTGATTGTGGCGTGCAGTTTTTTTGCGGCGGTCTGCAGAATTGGAGGAAACAGCGATTCGGGATCGGTCTGTAGTTTGCTGTCCAGACGGAAAATGACCTGAAAAGACTCCTGCCTTCGGGCAGCGATGATGCTCAGTTCATTCCCGGCTTCAAGGCATTCCAGGCAAATGGTGATCAGGCGATGGATAATATAGTGCAGCAGGGAAGGGTCACTGTAAAGCGATGGCATGCCCTCTTGAGGTTGAATGGATAGTTTGACCTGTTTCAGCCTGGCAAAACGACTCAGAAATATCAATGCTTCATGAAGAAGATCATTGAGATCAAAGGTGGACATCGGCGCGTCTGAGCGATGGGCAAAACTGCTGAGATTTCGCAGCATTTTAGCGGATTCGACGACCTTTTTCTCGATGGTAGCAATTGTTTTTTGGAACCTTTCAGCCATTTGTGGATCATTGCTGAGGGCGCCCATAGCAATCAGATCCTCCATCAGACCGTTTGATTCCCGGATGATTCCCAGATGATTCTTCATGTCGTGGGAGAAGCCGGCCAGGATCGTTCCCAGAGACCCCACCTGCTCATGGCGGATTTCATTTTCAAGTTCGTTGTCCATAAAATACCTTATTCGCTGTCATCGGATTTTTCGGCAGCTTCTAACTTTTCAAGCAGGACGGCAAGCTTGAACGGTTTCATGATGTAGTCGAAAGCACCTTTGCGCATGGCCTCTAAGCCGGCGGCGGCGGAACCATGTCCGGTAATCATGATGACTTCAATGTCCGGGTTGTGTTCCTTAATTGCGGCAAGAGCGTCCAGACCGTTCATGTCCGGCATTTTCAGGTCAAGGATAACAATATCCGGATTGATGTCCTTGAGTTTAGCCAGGCCATCGGTACCACTGTGGGCATCGGTGATATCGATTCCTCGCAGTTGCAACCTCTGGCACAAGGTGGATGCGTACTCAACTTCATCATCAATAATGAGCAGTTTTGATTTGATCGGTGTCGTGTTCATTGGAATTTTAAATAATTGAAAGAGTGATTTCAAAAGTCGTTCCCTTACCTACTTCCGAGATGACGTCGATTTCCCCTCCAAGCTTTTGAATAAGCCCGTAGGTAATGGACAGACCGAGACCTGTTCCTTTTCCGGTTTCTTTTGTAGTAAAAAACGGATCGAAAATATGTTTCTTGACTTCCTCGCTGATCCCCGGGCCATCATCGGTAATACTCACCATGATATAATCATCGTCAATCTGACGGCTGGCCAGAATGATCCGGCCATTTGAGCCGATTGCATCAATGGCGTTTGAGGTGATGTTTAAAAATATCTGTTGCAGTTGCGTGCGGTCGCAGAGAATCGTCGGAACTGTCTGATCAAGGTCAAAATCGATGCCGATCTGAGCGTAAGTCGCCTCTTTTGCCAGAAAGTCGATAGTCTCCCTTAAAATGACATTGATGTCAAGCAGCTCGGTGTGAACGTCTTCCTGCCTGGCAAAACCGAGGAGCCGATGGGTAATGGTTTTACAACGCAAAACACTATCCTGTATGCCATCCAGGGTGTCCATGATGGTTTGTCTGTGGGTGAATTCTTCACTCATTTCAATGAAATCCTGAACCAGTCCGGCTTTCTGATTGATGATCGATAAGGGGTTGTTGATCTCATGGGCCACACCGGCAGCCAGCCTGCCGATGGAGGCCAGCTTGTTTGAGTGCTCAACTTCTGCCAGAAACAGCTGCCGCTTTTTGTCCGACTCCTTAATGTGTCGCGTAATACCCTTGCTTACCTCAAGTATGATAAAACATGCTACGATCGTGCAGGAAATGAAGATGGCGATCAGTTTGATGCGGATAGAGAGTTGAGCTTTTGTGAGTATGTTCATCTCTTTGGCCATAATGAGACGAAAATCCGTATTGGGTAGACTGAAAGACGCTTCGACAATCTGCTGACCAATATTTGGTTGCCGGACAGTGATTTGCCCATCATTGCCAATAGTTGAAGTTTGCTCTGAGAGCAGCTCGGCTAAGGTGGAATCGGCTACTTCATTCATGGGTGTAAACGGATTCCCTTGACCGATGGATCCATATCTGAAGGGTGCAGTCAGCACTTCGCTCTTCTCATTGACAATGAAAATGTCATCAAATATGGTCATTCCGACAGCCTCGATTACTCGTCGTACCCCGGCGTCGCTGATCCAGGCACGAATCATCCAGGAGGTATTGCTCTGTTTTTCAGCCCTGTCGATGGCGATACAAAAATAAGATGGTTTGGAATTTTCCGCCAGCAAGAAGGCAATGGTTTCATCCTGTCTGATGGTTTTCCGATACCAGGGTTGCTCAGTATAGACCGTGCCCTGCTGGCTGTTCGGTCCCGCCTGAACAACAACTCTGCCGTGACCGTCGATGATTTCCAGATCACTGATCTCAGGATAATCATCTGTCAATTTTCCAAGCAGCTCCTCAAGCCTTCCTGGAGCAGTCAATTGCTGATATCCATTACTCTCGGAAATAAATCTGACCATTGATATGCGCTCGGAAAAGAATTGCTCGACCTGACTGCGGGAATGTCCAAGATGTGTTGAAAAAGTGGAAAGTTCATCGTAATGCAGAAGTTTCTGATACTGATAGTGGGACAGTACCGATATGATGGTTGATGGCAGGAGAACCAGAACCGTTAACAGCACAAGTAATCCACGGGAGAAGGTCTTGTAGTTCTTGTCAAGATCCGCTCCGCTTTCAATATTTTCGGGTGGAGTTGGGAAAAATTTTGAAAACAGTAGTTTGACTCGGTTTCTCACGGTACCACCTCTCTGGTAACAACTCCCGGTAATATGGTTCCCGGTTGAAGACGGTTGTGAACAGCGAGTTTCAGAATATCACTATAGGGTCCAATGACTGAATCGATTACCCTGATTTTTTTCCAGTTTAAAAATTGATAATGCTGATCTTCTATCCCTCCGCATATAACGATTGCCACCTTCTCTTGCAGGGCGAGATCACAGATCTTTTCAGCGGAAGCTCTTGAGATAATAATGGAATGGGGATCCTCAAGCAGCTGCTCGTCATAGCAGATGGCGATCACAATTTCGGTGCTCTGGTCAAAGCGGGGAGAGACGTAGTCTCCACGGGTTGTTATAAGGATTTTCATGTTCTCCAGGTCGCCTGAATCCGTGAGCGCCTTATAGGAAGTGCTCTTGGAGTGCATTCGATAGTGCTGTAGCTTTGCTCGATTTAAATTGTCGATAACAGTGGACTCTATCAGCAAGTTAAGTCGAGAATAGATGCAGTACCAGCAGATGCCGGAAGGGCGAGTTGTTTTACAAGGTTAATTTTTCAATATCGATTAATTTCTAGTATATCAAAAGCTTATTAATAAAAACGACACATTTCGTCACGGATTCAGGGTTCAGTTCAGCTGATATTTACGAAGCTTTCTCCAAAGGGTTGTTCTACCCCAACCCAGACGTTTAGCAGCATTGGTACGATTACCGCCAGTGTCACGCAGGGCATCAATGATCATCTTCTTCTCCACCTTTTCCCACCCTGTTTCCATTGCCTGTTCATCTATAGTGTTAAAATGTACATTAGGGCTTAGCCGGGACGACCGGGTAGGGATATCAACGGGATCAAAGACATATTGAGGCAGATCCCTGAGGCTGACAGTTCCCTTCTGACAGAGGTTGACACAGTATTCGGCGATATTTCTCAGTTCTCTCACATTGCCGGGATATTGATAGTCAGTCAAGACTTGTAAAGCTTTTGTTGTAAATCCCTTAACGGTTTTGCTACTGGTTTCGTTAAAAAGCTTGAGAAAGTGATCGAGCAGCAGATTGATATCCCCGTGTCGCTCACGCAAAGGCGGCAGGTGCATTCGTAGAACGTTCAGGCGATAAAAAAGATCTTCTCTGAAGTTTGCCGCTTGTACCTCATCTCTGAGTGAGCGGTGGGTTGCGGCGATAACACGTACATCGACTTTGACTTTTTTGTTGCCGCCTACCGGAAAGAACTCCTGGTCATCCAAAACGGAAAGCAGCTTGACCTGCAGGGGAAGAGAGAGATCGCCGATCTCCGTTAAGAAAATGGTACCGCCATGTGCGAGGCGAAACATGCCTACATTGTCCTTGACAGCACCGGTGAATGCCCCCTTGACATGGCCGAACAATTCAGATTCGAGCAGTGTTTCGGGCAGGGCGCCACAGTTCACTTTGATGAACGGTTTGCGGCCGCGCTGTGACATTTTATGCAGGGCCTCGGCCACCAAGTCTTTACCGGTACCGGTTTCACCGGTGATCAGCACGGAGGCGTCTGTACGTGCGAATATCGGCATCAATTCAAACACTTTTTCGATCTGGGAACTGTGGCCGAGTATTTCGGATCCGGAAAATGATCCTTGTTCTTTCTTATCTCTATCCTTAAAAAGAGAGATGTCTTCAATAACAATCAATAGACCTAAAGGATCTGAGCTGTCGGTATGGATACGGGTAATGGTGAATTGGGTTGGGATCTTTTTTCGTTGACGGTTAATGATATCGCCTTCAATGGAGATCGGTTCACCCGTCTTAAATACCTGGGCAAACAGGTTATGCTTCTTATCTATTCTGGAGCGGAGAATATATTCACCATAGGTTCCCTTGGCATCCGCATGTCGGTATCCGGTTACTGCTTCGAGGTAACTGTTCATGGCAACGATACACAAATTCGAGTCCAGAATGGCAATCCCATGAGGGATACCGTTGAGCAGTTCATCTGCCCCGATGAGGTGAAAAAAATTTGTGTCAGCCATAGCGTGAAGCAGTTTGTGTCGATTTATTCAAAGCTGGTGTTTCAATTTGGTTCAGCAACATCCATATATATCGTTTCACACACAATGGCAATGAAATTTTTTATATTCTTTACGTAGTAAGGAGCTGCCAGGCGGCAGCTGAAAGGGATACAAATCAGAACTGCTCATCGGCGAACGGGAATCCGTTCGCCGATGAGAGAATTGCGGATAAAATTATTTTTGAATTGGAATATATATCTCCATTCCCATAATTGGCCAGATGAACTGGACTGCCCACCAGGTTACAATCATCAGGATGATGGAAGCTGGGATACCCCAGAAGAAAAACTCGCCAGTGGTAAACTGTTTCGAGTTATAAGCGATGGCATTGGGAGCGGCTCCCACCAGAAGGAGGAACGGCATACCGGCAACCACAAGCGCGGAAAAGAGAATAACCTCTCCGCCGACTCCCAGATACGGTGCAATGACCAGGGCCACAGGAAGTGAAATGGCAATCGCTGCAACGTTCATGATGAAGTTGGTCATCATCATGACGAAAAAGGCCATGCCAAGTATGAAAACGATCGGGTGAGACTGCTGGAACATGACCAGCCAGTTGACAGCCAACCATTTTGCTGCACCGGTTTCCCAGAGGCAGAAGCCGATCGACATGGCTCCGGCAAAGAGCAGGATGATGTTCCAGGGGATTTCCTCCAGATCATCAATGTCGAGAATCTTGAGCAGGTAAAACGCGATGGTGGAACAGAGCAGGATGCCTGTCTTATGGAGTGGGGCAAGAGCGGGGATAAAGTTTTTCAGGGCGATGATCAGGATTGTGCCGACAACGATGGATGCGGTCAATATTTCATTACGGCTCCACTTACCCAGCTCAGAGTACATTCTTTTGGCCTTTTCTTTCAGGCCAGGGATGACAGCGCGTTCAGGTTTGAAAAACACCATGAAAAATCCCCACAGGATAAAGGTCATCAACCAGCCGATGGGAAACATGTACCAGGTGAGTTCAAAAAAGCTGACATCAACATTCATAATGTCTTTGTAAAAACCAAGGGCAACAGCACCCCTGGCCGCTCCAAGCAGTGTGACAATACTACCTGCGCCGGCCACATAAGCCATGCCTATAAAGATGCCTTTACCGAACTTGGTCGGTTCATCGCTGTCCGAGTAAAGCGCATGGATGGCCATCAGCAGCGGAAACATAGTGGCGGCAACGGCAGTGTGGGCCATCACATGGGTCAGGGCCGAGGTCATCACAAAACAGCCGAGGTAGATCATCGATGTCTTTTCACCGACAATGGAAAGCATCTTGTAGGCGATCCTCTTGGTTAGCCCGGTTTTGGTGAATACCATCCCGATAACGATCGAACCGAAGATGAACAGGACGGAAGGATCCATGAAATCCTTAAAGGCGACCTTTGGATCGCGGATCAGAAAGAGTGCCTGGAGGACGCCGATGGTTAAACTTGTAACACCAATAGGAACAACTTCAAACACCCACCAGGTTGCCGCAAGGCAGAATACAGCTAAAGCTCCTTTGCCCTGCTGCGAGAGAACAAAGTGCTCTCCCATGGGATCGATGGCATCGGGCAGGGGTGGGCAGTAATAGACAATGAGAAACAGGACAACTCCGGTAATCATGGGGATGATCCGCTTCCAGTCTAGTCGAGTGACACTTTTTGATTGAGACATGACTATACCTTTTGAATTTCTAAAATGAGATATCGATAAAACCGTTTACAGGCCACATTGGAAAATTGCCTTTTCGTCCAAACTCTTTGTTGTAGAAACATTTTATCCTTGGAATATCAGCTATATGCCTGTGGTAAAATTAGTTTCACATCTCGATTTTGAACGAAAATTCTAATTCTTAAGGCATCCTACAATTCGCAGAGTCTGCAGATCTCTTCAAAGAGCTCTTCAATGCGCAGAATGCCGATGGCCTCATCCGGCGCATCGGCTTTAAAGACAGGGACGAAGCGATCACCTGTCTGGAGCATGATATAGAGCACTTTGAGGAGGGGATCAGTTGTTTTGACCGTCTCATCTATCTGAGACATGACATCTGTTACCGGGATGGATTGCTTCTCATTGCAATGTTTGAAAAAGGAATCCTGCCAAAGAAATGCCAGGTTCGGCGTTTCCATCTTTTTGCCTTCAAATTTTACTCCGTCATCCTCCTGAAAAAGACGAGGTTCCATGGCTCGCAGGATCTTTTCAATTGTGATGTAGCCTGCCAATTGATTTTTTTCGTCAAAAACAAGCAGGCAGGGAAAACGGATGTGCTGATCTTCTCGTTTCAGTTTGAAGCCAATCAGCTCACCTATGGCTGCTCCCAGAGTCTGGTCCTTGGTGATTTTGGGAAACTCGTCAATGCTGATCACTGATTTGTCTACGATTTCAAGTAATTCCACTGTTTCTCTCCTTGTGTATCATTGTGCTGACAAGGTCCAGGCCCGAGAAAGGCGCATTCGGGCCACATTGTCAGTTCCACTATGGTCTCTTAAGACTCCTTTACGCTACCAACTCTTGCTCTTGAGGATGTTGTGCATATCTACGTCAGATTTTTTCTCAAGGGCGGCTGTTCGTTGCTCTTTTGCCTGGCGTATTTTTTCGAGCAGGATGTTGAGGTCTACAGGTTTCTCAAGGAAGTCGTGGGCACCGTGCTTCATAGCCTCGATGCCGCTCTGAATGGTTCCCTGACCGGTGAGCATGATTACTTCGATGTCGCTTCTCTTTTCCTTGATTTTTTTCAAGGTCTCGATGCCGTCAATTCCAGGCATGGCAAGATCGACGACAGCCACATCCACATTGCGGTCTTCGATAACCACCAGCGCTTCTTCGCCGCCGGTTACCGCAATGACATTGAGGCCTCTGGTCTCCAGTCGCTGAGACATCAGATCGATGAAGTCCTCTTCATCGTCGACCAGCAGAACACTTGTTGCAAGTTGACTTTCCATGTTTGTCTCCAATTTTGAGATGGTATGGGATTGCTGAACTATTATGCTCTTTCAAGTTTGTCTTTTGCTACTTTCTCATACGCCTTATCAATTATTGCTGTGAGTTCTTTAATGTCAATGGGTTTGTGAAGATAAGCAAAAGCTCCAAGATCCATGCAAGTTTTTCTGTCATTTTCCGATCCATGCCCGGTGAGAATAATTATCTCCACATTGGGGTTGGCTGATTTGGTTTTTTTAAGCACCTCTACTCCGCCAATACCCGGCATTTTAAGATCAAGAACCATGACATCGGGAGTTTCAGTGTCAAGGAATTCAAGCGCCTGTTGGCCATCGAATACCGGGTACGATCCGTAGTTTCGTGTGTTAAGGCGATCAGAGAGGGTCTGGATAAATTCCTGCTCATCATCAACAAGGAGCACCTTGGGCGGCAGGCTGAATTCCTGTGCCCGGTAAATTGAGATCTGATAATCCTCTCCCATATGCACTTCAACATCGTCAACACCTTTAACCGACTCGGCAATGGAACCAAGCTTACTGGCAAGATTGTTGAAATTGTGAACGGACTTGTTAATCTGAATGTCAATATTGTTGCTGCTGCTGATAACCGTTGGAGTATATCCATTTTTGATCAGTTCGAGCTCAACCTGGGCGGCAAGAGCCATGTCTTTAATAGCTTGTACGGTGTCCTGGCTCTTCAGCAGTGCAGGTTTGTGATAGTTTTGCATAATGATCTGAACAGCGGAGTCGGCATCGTTGGCAGCCATTGGGATAACGATGTCGTACAGTGAAGAATCGGTGATCTGTTTCTTGTGAAGGAACATGGCCAGGTCGTTTGCCATTTCGTCCTGTTTTTTGATCAGCTTGCTAGCCTTTTTTTCGGAGAGGCCTTCACTTACAGCACGCTGAAGGCGTTTGGCTTTATCGTCGAACAGCCCAACCTTGAGAACATTATTAATTGTCGGCGAAATAAAGTGGGTTACCAGCCCGGAGAAGACGACTCCTTCCTCTTTGAGAAAATCAGTAAGAACGATTTTCACGTAAGTGGCGATTCTCTCACGTTCATGGGTGAATTTGTTGAATACTGATGTTGGACCAAAAAGCGTTCGCTCTATCTTATCTTTGTCAAAAGAGTATCGTTTGGCAGCTTCGCTGATAATGTCCGCATCCTGGATTATTCTGTACCCGGATACTGTTAACAGGCGTTCTTTGACGGCTTCTTCTTCGGTAAAGAGGGTATAGTACAATGCAATTGAAGACATGCTGCTCTCCCTTATTGAAGAATGAATGCAATGTGACAATGTTTCAGCTGAAGCTGAGCATAAATTGCGCCACATTGGAAAACAATGTGGAATCAGTTTAAAATTCAATAAGATAGAATAAATCGGCCAATGAAAGAGGAGAGCGGATTTGGGATTTGAGAACCAGGATGAAACATATTTCTAAAAAACGTTCCGATATGTTTCGTTTTGTATCGAGTTGAGGGTTGCCCAGTCAGTGGATTGATAATAGAAAGACAAGAGGGAAATAATGAACAGAATACTCTGGTGTGTCATCTATTTTGCTGTTTTGATCTGGTCCTGCATACAGCCGAAAGATTATCTGACCTGGTTTCTAGAAGTATCTCCGGCATTGATCGGTTTTGGGGTTGTTATTGCAACTCGTAATAGCTTTCCACTGACACCATTGAGTTATATTTTAATATTGATCCATTGTGTTATTCTGATGATAGGGGGTCATTATACCTATGCGGAGGTGCCGTTGTTCGACTGGATCAGAGAAACGTTTAACCAGGAGCGAAACAATTATGATAAAGTCGGCCATTTTGCCCAGGAAATTGTTATCAGGTTTGAGATTATTAGAGAAGGGGGTTGGAGAATATTTTTCATCCTCTGTTTCTGCCTGGCAATGCGCGCCTTTTATGAACTGATCGAATGGTGGGTGGCCCTTCTCTCAGGAGAGTCTGCCGAAGCCTTTCTGGGGACCCAGGGATATATCTGGGATACCCAGTCCGATATGTGGTTGGCACTCCTGGGAGCGGGGATATCGCTAATTGTGCTGTCGGGAATTCATGACCGCCAGCTTGCCGGACTCCGTTCGTAAACCTGGCTTTGCTTGAACCTACGGGTTCTGGATAACGAGAGAAACACGATGAAACAGAAATCTGAAAAAGTCAATAAGAGTTATCGTTGGGATGCTCGTGACTATCGGTCCCATTCGACAGTTCAACAGAAATGGGCTCAGGAGCTTATTGAAGAACTTGGACTTGTTGGAAAAGAATCACTGCTCGATATCGGTTGCGGCGACGGTAAAAACACATCAACACTCGCATCTCATCTCAGGTTCGGTCGAGTGGTTGGCATTGACTCGTCCAAAGAGATGATAAAGTTGGCTGTGAACAACTATGTTACTGATTCACAACCGAACTTAACATTTCAATTGATGGATGCCGGGAATCTTCGCTTTCAAAACGAGTTCGATATCATTTTCTCTAACGCGGCGCTGCATTGGGTACTTGACCATCAACCGGTTTTAAAAGGAATGTACCGCTCTCTCAAGGCCGGTGGCAGGATCCTTGTGCAGATGGGAGGCAAGGGAAATGCCAAAGAGGTCATTGATGTTTTTGAAAAGATTATCTCAGTTGAACCTTGGGCACACTATTTTCAAGGATTTGATTTTCCATATGGGTTTTATTCTCCCCAGGAGTATAAACCATGGCTACAGCGGGCAGGCCTGGATGTGGAACGGCTTGATCTGGTCCCTAAAGAGATGATTCACCAGAATGGAGAGCAGTTCAAGGGGTGGGTGCGGACAACATGGTTGCCCTATCTGGAGAGGGTACCGGTAGAGATGCGATCAGCGCTGATTGATGAGCTGGCTGGTAAATATTTCAAAGCAACAGGTCAGTCGGAAAACGGTCCGGTGACAACAGCCATGATGCGGCTTGAGTACTCTGCCAAAAAGAAAACGAATCACCCATGACCTTCAGTCATCGTCGAAAAGGGGTGAAACCTCTTTGCTGAGTGGGCTGAAAGACAACATCATACCGACGGTCATCATAGCTGTTGACCAGATGATGTCCAGAGGAAGATGAGAACTGCAGCTCGAATCGAACAGTAGTGTTCCCCGGGGTGGAAATTCGTCGTCACCCTGCCAGAGAATCAAAACGACTTCAATCTTAGGGAAAGGGTGCAGGCTAATGGCCATATCACCGTATTCGAGTTCGGTTGCGCCAAGTTCCCGGCCTGCGGCAAAAAATGTATGCGGATGGTTCCCATATGAACCGATGAGACGAGGGAGTGGCAGGACATGGGTTCCTTTTTCGAATATTCTTCCACCAGGGAGTTCGTGCGGTTTTACAAGATTGCCTGTAAACGGCTGCCAGCAAGCATGAAGAAGATAGTGGAGAATCGATAACCTGGAATAATTCTTTAGAGCGTCGATAAGGTAGGTGCCGGTATCGGAAAAGGAGTGGAACTGGCGGTCTATCAGGGAGATGTGGATCTGATGGTTAAAGCAGGTCAGAGAATATGTCGAACTGTCAGGTAGATACCTTGCTGAGCTGTTTTCAACAACTCGTTGATGATCAAGATGTACAAGACTGTTCCAAGCGTCTTCCTCACCAGGCCAGATCATGTCCGCTCCTGTTCCATAACTTTAATTTCGATAGTTGGTTTTTATTAATGAGCAGCGTTATCCGCCGGCATAGCCGGCGGATAACGCTGCTCATTAAAACCTAATGCTGCGCACATTTGCTCCCCGGTTTTGCCGGGAATCAAAGCCACGCGTTTCACGCGTGGTTGTTTACTCTTCACAAAGATATCCGATTCCCTTCTTTTTAATCTTTTCAATTAATGTTGTTCGATTAAGATTGAGAAGTCTAGCCGCCCCCATCTTATTGCCGCCGCTTTTACGCATGGCTGTGACGATCAGCTCGGTTTCGAATTGATTGACCAGCTGTCTGAAATCGACCGGCTCTGTGGCCCAGTTGATTTCAACATGCAGGTTGATCCATGGTTGGCTGTCGGCTATACGGCTGTGGAAGTGAATCGGCAGGTCCACTGTCCTGATTGTTCTGCCCCCGTACTGAGTGATCAGGTACCGGAGTAACTTCTTTAATTCCCGCGTATTGCCCTGCCACGGGTAATCCGTTAAAAGGGTCATAGCATTGGTGGAGAAAGAGATCTCTTTTTTTCCAAATCGTCGGCAATATCGGGTAGTGATGTTCTTGACGAGATGGGGAACATCTTCCTGCCGTTCTATCAGTGGAGGGATATTCAGCCTTATCTTCCCAAACAACCTGACCAAATCACTATGGAGTTGGTTAGATGAAGATGAATGGGGGATATCCGCCTTAATGTCATTTGTGGCAATGATGCAGAGCTTTTTATCCTGGCTGTTGAATCTCTCCAGGCTGCTACTTAGAAGCAGGGCAAGACGAGTCTGAACCTGCGAGGGAAGCCTGTTAATTTTGTGAAAGAAAAGCGTTACCGGCTCCAGGTTATTCTGTTTTTGCTCTTTGGACGACTCATCCAGAATCCTTGTGAGTTGTTTAACGAGCAGGTGCGGGGGAAGATGGAAACAGTTGATGGATACAAGCTTCCCCTTATCTCGGAAAAGGCCCGCGTATATTCCTTGGACAACATACTCCTTCTCCGTTCCCGTCTGTCCGTTTATGAGGATGGCCGATGGTTGTTGAGTGATGATGTCGTTGATAGCAGCGATCAGCTCTTTCATGCCTCCGCTCGGACCGCAAAGTGAGCCGAATGGGGCTTCCGATTTAGGTATTTGCTGATGGCCGATATCCATTTTGCACAGACTCAATGAGTTGACTGGATCTGAACGCGTTTGCCCTTGCATTATAATGCGGTAGCTGCAATTCGTGTCTGAATCCGTGAACTATTGGCAACGACAATTTCGACACGGATTTATTGTATAGTGTATCACGATGTGTACTGGCTGCCAACAGGTATACCTGAACTGTGACGAGGATTGCTGTTTGTTGAAATAATTTACTGATAGAATACAACATTAATCGAATATACCATTTTGACCTCAAATAATCTTTCGCCCTCCGGGGTATTCGCTAGCACCGCATCTTTGCTTGATTGAACTGCCTGATATAGTTGACTATTATTAGGTGGTTCAATCAAGCAAAGCTACAGCACTATCGAATGCACTCCAAGAGCGCTTCCTGCGGGGCGCTCAAGGATTCAGGGTAGATTGTAGCTGAATTCGAAAGGGAGAGAATGAAAAGATCGAATAACCTTGTTAATTTCCTGGCCACTTTCAACTGCAGAGCGATTTTTTGCCTTCTGATCTTGAGTTGTTTGTCTTTTGGTATCAAACAGAACAGTTATGGTAGGACCGAGTCGTTTACGGCCAGGGTCTATCATGTTGTTGATGGTGATTCACTCATGGTCAAGGTAAAGGGGAAAAAGATAGCCATTCGACTCTGGGGAATAGATGCACCGGAAGAGAACCAGCCTTTTTCAAGAGATGCGGAACGATTCACCAGGAGGTTGCTGCAAAACCGTTCCGTTGTGGTGCTCCCTGTAGAACGGGATGACTATGGAAGGCTGGTCGCAAGAATAATTGTCGGTCGAACAGATACCAGTCAGGAGCTTGTGCGTTCAGGGTTGGCATGGGTACATATATATTATTGTCGAAAAAAAATTTGTAATTCATGGAAAGTGTTGGAGAAAAAAGCCAGGAGAGACAAAAGAGGTTTATGGCGGGAGAAACAACCAATAGCGCCCTGGGAATGGAAAAAAATCAACCGTTTTTCTAGAAAAAAGAAGTATTGACAGTGAGGTTTGCAGTTCCTCTCCACTATTGTATAATGCCGGGATTTGCAGCACTTTTATATACACTCCAAGAGCATTTCCTGCGGGGCGCTCGCGGATGTGGATTGCTATTTGAAAAAGATGAAGATTCGGTCGACAGCATGATCCCGGCTCTCATGATTCAAGGCAGTCTCAAGAAACTTCAACAAGAGAAAAACAATGAAAGAACAAAAAGGGAAAAGGGGACGGTTCGGATTCCCATGTATTGGCGGTGTTATTTGTTTATGGCTGGTTGTTTTATGCGGGATGGCTGTTGCCGGTGAAGTCAGTATCGCTGTGAAAGAGAATGTTAACACCCTGATCCAAACCAAAAGCTGTCCGGGATGTGACCTTTCAGGAGCGGACCTCACCAGGTTGGATCTTTCCGGAGCAGATCTTGAGGGAGCCGATCTGAGTGACGCAAAGGTGTTTCTTGCAGATTTGACCAATGTAAACCTGAAAAATGCCAAGTTGCGA
This sequence comes from uncultured Desulfocapsaceae bacterium, assembly GCA_964623625.1. Lineage (GTDB taxonomy): Bacteria > Desulfobacterota > Desulfobulbia > Desulfobulbales > Desulfocapsaceae > CAZLGM01. The sequence goes on from CAZUUJ010000013.1 coordinate 15,152, forward strand.
GGGGCAGGATTTGGCGGTACGGATATGGCGGGTGCTGATCTGCGCGGTGCTGATCTGCGCGGTGTCGATCTTTCAGGGGCCTATCTTGAAGGGGTTAAAATGGATGGCGAATTCATTACAACAACTCCATTTGAAAAGGAAGGATTGACCGACATAAAAAAAGAAGTCTATGTCGACGACACGGTGAAGCCGAAAGAGGCGCCTCTCAGTAAAGATGTCAAAATCAGCAAGAGGAGGGATTTTCAGGAAACACCTCCGGCCGCGAAAGCTGAAATCGTAAAAAAAGAGGTTCAAAAATCGGTTCCTCCACCGGCTCCGCAGACGAAATCCCCTTTGCACTGGAAAGATGCCGAACAGGATAGTCCACCAGTCAAGACAATCAAACCGGTGGCTGATGTTAAAATCCAGACCGCTGAATCTATCGAGACCAAACAAAAAGATGGTGGACAGCAGGAGTTGAAGAGCAAAACACTGGTTGCTGCTGCAGTCCCCACACCCAAACCGGTTTTTCAGGAGAATGTTATTGACCGGAAGGATAGGGAACAAGATCATCAGAACCGGTCCGATGGTGTTTCACCTCTGAAGAGTGTTGAACAGAAAAAGGTGCCTGAACCACCGGGGCTAGCGATTGTGAGTGGTGAAGAGAAGGTCGCCGGTAAGCAAGAGTCTCAAGGATTCTGGGCATCCATCAAACAGTCCCTTGGACTTGATGAGAATGAGGACCAGCAATCCGGGGAAGAAACCAACGCAGGTCATGATAAATCCACTGGGCCCGAAAAACCGGCAACATCGACAGAAAGTGCTGAGATTAAAATAACAGAAGAAGATGAGGCCGAACTACAGCAATCATCTGAGCCTGCTGCCGTAGCACCTGTTGTGGAGACCAAAGAGCAGGAGTCGAAGCAGGAAGAATCCAGCGATCTTTGGGAATCGATCAAAAAATCATTCGGATTGGGCAAAAGTGATAAGCCAGCTGCTGAGGAGCAATCAAAAGAAGAGCAAGAACCCAAACAGGTCGAGTCCTCTGAGCCAGTAGTAACTGAAACAGTTATCGAAAAGAAAGAACCAAAACCTGAAGATCAAAAATCCGAGGGATTCTGGAGTTCTATTAAGAAATCGTTTACCATGGGCGACAATGAGGAGGCTGCCGGCGAACAGATGAAACAGGAGCCCCCGACCGTTCAGGTTTCAAAGTCAGTGATCGAGCAGCAGATCAAGGAAGAGGATATTGGTCCTCAGACGGAAAAAACTGTTGAGAACAGTGTAGCGGAAGCAGCAGAATTACCCAAACCGGAAGAAAAATTACTGGTTAAACTCGAGGAGAAAAACCGATGTTATCGTTGCGACTTTAGTGGTCGGGATCTTTCAGGGATGGATCTGGAAGAGGCTGACCTTGAAGGTTCAGACTTTTCCAATGCCAACCTGACAAATGTCAATCTTGAAGGAGCCAACCTGCGTGCCACCCGATTTGTTCAGGCAAATCTGAGAAATGCCAACATGCAGGAGAGCGATCTCTACAAATCGAACCTTGCCGGTGCTGATCTGACAGGAGCAAACCTTAAAGACGCTCTTATGGATGATGCGGATGTATCAGGTGTTATCGGTATGCAGGTGGAGTCGGTTCTGGTCGATAAAAAATAACCGAGTTTCCTTTTGTGCCTGGCTGACTGAATACGTCACAAATGTATTCAGTCAGTCCGGTAGCATCATTTGATTAGTTAAAACCGTGCCATAATGACTCCGGATGTCTTTCACTATTTATTTGGATCATTCCGGGCCAGTACGCAGAATCTATGGCAGAACCTTTAAAAAATCTCTATACCCAGGAGTTGATCCGCTCGCTTAGTGAGAGTCTGATCACTGAATATCCCAAATTCGATTCGTCCGGTTTTATTCAGTTCGTCTTTAACGAAGACTGGAAAAATAAAGCGTTGAAGCAGAGGATGTACCACATCTCCGAAGCACTGTTTGGATTCTTACCAAGTGATTATCTAGCGGCGGTGTCGATCCTCAAACAAGTTTCACATCATTTTGACGGCTTTCAACATATGTTTTTCCCAGGTTTTGTCGAGTTATACGGACTTGACCACTACGATATCTCCATTGATGCATTGGAGTATTTCACCTCCAACTCAAGTTCGGAATTTGCTGTTCGGCCCTTTATTCTAAAATATAAAGGGAAAATGATGACACAGATGGAGCGTTGGGCCGAATCGAACAACCATCATGTGAGAAGACTTGCCTCGGAAGGGTGCCGACCCCGGTTGCCATGGGCTATGGCTTTACCTTGCTTCAAACAGGATCCAACTCCGATCATTCCCATACTCGAACGACTCAAAGATGATGCCAGCGACTATGTGCGACGGAGTGTGGCAAACAATATCAATGATATTTCAAAGGATAATCCCGGGACTGTTATAGAGCTTGTTGATCGGTGGAAAGGGAAATCAATAAAAATGGACTGGGTTGTCAAACATGGTTGTCGTACGCTGCTCAAACAGGCTGATCCGTCGATCCTGACTCTTTTTGGCTTTTTAAAGCCTGATCATGTCACGCTATTCGATTTTTCTGTGCAGAAAAGTGTGGTCTTGGGAGAACGCCTGGCTTTTTCATTTATATTGCGCTCCCCCGGAAAAAGACTGGGAAAATTGCGGATTGAATACGGAATTGACCTGTTGAGAAAAAATTCCACTCACTCACGTAAACTCTTTAAGCTCTCAGAGTTTGAAACGGATAACAGTGAAAAGAGATTGAGCAGGAGCCATCATTTCAGGGACGTTTCAACCCGGAATTATTACCCGGGAATTCATAGGTTGGCAATTGTTATCAATGGCGTTGAATTTGGGTGCCAGGAGTTTGAACTGTTTGTCTAGTTTGCATGCAGGGGACAACGGAAAAGAGTTTTTCCAGATTGCCGATAAAGTTTAGCTTATGGTGAGAAATCGGTACCTTGCCGGACTAGCCTCCGGTCAACAATCGCTCATAACGGTTTAAGAGAGCTTAATCTGCCCAATAAAAGACCTTCTGTTACAATATCTTTCAAAAAATACCTGATTCTTCAAATATACTGTCAAGTAGCCGATTCCTCCCGACCATCTGCTGAGTATAAATCGTAATCTGATAGTTTTTTGATGGGCCACCAAAGAAAATAGAAACGGGCAACCCAATGGAACTGCCCGCTTGTCGTCATTTACAGTTTATGATGGAAGAGAAGTGTCGTTTGTTATGTGGTTTCTATTGCTTGACTTGGAAATAACACTTTCATGACCAAGCATTCTTCCTTGCAGATAAAAGGACCATGTACTTCTCCCGGAGGCCTATTGGCGAAATCACCTGCATCTAACCATTGATTAAATGCAGCATCATACAGTTTGCCTGAAATAATGAATATTTCTTTTGGATATGTGTGAGATGTCCTTCCAAATTCAGCTGTGTCCGCCCCAGCTTTAAATCGTGTCAATCTTGTATAATCACCGGTCTTTTCATCAATTGCCAAAGTGAGTTGTTCCAGCATGCCGGATGTGCCTGGGATGGGGTGCCATTTATTCGAGTTTTCGGGAGCGAATACATTCCAGTATGTTGCTGTGCTTTTTGATATAGTTTTTCTTCATTTATTGTCACATAACTTTTTTTATCAGAACGGTTTTTTTATATCGATAACTTCAAGGCTATAGGTAAGATGATGACCTGCCAGCGGGTGATTATAATCGATGGTGATACTGTCACCCTTGACTTCGATGACGGTTGCCGGAACCTGGTGGGTATGCCCATCTTTCTCAACAGCTAGGGAAATGATCATACCGGGTTTGGGATCGATTTTGTCTCCGATCTGTTTTCTATGCAACTCCTGAATCAGGTTTTTCATTCGTTGGCCGTACGATTCGTCGGGGTCGATCCGTACTTGTTTTTTCTCGCCTATCTTCATTCCAATAAGGGCCGCTTCAAGGGTGGGGGGTGCCTCCTGTTTCCCCAGTTCCAGCTTCATCGGTTTTTCGGCTTGGGCCGTCTTGAAAACCGTACCGTCATCCAGACGGCCGGTATACGTCATGGTTACGATGTCCTTTGCTTCAACCTGTTTCATACTAATTTTTTCACTCCGTAAGAAAAGAAATTGAACGACACTAATTGTTAAAAGGGTGTTATCTGTTTTAAAAAATTTGTCGCGTTGCGTTTTAATGATTCCCGTATACCATAAATATTTCTTATTCAAGGTCAAGTTTGCTGCCCATGTTTCTTGACAAAGGCAAAAGAGCATCATAGTGTAAGAGCTTTTTGTACGTGATTTTACCGGGATCAACCGGTTTGAATTGAATGAGCCCTTTAGCAGGAGTAACAAAGTTCCATGGAGCTTTTCTGTGAAAAATACGGGGATGCAATGGAGAGTGAGGTTGCAAGCTGCGCTCATCCGGAGGAGTATTGCCAGTTTCGCAAAAAATGCTTGATTCATTTCTTTGATCAGGAAAATAATAGGAAAAACAAAAAAGAGCAGCAAGTGGCTGTCCAGGATAATCAGAACAAATAACAAACGATATGGTACTACTGGATTTCGATAAATCGGCTGATGGTTTGCTACCCGCAATCGTGCAGGATTACGGCAGTGGTGACGTATTGATGCTGGCCTATATCAATAAAGAGTCGTGGCAAAAAACGCTGGATAGTGGAAAAGCCCATTTCTGGAGCCGTTCAAGAAATAAAATCTGGCTCAAGGGTGAGTCTTCCGGCCATGTTCAATTAATCAAAGAGATCTATGTCGACTGTGACCAGGATACTGTTGTGTTCAAGGTAGAGCAGCTTGGCGGAGCCGCCTGTCATAAAGGCTATCGCTCCTGTTTCTTTCGGGTCGTTGATGGCGAACAGATGAGGGTCGTTGGTGAGAAGGTTTTCGATCCTGAAACGGTGTATGCAAACAAATAAACGGGACCTGTTACAGAGATTCCGCGGAAGATAGGTGGAGAAAACGATGAATCAACTGAAACTTGGACTGCCAAAGGGCAGCCTTGAAAAATCAACCATTGAACTGTTCGAAAAAGCGGGTTGGGTGATCAAGCCGAAATTGAGAAATTACTTTCCGGAAATTGATGATCCCGAGCTTGCCTGCTCCATCTGTCGTCCCCAGGAAATGTCCAGGTATGTGGAGTCAGGGATGCTGGATGCCGGCATTACAGGAAAGGACTGGACGATGGAAAATGAGTCGGAGGCGGTAGTCGTTACCGATCTGGTGTATTCCAAAGTGAGTCGCAAACCGACCCGTTGGGTGATCGCTGTTGACGGAAAATCTGATATCCGGAAAATAGAGGATCTTGAAGGCAAGAAAATCGCAACGGAACTGGTCAATGTAACAACAAAATTCTTCCAATCGAAAAAAATCAATGTTGAGATCGAATTTTCTTGGGGTGCCACCGAAGCAAAGGTGGTATCCGGTCTTGCCGATGCCATAGTTGAGGTGACTGAGACGGAATCAACCATCCGGGCCCATGGATTACGCATTATCTATGAATTAATGGAATCCAATACCCAGTTCATTGCCAACAAAGACGCATGGGCTGATCCTTGTAAACGTGAGAAAATTGCGAATATTGCACTTCTGTTGCAGGGTGCTTTAAAAGCGGATCGGATTGTTGGTCTGAAGATGAATGTCGCTGATGAGAATTTGAAAAAAATCATTGATATGCTTCCGAGTCTGAACGCGCCGACCGTTGCCACCTTATATAATAAACAGTGGCATTCCGTTGAAACGGTTATTTCGGAAGACTTGGTCCGTGAGCTAATTCCCCGACTGATGAAGGAAGGAGCCGAAGGGATTATTGAATATCCTTTGAATAAAGTCATCTGACATGGATGTGTCAAACCCCAGATTCCTGCTCAGCGTTCATCACCTGAAACAACTGCCCGACGAAGAACTGCCTGAAATAGCCTTTGCCGGTCGTTCCAATGTGGGTAAATCAAGTCTGATGAACAGGTTGTTGGGACGGAAAGGCCTGGTGAAGGTGAGCGGCAGTCCTGGAAAGACCCAGGGACTTAATTTTTTTCTGGTCGCCGGCAAACTCCATTTGGTCGATTTACCGGGGTATGGTTATGCTAAAGTGTCGAAGAAGATGCAGCAGGACTGGCAACGATTGATTACCAGCTATCTTGAAAACCGCAAAACTCTTTGCTGCGTGGTCGTTATCATGGATCTGCGGCACGGCCCCAAAGAACAAGACGGACAACTGCTCGCCTGGTTGAAGCAGAAAAACATTCCCTTCCTTCCTGTCTACACAAAAGCCGACAAACTCTCCGGTAATGTGAAAACAAAAAATGCTGGTTTGCTCGATGCCGGACATACAATAAGGCCGGATGAAAGGGTGCTGTTTTCAGCAAAGTCGGGTGAGGGGCTGGACAAACTGAAAGAAAAACTGCAATCTTTCCTGTAATCCATTAAAGCCGGCTAGCCCGGATTTCTCATGAACATTGTGTCAATTTATATAAATGCTCTCTATTCTCAATATGTTAAATGGTGGTGTCAAAAAGAATAAATTTGCACAATGTTCACCCAAGGCGATGCGATACGGCTACTTCTGCTTTGTCTCTAAGCGGGCAGGCATAGGTAACTATAACTTACCCGCCTGTTCCTCGCATAAGCAACTGTCTCACATCGTGAGAAATCCAGGCTAGTCAGTTTTCAGCACCGATAAAAAAGCCTTTTGCGGAATGTCAACATTACCGACGGTCTTCATCCGTTTCTTGCCTGCCTTCTGTTTTTCCAGAAGCTTTCTCTTTCTGGTAATATCACCGCCGTAACACTTGGCGGTCACATCTTTTCTCAGAGCCGAAATGTTCTTTCTGGCGATGATGGTGCCGCCGATGGCTGCCTGAATGGCGATTTTGAACATCTGGCGGGGAATTTCATCTCTTAGCTTTTCACAGGCGGAAAGCCCTCTGGCCCTGGTATTTGAACGGTGAACAAGCTGGGAGAGGGCGTCCACCACCTCGCCGTTGACCAGGATATCCAGTTTGACCAGGTCGCTTTTCCTATAATCCAGCAGTTCATAATCAAATGATCCGTATCCCTGGGTGACCGACTTGAGCCTGTCATAAAAATCATAAATGACATCGGCAAGCGGCAGTTCGCAGATGAATTCGATGCGGCCAGGCATGGGGTAGTGGTAGTGCGTGTTCTCGCCGCGCCTTTCCATACACAGCGTCATGACCACACCCATATATCGTTCCGGGATGAGAATGGTGGCCTTGATAAAAGGCTCTTCGATCCGGTTGATTTTAGCCGGGTCCGGGAAATAAGCCGGGTTGTCCACCTCCACCATGGTGTCATCGTTGAGGTAGAAGTTATATTTGACCGAAGGTACTGTTAATATAAGGGGAATGTCATATTCCCTTTCCAGACGCTCCTGAACAACTTCAAGATGGAGCAGTCCGAGAAATCCGCACCGGAAGCCGAACCCAAGAGCTGCTGAAGTGTCTTTCTGAAAAGTGAGGGCGGCATCGTTGAGTTGCAGTTTCTCAAAGGCAGTGACCAGGTTCTCGTAATCATCGGTGGAGATCGGGTAAATTGAAGAAAAAACGACCTGTTGAATTGTCTTAAAACCGGGCAGCGGCTTATCACACGGCGTTGCTTTGTGGGTGATGGTATCTCCCGGCCTGGTGTCCTGGACCGTTTTGATTCCTGCGAGGATATAGCCTACTTCACCGGCAGAGAGCTCTTTTTGCGGCATTCGTTTTATCTGGAAAAGCCCGACTTCCTCAACCTTGTACTCGGCATTGTTGGACATGAATGTGATCTGGTCGCCGGGTCGTATTTTTCCGTTGACGATTCGCACCGAAATGATGGTTCCTCTGAACGGGTCATAATTGGCATCAAAAATCAGGGCCTGTAAAGGAGCATTGGTGTCTCCCTCAGGTGGTGGAATATGTTTGACAATAGTTTCCAGGATATCACCTACACCATCACCGGTTTTGGCAGAGCAGAGTTGGATCAATTCTCCCTCAAGGCCCAGGTCTTCCTCAACCTGAAGAGCAACCTGTTCCGGCTCGGCAGAAGGCAGATCGATCTTGTTAATCACCGGTATGATCTCCAGATCGTTTTCCATGGCCAGGTACAGGTTGGCCAAGGTCTGGGCCTCAACACCCTGGGCGGCATCAATGAGGAGCAATGCTCCTTCACATGAGGTCAGAGCCCTGGAGACTTCATAACTGAAATCGACGTGACCGGGGGTGTCGACCAGATTCAACCAGTAAGTCTTGCCGTCACTGGCAGTGTAAGGTAGACAGATCGTCTGGCTTTTTATGGTAATGCCTCTTTCCCGTTCAATGTCCATGTTATCAAGGAGTTGATCATGAAACTCACGGTCGGAGATGAGGCCGCACATCTGAATCATACGGTCGGCAAGGGTCGATTTACCGTGATCGATATGGGCAATAATTGAGAAGTTGCGAGTGTCTTTCATTTCCTGTTAACTAGATCAAACGTTCATTTGGAGTAAACAACCGCGCGTAAAACTCGTGGTTTTAATTGCCGGCGTAGCCGGCGGTTTCAAAAGCTTGTGGTAAAACCGTTTCGCAAGAATAATTGAAAAATTGTGAACACCAAACACTAGCATAATCGCAAAGAGAAGAAAATAAAATTTTTAGCACTTATCGCGCTGTGATATAATGATTGCACTTTAGGCAGGTTGAAGTAGTATAACATGCTTTGTTTTCTCACCGAAAACCGGAAAAGAAGACTCTTCAGGTCAGATTCAATTGAGTTATCCTAGACAGTCCCCTAATGACAGGGTGGCTGACTTGCCATGGCTAAGAAAGACGAAAAAATCAAACAGGACATAACCGAACCTTATACTGAATCGCTGGTTTCTATATCTGATGATGAAAACCTGCCGGCGTTGAGTAATCCCGCGCTGCATCGGTATCTCCAGGAAATCAGTCAATATGAACTGCTCACCCGGGAAGAGACCAATGAGCTGGCCACCCGTTTCAGGGAAACCGGGGACCAGGACGCGGCGTATCGGTTGGTTTCTTCAAATCTGAGGCTGGTAGTCAAGGTGGCCATGGATTTTCAAAAGTACTGGATGCAGAATTTTATGGACCTGATCCAGGAGGGTAATGTGGGGCTGGTTCAGGCGACCAAGAAATTTGATCCCTACAGGGGAGTCAAATTCTCCTATTATGCGGCCTACTGGATACGGGCTTATGTATTGAAGTTCATCATGGATAACTGGCGCCTGGTGAAAATAGGAACCACCCAGGCTCAGAGAAAACTCTTTTTCAGCCTTAATAAAGAGCGCAAAATGCTTGAAGCCCAAGGGTTTGCGGCTGAACCTAAATTACTTGCCGAGAGGTTGAATGTAAAGGAGAAAGAAGTCATCGAAATGAGTCAGCGAATGGACAGCTGGGATGTTTCGCTGGAGAGCCCTGTCAGAGCAGACTCCGATGATGAGCAGAAATCCTTTATTCCGAGTAATGATCCGGATGTCGAGGCCAGAGTTGCCGGCAAGGAAGTGAAAAATCGATTGACAGAACTGCTGGCTGAACTCCAGGAAAGGCTCAATGAGAAGGAGAAGGTCATCCTGGAGAAGCGGCTGCTTTCCGATGATCCACTGACCCTGCAGAATATTGCCGATAAGTTTGATATTTCAAGAGAACGTGTCAGGCAGATCGAAGTGAATCTGCTTAAGAAAATGCGAAAATATTTTGAAACGGTTATGCCTGATATCGTCGATTTTTTCGATGGTGAGAAAATTATTATCAATTCAGAAAACGAAGAATAGCATCGATTCAGCTTGCGTAGAATTTTATGAAAGTACCTCTGCTTGATATTCAGGCCCAGTTAGCCCCCATGCGTGACGAGATCATAGAAGCTGCGATCACCGTCATCGATTCAACCCGTTATATTATGGGCCCGGAGGTGGTTGAACTGGAAGAAAAGGTAGCCGCTTATTCGGACTGTAGCCGCGGTGTCGGTGTTTCCAGTGGCACAGATGCTCTACTGGCTTCATTAATGGCCTTGGATATCAGTCCCGGTGATCAGATAATAACCACACCCTATTCCTTTTTCGCCACCATGGGAGTCATCCTCAGGTGTGGTGCGACACCGGTTTTCGCAGATATTGATCCCATATCCTACAATATCGACCCTAGGCAGATCGGCGGACTGCTTGACCAGGATACCGACCGGAAGATCAAGGCGATTTTACCTGTCCATCTTTATGGCCAGTGTGCCGATATGACACCCATTATCGAACTTGCATCCCAATATGATATCGCAATCATTGAAGATGCGGCCCAAGCCATCGGCGCTGAATATCCGCTGAAGACAGCGGAAGGTGTCCAGTGGAGGAAAGCCGGGTCGATGGGGTTGGCCGGCTGTTTTTCCTTTTTCCCAAGTAAAAACCTGGGAGGCATCGGTGACGGAGGCATGATCGTCTCCAATGACCGGTCGTTTGCAGATAAGCTTGCCTTGCTCAGAAACCATGGTGCCCATCCCAAATATCACCATGAATTAGTTGGCGGCAATTTTCGTCTTGACCCGATCCAGGCTGCTGTGTTGAAATTCAAGCTGGCCCATCTGGAAAACTGGCATCAGCAGCGGAGGCAAAATGCTGATCAGTATAATAAACTCTTTAATAATAGCTCTCTGATAGCAGAAGGGCTGGTATCTTGCCCTGAAGCGGTTTACATCGATGATAAGGATGGGGTGAACAGAAATCACCATATCTACAATCAATATGTGATACGGGTAAAGAAACGGGATGAGTTGAAAGAGCGGTTGCAAAAAAATGAAATTGGCTGCGAAGTGTATTATCCTGTTCCCCTTCATCGTCAGCAATGTCTTGGTAATTCTCAGACAGTGATATCTCTCCCCCACGCCGAAAAGGCGGCTCAAGAAACGATCGCCCTGCCGATCTATCCCGAATTGACCGATCAGATGCAGGAATATGTGGTGGAGACAATAGCGAAATTTTACAGGTAGAGGTGTTTGATTCAACCTTGCTTTTTATAATCTGGATGATCGGCTCCTTAGTTGTCGTCCTCCTTTGTCTTTCTGCTGAAAACAATAACTCGACCGGTCCTGCCGGTCGAGTTTACATTCTTACTAAATACCCTAGACGAAACACCTTTTCACCGGTTGACCCCGGTTGGAACTCCATTTGTTTTATGTCTAATCGTTTTTTCCATCTGCTGTTACAATCAGCACAGATTAAAAAGAAAGGTCTTGTTTCCATTTTTTGTGCTGGACTTCTGCTCATTCCCTGTGATCATTGGGCCGCTGATCAGGAAAATACTGCTCCCAAACGAAAAGTAGTCGTTGACCAGGTGGAGAAAGAGCCTGCCTGGAAAACCAAATGGGATCAGGCCCGTGAACAGGTTACGGCCAAAAACTATCTCCAGGCAGCTTTAAGCTATAGTGAGTTATTGAGCATAAAATCCAATATAGAAGAGGCGAAGTGGGAATACCTACAGTTGCTGATTCGTCTTACGGAGTGGAATCTGGCATCCGATCTGATCGAGTCGTTAATCGAGAAAAACCCGGAATCGGTCCAATATCGGCTAAGCGGCGGTAAAATTGCACTTGAAAAAAAAGAAAACGAACGGGCGGCAAAATGTTTTAGCTGGGTCTTTTCCAGGGTGCCGAACAGCCCAGATGGCCTGACAGCACTCCAGGGATTGATTAATGCGTTAAGGGGGATGGGTAGAGACCAAAAGGCCTTTCCGCTTATCGAACAGTTATATATTCGGAAACCGGATGATCCTAATCTGCTGAAGGAATTGGCGACTCTTTCCATCCAGCAGGGACTCCACGGAAAGGCCGCCCACTATCTATCGATTCTGATAGAGAAATTTCCAGTTGACGACCGGGTCATTTTCCAGGCAGCCAACCTGTATGACCAGATGGGCAGAGAGGATAAAGCGATTGTCCTGTGGGAAAAATACGTTCAACTCCATCCACAGTATTTGCCCTACCAGAGAAAGATAAGTGACTATTATCTTGCTCGCAAGCAGACAGAAAAGGCATTGTCCTACCTGCTTGTTTTGTTAGAAAATGGTGAAAGAACCGATGAACTTCTGCTGCAAATAGGCAGAATCTTTCTCTATGATCAAAAAAGGCCGGACAAGGCACTTCTTTATCTGCAGGAATATGTAGCAAATAACCCTGAAGATATTTCAGTTCAGGCGGAAATCGATCAGATACAGACGGTGTTGGCTAATGACCTGATCTCGATTATTGAAAATAATGGCGCCTGGATACTGTGGAAAGACCTTGCCAGGTTGACTCCGGATCGATCCGCCATCTACCTTTCAATGATCGATGTTTTAGAAACACTGGGCAAGGAAAAAGAACTCAACGAAATTCTTACTATCATCCTCGACCATGAGCCAGAAAATCAGTCGGCTCTTCTTCGCCTTGCCCAATTAAAGCTTAAGCATAACAGGGTGAGTGAAAGCATAAAGTACTTCAACCGGGTCCGGGAAACAGAGGAAAACCGAAAACGGCATGTTCTGCTGAAGGCAAAAATTGATAAACGCTTGAAGAATGAGCTATCTGCCCTGACATATTTCGAGCGCTATCTGCAGTTTGATCCTGGCAACAGGGAAATCCTCGAGGAATGCATGGAACTGGCTGGCCACCTGGGGCTGGTGAAGCAGCTTAAAAGCTATTTTAACAGGTTGCGAGAAGTTTTTGGGCAGGATCCTGGGTTTCTGGATACAGAGAAGAGATATATTCGTTTTTTGAGGATGAACCATTTTTTTCAGGAATCTGAACTGATTCATGACACTATTATGAAAAAAATTGGTGACGATCCTAAGAAAACGGCAGTACTTCTGTTTGAAAAGGCGGAATATCTCAACAGGGTCGGCCTGTTTTTTGAAGCTGAACAGATTATCCGCCGGGTGTTTATTTCCAATTATAGAACCCGGGATGCCCTGATCAGACTTGTAGAGTTGTCGATCAGTCAATCGGACCCGAAATCCGGCTGGGCATGGTATTCTCTGCTGCGAAATCAGCAGGACCCAACGATGGCCAATCAGGTTACCCTGGAGGAACAGGATCCGGAGGTCACCCTGTTGCAGGCAAAACTACTCAGCAGTGAGAATGAAGAAGACCAGGCGATCGCCTTGCTGTCAACCCTGGTTGATTTGAAGGAAAAGACGGATGAGAGAAACCGAAATCCTGTTGCCAAAAGACTGCCGAAATTTCTCATCCATTTGTATATGAAAACTGAAGCGTATGAAAAGGCGCTCACCCTGGCAAAACGACTTGTTACCATTTATCCCCATGACCTTGGCCTGTCCATTCTGGTGAGCCGGATACGTTCTCGCCTGAAAAATGAGGATATGCGGATCAGCAAAGATTTTTCTTTTTCATATCTTATGCAGATGGCTGAACAGGGATTGGAATTCGATCGAAATGAGGGAGAACTCAAAGCAATTACTGAAGCTCTACGGAGGGTGAAAGGTTCTGTCAGAGCCAGTACCATACAGGCAGAACTGTTAAAAAAGCAAGGTCTATACGACCAGGCTTGGAAGGTATATACACAGCTTCTGTCCGAGTTTCCCGATAATATCTATTTTAAGAATAATCTACTCAACATTGAATTGATTCAAGGCCGAGCCAGGCAGATCATTCATGGTCCGTTAGCAGGTTCATTGTTGTACAACGGTAGCAATGGACAGCAGAGGGGCTTTGTGAGCGAACAGAAACTGCTGCTGGCTGAAGCCTGTCGGGCTGAGGGGATGAACAGCATGGCCCTCGATATCTACGACTCCATGATCAAGGTTCCTGTTGAGACACTGCTCGCCAGGAAAATTGTAGGAGCCAAAATATCGGTAGATTTGCCAATGCCGGAAAAATCGTTCTGGGACATCATCACCTTTTCCGATCCCAGAAAGACTAATATGATCCAGACGGTCATGGCACCTGATTTTGTTGGTAAACACATTGGAAAGCTGATTAACATTATCAGCACGGAACTGTATGCTGAATATCGTTGGCAACAGGTAATTCACCGAAAAAAAAAGGAGTTGCTGGTCGAGATGTACTCAGACGAATAGCTATAGTACAGAATCAAAGGAATCAAAGAATTGGTGTAAGGGATAAATCAACAGGTGAATCTTGTTGTAAAACTATCCGTTTGACATATACAATCAGTGCATTATTCTGTAATCTGCTCTTCAGAGGGTAATCCATAACACGGTCTGGCAGTGTTTTCTGTTTCAGTTACCCGAATGAAGGATGGAGTATAGTGTCCTAAGAGGTATGAAGCACTTAGTACCTTGAGGGCTTTTTTTTTATGGAGAAGGAAATGGTTGAAAGAATACCGGTATCTGTAGCCGGACAGAAGAAAATGAAAGAAGAATTGAATCGACTTGAAAAAGTCGAGCGGCCAGCGGTCGTCAAGGCCATCGAAACGGCCAGAGGGCATGGTGACCTCAAAGAAAACGCTGAGTATCATGCCGCCAAAGAAAAACAGGGGCTGATCGAAGGACGTATCATTCAACTGAAAGATAAGCTGGGAAGAGCGGAAGTAATCGACTGTTCAAAGGTTACAACCGACAGAGCGGTTTTTGGCACAGTTATCGATTTGCTCGATATGGATACCGACGAGGAGGTGTCCTATCGCCTGTTAGGTGCGGAAGAGGTTGACGTCAAGAACGGAACGATCTCTGTTTTTTCTCCGTTAGGCAGGACCATACTCGGTAAAGCAGTCGGTGATGAAGTCGTTGTCAAAACACCAGGCGGAACCCGGGAATTTGAGTTGATTGAAATTCGTCAGTCGGAGATATCGTAAAATAGGGCTTTTGATCCCTCAGTCTTTGGGAACGAGTATTCCTGAGAGAAAAACGAATGTAAGCTGATCAGCCATCTCTTCGGCTGTGTGTTTTAATGATATTGGAGGGGACCAGACTCTGGCGGCTTCGTCGAGTGCGCCGAAAACAACTCGTTTTATGATATCCGGGTCAATATCTTGGCGGAATACCCCCTGTTCCTGTCCCTGTTTGATGATTGTTGCAATAATATCCAAATATTCGACAAAGGTATTGTTGCGATAATTTTTTATCACTTTATTGCTTTGCCGCAGTTCGATCTGGATGACTTCGGCAAGATTCCGGTTTTTTTTCATCATCGTCAGATGTTTGGTGATGAAAATACCAAGTTTCTTCTTTGAATCCGTTTCCTGGACAAGCAGCTTATTAATCTGGTTGATCATATTGGAAACTTCTTCTTCAAAGACAGAAACCAGAATATCGAATTTATTGTTAAAATAGAGATATATGGTGCCGTCTGCAACTTTTGCTTCTTTGGCAATATCCGATATCCTTGCGTTGAAAAATCCTTTTTTCGCAAAAACCTTGGTTGCGGCATTGATTATTTTGACATGTTTGTTTAAAGATTTCATAAAAATATATAACCATAAAGAAAATCAACAGGACTGAATGGCGGTTCATTCATTTTATACTCCAGAAAAAAATTGTCAATCTTTTGTCTACTCAGTGGTGTTTTTTTTATTTGTTACCGGTTAAATATAGAATTCAAATATGAGCCATCTGGTAGTAAAAAGGGCTATTACTAATTCTTGGAATGTATCATTCTATTGCATGGATTGCTGAAAATATTAATCAGGGAGCATTCAAATGAAAGTACTTGTTGTTGGATCTGGTGGTCGTGAACATTCTCTTGTCTGGAAAATCAATCAGTCCTCTAAAGTGGATGCGATTTATTGCGCACCCGGAAATGCCGGGATTATGAAAATGGCCCAGTGTGTGGATATCTCTGCAACGGATATTGAAGCGCTTGTCAGGTTCGCGCTGGATGAAAAAATCGATCTTACGGTTGTCGGACCGGAGTCATCATTGACGGAAGGAATCGTTGATGAGTTTGAGGCCAATGGGCTTAGAATTTTCGGACCAAACAAAAAAGCGGCAATTCTTGAAGGCAGCAAGGTGTTTGCCAAGGAATTCATGAAAAAGCACAAAGTTCCTTCAGCCATCTTTAAGTCATTCAAGAATCGAGAGAAGGCTAAAAAATATATTGATAAAGTCGGTGCTCCCATTGTCGTCAAGGCAGACGGACTGGCTGCAGGGAAAGGTGTTATAGTGGCCTTAACGGTTGATCAGGCTAAAGACGCCGTTGATCTGATTATGAAAGACAAGGCTTTCGGGGATGCCGGGGAAAGAGTCGTTATCGAAGAATGCCTGACAGGTGAAGAGGCATCTTTTATCGCTTTTACAGACGGCAAGACGGTTTTACCTCTACCGACATCCCAGGATCACAAAGCGATTTATGAAGATGATAAGGGTCCAAATACCGGTGGTATGGGTGCCTATTCTCCCGCTCCGATCGTTTCTCCTGAAATTGCCGATTTCGTGATGAAAGAGGTCATGTACCGGACCATCAAGGGGATGAAAAAAGAAGGCAGGCCCTTTAAAGGGATGCTCTATGCCGGTTTGATGATTGACGGAGATAAGGTGAAAGTCCTGGAGTTCAATTGCCGTTTTGGTGATCCTGAAGCCCAACCACTCCTTATGAGGTTGAAAAGTGATGTTGTGGAAATTTTAGATAAGGCCATAGATGGTTGCCTGAATGAAGTGGATATGAAAATCGATCCCAGACCGACAGTATGTGTTGTCATGGCATCAAAGGGATATCCTGGATCCTATGAAAGTTCAAAACTGATTAGAGGCGTAACAAAAGCTCAAAAAATTAGCGGGGTGGAAGTTTTCCATGCCGGTACAGCTATGAAAAACCGACGGACTGTAACCGCAGGTGGCAGAGTGCTCGGTGTGACAGCCGTTGGAAAGACCTTGAAAGCGGCTATTAAACAGGCGTACCGGGCTGTTGATTGTATTAGTTGGACAGGATGTTATTTCAGAAGGGATATTGGCGCCAAAGCTCTTCGCAGACCCTCGACAAGTAAGAAAAAACCGGTTGTCGGCATTGTCATGGGAAGCGATTCCGATCTGACTGTGATGCAGGCGGCTGCCGATTTCTTCGAGAAAATGGGAATAGGATACGAAATGACGGTTGCCTCCGCCCACAGAACACCGGATAGAGCTGCAAAATGGGCAAGAACTGCCAGGTCCAGAGGTCTGAAAGTCATTATCGCCGGCGCCGGTATGGCAGCCCATCTGGCAGGGGTTATGGCTTCTCATACAGATCTTCCGGTTATTGGGGTTCCCATTGATGCTTCCTCATTAAACGGTCTTGATGCTTTGCTGGCAACAGTCATGATGCCTCCCGGGGTTCCAGTGGCGACCATGGGTATCGGTAAGAGCGGGGCAAAAAACGCGGCTGTTTTCACAACCCGCATGCTTGCCATGGAAGACAAAAAGTTTGAGAGGAAATTAGTTAAATTTACCAAGAATATGGTGGAGGAGGTAAAAGCCAAAGCCAAAAAGATAGGAGTGTAATCAGTCCCTGATGGTCCACCTTCGTACGATCACAGTTGACCGCATAGGATAGAGCTATAGCGGTCAACTGAGCTTGTACGAATCTGAGCCATCATGAACAGTTTATACTCCTATCAACCGTTTTCTTTGTAATTTCAGAAGCCACTCAAAACATCTTAATACTCTATTACACTTCTTTACTAACTGATATCTAATCAAAACCGAAAAGCTGTCGATACGGCCTAAAACCGACATCCAATGTCAGATAACTATCCCTCTAATGAGCAGTTTATACAGGCCGTAAAGGTTCTGAGAGAGGGTGGGATTGTTGGTTTCCCCACCGAGACCTATTATGGACTTGGTGTTGATATTTTTAATGAGCAGGCTGTTCATTCTCTGTTTCATTTAAAAAAACGGGATTATTCCAAGCCGATTCTGGTACTTATCAATGATTTGAATATATTGGGCGGGATTGTCAGTGAAGTTCCGGCAATGTATGAAAAACTAATGGATCGTTTTTGGCCTGGGCCCCTGACTCTCATTTTTCCGGCATCTCCTAAGCTTCCCAAGTTGGTTACAGGGTCAACTGGGACCATAGGTGTTCGAATTTCTCCCCATCCTGTGGCAACCGAGTTCTGTCAACGCTGGGGACAGCCTCTTACAGCGACAAGCGCCAATCTGTCCGGGGGCAGTCCGGCTTCAAGCGCAGAGGAGGTTGTTGAGATTTTCAGCGACAGGATCAATTATGTGATCGACGGAGGCAGGACACCGGGCAATAAATGTTCGACGGTTGTCGGTATAGATGAAAGCGGGCTCTGTCTTATCAGACAAGGGCAGATCGAGTTGAGTGATATTAAAAAGGTAACTCCTTAAGGTCACGAGAAGAATAGTGCTGACATTCACCTGTAAATATTTCCTAAGAATTATCTTCTGTATTTATCGGTGATTTAAAGATGGTTTTCGGGACAATTTTACTGTGCAGCTTGAGTGTGTCATAAAATGGTCGTTTGGTAGGACAGAAAAAGCTTATCTGGAACAGGCTCGAGTTTTTAGTTTTCTATTCGATAGTTGAACTTACCAAGGACAAGGTTAACCGACAGCATCCCCACGATCAGCTAACCTTACCTGATGTAACCTCTATTCGTCTATTATGATTCAATGTGGCCAGGATGACATAACCTACTTGAATGAAAATCTTCTCTAAACAGGAGTATGATCTAAATTTAACTCAATCCTAACAAAAGAGATGTATTATCTTAGCATAGATCACTTTCAGTCATGGAGGTTGAAGCTGTGCCATATGTATACTTGATCTTTACTATAATCCTCATTATTGCTGTCCCTGCCTATTTCTTTCATTCTATCAGGTCAGGTCAATTACCTGCCAACACACAGTTACTCATAGATGCGTGGAACTCAGCTAGTGAAAATGAAAATAGCGAAATAATGCATCAACAAGTGTGCAACAAACAGCCTGAGACTGTCAATAATTCCAAGAACCCAATTCATCAGTCAACTTTTGGGGGAATTCAAGCCTCCTAATAGACATAGGTCAATCCGACTATCGCTGACAATATCATGATACTACCTTGAATTGACAACGGAAAACATCGCAATATGGCTTGCTCTAAACCTTTAAAGGCCCTTTTCTCCCATAAAAAAGCTTCTAGGAAACAGAAAGTGCCAAACTGCTGCTTTGGTATTACTTTATCGTGTAAACAGCCATTGGAAATTTTTCTAATTTCATTGTCACAATAAGGTTAGCAAATCTACCGTATCCCTTGCGTATATTTATGCATGGATGTCCTTACTACCTCAAAAATTAGAGTTTTTATTGTCGAACGCTATCTTTCCTAAAGAGAGATCGATTCTCTGTTCAGAAATTGGACAATGGTTCTATACAGCAGAAACGGATCGTCGGCACCGATTGTCTCCTGAATGGAGTGCATACCAAGTGAGGGTACACCGACATCAACGGACTGGACTCCCAGATCGGCGCTCACCATCGGTCCAATGGTCGAGCCGCAGCTGAGATCACTTCTCATGACAAATTCCTGCACATTCACTCCTGCTTCGCCCCCAATCTTCTTATAGATCGAGCTGCTGATACTGTTCGTGGTGTAACGCTGGTTACCGTTATACTTGATGACCGGGCCGCCATTGAGTAATACCGGGTGATCGCCGTCACTTGATTCACCACTATTGGGGTGAAGTGCGTGGGCGTTATCCATTGAGATCATAAATGATGCGGCCAGAGTTCGGTGCCGATGGTCATTGTCCGGGTTAATTCGCTCCAAACATGATGATAAAAATGAACCGCGAGCGCCGCTCATGGAAAGGGAGCCGACTTCTTCATGGTTGGAGCAGATAAACAACGAGTTTGAATTTAATTTATTTTTACTCATTGCCGTCATTCCGGTGAAGCAGCTTACCAGGTTGTCCAATCTGGGACCCTGGATGAACCGGCTGCTCTTGCCAAAGTAGGCAGGAGAGCTGCTATCAAAGCAGAACAGGTCATGATTGAGCACCTTTTTCCATTTTCGTTTCGGATATTGATTTTGTACCTGGCGCAGAAGGATACGGTTGAAATCGGTTTCTTTATTTTGGCTGGACTGGCTGAAAAGCAGAGGCAGGTCCTTTTGGGCATCAACACTGCTGTTCTTGTTGGCCTCCCTGTTGAAGTGGATTGCCAGACTGGGAATGGTTGCTGTCTCTTTTAATACCAGAAGAAGGGTTTTGCAGTTGTTGTCTGAATCTTCACATCCTACTCGGCCCGCGATTCCAAGTTTTCTGTCAAACCAGGTGTGAAGAAGAGGTGAGCCGTACACCTCCACACCGAGCTTCACATACGAATCTGTTGAATGAAGAGGTTTCGGTTTGATTTTCAGACAGGGGCAGTCCGTATGAGCGGCCAGGATTCTGAATCCGTCAATGAGCCGGTTAGTTTTACCAAGATAAAAGCTGATAAGCGAACCATCGTCGCAAACAAGGTAATATCCATTACCGCGTTTCAACCGCCACTCATCTGTCTGCCTTAACCGGATAAAACCGGATTTTTCAAAACTATTGGATAGGGTTTGAACGGTGTGAAACGGTGTGGGTGAACTCCCGATAAATCGAAAAAGCCGGCGGTTGAAACCTTTGGTATCCATCAGTGGTCATTATGAGGTCTATGATTTCAGAGGGAATAGCTGCCTATTGCTGATATTTCTCCTGTAGATCATAGAGTTTGTCCAGATACTGCTCCCGCATTTTCAAACCCTGGCCAACACTCTCTATCTCGTCAATAAGCGAATCGATGGCCTGGCTGATCTGAATTCCGTGTCGATTCTTGCCTTTGATATTGGCCTGATCGACAATGAGCAAAGAATAATAGATTATCACCATACGGGATTGCGAGTCTCTTCTGAACAGATACAATCTACCGCCCATGGTGTTTAGAAAGAAACCGGCATAGTCATAAAGGGCTTCATCGGTTGGTTTTAATGCCAGATCGTTCATGGAACACTTAGGTTGCTGGACCATGTCGAAGTATTTGGCCACAATGTTCTCAAAGTGGGCTTTTTCGTTGTGTAGTATTCCCTTGATGACAACAATGTTCTTTTTGCCGATTATTCTGAAAAAATGAGCTGTATTCTGTAAAATGGTGAACAGATCGTCAGTTTCCCTGGTGACAACAGGAGGATTATCCAGAAGTTTCTGGATCAGTGAGGTGAAATAAACGCCGCTTTGACTCTCCAGTTTATTGTTTTGGATATAGGACTGGCGATCCAGGTGGTCATAAAAGGTGGTTATTGGAGTAGAAATCTCCTCACATATTTGGGTTATGGTTTTTTGAGGTGCAACCCCAGTTTTCTGCTCTTGAGTATCCAACGGTTCAATGACCGGCTCTTGGGTCTGTCCCTGTTCAACCGATGGCATGTCAATAGTTGTTGCAGGCTGTTGTGTGACAACAGGTACTTTATCGGGAACTGTTTTCTTTTGGGATTGACTGTCAGCTAGATACTTTTTTACATACGGCGTCAGCAGGAAGCTAATGATCACTATCAGGATGACAATGACGACAATGGTGATAAAGCTGGGCCCGTTTCTACGGGATGCACGTGTTTTTTTTCTGTTATGATTGTGTTGTGGTTTTGTGTCCATTATTGAGCTAAATATGAATAGTCATTCAGTTTTTTTTGGTTAATAATTTCATTCATACTCTATGTTTATACAAATGTCACATTTTTTGTGCTTGACTCGGAATAGTGAAGCAACTATTCTTTTTTGATCATAGTACACGAAGCAATTCCGTATGGTTTTTACCATACACTACCATTTGCCTAAATACAATTTATGGAGGAAATCCCATGTCTATCTGTGTCGTAGGTCATTCAAATCCTGATACCGATTCCGTTACAGCCGCCATTGGCCTGGCTACACTCATCAATGCCCAGGGCGGAGATGCCAAAGCATGCATGCAGTCTTCAGCCGATGACTTGAACCCTGAGTCAAAAATGGTCCTTGATCGTTTCGGTCTCGACACTCCCGAGCAGGTCAGTGACGTTGCCGGTAAACAAGTGGCGCTCGTCGATTTCAGTGATATCGGCCAGGCACCTGACAATATTGGTGATGCAGAAGTAGTAACCATTGTTGATCATCACAAGATCGGTGATATCACTACCAACAATCCGATTCTTTTTAGAGCCGAACCCGTAGGCTGTACCGGAACTGTTTTAAATAAAATGTACAAGGATGCCGGTATCGAGATTCCCAAAAACGTTGCCGGTGGTTTGCTTTCTGCTATCCTGAGCGATACAGTCAACTTCAAATCTCCCACCTGCACACCCGACGATAAAGCTGCAGTTGCCGAATTGAAGGGAGTTGCCGGCGTGGATGATACAGACTCGCTGTTTATGGATATGCTGAAGGCAAAATCTTCTGTTGACGGTGTTCCTGCCAAGGACCTGGTCTTCCGTGATTACAAAGATTTTGATATGAAAGGAAACAAGGTAGGAGTTGGTCAGCTTGAGCTTGCCACTCTTGATCAGGTTGCCGATATCCGTGACGACCTGTATAAGGCCATGGAAGAAGTGAAAGCGGATGGGCGACATTCAGTTCTTCTGATGCTGACAGACGTTGTCAAAGAAGGGACCGATCTGGTCGTGATCTCCGATGACGTTGCTCTGATCGAAAAAGCATTTGGTGCGTCCCTTTCAGGAACCTCCATGTGGATTGACGGCATGATGAGCCGTAAAAAGCAGACCGTACCCAACCTCCAGGAGGCTTTTGGCTGCTAATCCGCGTACTACAGCTGATTTTAAGGACAAAAAGCGGCATCCGAATTAAACGGATGCCGCTTTTTTTTATTGCTTCCGGTCAAGGTTGAAACATCTGTCATTCAGGCAGATAGTTTTTAGCTAGCGGTTGTTTTAAAAGAGAACCGCAGAATATCGAACAAGGAATATCGAATGTTGAAGGACGGAATGGCCTAAAGTGCCTCAATTGTTTATTGTGGCCGAATATGACTAATCACCACTTCGTCATTCGATATTTCTTGTTCGATATTCAATATTCGCTTCTAAAAGCAGGCTATGTGTCCCTGCCAGTATTAACAGCCGGTAACTCAATAAAGTCAAACCCACTGGCTTGATATCCAAGGGTTGTTTAATCCTTGAGTCTCTTCCTTATTCGTCTGGCGGACAGCGAACAAGTTCCACTTTTTCTGTAAAAATGAAATTATCACTGTGTTCTTCGGTGTGACAAACCAGGCAGCTTTTTTCGGTAACAGTTTGCAGTTTCACATTTTCCGGATCATCTGCATGAGGCTTTCCGGGACCATGGCACGATTCACATCCAACTAGCTGAAGTGTTGTCGGCAGGTTTAGCAGCTGAAATTTTTCAGCCTCACTGAATTTGCTAGGATCACCGGTTAAGGTGACGTGACAGCCTATACAGTCGAGATTGAAGTGATCCTCCTTTTTCACAAGCGTTTCATATGCTCCGGCATGTCCGGTAGTATTCCAGAAGTCGGTCTGCTTTTCATGACACTCTCTGCAGGTTCCAAATCCGACCAGGCGGCTGGTTTCAGATGAGTTTGACTGAACCTTGCCGGATGTCCTTTTCGATAATTCCATTCTTCGATGTTTGTTTACTTCCTTAATCTTTTGTTTTATGGCATCGACGGATTGCTGAACCCGAAGGTCCTCTCCAATATTCTCGTTCAAGGCAAAAAACTCACCCTGGAAGGTTGATGGAATCTGATCGGTGTTATTGTCAGTTGTTGCCTGATTCTTACTCCTTTCTATCCTGACAGCCAACCTGCTGCGTTTCTTTTCGAGTAATTTGAGCTTCTTTAAATACTCTTCGGTATGCAGCTCTTTTCTTTTTTTCATTCGAGATATCTGCCAGTCATAGGAGCCAAGCCGGTTTTCCAATACAGCCAGGGGAACAGTTTTCTTTTTCCATGTGGCGCTGTCACCAAGTGTTATCTTCATAAGTCCCTGATATTTCCCTTTGGACATGGTCTGGCTGGTGACCGAGCTGTTAAGCAGTCGTGCTGGAACATTACCCATGTTATTTTGCGCGGAAATGATGATGTGAACGGATGGGTAGCTGCCGGCTATTTTGCTGTTTTCCGCACTGGTCAGACTGGAAAGCAGAATGATGAGGTCACACTTCGGGTGGAGTTTGTCGATTTCCCATTGAAGGACTTGGGTATAATCAACCAGTTGAACATCCGGTGGGAGTTTGGCGCCTTTTCCGGTCAGGCCGATCAGTCCGATACGGAGTTTGCCGACTGTGTGGATGGCTGAAGGAGAGAAAATCGGTGCTGAACGGCTGTCCAGCAGATTTGCAGACAACCAGGGAAAGCCGTTTTGCCTGCTTGCCAACAGGAAATCAATGGAGCCGCTAAGATCATATGGTCCAACTGCAACACCATCAATTCCAATCATACGGTAGATGTCGAGAATGCCTTCAGCCGTTATGGTTCTTTGTGACAGCCCTGAAGGGACTGACAGGCTGTTGAAGAGGAGATTGCCGCTGTCCACAACAAGGCTCGGCAGATTATGTTTTTTGCTGCTGGTTTGGATAATCGATGCTTTTCTGGACAGACCGCCCAACTGGTTATTCTTTCAGCCACACGGTTCTGTTTCACCCATGATATTATTGGAATAGAACAACAGGAATGATGAGCCGACTTTTCCATAACAGCTTCCGGATACCAGGAAAAGGAGACAGAAAACGACAATTGATGTGAAGAGCTGAGACGGCTTCATGATTGTTATTGTTTTTTTATTTGACGTTGTTTCAGAATTTTATGCCACTTTACCAATCTATCACCAATAACAGCTTCATACCCTCGGTTCGTTGGCCGATAAAGAGACAAACCGCGCAGTTGTTCGGGAAGATGATTCTGGTGGACGATACCATCTTCATGATCGTGGGCATATTGGTATCCTTTTCCGTACCCGAGATTTTTCATCAATTTGGTAGGGGCGTTCCGTAAATGGTGTGGAACCGGTAAGGATCCGGAGTCGCGGATAATCCGTTTAACTTTTTTTTCAGCTTGGTAAATCGAATTGGATTTTGGAGCGGTGGCCAGATAGACAACCGCCTGGGCAACGGCCAATTCACCTTCAGGAGTGCCAAGGGTGTGATACGCGTCACGGCAGCTGAGTGCCTGGGTGACGGCGGCAGGATCGGCAACCCCTATATCTTCAGTGGCAAAGCGGATCAGTCGTCGACAGATATAAAGGGGATCTTCTCCCGCTTCCAGCATTCGGTACAGCCAGTAGAGAGCTCCATCAGGATCGGAGTCTCTGAGGCTCTTGTGAAGCGCTGAAATGAGGTTGTAGTGTTCTTCTCCGTTTTTATCATACTGAAGTGTTTTATGCTGACAAGCCTCTTCGACATCTTCAAGAATTATGGCGGTGGCTGCCTGATCGTCGTTTTGGTTTTTCAACCGCTGTAAGGCTAAAACGCTACTTATTTCCAATAGATTCAAGGCGGCTCTTGCATCTCCATCGGCCATTCCAATGAGGTGATAAAAGGCCGGTTGGTCAATGGATAATAGGTAGTCGCCTAGTCCCTTCTCTTTATTTTGCAGAGCTCGTAGAACAATCCGTTTCAAATGAGAATCACTTAATTTTTCAAGAACAAGAACCCGACATCTTGAGAGCAGAGGAGCAATGACATTAAAAGATGGATTCTCGGTAGTGGCGCCAATCAGGGTAAACAGCCCGGATTCTACATGGGGCAGCAAACCATCCTGCTGACTCTTATTAAAGCGGTGTATCTCGTCGATGAAGAAAATAGTCTTGAGCTGTTTTTCAGATTGTTGTCTGCGTGCCTCTTCGACATGGGAGCGAACTTCCTTAATTCCTGAGAGAACGGCTGAGAAAAAAACGAAATAGCAGTTGAGTGACCCGGCCACAATTCGTGCCAGGGTTGTTTTTCCGGTTCCGGGAGGTCCCCAGAGGATCAGGGAGGGAAGGTTGCCGGATCGGATGATCTCCTTGAGCATACGTCCTTCACCAAGCAGTGACTCTTGACCAACAAAATCATTAAGAGATGTCGGGCGCATCCGGTCTGCAAGGGGTGACTCATGTTGAACTGTTGTGTTTTTCTCTGACATGAGATGAGAGAGTTGTATCAAAACTCCATTACCTGCAAATAGTTGTTCAATTTCAGCTTTCAACGTAATGGAAAAAGTAACCCTGCCTATGAACAGTGTCAACAGAAGAACCTGAATTAGTAACCAAGATTGCTGTTTTTCTGACAACTTATTGATAGAGTGAAAATCATTCTACAGAGCTCAAAACAAATGAGATCGATTGACAGATTCCGGACAACCAGTTATGGGGTCAAGGATTCAAGTTGTTGCCTATAAACCCCTCTTGTCTATATAAATAAAAACTGGTATGAATCAGTTGCTACGATTTCAAACCGTTCTAGCCGGGATTGCCCATCAGATTTGGGTAATTCTCGATTGATCTGACCATTTAAACTCTCGATCGATGACAGCAACTCGAATTCTCTTTGTCGAACATGATCGGTTTTTTAACCGTGACTGGTTTGGTTTCCTGGAAAAGATGGGGTATGAACTCCACTGCTGTTCCAGCAGGGAAGATATACTGTCAAAAATTCACGAGTTATCCATTGATCTTCTTCTTGTCAGTCACCATTTACCGGAAGTAAACGGCATAGAAATATTTAGAGAAGTCCGTGCCCAAGACCCGGATCCGGTGGGTATACTTGTACTTGAAGAGATGAACCTGAACCTGGTTGTCCAGGCAATGAATAATGGTTTTAGCAGGGTTGTCCCTAAAAGTGTAGGGGATGCCGAGCTGATTCAGTTAGTTGAAGAGTTGATGGATGTTGCCAGGCTCAGAGAAGAAAATACCAGGCTGAAAACACTCCTTCCCCTGTTTAATCTGGGGAGAAAATTTCTGGTTGCCACCTCGGTTGAATCGATCTATCAGGAACTGGTTGATGTTGTCGCCAGAGAAATCCAGGCACCGATTATCTCGCTTATGATATTTGATAAGGAATCGAACCGATTAAAAATAGTTGCTTCCCGAGGCTTAAAAAACGATGTGGTTGAAGAGTTTCTGGTGCGCCCTGGAGAGAAAATCTCCGGTAAGGTCTTTGAAATTGGCAAGCCCGTCATTCTTAATAAGCAGACCCAGGATCAGACACCGTTTTCCGAGATGCTGAACAGGAATGAATTGGCCGCCTCCATTTCCTTTCCGCTCATCAGCAGAGATGAAGTTATCGGCGTTTTAAACATCAGCCAGACAAAGGATGGTGTTCAATACAGTCAGGCGGATCTTGAAATGCTCTCAGTTATAACTTCCCAAGCGGTAATGGCCCTTGAAAAACTGAACTATATCGAAGAGCATGAAAAAAATATCTGGACCAGAGCTCTGCTTGAACAATATATGGCCCCTGAAGTGGCCGACCTGCTTGTCAGAAAGAAACAGAATGTTATGGAGGTTGGTGGGGTTCACGATATTACAGTCCTGTATGCCGATATACGAAATTTCACCAAGCTCGTTCAGAAGCTGCACCTGAATGACCTGAGGATATTTCTCAATGAATTCTTCGAATTGCTTTCCGATATGGTTTTTTCCTGGAAGGGAACCCTGGATAAGTTTATGGGTGATGCAGTTCTAGTTGTATTTGGTGCGCCTCTCAAGCTGGACACTCCTTCGGTTTCAGCTGTTTTTGCCGCAAGACAGATTCTGCGCCAATTCGATAAATTGTGCGGGAAATGGTCGGAGATCTCTCCCGTCTGTTCAGAGATCGGTCTAGGTATAGGGATCAGTCGCGGAGAAATGTTTCTTGGAAATGTCGGTTCAAATCGTCGTTTCGATTACACCGTGATCGGCGCTGATGTCATCCTGGCCCAGCGACTGGCATCCAAGGCGGAATCCGGACAGATACTGATAACAGAAGCTGTCAGAAAAGATGTGGGAGACCTGCTGGCTGTTAAAGAAGAACAGCCGAGATTCCTCAAAGGCATCGAGAACAAGATCCGTATTTACTCGCTTGGATCGATACAGAGGAAGGTGTAATAGGTTAAGGATCTTCCTGATCCTCCTGGTAGCGAACCTGGTAGACACTCTTTTGGTATCGTACCGTATCATTGTGGTTGAGTTGTTTTCCCCTTCTTGTCTCTACTCTATCGTTCACAAATACTTTACCGTTTTGAATAACCAGTTTTGCCTGGATACCGTCCTCAACCATATTGGCGTATTTAAGGAACTGGCCGAGCCGGATTGGACGTTTTTGTATATGAACAGGAGGAGTAGTCATCTTTCAATATAACCTGAATCCATGACGAAAAATCACCCGTGTTAGTACTAACGATTAATTTTGTAGTTATAAGTAAAGCAACAATGATGTTTTAATCTATCACTCAAAAGAATTTTTCAACCTTCGGGATATCCGCTAGCACTGTATCTTCGCTCAATCCAACCAGCTGATATAGTTCAATATTATCAGCTGGTTGGATTGGGCGGAGCTACAGCAATATCGAATGTTCACGGATTCAGTTACAAACCGTTTTTTCGTTCGACAAATGAAGTTGACATCTGATAGTATACCCGGAAAGTTATTGATGTCATTAACAGTTTTTGTGGAGTAACGATGAGGTTGAAGAATTCCGCCCTGTTCAGGCAGCGCTGTTATATAAACGGCAGTTGGGTCGATTCAACTCAAACGATCGAGGTTGTCAACCCGACGGACCTTTCAATACTTGGAACAATTCCTTCACTTGGTAACAAGGACATAGAATCCGCTATTGACTGCGCGGAAAATGGTCTGATAGAGTGGCGGAGAAAAAGCGCTAAGGAACGATCGATCCTGTTGCGGAAATGGTATGAGCTAATTGTCGACAACAGGGATGATCTCGCTGCCATCATGACCAGCGAACAGGGAAAGCCGCTTAAAGAGGCAAAGGGGGAAGTAGAATCAGCGGCTTCTTATGTTGAATGGTTTTCCGAAGAGGCCAAACGGGTCTATGGTGACACCATTCCCATTGCTCAGCGCTCCAAACGAATTATTATTCTCAAGGAGCCGGTGGGTGTCTGTGCGGCTATCACCCCATGGAATTTTCCGTCGGCGATGGTGACCAGGAAAGCAGCGCCAGCCATGGCCGCCGGTTGTACGGTTATTGTCAAACCGTCGGAATTGACACCTTTCTCAGCCCTGGCTCTTGCTCATCTGGCAGATGAAGCAGGGATTCCCGCAGGTGTCTTCAATGTAGTAACAGGCAAGGCCGATAGGATAGGGGAAATTCTCACTTCATCAGACACTGTCCGCAAACTCTCCTTTACCGGATCAACCGGAGTTGGCAAATTATTGATGGTACAGTGTGCCGATACTGTAAAAAAAATTTCGCTTGAACTGGGTGGGCACGCCCCTTTTATCATCTTTGATGACAGCGATCTCGACCAGTCTGTTTCAGGAGCATTAGCAACGAAATATCGCAATTCTGGACAGACCTGCGTGTGTGCCAACAGGTTTTTTGTTCAGGAGTCGATTTATGATCAATTTGCTGAACAATTTCTATCCGTTGTTGGGCATGAACTCCATGTCGGTTCCGGTTTTGAGCCTAAAAACAACCAGGGGCCGCTCATAAATGAGCAGGCTGTTGAGAAAGTTGAAACCCACTTACGGGACGCCTTGGACAAGGGGGCGCGAGTCGGTATTGGCGGCAATCGGATTGAAGGGAGCGGTTTTTTTTTCCAACCAACCGTTCTGTTGGATGTAACGACCGACATGATGGTCACACGGGAAGAAACGTTTGGTCCGCTTGCTCCGCTGATTCCTTTCAGTGATGAAGATGAAGCCATACGATTGGCAAATGATTCCGAATATGGGCTGGCTGCCTATTTTTACAGTCGTGATATAGGCCGGATCTGGCGGGTGAGTGAGGCTCTTGAATATGGTATGGTTGGTGTCAACACGGGGCTTCTTTCTTCGGAGGCCGCACCGTTTGGAGGAATCAAACATTCAGGCCTGGGCCGAGAAGGCTCCAAGTACGGACTCGATGAGTATCTTGAAAAAAAATATCTTTGCTTGGGTGGCATAGAATAACCGAGATCCGTGTTCATCCGTTAGCACTGCATCTTTTTTTTATTCAACTGATCGATATAGTATCTATTATCGGACAGTTAAATCAAGCAATTCTACAGCACTATCGAATGCACACCAAAAGCAATTTCTACGGGCGTTCACCGACTCAGGTTAATGATTCAGGAATAATCGACACATTGTGATTTTTTTGGTAGAGTTCAAGGTAATTGTCAGGAAGGATGATATACTATAAATCAATTAATAAGATACAGATAAACGTTGTTAACATTGGAGGCCAGACAATGAAAAAGAAGAGTAGTCCTGTTCAGCTGATCGGTGTTCTTGTTGTAATCAGTAGCTTAATCTTCCTGGGTGGATGTTCCGGCAACATGTTTTCCAGTACCGGTTCGGATTCTTCGGTGGCCAATATGCCGCCGGTCTCTAAACCGATTTCCGATCATCCGGATATTGAGCTTCCATCGGACATGGAACTGGAAAACGACGAAAGTATGGCCATCCGAACAGAGTCGTTTTTAGGAGGTGTTCTCAGCTATTCCGGTCATATAGAAATGCAGTCGCTCAAAGGATTCATTGTTGCCTCCATGCAGCGAAATAAGTGGAAAGTTGTCGGTGAAGCCTCCTCTGAAACGATCATGCTTGCTTTCACCAAACCGAATAAGACCTGTATGGTGGTAATTGAAGAAGATATCGGTGGCGTACTGGGCAATACCAATGTTTATCTGTATGTTACAGCCGATCTGGCAGCGGCAAAACGATTGAATCCCTTTGGCGAGACCATGAAGTAATAGGAACCTTGAAAAAATGCTATTTCGGAGTCTCGTAAACTCACTTACCTGCCCGATTACTGCTTTATTTTTAAAACAAAATGCTCACATTGAAACAATGAAATAATGTCGTTCTTTTTAACCATCCGTCTATGAGCGGTTCTGAAAAAAAGCGACCGACTCCGTTTCGGTCACCCAGGTTCTTGCAGAAGCTGAGAAAGAGAGGATCCAAAAGCGTCTGGATTTTGGGTTACAGGCTCTTTCTCAGCAGAATGACCAAATCCTGCTCAACAATGAATTCATTGAACATCTTCCCTGGCTTATCCAATATCTGCTGACTCAGGAGGATCATGACCCGGCAATTGCACTTCTCTCTCAACTCGAACGGACCGCCACCCACGAGAATCCACAAATCCAGGAGCGGTCCATCACTG
This sequence comes from uncultured Desulfocapsaceae bacterium, assembly GCA_964623625.1. Taxonomy (GTDB): domain Bacteria; phylum Desulfobacterota; class Desulfobulbia; order Desulfobulbales; family Desulfocapsaceae; genus CAZLGM01. The sequence continues at coordinate 46,320 of CAZUUJ010000013.1, forward strand.
TTCTTTCATTGGTTTTTGATCGTCTGGTCCAGGATGACAACCAGAAATTCGTTCAGATAATCGTCTGCATTCTAGCCGATTGGCTTCGCAATCAAATGGAGTACAGTCCGTCCTGTGAGACTATCTGTTCCCAATTGCTTGAATGGTCCAGATCCATGTTACGCCAGGGACGATATGAGGATATTGAGTATTTTCTCATGACCCTGAGCCAGATCGAAAGCGGAAATGTGGAGGCCTCCGACACTCTTATCAAGACAATCCGCAGGGTGCAGAAACAGTTTGGCACTGATGATGTTATTGATGAACTGCTGGGAGTCAGTCTTGACGAGGATGATCCGTCCAGTGTGACAGCTCGAAATCTTCTCTCCCATATGGGGATTGGTATCACCCAATATCTTGTTGACAAGCTTCTTCTCTGTGAATCGAAAGAACAACGATTCCAATTGATTGGAATGATTACCGCCAGAGGAAGATCTATCAGCGGATTGCTTGTTAAAAGGCTTGAAGACACGGCACCTTGGTATTTCATCAGGAATATCATCATGATGATGTCGATGATCGACGACGATTCTCTTCTTCCCCATATCAGAACTTTTCTTTCCTACGATGATATACGGGTGCAGCGGGAGACCATCCATTACATTCACCGTCGTGGAAATCAGCAGAAAGTGCAGTATATGATCGAGGCCCTTTTTTTGGTCGATGACGAGTTGAAAATTAAACTCATAATGCAACTCTCAAATATTGGTGGTGAGGAGATTGGCGAGGCTTTACAGGATTTGTTGGCAACCAGAAAGAATTTTTCGAAGATGTTTGGGGAAGAGATGATGGCCAAGGCGTGTATCGGTCTTGAGGATAGTATGAATCCCAAAGTAATCGATCTGCTGACAGAAATCATTAAAGAGAGAAAAACGATTTTCGGCATTGATGACAAAGTTGTAACCGCAGCAAGGTCATCGCTGAATAAGATCGAACCAAGAATTCGACGTGAACTCAAACAGGTTGAGAGTGATTCCCAGAAAACTGAGACCCTCTTAGAAGACGAGATCAGTTACGGCAGTGGTTATGACCTGGAGGCCTTGGAGGAGCGGGTGGGTCGGCTCTTGGCCGAAGAGCAGTATGATATTGTTGAAGAAATGTTGTATGACCAGGCCCTTCTGGCATTGGCCGATAAGAATTTCAAAACCGTCGACTACCTGCGCGAGAGGATTCTACAGGTCAACCCGGGTGCTTTATCAAAGGCTATCGAGTTGGCAGGTATGAGCGGCCATAAAGAGGAAAAAGAAATCGTCTTTGAATCCGATGATAAGATTTGGGATGAGTTGAAGAGTATCCTGTCCAAGGAGCAATTCGATGAATTCTTCAGCCTGCTTGAACACCGGCAGTACCAAAACGATGAGATTATCGTTCAGCAGGGTAATTACGACCCTTGTCTCTATTTTATTCAGTCCGGTTTCGTCAATCTTACCTACCGTGTCGATGAATACGAACGTTTCCTGAAACGATTGCGGCCTGGAGATGTGATCGGCGCCCAGTCGCTTTTTGACGCTTCCGTCTGGTCGGTTTCGCTGATCGCACAGAAAAATGTTGGAATCTATAGTTTGCTGTATGACCGATTGGTTCAACTGGTTTCACGATATCCTGAAGTTGACACTACACTTCAGAACTATTGTGGTGACAAAGATCAGGTCACTGAATTGCTGCAAATGTCAGGTGAGGAAAGGAGGCAGGCTCCCCGCTTTAAGCTCCAGGCGATGATCCATAATACGCTGCTCGACCGTTTTGGTATGGTCGGCAAACGGGAGTTCAAGGCTGAGGTCGTAGGAATCTCCACCGGTGGACTTCGTTTTTTGACTCGAATCAGTAAAAGGGACAACAGGCAGAGCCTTCTTGGCCGTATGATCATCTCTGAAATCGAAACCGGTGAATCAACGAATCTTACAACTAAAGGGACAATCATCGGCGTAAAAGAACAGAAGGGGATGGATAAATATCACACCATCCATGTCAGATTTGAAAAATTCCTGTCCCAGTCACAGGTTACAGCGATTGTCAGCCACAACAAGCCACAGTAAACAACCACGCGTGAAACGCGTGGCTTTGATTCCCGGCAAAGCCGGGGAGCAAATGTGCGCAGCACGTATGTTTTAATGAGCAGCGTTATCCGCCGGCATAGCCGGCGGTTTTTACGGCTTATGGTAAAACCGCTGCGCAATAATAAAAGATTGATTGATCACAGCGACAGGTTCGTTTTCGCTCCTTCTCTATAGTCATTCCACAATGCCTTTGTTCATGTTTGTTGCACGATGCAAATAGAGAGGTATGCAGGGCAGCCGAGACACAGGCTGCATAGCTTGTTATCTACCCAGGCGATCCTTGATTTTGCCGGCTATTTCCGTGAGTTCAGACAGACCGGTCATATAGAGTGTTACAGCATAAACACCTGCTGCCGCACCTATAAGAGAAAGGGTTGAGACCAGTTGCTGGCCAAGATTGCCATCCAGCCAGGAAGCTATAAACGGTTTAGCCAGAAGCAGGAAGATGATCATAATCCCTGTGGCAAAACCGATTTTCAACAACCCCTTTACGAGATAGCCAATGGAAAAGCCATCCATCTTTCTGTAGAGCATCACCCCTAAAAAAAGAAAATTAAGAAACATGGTGCAGGAGGTGGACAGGGCAATGGCTCTGTGCTGAAAGTGATCAATGGTCAGAAAGATGAAACAGATATTAAAAGCGACGGCCAGAAAACTGGCAATAACGGGGATACGGGTGTTATCAAGTGCGTAAAATGTGGGAACCATGATCTTGTTGCTGGAATAGGCAAACAGGCCGACAGCATAAAGACTTAACGCTTCGGCAGTTGCCAGGGTGTCGGCGGCCTGGAATGCTCCACGTTCAAAAATAAGTCTGATGATCGGCTCGGAAAGAATGACCAGTCCGGCAGTGGCCGGTATAGTCAGACAAAAGATCAAGGTCATAGAGGATACCAGGGTTCCTCTCATGGACATCATATCTTTTGATGCGGACTGCCTGGCCAGAATTGGGAGGGCGGCAATGCCGATAGCTACACCAAATACTCCTATGGGAAGTTGAACAAGTCTAAAGGCGTAATTGAGCCAGGAAACCGAGCCCTCCTGACATGAGGCGGCAAAATTGGTGTTGACGAAAATGTTGATCTGGGTTGCGGATAAACCGATAACCGCCGGTATCATCAGGCGGAGTATTCTTAGAAGGCCCGGATCAACAATATTCAGTACGGGCTTGAAAGAAAAACCGGTTTTTTTCAAGGTTGGAAGCTGCATGCACAGTTGCAGGATGCCGCCGATCAATGTGCCAAAGGCCATTCCGACGATAGCGGGTTGCCCGGTATATCGGGGCAGAAGAATTGCTAGACCGACACCGCCGATTATGGAGCCGAGATTGAAAAATGAAGAGGCCATGGCGGGAACAAAAAAACGCCCCTTGGTATTGAGTATACCCATAACCACCGCTGATAATGAGATAAAGACCAGAAATGGCATCATGATGACAGTCATCTTCCTGGTCAGCTCGGCTTTACCGGCAACTTCAGCAAAATCCGGAGCAAGTATTGAGACGATGGGCCCGGCCAGAAAACAGCCGAGCAGAGTGATAAGACTGAGGAGTATGGTGAAAAAAACAAGGACATTGGAGGCCAGTTGCCACGTCTGTTGCTTGCTTTTATTGGTGTCGTAATCGGAGAATACGGTGACGAATGCAGCGGAAAGAGCGCCTTCACCAAAAAGATCTCTTAAAAGATTGGGAATGCGAAAAGCGACGACAAAAGAGTCATAGGCGTAGCCGGCTCCGAACATAGCGGCAAAAATCTGTTCCCGCACCAGGCCCAGAACACGACTGCACATGACAGCAATACTTACACTGGAGGCTGATTTGGCGATGCTTGACGAAGAATGCTTCAATGAATAGAATCCGGTTTGTCAGTACTCAGTGATAGATAGGAAACCCTGAATCCTCAGGCGATTGCAGAAAATATTGTAGGGTACAACCGCCAACATTGTTTTTTAATACTTCAGGAAGTGAAATGGCACAGCACAGTTTTGGTACTTTGGCACTCTATGTGCGTGGCTGACCACTGACGAAGATACATGTTTCAGCCTGATTTTACCAGTGAATCGTTCTTTTCTCCTGAGAAAGAGGAGACGCCTGGGATTATTTCGGCGGCCAAAAGGCAATGATCCTTGACTTTCTCCCGTTGAATTGAATATATGTGTATTGTTTTTTGTTTTGTCGAAACCCTGAATCCGTGAGCATTCGATAGTGCTGTTGCTTAGCTCAACTTAGCTGTTCGTTATAGCTTGGCTTACTATTATAAGACAGCTAAGTTGAGCTAAGATGCGGTGCTAACGGATATCCAGAAGGACGATTTGTTATTTAAGATTAACAGTTATAGCAAGCATTTCTGGATAATATCGATACATTGCAAACGACAGCCACGGTTTCTGTCACGGATTCTGGGAGATGAGTTGTTTACCAGTAACGGAATACACTTTAGGAGAAGTCAATGCAGGATGTGAATATGATTAGAAACATAGCAATACTTGGACATGGCAATTGCGGTAAGACCTCTTTGGCAGAGGCGATGCTTTTCACATCCGGCAAGATCAAGCGGCTCGGCAAGGTGGATGATGGTAATTCAGCAATGGATTACGAAGAAGAAGAAATCAACCGAAACATCTCTATCAGTTCCTCGTTTCATAACTACACCTGGAAGAAACATGATGTGTACCTGATCGACACTCCCGGTGATGATAACTTTCTCAATGAGACGCTTTTTGCCTCTCAGATCACAGATGGCGCTATTTTTAACATAGGCGCAGTGTTGGGAGTCAGGGGACAGACCATCAAGTTCGCCGAATTCGTTGCTGGCCGAAAGCTGCCATCAATTATCGCAGTCAATAAGATGGATCGGGAACGGGCCGATTTTAATAAAACCATCAGTGAGATTAAAGCATCATTGCCTCTTAACCCGGTTGTTTTGCAATTACCCATTGGAGCAGAGGACGATTTTCGCGGCTTTATCGATGTTGTAACCGGCAAGGGGTATCAATTCGCCGAGGACGGCTCAGGAAAGGTTACCGAAATAGATGTACCTGAGGAGCTTGCAGATGAAGCGGCATCAATGCGGGAAAACCTGATGGAAAATGTCGCCGAAACCGATGATGATCTGATTGAAAAATTCCTCGAAGAGGGTGAGCTTCCTGAAGAAGACCTCTTGGTTGGTCTGAAAAACGGTGTTTTGGACGGTGATATTTGTCCGGTGTGCGTAGTGGCGGCCACCTTAAATAAAGGAACTGAGCCGCTTCTCGACATGGTCAATAATCTGCTTCCTTCTCCCAGCGATATGCCCGATGCTGTTGGAACGGTTCCAGGCAAAGAGGATATCGTCGAACGGACCCCTTCAATTGATGCTCCGTTTTCCGCTCTTGTCTTCAAGACCATGGCCGATCCCTTTGCCGGCAGATTGACCATTTTCAGAGTTTTTTCCGGAACCTTATCCGGAGATACTTTCTACAACTCAACCAAGGACTGTTCCGAGAGGTTCGGTCAGCTTTTTGTGCTTGAAGGAAAAGATCAGCGTCCGGTCGATTCCTGTTGCCCTGGGATGATTGTTGCCGTGGCCAAACTGAAGGAGACGGTTACCGGCGATACCTTATGTGACAAAAATTCTCCCATTGTCTACGAACCGCCCGAACCGATGCCGTCTGTTATTTCTTACGCGGTTAAGGCTAAAAAGGGTGATGAAGAAAAACTGTTCTCCTCGATTACAAAAATGCTCGATGAAGATCTGACATTGAAACTGATCCGTGAACAACAGACGGGAGAAGTTCTGATTTCCGGAGTAGGACAGGTTCACCTGACAGTCATCGGAGCAAAGATTAAACGAAAATACGGTGTTGATCTTGAACTTGTCTTGCCGAAAATTCCCTATAAGGAGACTATACGCGGTTCGGCAAAGGTGCAGGGCAAACACAAAAAGCAAAGTGGGGGCCGAGGCCAATACGGTGACTGCTGGATTGAGATTAGCCCACTGAAGACCGGCGAGGAATTTGAGTTCGTCGACAAAATCGTTGGTGGTGTCATCCCGCAACAATACAGACCTGCTGTTGAAAAAGGGATCGTTGAAGCCATGGAAAAGGGTGTTCTTGCAGGTTATCCCGTTGTCAATATTAAGATTGTCCTCTATGACGGCTCTTTCCACAATGTTGACTCATCGGAGATGGCATTCAAGATTGCCGGATCACTGGCGTTTAAGAAGGGAGCCCAGGAAGCCAAACTTGTTCTTCTGGAACCGATCATGGATATGGTAATCAGAGTGGGCAAGGATCATGTCGGTGACATCATGGGTGATTTGAATTCCAGGCGCGGCAAGGTCATGGGTATGGATTCGGATGAAAAAAGCGAGATCATTATAGCTCAGGTTCCCATGTCTGAGATCCAGGTGTATGCCACTGACCTGACATCCATGACCGGTGGGCGTGGATCTTTTGAGATTTCTTTTTCTCACTATGAAGAGGTCCCTGGTCAAATCGCAGACAAAATCGTCGCCGATACCAAGGGCAACTAGGCTTAATGGGCTAACAGTACTGTGTGCTGGAACGCTGAATTGACCAAACAAGTCAGGGAGTTGTCGTCGTCCGATGGACCAGACTTGAATGCTCGGATGAAGCCGAAAATCGAATACGAAAAAACTACATCTTGTTAAAGAAATGAAAGAAGATCCTTCACAATTCAGTTTCGCCATCCTCACCATGAGCGATAGCGGTTCACAGGGAAACAGACAGGATACCAGCGGTTCCTACCTGCGAAAAAAGCTTCAGGAAGAAGGTTATACCCTTGCCGCCTACCTGATTGTGCCAGACAACATTGACCGAATTGTCGAAACTGTCATCGACTGGACTGACAATAGGCAGATCGAGTTAATCGTCACTACCGGAGGCACAGGTGTTGCTCCCACCGATGTAACTCCCGAAGCAATGGAAAAAATCCTGGAAAAAGAGATCCCCGGAATGGCCGAAGCTATGCGTGCAGCGTCTCTTCTGAAGACGCCGAGAGCGGTTATGTCCCGCGGAAAAGCAGGGATACGCGGAAAAAGCCTGATTGTCAATCTACCGGGAAGTGAAAAGGCGGCAAGGGAAAATATTGAAGTCATTCTACCCTCACTTTCTCATGCGCTTTATAAAATTAACGGTGGTAAGGATTCCTGTGGTGGCTGACGTTTCAGCGTAGCCTAATATAGAGGTTTTCAGAACAGGGGTAAAAAAACAATGCATGGGAGTAATACGCCATAAAGCTTTCAAATGAGAACACGTGATACAATCAACTGTGGTACCCGGCTCTGCGCTATCATCGGCAATCCGGTTTCGCACAGTTTGTCACCTGCCATCCATAATGCTGCCTTTCAGGATCGCGAACTGGATTTTGTGTATGTCGCCTTTGAAGTGGAAGATGTAAAAAGCGTACTGAATGGAATGCGGGCCATGCCCAATTTCCGTGGTTTGAGCGTGACCATCCCTCATAAGGTTGAAGTGATGAACCATGTTGATGAGATAGCTGATGTGGATCGTCACATTGGTTCCATCAACACGGTTATTAATGAAGATGGAAATCTGATCGGTCTTGGAACTGATGGTCCCGGGGCATGTAAGGCCATCGTTGATAGTGGTGTGGAGCTTGATAACAAATACGTTCTGATACTTGGTGCTGGTGGAGCGGCCAGGGCCATAGGTTTCAGCCTTGCCAATCGTTTTAAGCTCGCTGAACTGACACTGCTTGCTACCAAACAGGAAAGGCTTGATGAATTGGCGGCTGATCTCATCTCAGGGACTAACGCTGCTATCTATTATGAGCAGCTCAATGAGAATTCCCTTTCTGTTTGCATGGAGCGAGCTGATCTGATTATCCAGTGCACTCCGGTTGGCATGCATCCCAATGAGGATGCTTCGCTTGTACCGCCGGAATTGTTTCGGCCCGGTCAGGTTATTTTCGATATTGTCTATACACCGCTTGAGACGAAGCTGGTAAAAGAGGCAAAAGCCCAGGGTCTGCAAATCATTTCAGGCGTTGAGATGTTTATCAATCAGGCGGTTCTGCAGTTTGAACGATTTACCGGAACCGATGCACCGGAGAAGGTGATGCGTCGAGTGGTTTTGGAGAATCTCCGGAAAACCTGAAACGGATTTTTCATACGATCTTTTTTATGGATTCAGGAGGTTAAAGAATGAATATCGTACTCATCGGATATCGGGGAACCGGAAAAAGCGCTGTTGGTGACATTCTTGCCGAAAAGTTATCAATGAAATGCATCGGTATGGACGCTGAAATCGTTCAAAAGGCCGGTTGTTCCATCCCTGAGATTGTGGCAAAGGACGGATGGGTGCGATTCCGGGATATGGAATCCGAGCTTGCTAGAGAATTATCCGTTCTCGATAACGTGATTATCGATACCGGAGGCGGGGTCATCGAGAGGCCCCAAAACATTGAGTTTCTGCGAAAGAACGGTTTGGTCTTTTGGCTCAAGGCTTCGGTAGATGTGATTGTTTCCAGAATAGCAGATGGCACTGAAAGACCGGCTCTGACTGAGGGAAAAACCTTCACTGAGGAGGTGGCTGAAGTATTGGAGGCAAGGATTCCTAAATATCAGGCAGCCTGTCAGTTTGAAATCGATACTGGCAGCTTGAGTCCCGAGCAGGTTGCCGCTGAAATTGTAGATCATCTCAAGACGGACTGATGCTACCCGGCTTCCACCCCTTTCAAAACCCAGGTTTATTTTTTTGAAAAACCCTATAAATACTGATCGTTCCCGCTTTTCCCATTTATCGGACAGTCAGGTATGTCAATCTGAAACCAATAGTATCAGCCCACCAGTTCCACTTCCGTTTCATCTGTTCTATCGACGATTTCACCTATCAGATACGCCTGTTCATTAAGTTCGTTAAAACAGGCGATAACGCCTTCTGTTTGTGAAGCATCAACTACGACCATCATGCCGATACCCATATTGAAGGTCCGATACATCTCGTCGTTGGGAACCTCTCCTTTTTCTTCCAGGAAAGGAAAGACCGGCGGCAGGGGCCAACTGGATATATCGATGACAGCCTTGCAGGAGTCGGGCAGGACCCGGGGGATGTTGTCGATGAAGCCGCCGCCGGTATTGTGAATGATACCGTTTAAGGCATACTCTTTGAGTACATCGAGAACAGAGGCAACATAGATGTGTGTTGGTCGTAGCAGTTCTTCCCCCAACGTGCAGCCAAGTTCATCAATATATTGATCCACAGTCAACTTCAAGTCTGCCAGACAGATTTTGCGAACCAGCGAATAACCGTTTGAGTGTAAGCCTGAAGATGCCAGGCCGATAATCCTGTCACCTGTTTTAACTTTGGAGCCATCGATGATTTTGTGCCGATCGACCACACCGACGACAAATCCGGCAAGGTCGTAATCGCCCGGCTTATACAGGCCTGGCATTTCAGCAGTTTCGCCGCCAACCAGTGAACAACGCGCCTGCTTACAGCCATCGGCAATACCTTTGACTACCTCTTTGGCTACATCAAGTTCGAGTCTGCCAACGGAAAAATAGTCAAGAAAACACAACGGTTGAGCTCCACCGACGATTATATCGTTGACACACATGGCCACCAGATCGATACCGATGGTGTCGTGTTTGTTACATAAGCCGGCAACTGCAAGCTTAGTCCCTACACCATCCGTGGACGAGACGAGAACCGGGTTGCGGTATGCCCTGGTATCCAGCTCAAAAAGACTGGAAAAACCACCGATATTACTCAATACACCTGGTTGATGAGTAGCGGCTACAATGTCTTTGATTTCTCGGACAAAAGCATTTCCTTTATCGATATCAACACCTGCTTCGCTGTATTTTGATTGTTTGGGTTCGCTCATGTTCATATCCCTGGTGGTGGAGGAGTTGAAGAATATATCGGGATCAGTTGCCCGCTTGACAGTGAATGATCTGATATACTATTAAGGGATCGGGTAAAATGCAATTGAATATCCGTCGGACTAAGCGGCCACGCGAATACAGGAAATGAGTGTACTGGTGTGGTCAATTCCATTCATGTATCTGAATATTTTCTGAAAATCACATGAAACTGCTCTTTCTGTTGATCGGTATGGTCCTTATTTTAGAAGGCCTTCCCTATGTGGCTGCACCTGAAGCCATGCGGGAGTGGCTGGCAAAACTCTCCGAGATGGAAGCCCCAATGTTGCGGAAGATCGGCATCGTTGTAATGAGTACAGGCTTTATTCTCTGCTGGGTTGTACAGACGTTTTTCTAGTTAGCTTTTTAGTTATCGTCTCACAAAAGGGATCAGCGGCGTTTCTCCAACAGCGTGAGGTGACCTGTTACCCACACTCCTTTCTCCTGGCGCAGGTTTGTTTCAGTTTGACAAACAAGTTGCCAGCCGGTCTGCTCAGCCGTATTCCGTATATAAACAGGGGCATGTTGAAAGCGGCCGGTTTTTCCCAGGCTGAAATCCCCATCTTTCATTCGTGTTTCAGTTGAAAAGCAGAAAACACATCCATCCAGGCTGCATCGATAGGTTAACTGAAAAAGGGAAGTTAACTCTGCGAAGTAATTCAGAACATCGGCAGCGATTATGCAATCATACAGGTGGTGTTCCCCAGCGAGAAATTGTTCGATATCAGCGATAACAAGTCTGTGGTAGATACCCTTTTCCCTTGCCTTTTTGATCATTTGTTTTGAGAGATCGATTCCAGTAAGGTGGTTAGCGGTATTGGCAAAAACCTGTCCTGAGAGTCCGGTGCCACAGCCAAGATCAACAAGTCTCTTTCTTTTGGTATTCGATTGAAAAAAACGGTCATAAAGTTGCCTCAGACCGTCCGGTACTGCATATTTGAGTTGATCAACGACAGAAGCTTCATAATTGTCAGAGTAATTGTCAAAGATGTCAGTGATATATTGTGTTGACGGCTTCTTTTGACTGCTGCCGGTTAAGGCAGCAAACATATGAGAAGCACCTTCATGATCCGGGTTTATGGTGAGCAGCCGTTTATAGAAAGAGAGTGCCAGCTTGTCTTCACCCATCTTGTGATACAGGTAGGCGAGGTTGTTGAGGCTGGAAGGGTGGGCGTCGTCAATCTGCAAAGCCCTCCGGTAATATTTGATGGCTTCGGTTTCCTGATGGTCGGTCTGATAGCAAAAACCGATATTGTAGTAAATATCGGGATCATCCGATGAGTGGCTGAAACATTTTTCATACCATGAAATGGCCTGTTTTATACTACCCGTTTTCTGATAGCACATGGCCAGGTTAAAAAATATATCCGCATCGTTTGAAGAAAGATCGATTGCCTGAAGATAGCATGTAATGGCCTCACTGAACCGTTCGAGTTGCTGATAGGCAAGTCCTGTATTGTACAGAAGCAGTGGAGAATCGGGAAACTTCTCAAGAAGGCGTTTGTACAAAAGCAGAGCATCGCTGAGTTTGCCGGTCTGGTGCAGATGGCAGGCTGAATTGAAGAGATCCTCCGGATTCCCGATAATCTGTTTTCTGGATTTATTCATGTTGTCCTAATTTATCGATCAACAACAATAGAATTGACAATTTCACCGGGATGGATGTACTATGCTACATCCGAATCCGTGAGCGCCCGCCCGCATTGCATTTGAAAGCGCTCAAACCGATCAGCATAACCAACCATGGCTGTTCGGCTCGATCACTTCCAGTTACAGCACAGGCGAACGCTCACCAATTCAGATGATATCTATCATAGCGCTCTTGAGCTTGAAACTATTGGCGCAAACGGGGCTCCAACTGTACCATACTGTAAATCATTTGCAAGGTTGCAAGGTGTTGATATGGCAAAAGATGTAAGAATGAAAACCGAGCTTATTGGAAATGAAGGAATGGTCATCCTGGATATGGTCAGGAGGCTGAACAGAAGAAGTGCCGATGAACATCTGCTCAAGCTGATCAATAAGACCCATCCGGCCGATATGGCATGGGTCTTCCGGCATCTTTCCGAGAAGGAGCGCTGCGAAGTTTTTGACGTCATCAGTCATACGGAGCGGGTAGGCGAATTCCTAAGTGAACTGGATGAGGCCATTATGCTCGAGATCGTCGAGGGTCTCGATAGCAAATTTTTAGCCGATATTATCAGTGAGATGCCGTCCGATGATGCTGCTGATATCATCGAGGCCTTACCTAAGGAAATAGCCGACAACCTACGTACCCATATGGAGTCGAAGGAGCTCAAAGAGGTTGATGAACTACTGCAGTACCATCCGGAATCGGCAGGTGGCCTCATGCTACCCAATTTCATGTATCTCGATGAAGAACTATCCGTCGGGGAGGCGATCAGCCTGGTTCAGAAGCGCAGTGAGAATAAAGAGATGGTCTTTTATCTCTATATCACCCATGGTGAATGTAAGTTATCCGGTGTTCTTTCTTTGCGGGAACTGTTGATGCATCCACCGGAGCGCCTTCTCAAAAACATCATGAATCCCCATGTCATCTCTGTTAGTACCGAAACCGACCAGGAAGAAGTCGCCCATGTTGTATCCCAATACAATATTCTGGCTGTTCCTGTTGTCGATGCATCTTATACCTTGGTTGGAATCGTAACAGTTGATGATATTATTGACGTTATCCGTGAGGAGGCAACCGAAGACTTTCTGCAAATGGCTGGTGCCGGTAAGGACCGGGAAATTCTGCTTAAATCGGTTCAGGAAAGTGCCCTTATTCGTGCTCCCTGGCTGTTTGCCTCATGGATAGGTGGGATTGCTGCAATGTTCATTATCGGCGCCTTCGAGCAGGAATTGAGACAGGTTCTGGCCCTTGCCGCCTTTATTCCAATCGTCATGGGTATGGGAGGCAATATTGCCACTCAATCTTCGACAATCATTGTCAGGGGAATTGCCACCGGCCGGATCAATATGAACCAATTATTGATTGTCGTGTTTAAAGAGTTGCGGGTTGGGTTGATACTCGGGCTGATCTATGGGGTTTTTCTGGGCGTTGTCGCCTTTCTTGGGTACAGCGAACCGAAACTTCTTGGTTTGGTTGTTGGAATCGCTATCTTCTTTTCAATGGCCATGTCTGCGACCATCGGAACCGTCATTCCGCTGCTGTTGAAACGGTTTGATATCGACGCTGCGGTGGCTACAGGTCCATTTGTAACAACTTCAATTGATATCGTCGGGGTTCTCCTCTATTTCTGGGTGGCAAAGGCTCTGCTTCACATATAGCACAAACGGTTACGTTTTCTGGTATATTCTATCGGCCGGAGAGTATTTTCGATCAGGACCATTCAGGTTATTCATGAATCAGTCAAAACCAAACACCAATGCGCGCTTCATCTCCTAAAACAACCATATCAGTCTGGGCCGTTATTCTCCTTGTAGGATTGATCCTTTATCTCCTTTTTAATCCGTTCAAACTTCTACAAACAAAACAGGACAGCTCTCCGCGGATGGTTACCGCCCGTGGTGATCTGGCTGCCGATGAACAGAATACAATCGACATATTCAGAAATACGGCGCCGTCTGTGGTATACATCACTTCCATTGCTGTTCGACGAAATTTATTCTCACTCAATGCCGTAGAAATACCCCAGGGAACAGGTTCGGGATTTGTATGGGACGAGCAAGGTAGGATTGTGACTAATTATCATGTCATTTCCGATGCTAACCGTATCAAGGTCACGATGGCCGATCAGTCATCCTGGAAGGCGGTCCTTGTGGGTGCCGCACCTGATAAGGATCTGGCTGTTCTGCAGATAGGAAAACCTGTGCACACATTGAGGCCTATTCCCATTGGCGAGTCCGAGAATCTTCTAGTCGGTCAAAAGGTTTTTGCCATTGGCAATCCTTTTGGACTTGATCACACAATCACTTCCGGTATCATTTCCGCTCTGGGAAGAGAGATCAAAGCGATTACCGGTAGAGTGATAAAAGGAGTGATTCAGACAGATGCAGCGATTAATCCGGGTAATTCAGGCGGGCCGCTGTTGGATAGCGCCGGCAGACTTATCGGCGTTAATACTGCTATTTTCAGTCCATCAGGGGCCTATGCGGGGATTGGCTTTGCCGTGCCTGTTGAGGAGGTGAACCGAGTTGTTCCCCAGATCATCCGTCATGGAAAACTGATAAAGCCGGGGATCGGCGCTTCACTGGCCGATGCAAGGGTGGCAAGACGGCTTGGTATTGAGGGCGTGCTGATATTAGGTGTGCAGAAGGGTGGACCTGCCGATAAAGCCGGTCTTCGTCCTACTACACAGTTCAGGGGAGAGATCGTTCTGGGTGACTCCATTATCAAGATCAACGGAAAAGACGTGCGGTCCTTCAATGATATCAGAGATGAAATAGAACGATTTCAGGTCGGTGAGGAAGTATCGATCACGGTTTTACGTGAAGGTCGGGAGATCACTCTCCCTTTGATTTTAACAGCACTTGAGTAGGAAGTTGCCTTCGGTCATACCCGATATTTACAGAAGAAGGTCAGGCTTTATCCTGTGAAGGGGTTAACTTTTGGACCTTTTTGCCGCTTCTGAGTGTCTGCTACTCCCACTTCATACTGATTCGCAGGCCGCTGAAGCTGCCGAAGTAAAACTCGTTGAAATCGTAAAAAGAACCCAATCGTCTCAACACTGAGATAGTGTCCGTGTCAACAAGAGACATTGCCCTTTTCGAAACATATGAATAGACCGAACTATCCGGTTGGCGATTTGTTTTGCTGAGATAATTCAACTGAATTTCCTTTTTATTGCTGTTTACCTCAATAAAAGTAACGCTGGAAAAATCCCTTGTTCTGAGGTCGTCTGTAAATGGTTGTTCAAGTTCGGGATCACCGGTGACAAATTTATTGGTTATGGCCAAGAATTTCAGTTTGGCCCTTTCGTTGATGAAACCGGCTTGGAAAGAATGGACGGAATTGATGCCTGATCCAGCTTTTGACAGAGCAGTTTTGGGCCGGTTATCCGCAGATAAACCACTGGAAAGCAGGGTAGAGGACAAACAGAAGATAAAGATGATGATGGTTCGTCTTATCAACATGTCAAAGAAAATAGATGAAAATGAAGAAGAAGTCCAGTAAGGAATGATATCTGGTTGAATTTTCGTACCAGTATGACAAATAATCACTGGTCATCCGCACAGAAGAATGAAGTATTTATTATTGTCTGAATTGAGCGATTTTATTGTGAAGATATGTGCTGATATCTTGTACGCTAAGGTTTTACAAAAATCGCAGATATACCCGGAAGTCTGTTGAAGATTGTTGGAAATCCTTAACGTGCAAGAGATTATACCAGATCGAGTACAAAATCGTTCAACTCAGGTTTGAATCACACAGGAAAAAAGCAATGAAATGGAATATCGGTATAGTCCTTTGCTTGGCAATCCTGTTGACTCTTCGGTATTTTGTCATCGAAAACCGTTTTCGTTCTGAAGGCGGCCAAAACCGTTTGAAAATCCAGCGCTTGGTCATAGAAGATGCTATCCATAATAGCAAGCCAACTGTTGTTGCCTCGAACAATGATAACAAAACAGAACAAATCGGGGAGAAAAGGAAAAAGAACGGATTTCAGATTTCGCTGCACAGTAAACGGCCGTTTGTTCAAAAGAGAGTGAAGTTCCAACCTTTTGAGCGAATTTATATCTATCTGGTTTTCGATCATATCAAGGTGGGAAAACACAATCTGTCAACTCACTGGCTTTCCCCCCAGGGTAAAGTCGCACAAAGGCTGTTTCGGGAATTTGACTTGAACGAAGATACTGGATCTTACGGTGTGTATTTCTGGTTTGAGTTGATCAGAAATGGAGCGTTTACCAGAATGTTTACCGGTAATGAGTTCAGCAGCAAGGTTTACGGCGTATGGCGAGTTATAACCTATCTCAATGGCAAAAAAATCGACAGCAGAGAGTTTACGGTAACCGATGGCTAACAGTAACCTGAACCCGCACCCCACAGGAAGTGCTCTTCCAGTGCTGGCGGAGGCCCCGGAGGGCGAATTACTCTTTCAGAATATAACAACAGGACTCAATAATACCTTGTCATATCAGGATATTATCAACTCAAACAACAATCTACTTTACGGGTTTAGGAGATTGGTTTACTATTACGCAGCGGTTTTACCATAAGCCGTAAAAACCGCCGGCTGTGCCGGCGGATAACGCTGCTCATTAAAACATGAGTGCTTCGCACATTTGCTCCCCGGCTTTGCCGGGAATCAAAGCCACGCATTTCACGCGTGGTTGTTTATTGATACACTTTCTCTTTGTGGCGCAGCCAGCCATCGGGATGACGACCGCCAGGATCATGGTGGGTCCAGTGGATGATTCCTCCTTTTTTATTGTACTCATATTCGCCGTAAAACTCGACGATATCACCCACCTGCAGGATATCGATTCGAGGCGCCAGATCAATATTATGTGAAATCAGAAGGGTCTGCTGGTCGTTGTATCGGACTAAAAACCGTTGATGTTTGGCTCCTTTCATATCGTCGGCCAGCAGTTTGACAACACGTCCTTTACCTTCGACCTGAACATCACTCTTTTTTTGAGTATATGCCAAGACCACACCATCGATTTTTGTGACCTTGATATCGGTAGACGGTGGTTGGGTGACCGTTTTGTCGGACTGGTTGATATAGAGGGCAAGCATCAGCAGTGCGGCAACGATGATAAACTGGATAAGTCGTTGTTTCTTCATGATATTGTAAGCTATGTGAAAGAATTATCAGGACGGTATTAGTATCCGCCCTTTGTATTGATATGTTTTTTTCTAGCCAGCTCCCGCATATCGCTGGCTCTGTCCGACTCATCAATGATCTCCTGACCGACTATTTCCTCCAGTACGTCTTCCATGGAGATAATGCCGGTTACCGCACCGTATTCATCAACGACCACGAATAGATGTTGGTGTCGTTCGAAAAAGTCAATGAGAACATGGTTCAAACGGGCAGTCTCCGGAACAAAATGAACAGGCTTTTTCAGGCTGGACAACAGGGTGTTTTCCCTTCGGTTGGCAGCCGCCAGCAGAACATCTTTACGCATAACTATACCGGTAACGTTATTGGGATCGTCATCGTAAACCGGGACTCGACTGTGAGCTGAAAGGGCTGAAGCCTGCCGCATGGCCTCTCTCACAGTGAGTTTTTCATCCAGAGAAAAAACAACGGTACGGGGTGTCATAGCCTCACGGACAATACGGGAGGTCAGTTCGAGAATATTATTTATAACCGTTTCCTGATCATGTTCTATCTGGCCGGATTGTCTGGATAGGGCGGCAATGGTCTGCAGCTCGGAGGCAGAGACGATATCCTGATTTTCTTTTGAAGGAACAAGGCTGGTGACTGACCGACAAAGCCAGATGATCGGTTTAAGTACAATAACAAGCCAGTGAAGAGGATGGGCAATATACGGTGCTAGCCTTACAGCATAGGTTACCCCTCCTGTTTTTGGCAGAATTTCTGAAAACAGCAAAATGGCTAAAGTAAAAATAATAGAAAACCAGATGAGATTGGCTTCACCAAAGAGTACGGCAGCAGCAGCACCGGCAATGGCTGCCCCAACAGTGTGCGCAATTGTGTTGAGTGTCAGGATGGCAGTAATCGGCTCATCGATGTCGGCACGGAGTTTTAACAGAAGGTTGGCTGATGAATGACCCTTTTTCTTCATCATTTCTATCTGACTGGTCGATATCGAGTAGAGAACCGCCTCAAAAACAGAACAGAGGCCGGAAATCAGTATGGCCAACCCAACGGATAAAATCAAAGTGTTCAAGGTGATGGACCTCCAGGTGATACGTCTTATATTCTTATGGATTTTGGTTGATATGACAGGCTCATCATTTCAGTCAAAGTCGTCTTAAAAACCTTGTGCACTGTTGATGAATTAGTGTAGTAAACATGTCATAATAATCTGTTGAAGCAATAATACAACAATTTGGAGAACAAATGAAGAAAACGCGTTTACATGTTTCGGCGAAGAATGTTGGTAGATTTCATGGAGACTTACTCGTCTATTGTCTATTACAGTCAAAAAAAGGCAGAGTGAAATTTGGTCCAGGTCTGAAACAGTCAATACAGCGTGCCCGTGAATTGGGAGATTTCAAAGCAAAACAGGGTGAGAAATTCATTTTCTATCCTGAAAAATCAAATGTGAAGGACCTCCCTGCACCAAAAAGGATTCTTGTTATCGGACTTGGTGAATTAAAAAAGGAAAACACTCGATATCAACTCAAAGAGATGATACGTATTGGCGGTGGTACAGTTGCAGAAGAGGTCGGCCGATTAAAGGCTAAGAATGTAATGGTTGTCCTTCCTTCCATTACCGGTTTATCCGTTCGCCAGACTGCGTCATCTCTTACTGAAGGATTGTTGCTTGGTGACTACCGCTTTACCAAATACAAAAAAGCAGAAGACGATAATAGCGTATTTGAGGGAATCGAGGATTTGTCCTATTTTTCCAGTAGGTCTCATAGTGATGTCCGTAAAGGAATGAAAGAAGGGCAGATTGCAGCCATGAGCGGTCACCTTGCCCGGGATATGGCTCATGAGCCAGCCAACAAATGGACTCCCGATTCCTTTGCAAAAGAGGGACGTCGTATTGCCCGACAATATGGAATGAAATGCCGGGTATTGGGAAAAGGGGACATGAAACGACTCGGTATGGGTGGTATCATCGGTCTCAATCAGGGTTCTGCTTTACCTCCCAAAATGGTAATTGTTGAGTATGTGCCGCCGCAAAAAAAATATCAGACCCTGCTTCTTGTAGGAAAAGGACTGACATTCGATTCCGGTGGCGTATCGATTAAGCCGGCGGCAGGTATGGAGGATATGAAGTATGATATGTGCGGCGGTGCCGCTGTGTTATCCTGCATGCTGGCAGTTGGGGAGCTAAGGCCTTCAAAAAGAGTTATTGGTATGGTTCCGGCAACTGAAAATATGGTTTCAGGTTCCGCTATCAAGCCCGGAGATATTATCCGTCACTATAATGGCCTGAGTTCGGAAGTGGTCAACACAGACGCCGAAGGTCGAATGATTTTAGCTGATGCCCTTGCCTACGGAGTGAAGAAATATAAACCCGATTGTGTTGTTGATCTCGCTACTTTGACTGGAGCGGTAATTATAGGTTTGGGGCATCACCACACAGGTCTGGTGTCAAACAACGACAAGTTGGCAAAGCGGCTCATCGGTGCAGGAAGGGAAAGTGGTGAACCGGTCTGGCGTTTACCGCTGAATGAAGATTACAGTGAACAGCTCAAGTCGGAAGTCGCCGATGTAAAAAACATAGGCGGCCGATCTGGCGGTACCATAACTGCGGCTGCCTATCTGGAGAAATTTGTCGATAAGACGCCATGGGCTCACCTTG
>CAZUUJ010000014.1:0-65281 GCA_964623625.1 uncultured Desulfocapsaceae bacterium
AGAATGTAGTCACCTCCAAATACCTGTTTGGCAACACCCTGTCACTGTTTGAGGACACATTCTCTTCCTGGGGCCTGCAAACCAGATACATCTCCATGACAAACCCTGCTGAGATTGATGAGGCCATAGACGATAACACGTGTGCCGTCTTTCTGGAGAGCATAACAAACCCGCAACTCGAAGTTGCCGATTGCGCTTCTATCAGTGACATCACAAGAAGCCGCAGTGTTCCCCTGGTGCTTGATAATACGGTAACAACGCCCTATCTATTTAACAGTAAACAGGCGGCTGTCGATATCGAGATACTCTCAAGCACAAAATACATCTCAGGTGGGGCAACGTCTGTTGGTGGAGTGATCATAGACAATGGCACTTTTGACTGGCGGCAATCGGAAAAGCTGGAGGCAAGAGCGAAGAAATATGGAAAGATGGCCTTGATCAGTGGTCTGAGACAAGAAGTCTACAGGAATGTCGGTGCCTGCCTTTCTCCCCACAATGCCTTCCTGCAAAGCCTTGGCCTGGAAACGATGGGGCTGAGGATTGATAAAAGTTGTCAGAATGCGCTGCTCATTGCCGATTTTCTCCAACACCACCCGAAAGTAGTGGATGTCCACTATCCCGGTCTTCAAAATTCGGCCTATTATTCGACAGCAACTTCTCAGTTTAACGATAAATATGGCGGCCTTCTCACCTTTGATCTGGACAGTATTGAACATTGCTTTTCATTGATCAATCGTTTGCAGGTGATCAGGAGGGCGACCAATATCAATGACAATAAAACACTTATTCTTCACCCTGCATCTACAATTTTTGCGGAATACAGTGAAGAGGAACGGATAGTAATGGCAATACGGCCGACAATGCTGCGCTTATCCGTCGGCATTGAAGATTATGATGATCTGATAGACGATCTAGAAAGGGGGCTTGACTCAATATGATGGATTTTTCACAGGAACAACTCGAGCGTTTCAGCAGGCACATCCTGCTCCAGGATGTTGGGGTGGAAGGGCAGTTAAAACTTCTACAGGCAAAGGTGCTCATTGTCGGTGCCGGTGGTCTGGGTTGTCCGACCGCACTGTACCTGGCTGCGGCAGGAGTTGGAACGATAGGTATCATTGACAGCGACACTGTCGAAATCTCAAACCTTCAGCGGCAGATTGCTCACTTTACCAAAGATATTGGTGTATCAAAAGTTGTTTCCGCAAAGGAAAAGATGCATGCCATCAATCCGGACCTTACAATCAACACCTACCAGGACAAATTGCTGGCAAACAATGTTCGCGAAATCATACGCGATTATGACTTCGTCGTCGATGGCACAGATAATTTCCCGACTAAATTCCTGATTAACGATGCCTGTGTAATGGAAAATATTCCCCTGTCCCATGGCGGTATTCTCCGCTTTGATGGCCAGACCATGACCATTATTCCAGGCAAAACGACATGCTACCGCTGCTCCTTTAAAGCACCTCCGCCTCCGGAGGCGGTGCCCACCTGTTCCCAGGCAGGGGTACTCGGGGCTATTGCAGGGATGCTGGGTACTATTCAGGCGGCAGAAGCGCTCAAATACATAACCGGCGTCGGAGACCTGTTGACCGACACCCTGCTCTCTTTTAATGCCAAAACCATGGATTTCAGAAAGGTTAAATTGCATAAACAGGCCGATTGCCGAATCTGTGGCGAAAACCCTTCAATAACTGAGCTTTCCGACGCAGAACAGGCCGTTTGCGGAATATAAGACGAAAGAACAGCACAGAGAAATATCAGCTGAAATGTGTAGATGCGGAAGATGGATCTCACACCTGAAAAAGTAATGTCACATCAAAACAAATACAGTTTTTAATAAACGACCCCATTGCAAGTTGCAGGGTAGTAAACCCGAGCTACATAATTATAAAATTGAGGAGTAGACCATGATTAAAGAAGATTCTTCAAAAGATTGTCGAGGTATAGGCTGCCCAATGAATATGGTTCATGCCAAGGTAGGACTCTCCCATCTCAAATCGGGCCAGATTTTCAAACTGATCATTGATGATGGCCCCCCGATAAACAATGTACCGCGATCTGTGGAAAAAGAAGGCCATACCATTTTAGAAAAGACGCAGTTGGACGATGGTAACTGGCAGCTTATGATCCAAAAGATGTGATCTGTATTCCTTTCAACTCATTCCCGGCTTTATACCACATTGTGTCATAAATTCTTGACAACAGGTTGCTCCTCAGGCATACTTTCTCGCGAATAAAAACAACAGACAACAATGAACAGAGGCAAATCATCTGTGTGAGAAAAATACCCTGGAAGCATCATGAGTAAAACAACCCTAAGGCCGCCCAAGCCGGAACCGGTCAACTATGAAGATTGTTTTAAGAACTACACCTACGATCAGGATAAGGTCTGTACTCCTGAGGAGACCATAGCTAACTTTAAAAAGAGATTAGATGAGATTGATCTTGAGATCTTGACGGATGTACAGCGTGTTGACAACGGCCGCCTTGCTATCCCTGTCTATTTCAGTGTCTGCGGCAAGGAAGCTTATGAGGTGATCCGCAACAAGAAACAGATGGGCAAGGGCTGTACTGTGGCCCAGTCTCAGGCCAGCGCCTGTATGGAACTTGCCGAACGGTTCTCATTTTTCAGCTTCAAACAGAATCCAAACAATTTTATATTGGCAACCTATGCTGAATTGAAAGAAGAAGGGATGCCGCTTTTGGAGTTGAAATATCTACTACAGTCGGTGCATGACGAACACACCTCAGAGGAAACTTTGGCCAAATTGATTGGAGATATTCCGATCAGGTGGGCCTGGGGAACGAACCTCAAGCGGAGGGAAGTCGTTCTTATTCCCTATTCGTGGTTTTATGCCATCAATGAGTTTAACGGTCCTTCTGCCGGCAATTCGTATGAAGAGGCAATTCTTCAAGGGCTGAGCGAGATTGTCGAACGGCATGTCTGTGCCGTCATCACCCGTGAACGGATTAAGGCTCCACGGATTGATCCCGATTCCATTACCGACCCTGTAGCCGTTGATCTGCTTAAAAAATTTACCCGCCATGGGATTCAGGTTTATCTGAATGATTTCACCTTGGATACCGGCATTCCTACGGTTGGGGCCATGGCGATGGATCCATCAACCTTCCCGGAAGCGAGTGAAATTGTTTATACCGCCGGGACCACCCCGGAACCGAACAAAGCCCTTATTCGAGCATTGACTGAAGTTGCGCAATTGGCAGGCGATTTCAATACAAAGGCGAACTATGAAGCCAGCGGACTGCCTAAACCCATGTCACTAGATGAGATGAATTATATTGTCAATCCAGGTCGTATGGTCAGGTTGGCAGACCTTCCCGACCACGGTGACAACAACATGAAGGTGGAGATCGATAACTGCCTGGCAGCTTTAACCAAGTTGAACATGGAGGTGTTTCTCATTGACATACAACATCCGGATTTGCGGATTCCGGCGATCTACACCATTGTTCCCGGTGCTCATTTCCGTGAGCGTTCTACGAACCGGAATGCCGGGTTGTTTGCCGCTAAACTGGCCCACGAACTCATCAGCAACCCCGATACCCAGATCAGGCAACTTGAGAAAATGAGTGAAATTCTCCCCCCCTCTTATTTCATCGAATTTTACTTTGGCAAAAAAAAGGCACAAATCGGCCTTTTTGATGAGGCGATAATGCACTTCAGCCGTTCTTTGGAACTCGATCCGGACGAAGAGGATATGCCGGTTATTTGCTCATTCATGGGTGAATGTCTGAAAGACATGGGAGAATTCAGAAAGGCATTGAAAGTTCTTCACTTGGGCGTTGAACACAATGATGAGCGGGAGGACCTTCATAACCTGCTTGGCTTTTGCTATTACAAACTTGAAGAATATGAAAGTGCCGTCACCCATTTTCAAAGATCAATCGAAGTTGACCCGTCCAAAGCGATTGATTATGCGAATCTTGGTGTCAACCTGCGTAAGCTCAACCGTATCGACGAGGCTGTCCATTATTTTAAAATTGCCTTAGCAATGGAACCGTATCTGGAACTGGCCAGAAATCATCTGGATGAACTGCATGCGTTATATGGCCAGGTTGGTGACACGCCATCCAGTGACGTTGCGTCATGCTGAGCATGATTGATTTAAAATGAGGAATTTTCAATGACAATGCAGATAGAGGAAAAGATCCTGCAAGCCATGCTGGCCCACGGTCGACGAGAAGAACCTAATGAGGCCTGTGGATATCTGGCCTCAAAAGATGGCGTGGTAAGGCATCATTTTGAATTACATAATATGGATGCCGCTCCAGATCACTATACTATGGATCCAAAGGAGCAATTTGCCACTATTCGGCAGATACGAGAGAAGGGATTACAGGTGGCAGCAGTCTATCACACCCATCCTGAAACTCCGGCCCGGCCTTCTGTGGAAGATATTCGACTGGCGCATGACCCCAATATGACCTACGTCATCGCCAGCCTGATGGCAGGGGTGGAGCCGGTCAAAGCCTACAAAATTAAAAAAGGGAATGTCGAGGAAGTCCCGTTGAAAGTGATGGCACCCCAAAAACAGTCAACTTAAACACACATGAATCCTTGAACATCGGAGCTCAACACATCTCTGAACCCCATAGAAAAACCTACTTGTCAGATAGACCAAAACAGAGTTCAAATGACACACTTCACGCACGTACAGATACCATGACTCGTGAATACCCCTGGATCAGCCGTCATATCTCGACATATTTTAGCCTGCTCCGTAGACGATATGATAACTGCCATTCCCTTCATCACTTTTGCAATTTTCAACCGAAATTTCTTTATGTGACTATCTATGGTTCTATCGCTGATAATACGCTAATCCGGATAAATAGTATCAATGAGCTGGCCGGGTGAATAAATCCTGCCCGGCTGTTTATAGAAAGTGACAAAGAGTTAAAATTTAACAACTGTCAGTTCCAGGTCCGTTCCCGTTAAAAGAATTGTTTATCCGGACTCGTCCACGGTAACCAGGCCAGAAGATACCTGCCGTCCAGCCAGGACTGTCTAAACTCTTTCTGTCAGCACAGAAATTCTGGAAGTCATAGCCTTTACTAAAATACGACTTCACCGAAAGGAACAACTGAGCTGGAATTTACCGGTTCGGAAGAAATGGCGGGAGGTTTTTAAACTAAAATTTTTGTGAAAATCCCGAATTGTTAGCTTGGGTCAGCAAGGAAGTCAGTGATTTTATAAGCAAGATTAACGGTTAATGCTGTGTACGTGACACCTTGTCCAGCATTAACCTGAGCTTGAAATCCGGGGTGAAGCAGGCGGCATCCAACGTTGAATTCAGGCAAAAGCAATATACAAGCATTTGATATCGATCTGACCTATTTGTCCAGATCATCCATATCGGCCTGCCCGGATATGCGGCGCCGGATATGGGACCAGGAGATGCCGATGGCCAGAACACCTGAAAATGCTATAAGCACCAGCCAGGTAATGATATCTTTATTATCGGTTGGCACCAATCCATAATCGACGACCAGCCAGAGCAGCGTACCGAAAAAGGCACAGGCCAGTGCCAGGCCGATCGGGCCAAGGGAGCGCAGGGTCGCCCGCAGGTAAATAACCCAGAGAATAACAAGAACAACACCGCTGAACAGCAGCAGTACATCGGGGGTACCGCCTTTCTCCAGACTTTGTTTCAGCCAGCGGAAATAGGAATAGTCGCTGGGGTTGTATGTGGAAAAGACTAGGGTAAAGGCAACAAACAGCCGGACCAGGCCGTTTTTCCAAGTAAAGTTAGCCACAGTTTTTCTCCTGAGTAAACAACCACGCGTCAAACGCGTGGCTTTGATTCCCGGCGTAGCCGGGGAGCAAATGTGCGAAGCACTTATGTTTTAATGAGCAGCGTTATCCGCCGGCGGTTTTCTACAGCTAGCGGGAAAACCGCTATGCAATAATAATTCTTGTTAGCGCATCGGGCATGACTCGATTCAACCTCCATTCAAACCGCTTAACTATTTCGTCCGAATACTCTGCAATAGAGAACCCCAATGTTTTGAGTGTGTCATTTTAACCTTTCAACCATGTCCCATCAACTCTTTCCTGGTACCAAACCATATCATCCATTCCGCTCCCGGGGAGCCTGATTGTTGTTGAGTAGTTTTTCTGGTATACATCTGTTTTATAAGAAGACAATACACAACTAACCATCTATTTTGGATAACAATATGAAAGGATATGTACAGGTCTATACCGGTGACGGCAAAGGAAAGACAACAGCTGCCCTGGGAGTGGCGTTACGTGCTGCTGGAGCCGGTTACCAGGTATTCATCGGCCAATTCATCAAGGCCGGGGAGTTCTCTGAGATCAAAGCGCTGCGCCGCTTCGACGATCTGATCTCAATCCATCAATTTGGGAAAGGACGATTCATCAAAACCACTCCCACCAAAGAGGATATCCAATCAGCTCGTATAGGACTGGCAAAACTCAAAGAGGCTGCCGGCTCAGGTGATTATCAGCTGGTTATTGTCGATGAGGGCAATGTGGCCGTTTCATGCCAACTCTTTCCACTCTCCGAGCTTGTTGAACTGATTGATGGACGCCACCCCGACACCGAATTGATCATCACCGGCCGCGGAGCAAAACCCGAGGTAATAGACAAAGCCGACCTGGTGACTGAAATGCGACCGATCAAGCACTATTATGATCAGGGTGTTGCGGCCCGTGTAGGCATTGAGAAATAGAACCAGCCCTCATTTGCAGTCCGCATCCGTTCATATTCAAGCCCTTTATCTGTCATAGATCGCTGGGAAGCTAAAGAGAGACATTCGTACAGAAAGGCTTGAAAGCTGTCGTTAACAGATTGCCAGGCATTTATGTTGTTGATTTAACTGTTTAATTTTCCACCATCTTTTGCCGGATCAAATCGAAACTTGGGCGAAGAGCGTGAATAGAGCACGCATGCAGATGCTAGCTGGAACAAATAATCGTCAGACAGGACTATTGATTCGGAGCCTCTATTTGTTCGGGCTCTTTCTATCAGGATCAATAATCGGATTCCTTGTGTGGGACCATGTTACACTTGCCTATACCAATCCCTATAATATTATCGGTCCGCTATCCTTGTCACAGACCAACCCGAACAATGATATCGTTCGATTTATAATATATGTTTCAATCCCGTCTCTGCTCCTCTTCATAACCTATGTGCTGTTTGCACGAAAGCTTATACTCTGGAAAACCAACATAAAAGAGAGAAAAGGTGAAAAAGAGACTATTCCCTGCCTTTCTCCGCTCGTTATAGCTTTGTGCATCCTTATCTCGCTGACGACCCCGACTCATCATGCCAGCGGTCCGTTTGACTCCTATCACGAAGGTGAAAGCATCGGTCTTGCCACCTCATATATGGCCGGCAAAGTTCCTTATAAAGATTACGTCTTCTCCCATGGAGTATTTCTCGATCCACTTCGATCCGTTATAGCCTACAAATTATTTGGAAAATCGATAGGTGCCAGCAGGGCAATGATGTCTATTGTGAAAATTGTTTGCTATATTCTCTTTGGAATTCTCCTGCTAACCATCTACGGTGGAAACGCAACCTGGTCACTCATAACGCTTTTACTTCTTTTCGGTCTCCTTCCTAAGCAGTCGTTTATCCTGCTGCCAAGAGAATTCATTACGTTCTCCTTCCTGATACTCCTGAGTTACCTGGGAAACCTGAAAAAAAATAGTTATTCGTTGTTAAAGATATCCGTCATCAGCTTTCTGCTTGCATTTATTCCGATATTCTCATTTGCCATATCGGTTGACCGCGCCTTTTATATAACAGCATTGTATTGTCTCCTGTTGCCGGTACTTCCACTTATCTATTTTCGCAAGCAACAGTGTAGAACAAGGTACATACTCTTTTCCATCCTGGGACTGGCTGCAGGTATTCTCTCTTTATGGCTTCTGTTAAAAGGCGGGTTTGCAGAATTCTTGGCATTTGTCTTCATTTATATTCCCCAAACAAAAGAGCTGTCGGACGGTCTCATCTTCACGGTGTCCGAGTATCGACCTTTAGCAATCATTACCGTTATAAGTGCCATGGGATTCTGGCTGTTGAGCAGACTGCTTATGACATTCTCCGATAAAAAAAGATATACATTGCTGTTTGCTGTTTTTATAAAAAAATATTTCTCACCGATTTTTATTTTCCTCATTGCTGTGTTTTGTTTCAGGAGTGCACTCGGCCGTTCGGATGTTGAACATATCCAGTACAGCTCTTTGCTACCCATCTTCGGATTATTATTCATTCTGATCCATTACTATTTTAGAAACCGGATCAACCGACGGTTATTTGAACGGATATCAACAACTATAGTAATAACTTGCTGTCTTTACTCCCTATTCCTGGTCACCAAAATCATTAACAACGATAGTCTTACCGAAAATTTCCCAATCGCTGCCAGGGACAGCCGTTTTATCCCGGTTGAATATAAGGAAACCATATCGTATCTCAAACAAAACCTTGGTGAGCACGAAATGTTTATAACCCTTACCAGTGAAGCGTCATGGTACTATTTCCTAAACCAACCGTGTCCGACACGATTTCCGATTACCCATTTTGCCTCTTCGCAGTTTTTCCAAAATGAGGTTATTGAGACGCTTCGGCAAAAAAATATTCGTTTCATTCTCTACAAAAACAGCTATTGGGCCAATGCCATCGACAACATTTCCAACGAACAACGATTACCCTTATTATACAGCTATATCCATAGTGCTTATAGCCCACACATAACTATTGATGAAAATGAGATCTGGCAAAAAAATATGAGGTAGTTAGGGCGTAAACAGACCGCTGTTAGAAAAGTGCCACAGAGAGCTGCTGATACTTATTGGAATTGCGAACCTTTCAGTTTCGAGGCTTTTTTTGCCGGCAACTACAAATATTCTCTTTCGCAATCGATCTGATACAGTACTTTGAAAAACCAGTGGATTCAGCCATATTTGTAAGGTTACCAATGATTTTCAGTCGGGATTGAAAAAGAGGTGTTGTCGGTTTGACAAACGTATTTCAAGGATCATGTATGTCAACCAGGTTTTTGCTGTAAACCTTGAAATACCGATATAATATTGAGCTGTATTACCCAATAAAGAATGATCCTCGACCGGGGGCTAGATTGGCAAATCAACAACACCTCGTGGTATGTTGAATAGTATGGGTCATCAGGTAATTATATGTTTGCGGTTTACCTCATACACACATTTTAAAGGAGATCATGATGAAAAAATTCAGTTGTACCTTGTGCGGTTATATCCATGTGGGCGAAAAACCTCCAGCCAGATGTCCCCAGTGTGGCGCCACCCAGGATAAATTCATTGAAATAAAAAAGTAGTTCCAGTTAGATGGAATGGGTCGATCAGCGCGTTGCCGGTGTGCCTCAGGGATGTGATGAAGAGATCATGCAGGTTTATAGAACAATTTCATGGGGGAATCTACCGAGGTCGGAATGTATCGGGCAATGAGCCGGATGGCCGATCGAGAAGGATATCCCGAAGTCGCGGAGGCTTATATACGGATTGCCTGGGAAGAGGCGGAGCATGCCGTCAGATTCGCCGAGCTGATCGGTGAGGAAGTTGAAGAAGGCACCGAGGCCAATCTGCTAGCCAGGGTGGCCGCTGAGAAAGGCGCCTGTAAAGGAAAAAAATTGGTACCGAGGCCAGAGAACTTGGTTATGACGCCATCCATGACACTGTCCATGAGATGTGCAAGGATGAAGCTCGCCACGGTATGGCCTTTGCCGGTCTACTCAAGCGGTATTTCAGCGGATAAGGTATAATAAAGCCAACAATTTACAAACCCTGTTACTGTTCAAGTTAAGACGCCAAGGCTGAAAAAGGAATAGGGCTTGCGAAGATATGTTCGCAAGCCCTTTTTTTTTTATACCTGAATCCGTGACAGAAACCGTGGCTATCGTTTATAACATATTTATATTATATAGAAATTACTGATGTAACTATTAAACCTTGAATAACAAATACCCTTAGGGGCATCCGCTAGCACTGCAAGAGCACTTCCTGTGGGGCGCTCACGGATTTTGGTTATAGTGAATCTCGGATGGGTCGATCAGTCGACTGGTTCCATCGGTTTACCGCAGCAGACAGGAATGGCATCGCCACCCTTCAACTGCATATATTTATTGCATGTCATGCAGAATACGGTGCACTCTTCCACAGCCTTGTCTTCTGTATAGGTGGTAGTTCCGGGCACCCCTTCAATAACGAATCGTGCCAGATTCTCCTTTGAGGGTATATACTCTCCGATGGCGGTCATCCGCTTATTAGTACCTGCACAGTCAACAACAACGCGCCACAACGTCTCCAGGGATGATGTTTCCTGCTCGCTCTCCGGCAGAAATTCGATAACGTTTTTGTCAATATAAATTTTCATAGTATGACCTCTTTTGTTTTCGCTGACTCAACTCTGCTGAGCCTGCTTTTCTTTCATAGCCTGACCCACTTTTCGTCCCAGCTCGATGCAGGTAGGCAGATCAGATTTCTCAGGAACGTATTTGATCCTGACACCTTCATCAATCACATCAAACTTCATTTCCTCCATGGCCCCGTTTAACAGCTTGACCGACTCACCGGACCAGCCGAATGAACCGAAAGCGGCACCAATCTTATTTGTCGGCCGCAGCCCCCTCATATACATGAGAAACCCGGCCATTCTCGGTAACAGACCGTTGTTCAATGTCGGGCAACCCAGGATGATGGCGCTGGCATTGAGTACTTCCCGCATGACATCACTGCGGTGGTTGTACCGCAGATTGACCAACTGATAGGATATACCCTCCTGCTGCAGGCCGGCACCGATCTCTTTTGCCATAATCTCGGTGGAGTGCCACATGGTATCGTAAATGACCATGGCATATCCCTGGCCTTCATGGCGGCTCCACTTATCATAAGCCTCAATTGCTTTCATCGGATCTTGGCGCCAGATGATTCCATGATCAGGTGCCATCATGTCGATCTCAAGATTCATCTCTTTTACTTTGGCTATCAGCTTTCTGACAAGAGGTGAATAAAGCGTCAGAATATTGGCATAATATTTTGTCAACTCTTCCATGAGAATTGCCTGATCGGATTCATCATCAAACCGTTCGCTGGTTCCCAGATGCTGACCAAAGGCATCACTGGTAAACAGAATTTTGTCTTCCTTCACATAAGTGAACATCGAGTCCGGCCAATGTAGCATCCTGGTTTCAAGAAAAGAGAGTGTCTTCTTTCCCAGGCTGTAGTCCTCTTTGGGATTGACAACTTCGTAAGGCCAATCTTCACGGTGAAAGTGTTGAAGCAACGCCTTGTGACCCATTTTTGAGCAGATGACTTTCTCAGGCTGGATCAATTCAATCATTTCCGGAAGGCAGCCGGAATGGTCCATCTCAACATGGTTGACAACAATATAATCGATCTTCTTCGGGTCGATGACTTCACTGATCCGGCTGATCAGATCCTGCTTCTTACCCTTCTTTACACAATCGATCAGGGTTACTTTCTCATCGAGAATGAGATATGCATTATAAGTTGTCCCTCTATTTGTGGAATATCCATGGAAATCACGTACATCCCAGTCAATGGCACCGACCCAATAGATATTGTCTTTCAATTTTACAGGGTTCATCGTCATATCCTCCGGTTACAAACTAAAAAAATAAAACTTCCATATATTATTTTTAGCTATTCCGCCCTTTGCCCTACTAAAGTACGGAAAGCCTGTATTCTCATGCGTAAATTGCTTACCTGTCATGTTTTTTTTGGCAATGACCTGCTTGAATATTGACGGTTTCCACGCCGTCAACACCTTGCAGCGCCTACCGATGAAATTATTGGCGAGCCGGATACATCTTTTCCGGCCAAACGTATACTGTGGAGATTGCCCTCCCCTAGGAGGCTGTCCAAAAATGACCTCTCGGACAGCCTGCTAGACAATTTCCTCTTGCTTAGATTTCGGAAAACTCATCTTTTCCGGCTGCGCAGACCGGACACTCGAAATCATCGTCAAGATCATCGAAAGCCGTACCGGGCTCAATACCCTGACCGGGCTCTCCTTCAGCAGGATCGTACACCCAGCCGCACATATCACATCTGTATTTCATCATGATATTCCTTTTTTATTATTACAGTTATCTAACAGCCGTTTGACACCCTCGGCCACCTCTTTCAATACTGTCCTGAATCCGTGACAGAAATCTTTTTAACCTTGATAATATCCTGATATGACAGACGATTAAATCAAACAAAGCTACAGCACTATCGAATGCACTCCAAGAGCACTTCCTTTAGGGCGCTCCCGGATTCAGGCACTGTCTTTATTTACCTTATACCTGCAGGTAGATCAAGCCTTCCAGACACCATGAAGATTACAGTGTTCTCTTGCAACTACGTTATCGGCCTCCACCATGAATGTAGCCACAGGCTGGTCTCCGGGGTTAAGGAACTGACGGTAGCAGGCGTCACCGGCAATGAGTTCGATCCATTCAATATAATGATCATCCGCCATGGGATGGGCAACGGAACCAACAGTTACCTGATAACCACCCTCGATCTTTTCCACTACCGGTACATGCTTCTCAGTGGCCGCGTCAACGGTATTTTCAGACAAATGCTTCATCGGTGCTCCGCAGCAGCTCATATCGCCTTTGCCTGCGTGAACAACCTCAACAACATTTCCACAGATATCACATTTATAGATGTTTAATTTGTCAGCCATTTTAAATCTCCTAATAGTTTTGTTATTCGGCTATGGATAAAACAATAATTACCAGCCGAAAAAAAAAGCGGATACCGAAGTATTTTTCTGTATCCACCTTGAATGGTTTTTAATCAGTCTTGCAGATACTGAAATCAGTCATTGCTGTGCTTGGCCAGGTATTCTGCAACACCTTCAGCAGTCGGTGTCATTGCGTCTTCACCTTTCTTCCAGTTGGCAGGACAAACTTCACCATGCTCTTCGGTGAACTGCAGGGCGTCAAGAACGCGCAGGGACTCTTCCACTGAACGCCCAAGAGGCAGATCGTTAACAACCTGGCTTCTGATAACTCCGTCTTTGTCGATCAGAAACAGACCGCGAAGGGCAATGGCGTTATTGAAGAGTACGCCGTACTCCTCGGAAATCTTCTTGTCCAGATCGGCAACCAGCGGGTACTGAATGTTGCCGATACCACCCTGATCAACCGGAGTGTTTTTCCAGGCCAGGTGAGAGAAATGTGAGTCAATGGAGATACCGACGACTTCGCAATTTCGCTTCTTAAACTCGTCAAGAGCCCTGTTGAATGCGAGAATCTCTGAAGGACAGACAAAGGTGAAGTCCAGGGGATAAAAATACAGGACTACATACTTGCCCTTCAGAGCTGAAAGCTTGAACTCTTCATTAAAAGTATTATCCGGCATTACAGCGGTTGCCGTAAAATCCGGTGCTTCATTTGTTACAAGTGGCTTCATGTTGTTCTCCGTATTGGTTTTGTATATATATGAATTATAAATTGCACGCTAGGCATCCAAAGCATGTTTTCCTTCATCGGTGATTGAGTACTTACATCGGACCGGACTGTCAACATAGCCCTTCTTCTTTAAAGCGGTTATCCTGCAGCTGACCTGTTTCGGCTCGAGGCCGGTTGCTGCTGCAATATCTTTAGAACCGCAAGGTTCGTCGCAATTTGCCATGGCATTCAATACACTCTTTTGCTCTTCAGTGAGAGGTTTAGGTCCACATCCTTTCGTTCCACATCCCATTTCCTGACTCCCTTTCTTTTCTAGTTTTTTTTGACATTCCGGACACAAACCACTTACTTCAAGCCTGCACCCCGTTATTGTGTATCCATCACTGTGAATCATGGATGGATCATGAATCGGTTTCTGATCAAGGGTCAGGTTATCGACCCGGTTACAGTTGACACAGTAGATATGATCATGGTTTTCCACATCATAATCAAACCGTTTCTGCCGACCGCCTACTTCGAGTTTGGCAACAATTCCGGCCTCTGATAGAATTTCCAGATTCCTGTAGACGGTTGCCAGGCTGATTCTGGGCATTCTCTTCTTTATCCGTTCATAAAGCTCATCGGCGCTTAGATGCTCCTTGCTGAGCTTCAGCTCTTTTAAGATCATCTCGCGCTGATTTGTCATTCGTAACTGCATAATTAATCCTTTCAGTAATCATTCGCTAATGTAAATGATAACCATTATCATGTCAAGCCAAAAAAGAGATCTTTTTCCATTTTCTTTGCCGACACAGTCAAACAAAATAATGACGCAACATTAACCTGTTATAACAAACACGCCTGAGGGGAACTGGTGCATGGAGGGGACTGAATAATATTTAATTTTCAGTCGGAAAGTGGTCTAAAAACTCAGAAGAGACGGTTCTCACATGCAGATCTCTCTGTGGGAATGGGATCTCGATATCATTCTCCTTGAGAATGCGCCAGATGGCCAACAGAATCTCACTGCTCACATTCCTTATTCCATGCTCGGGATCTCGAATCCATACTCGCAGCTCCAGATCAATGGAGTTGTCACCGAATCCTTTCAGTAGACATTTGGGAGCCGGATTCTTCAGCAGCCGATCTATTCTTTCAGGTACCTGAAGGCACAGTTTCATGGCAAGATCGACATCACAATCATAGGAGACACCGACAGGAATCTTCAACCTCAACTTGGAGTCACTGTGCGTCCAGTTAATGACATTGTTGACCAGCAACGACTCATTGGGAACAAGATATTCTTTGCCGTCTCGTGTTCGGACAAAAACACTCCTGGCACGCATGGAGGTAACCACCCCATACACATCTTCAATCTCGATTGTGTCGCCACGCTTGATCGATCTATCCAGGAGCAGGATGATCCCTGAAATAAGATTTGAGAAAATCTTCTGCAAGCCGAAACCGATACCAACGGACAGGGCCGAAACAAACAGGGTGATCTTGGTCATATCCAGGCCAAGCCCGTATAGAACAACCGGGACCATGGCCATATACATGGCATATCGTACCAGAACCCGGATAACGTAACGTCTTCCCGGATCCACGGCACGCGCTTTCAGATAAAAGCGAATACCTCTATACAGGGCGATAAGAACTAGAACACCGACAATGACCCTGATGATGTTGAGCGGAGTAACCTTTTTATTCTCAAGTATATAGAGCTCATGGTTGAGAATATTGCCAAAAAAGGTAGCAACACCGGAAAATGAGCTTTGGGTAGCCTCTCCCAGCTTTCCTCCCCCGGAGATTTCAGAGGCAAGCTGCTTAAACCTGTTTGCCAGGTCAACTGCTTCCGGAGACTTGCCTGCCTGCTTTAATCCTCTTTTGACAAGCTTTCTGTACTCTCGTATTGAGATTGTCTCATTTTTGAAATCTTCAAGATGGGAAACCAGCAATGCCGTAAAGCCGCGCAATCCACCACTTTTGGTCTCTGCAAGCTTAACCTGGATGGTTTTCCTCTTCATCAAGGTGAGAAGAATTCCAAAATCCTTGTCGATGGCCTGCAGACTTTCTTCAGCGTAGCGGATGTTCTTTTCAACAAACTTGAAATCGAGAATTCGCCTGATCGCCTCAGGAGATGTCAACACCTGTTCTTTTAAGATCCGCTCCCGGATAGTCCCGGCCTCTTTGGTGTATTCTTCGATATTTGAGTTGAGATCCTTGGAGAGAGAATAAAAATCTATCACCTGAAAAAACAACTGATTAAAACTATCGACATCCACATCAAGATGGAGAAGATCTCGGGTATTGGAGAGCCTGTCCAGCTTCTCATAAAGCTGTGGCATTTTTCCCTTGATAAAACTGGTGAACTGCGGTTCTTGAAGAAGGATGGTATCGCCAGTGATTGTGACAATATCACCTTGAGCCAACACCATTATGGGATGCAGCAGGAGGAAAACGAAAATAAGGAAAAGTCGTTTCATTTCGCCTTGGTCTGAGAAGCCCTGTAGACCTTCATCCGGCTAACAATCTTTTGGTGGGAAATGATCTTCTGTTTACAGTTATACACATCGAGGGAAAAGGGCTCAAACTCTTCATGTCCTTGTTCCGTGGGAGGATAAAAAGCCAGTTCGATTTCGAAACCATTCATGAGTCGAATGACAAGAGAACCATCCTTACCTAAGCTGAATTGATTATCCTCCGACCTAGCCTGCTTGAGCAGTATCTTTCTGGAATATCGGGAACCATTCAAAGACAGGAACCTGAATCCATTTCTGTTCCAACCGGAAGTCAGTCGGACCTGAAAGGTCGTGGCGACAGAAACTTTGGCCCTTTTTGCTGGTTGGGCAACTTCTTTTTTTGATCGGGCATCGTTCTTGACAATCTTGATCGGCAAAGCATCGGCCACCTTCTTTACCTTTTCCACGCAGCCAGCCTGGAGCAGGAGAATTAAAAAAACGGCACCGATTATAGACAACCTGATAGTCATAGCGGATTAAATACCTATCCTTACTATTCGCAGTTGTTTTAAAACAAACAGTATCACCATTGATTTCGCCGGCAAATGATACTGCCGGGAAAAAACTTGTCCTGCACATTGCTCTTCCCCATGTAACCTGGAAGAACAGCCACACCTCAAGTAGGTAATCGTTTATTCCTCGTTAGAACACTGTTTGCTCAGTTGCTCAACCTTCAGCCAACCAATACATACAGTGCCCTTTTCGCATATCATTCAATGGTGGTAGCAAAAAGGAATAAAAAAATCAAATACTTTCTTCTTAAGAACCGGAAATAGCCCTCAATCCTAAAGAGGTTGTTTTGAATTTGAGACAGAATATTTATTATTCGAATATGACTTTTTCAGAGACCTGAATCCGTAAGCATCCTCAAGCACTACCCTTACTCATCTTTCTTTTCCGATTTGTCTTTTTCCTTCTGGCCAAATTTCCGGATATCGGTGGCAAAACGATGAAGGGTTGACTCCACCAAACCGTTGATCGACCCCCCCGGATAGTTACCGCTGTCATCGGGGCTGCCCGCTTCAATTCCGGTCAGTAATTCAATGGCCTCATCGACTGTCGAAACCGCGTAAACACTAAAGTTTCCTTCTTTGATAGCGGCAACCACATCCTGTCTGAGCATCAGATGACGGATGTTGGCCTTTGGAATAATTACTGCTTCCTCTCCGCTGTACTTGCGCTTTCTGCAGATATCGAAAAAACCCTCGATTTTCTCATTGACTCCGCCGATTGCCTGCACTTCTCCCTTCTGACTGATCGATCCGGTTATCCCCATACATTGCTTAATTGGGACATCGGCCAGTGACGATAGCAGAGTGCACAACTCGGCGCATGAAGCACTGTCACCGTCCACCCCACCGTAGGATTGCTCAAAAACAAGGCTGGCCTTGAGACCAAGGGGAATCTGTCTGGCGTAGCGTGAACTTAAAAAAGAACTGAGGATCATCACTCCCTTGGAATGAATGGGCCCACCCAGATCAACCTCACGCTCGATATCAACAATCTCGCCTTTGCCGGGGCGAGTGAGTGCGGTAATCCGGGTCGGCATACCGAACATGTCATCACCCAGTGAAATAATGGACAGACCGTTAATCTGCCCCACCTTTTCACCGGCTGTTTCTATGTTCTTTATCCCCTTTTCAATGGCCTCAAAAACCCGGTCCCTGATCCTGCCTCCTCTGCGCTTTCTGGCATTGATAGCCTCTTCGACCTCAGTTACTTCGATGTGGTTCTTGCCTTTTTTTTGTGCCAGATAATCGGCTTCGTGAACAAGATCGGAGAATTTTTCAATATGCAATGACAGTTTGTCTGAATCGCCCGCTTCTCTTGACCCCTGTTCGATCACTCTGGCAACGGCTGCTTTATGCAGTGGCAGCAGCTTCTTGTCTCTTGCAAGGTTAGCAAGCAGTTCGCCAAACAATCGCTGGCTGTCGGCGCTGCGGTCCATAGTCTGTTCAAAGTCCGCCTGAACCTTGAACAGCGAACTGAACTCGGGATCATAATAGTTCAGCAGATAATAGATATACGGTTCACCGACCAGCACCACTTTGACATCTAGCGGGATCGGTTCCGGCTCCAGTGAAGCGGTGCTCATCAAGCCAAGCAGTCGTTCAATGGGTTCAATGCGAATTATCTGGGATCTCAGCGTCCGCTTAAGCCCTTCGTAGGCGTATGGCTGCATCAGCAATCTTCTGGCATCGATAATGATATAGCCGCCATTGGCCCGGTGCAGCGAACCAGGTTTTATCAGGGTGAAATGGGTGGAAAGCACCCCCATCTTCACCTTATGTTCGATCCGGCCATGCAGGTTCTGAAAGGTGGGCATATCTTCATAGATCACCGGTGCTCCATTTTTTTCGTCGCTGACCAGCACATTCACCTCATATTGATCAAAGGTCGGCGCCTGTCTGGAAACAAGCGACATTATCGATTCTTTCTCACCTGGGGACTGATGAATGAAATCATCTACCCGCTCGGTAATCTCCTCTTCGACTTCTGACAGATATTCAGTTATATGGTGCTGACCGGCGTATTTTGATCGCAGGGTATTAATCATATAGGAAACGGAGAGTGTGGCTGTTTCTTTTTTAAGCTTTCTATGCAGTTTCTCCGCATCCCGTTTAATGATACTGATCTTGTTGATGGCATCCTGAAGTTGGCGCTGATACTTCTCGATCAGCTTTTCAATCTTTTTACGCCGTTCTTCGGGCAGCTTTAAAAAGGCGTCGGTATCAAGGGGTTTGCCGTCATCGCCCATAGTGGTGAACAAAATACCCTGCTCGCTCTTGACCACCGCGATATTCTCGCTCTTGGCTTCCTTTTCAACTTCATTGTAGAGCTTATCGATTTTCTGGTTGGTAACGTTATTAATGGCGTTTGATCTGGCCCGATAATCCTCTCCTTCAAAAACTGCCGGGATGGTTGTTTTCAGCATGTCGATCAGATCATGCATCTCCTTTTTAAATATCGTGCTCTCACTGGATGGGAAACGAAGGGCATACGGCTTGTGGGTGTCCCTGAAATTCTGCACGTAACACCAATCAAAAGACTCGGGATCTTCCTTGGCCTTTTTATCTATAAAGGCCTGAATGACACTGTGTCGCCCCGTTCCCTGTGGTCCAACAACAAAAAGGTTAAAACCCCGGTGGCCGATACCGATACCAAAATCGACAGCCTCAAGCGCCCGTTCCTGACCGAGGAACATGGTTATGTCTTCGATTTCATCGGTAGAAGTGAAACCTAAGCTATCCGGGTCGCACTTGCGATAGGCTTCCTGGGGTGTAATTGTGTGGATGCTCATTTTTTTCCTTAATCCCTGATTCCGTACCAAGGGCAGTCTTTATATAATTTGCTGATATAACGGAATGTATCAGTTTTCAGGTACCCTATCGTTACTACTTTATTATACCTCCTTTTATGCGGTC
Organism: uncultured Desulfocapsaceae bacterium; assembly: GCA_964623625.1. Classification (GTDB taxonomy): domain Bacteria; phylum Desulfobacterota; class Desulfobulbia; order Desulfobulbales; family Desulfocapsaceae; genus CAZLGM01. The sequence goes on from CAZUUJ010000014.1 coordinate 19,391, forward strand.
TTATCCAGCAAATAAACGGGAGCGGAAAGCCAGAGGCTCCCAAGACGGTCAGCGGAAAACAACTGTTGCTAAAAATGATTGGTATGGGATATTGGTGAAACGTTTTCTGATTACCGCTAAAGTTCAGCAAAAAAGGAATAACTTTCTGATTTCACCTTAAGATTCATGTGCTTACTGATAAACGTCCTCGCTCATTCTTCACTTGCGGGATCGGAGTCTACGCTTACCTGTTTATCAGCCAGCGCCTGAATCCTTGGCCACAGCACAAAGTAATCTGGCAATAGTTCATCTTAATGTTGAGTTATGGTGGTAATCAGCATCCCATCCGGCGCGCCCGGTTAGGAATTAAAACTAACATTTACATGAAAACCAATATCTTGAGTTTTGTTGGTTAGAAGAATACCTATTCTCTGGACGACCAATCTTGTAAACGTATCAATCCGCTGGATAACCAAAGCCGATGTTTCCACTACGCGACGAAAACCCTTCATCGACTTTTCCTGTCGTAACCATAACCATTATTGTGCTTTGCGCTGTTGCCTGGATTTTAGTCCAGGGAATGGGTGAGACTCGCGCCTTTGCTGGATCTCTCTGCCATTTCGCGCTGATCCCCGGCAAGGTGTTTGGTCTGTTGCCTGCCGGTATCCATATCCCAATGAGTGAAACATTGACCTGCGTTGTTCAGAGTCAGGGCGGCATCTACACCATCATCACCCATATGTTTCTCCATGGCGGCTGGTTTCACCTGATCGGCAACCTGTGGTTTCTCTGGGTATTTGGCGATAACATTGAGGATTCCATGGGCCACATCCCCTTTCTTGTCTTCTATCTGATCTGCGGTATCGCCGCGGCCGCCGCCCAGGTAATTACCAATCCAGCCAGCGCGGTGCCGATGGTCGGCGCCTCCGGCGCCATCGGCGGCGTGATGGGTGCCTATGCCCGCCTCTATCCAAAAGCAAAAGTCTACACCCTGATTTTTCTCGGTTTCTTTATCACAATGGCCTCCATTCCAGCCGTCTTTATGCTTGGCTACTGGTTTATCATCCAGCTGATAGGCGGGTTGCCTGCCCTTCAATCATCAGGAGGAGGTGTTGCCTTCTGGGCCCACATCGGAGGTTTTCTGACCGGTCTGCTGGTTGTCCCCCTTTTCCGCCGCCGCTCTGTCTGACCTGAATCCGTGACGGAGCTTGAGACATGCTTAGCGTTTAGGATCAATTGGTAGATGGTCGCAGGGAAGCCAGAATCTGCCCGAGAATAAGCGGTAGAAAAGACATACCCAGGACAAGTGCCATTCCCACCATTCCCGGATGTTCGACTTTCAGGACCGTCGACAGCAGCGGCACATGGATGGTAAGCATAAGCAGACACGTGCATAACGCCAGAGCTCCCCAGATAAACGGATTTTTAACCATCGCATTTTTTGTAAAACTGCTCCCCCTCTCCCTCATGTTAAACACGTGCCAGAGTTGAGCAAAGGCCAAGGTCAGAAAAGAGATGGTTATCGCTTCTTTTTCTGTCATATTGAGAACCTCCAAGGCAATGAAGAATGCCCCAAGTACGGCAATGGTAATCATCAACCCGTAACCGCTGACTTCAATCCAATGTTTTGGGGTCATAATCGGTTCATTTTTCGACCGGGGAGGGTTCTCCATGATCCTGGGATTTCCCTCGCCTGCTGCCAGGGCCAGCGCCGGAAAAACATCGGTGACAATGTTTAAAAAGAGAATCTGCAGGGGAAGCAGAGGAAGGGGCAGGCCTAAGAAGGCGGCAAAGGAGACCGTCATGATTTCACTTAAATTACAGGAGAGCAGATATCGGACAAAAGCCCTGATATTCTTGAATATAATCCTTCCCTGTCTCACCGCGTGCACGATGGAGGAGAAGCTGTCGTCTTTTAGGATCATCTCGGCCGCCTCGCGAGCAACCTGAGTACCCCGCTTACCCATGGCAATACCGATATCCGCTTTTTTCAGGGCCGGGGCATCGTTGACACCATCACCGGTCATGGCTACGATGGCGCCGCGCTCTCTGTGCAGTTCTATCAGGTCGAGCTTCTGGGCCGGACTGACCCGGGCAAAAAGCGATGCCGCAGCCAGCTTCTTTTTCTCTTCTTCGGTGTGCAATTCCATCTTTTTAAGATCGCTGCCATGAACAACCATGGCGTCTTCCTCATCGACCAGACCGACGGCACGACCAATGGCTCTTGCCGAAACCGGCTGATCTCCGGTAGCCATGATCACTCTGATACCGGCATCCTTACACTGTTTCAGAACCTCTTTCACATCTTCTCTTGGAGGATCCATCAGGCCGACCAGACCGACCAGCTTCAGATCCGAATACGGTTCCTCATCCAATGAGGTCACCTCTTTCTCAGCAAAGGCTAAAACCCGCAATCCCCGCGCGGCCATCTCCTCGTTATCTGTTGTCCATTTTTGTCGATCCTTATCGGACATCTTCTGCCAGTCCCCATCCGCAAACATACCGAGGCAACTCTCCAGCACTCCTTCAGGGGCCCCTTTAACTGCAACACGGTATCCTGAATCGATTCGATGATAGGTCGCCATCATTTTGATTTCCGAATCAAAGGCAACCTCTTTCTCCTCCGGAAAGCTGGAAGAAATTCCTTTTCGGATGACACCGGCAGCAGCACCCATAGAAAGCAAGGCAATTTCCAATGGATCGCCGACCGACCTCTTATGCGCTCCACCCGATCCCTCACCCAGTTCGGCATTGTTACACAAGACACTCAGTTCAATTGCCTTCTGTAAAACCTTTGATTGGTCAGTCGAAAGCGGTTCTCCATCTGTTGATACAAAGACTCGACTCGACTCAGCCTGTTCGTCGATATTGACTGCTGTTTGTGCAAAACAGAATTCCACGGCTGTCAGACGGTTCTCGGTTAAGGTCCCGGTTTTATCGGTACAGATGATGCTGGTGGCTCCCAGGGTCTCGACAGCTGACAACTCCTTGATCAGAGCATTGCGCCTTGCCATTCGCCACACACCCCTGGCAAGAGCAATGGTGGCAACAATGGGAAGCCCTTCTGGAATAGATGCCACGGCCAGGGCGATACCCGTTTCGATCATCAGCAACATATCCTTTCCGGACATAATGCCAGCCACCGAAACCATGGCGGCCAATCCCAGGCTGACCCAGATCAGCCAGTTACCCAATTGATTCAACCGCTTTTCTAAAGGCGTATCCTCTTCCAGGGTCTCCTCCACCAGAGAAGATATCTTGCCCAGTTCTGTTCCCATCCCGGTTGCAACAACCACCGCCTCTCCTGCCCCTCTGGTAAGGGCCGTACCTTTAAAGAGCATATTGGCTCTGTCTGCAAGCAATGTTTCAGCAGGTAATTTTTCTATATCCTTGCTTACTGGAAGCGATTCACCGGTCAGTACAGATTCATTGGACTGCAATTTTGAACCGCTGATAATCCGCAAATCGGCGGTCACAATATCTCCACCCTCCAGGATAACGATATCACCAACAACCAATGCCTTTGCCGGAATCACACTCTCTTTGCCATTACGTCGGACCCGGGAACTGACAGACCCGAGTTTTCTCAGGGCCTCAATGGAACGTGCTCCTTTGAGTTCGGTAACAAAGCCGATTACCGCATTAATAACTATAACAACTGCAATGGCAAACCCCTCTACATGATCTCCAAAAATGAATGAGACCAGGGCCGCGGTAACCAGGAAGAAAACGATGAGATTCTTAAATTGATTAATAAGAATAGTAAGAGCGCTCTTAGGCTTTACTTCTTTCAACATATTGGCGCCGTAGAGCTGACGGTTTTTACGAATCTGCAGACGAGACAAGCCCTTTTGCGGATTGACGTTGATACGTTCTGTTATTTCCGACGGCTCAAGAGACCAGGGATCTGAGGACAGCGTTGCTTTGGGTTTCATAGATTATCAGTTCTCTTCCAACAGGTTTTTCAGTTGAGTTTTATTTTTTTCCATTTTTTGATATCCAAAGGAAATCAGCTCTCTGCTTCGGTCAAAATCGAGTGTTCCGCATATATTTCTAGGTATATCGATAACCAGATCCGGTGGATAAGCCGCAAGTTTCTGACGGGCAATGGAACCTTGCATGGCTTCAAACGACTGACTGGCTATATAGTACATTGACCAGTCGCCGAAATTCTTCTTCATATCCGTTCCTGGCAGATTGTCAAAAAACTGTTTGATCTTCTCTTTAAACGGGAAAAAAGGTGATTCGTCAACGACCTCTTTGGTCATAATATGCTCTTCGGCAGCAGGCTGTCCATTCAGGTTAACGGCAATAGTAACATCTGTATGGTCCTGAAAAGTTGGGGCAATGGGAACAGGGTTTAACACACCGCCATCGATAAGATTGGTCCCCAGGTAGTTGAAAGGAGTCAATAAAAAGGGCAGAGATATGGAAGCCCGAATCGCATCAAAAAGGCTGCCCTTGGTTATCCACACCTCCCGTTCCTGGTCGATGTCGGAAGCCACTGCCGTAAAGGTGATCGGCAGAGTCTCAATCTGTCTTTCTCCAACAAGCTCCTTTAAGGCATCGATAATCTTCTCACCTTTTAAAAAACCTTCTTTTGCCAAAGTGAAATCCATAAAGGTCAGAATATCGAATTTGGAGATCGACAGCACCCATTGCTCAAAATCCGACAACTTCCCTGCTCCGTAAACACCGCCAACAAGGGCGCCAATCGAACTGCCGGAGATCGATTCGATAGAAAAGGAGTTTTCTTCGAGCCATTTGATAACCCCGATATGAGCCAGCCCACGGGCGCCGCCTGAGCCGAGAACAAGGGAAACGCTGTTTGCAGTTTTCACGGATGTCTCATTATAGAGTGAATTTCAACTATTATCACAACATTATCACAACGTAACAGTAATGTACTACCGTATTCCCATCCAATCAAGCCCGAGATGAGATCAACTTAGCTGTTTAACGTTAAAGGAAAATACCCATAGACATGAAAGAAGAGATGTGTAATTATTCCATCTTTTCAGTACGATTGGCCGAATTTTAAATTCATTCAATTAGGGCTGAAAATCTATTGAATTATGTCTGTCACCATGAAACGGCAACAACATCGATATTCCCTTCTCTTAATTAATCCTAAAAGAAAACTGCGTTACCTCTGGGATTTTAAAGAGCTGTGTGAGGTCATGGGGAAAAAAACCCCGGTCCCACCTCTGTCGCTGCCCACCGTTGCCGCACTCACTCCCTCCCAATACGATATCAGGATTATCGATGAAGAGATTGAACAGATCGATTTCTCACTGAGACCCGATATCGTCGGCATCACTGCCCTTGGCAACACGGTCAAACGTGCCTATGAAATCGGTGATTTATTCAGAGAGCAGGGGGTGACCGTTGTCATGGGCGGCCCCCAGATCAGTTTTAATGTAAGCGAAAGTCTGGAGCACGCGGACTCCATCGTCATCGGTGAGGCGGAAGGAGCCTGGCAGGACCTACTGGACGATTTTGAACAGGGTACAATCCAGCCCCGCTATAAGAGCAAAAGACCCTGCGAATATAGAATCAGCCCCCTTCCCCGCTGGGACCTGATCCAAACCGATGCGATCATGGCCATGCCGGTCCAGGTCTCAAGGGGCTGTCCGTATAAGTGTGAATTCTGCGTCGTTCGCAATATGTTGGGCAGGCGACATCGTTATCGCAATATCGATAATGTGATCGATGAGATCAAAGCTCTACCCAAACGGCAGTTAACCTTTGCCGATGATAACCTGACCGCCGACAAAAAATACGCCCACGAGCTGATGAACAGGCTGCGCCCTTTAAAGGTTTCCTGGATGTGTCAGGCAAGCCTGGATCTGTGCGAAGACCCTGAGCTGCTGGCCAAAATGGCCCGGGCCGGCTGCACCTCCATCCTGCTCGGCATCGAATCACTGGATGATGCAGCTCTGAAAGAGGCAGGAAAACATCAGAACAACATCGAGAAATACGAAAAAGGGATACAAACCATTCACAATCATGGCATCCATGCGATCGGCTCATTTATTGTGGGCTTTGACACCGACAATCTTGATGCCTTTGACAAGATTTTTGATTTTACCCTGAAAACGGGAATTACTATGGTCACGCTCAATGTCCTGAGCGCCTATCCCGGAACGGATCTGTATGAACGTATGAAAGCGGATGGCCGGATAAGCAATCTCGATACCGATATGCTGGGGATTTACCCGACTATGCGGTACAACCTGGTCTCCCAGAGCGATATGTTCTCGAAATTCTTTACCATATTAGAAAAGATGTATTCCTACGAGGTGACTCTGAAAAAAGCCCGCAACATTTTAGCAAACGGCAGGTTCACCCACTACAACGAAGCGGATATCGGTGCGCTCGACAAGCTGCGGTCCATGGCCTATCTGTTTCGCCAATACCTTATTACTGATAATACGGCTAAACGTGAGATGTTTCGGTTCTTATTCTCCCTCGCCCGAAAGGGCACCATTAATATGGGCAATGTGGTCGAGTATCTGCTGCTCCTGGCTTCTTTCAACGGCTACCTGGACACCACCCGTGAACATCGTGCCGAGATTCTAAGAATAATCAAAAAAAATGATCCAGGACCATTGATGGCTACAGACAAGAATTAAGTCGACAATCATTATTGATAAAAGCTATTACTCTTGATATGATGGTTTGCCTTTGCGGACAAGGGCAGTGTATTGGTTTTCAGTAAATAATACTCAGACAAATCGGCTGAGTCTCAACTATCCAATAGAGGGTGACAACTATCAGGAATGAAACAGATAACCTCTGACATGGAAACGGAAATCAGAGATATGGTATTCGACTATTTCTCTGAAGAATGTGATATCGACAAGCAAGAGTTGGGTGACGACACCGACATCATTGAGGAGCTTGAGGGCGATTCATTGATGCTGCTCTCTCTTCTTGAGCTTGTCCGAAAAAAATACGACCTCACCATTGAACTGAGAACCCTGGGCCGGCACCTCATGGAAAAACCGGCCCACACCCTCGGGCAGGTCATCCTTTTAACCAAAGCGATTATTCAACACGGTAACAATATCGTTAATGTGGAGCTTTAGGATCCCACCCCAGGTTATCTCTCTCACAACTGGTTTGAAAACAACCACTGTTTTTAAACTATTGGAGTCCTTACCCATATTTACGTTTTCCTGCCCGTCCCGGTAGCCGGATATACTGCCCGCCGTGTTGTCAACAACCACCCACATAACCTTTCGATCGAGACATCCCTTGATCGGTTGCGGTATTGACGCCGAAAGTATCTCAAGATTTGCTTCCTACTCCTGCGCGGTGAACCCACTGCCCATGGTCTTTTCCGAAAAGGAACTCGAACATATAAAAACCCTTGACGACCAGCCCCTTGGTTTCTGTGCCTCGTTTTGCTGTAAAGAAGCATTTTCCAAGGCTGTAGGTGTGCCAATCAATTTCACCGAATGCGAACTGTTTTACAATCCAGCCAAATCCTTTTTTCAACCGAATATCTCCTGTTCCACCGATAATCTGCCGGGGTTCAACGATTGCAGCATCCGGTTTTTTCACCCTCAAGCGGATGAGTTGGTAGCAGCCCTGTTTCTCTATGGAGCACGCGGCCAATGAACAATCCGGTCTGCATTATTGGCACTGGTATTGGCGGATTATCTGCCGGAATACGCCTTGCCCAGGCAGGCAGGAAGGTGCAGATCTTTGAAAAGGAACCCCGCACAGGCGGATACGCCATAGCCTATACCAGAAAGGGATATCGTTTCGACCTGGCGCTTCATGTGATCCCCTCGGGTGGCTCCGGGCAGGAATTTGCGATGATGATAGACAGACTGGGTCTAAAAAAGGATGTCCGGTTTATTCGGCTGGCGCAGGGATTTGATGTGATCCTGGGCGACTACCGATTCCAGATGCCCAATTCCTATGAACAGCTGAAACAGAAGCTTGGTGATGAATTTCCCCATGAACGCACAGGACTTGCCCATTTCTTCTACGATCTGGAAAAAAATGCGAAGAGCTACGCGCCGCTCTTCGATTATTCCGTTTCTAAATATCGGTCTCTTCCTGCATTCCTCCCCAAAATTCCACTATTCCTTAAACACTCCGCTCAAAGCGCCAGGGATTATTTATTCAACTACTTCAGCAATGACCGGCTGGTAGCCATTTTGTTTCAGCCGGCTGTTTTTATGGGTATCCCCATGGACGATTTCCCCGCAGTCAACTTCATTCTGATGTTCTATTTGTTGATGAAAAACGGCATGTACACCATCGAAGGGGGCGGGCAGGGATTAACGGATTGCCTGAAAAAACGCTTCCTGCAGCTTGGCGGGACAATACAGACGAAGTCGGAAATAGGGAAAATCATCATCCAATCCAGGAAAGCCACCGGAGTGGTAACCACTGACGGTTCCCGATACGATTGCTCGTCAATTATTTGTGCTTCTAATCTGTATGACGTGGTTAACAGACTGGTGGGTCGATCACATTTTTCACAACGCTATCTGGATGTCCTCGACGGGTTGTCTTGCTCGATCTCTGTGATGGCCCTGAACATCGGTCTGAACCGAGACCCGAAAGAACTGGGAATAGAGAGCCACATCACCATGATCTTCCCTGACACCGATATCGATAGCTGCATGAAAAAGCAGGAAAATCGAACCACCATGGATGGTTTTTCAATCACCGCCCACTGCAATTCCGACCCAGGATTCTGCCAGAGTGGAAAATACAGTCTCAGTCTGGTCGGTGGCACCGATCCAAAAAAATGGTTAGCCTTGGACGAAAAGCAATACACATCCGAGAAAAAACGTGTTATCGGAAAAACCATTGAGCAGGTAAACAGGCTGTATCCCGGGTTGAAAGAGTGTGTTCAGGTTGCAGATCTGGCAACACCGAAAACCATGTTACGATACACAGCCAACCCACTGGGGGCAATTATGGGCCTCAAGTGCACCTGCGGCTCCCATCGACAAATTATGAAGGCTGCCAATCTTCCGATAAAGAATATTATAATGGGCGGGGCATGGACAAACCGGCTGGGTGGATTTATGCAGTCAATGAAGTCAGGGATCTTAGCAGCGGAATCATTGATGAAATCCTGAATCCGTGAGCGCCCCTTAGGAAGTGCTCTTGGAGTGCATCCGTTAGCACTGCCTCTTTCGAGGTGAAACAGTTTAGTTTAGTATTTTTATGTGGTATCAAAATAGTAAAAGTGATAACCATGATTTCTGTCACGGATTCAGATAAATGAGATATTCAAACTCAATTGTAATCACCGGGCTCGGACTGATGACCGGACTGGGCATGAATGTTGAAGAGTGCTGGCATGGTCTGACAACAGGGCGCTCGGTTACCGCTCCGTTCAACGCCTTTGACACGGCTGGGCTTTCCTGCGGTTATGGTGTTGAACTACCGGAAAACGCAGAGGAATTCTTTGGTGGCCGAATAAAAAAACGCAAGCGCTCCCAGATGACCAGGTCGACAAAAATGTGTGTGGTAACCGCAGAGATGGCCATAGAGGATGGCGGGCTCGACTTTGATACCTTGGACAGAGGCCGGATCGGTGTGATCATCGGTACCACCGGCACCGCCCATATTTCTGCCGAAGGACAACCGGAGAATATGCGCATCCTCAAAAATATGTCGAACTCGCCCGCCTCCTGGATATCGCTTTCTCATAAACTGTCAGGACCTTCTTTTGTTATAGGCACGGCATGTTCATCCGGTGTCTATGCCATGGCTGCCGCTTACGGCTTGATTCGGGGTGGATTGTGCGATGTAGTGATCTGTGGCTCTATCGACTCCTCTATCAACTATGTCGATGTCGAGGGCTTCTGTAACCTGATGGCCCTGGCCGGTTCTGAACAGAAGCCGGAATCGGCTTCCAGGCCTTTTGACCGTAAACGGTCCGGTTTTGTCATAGGAGAAGGCGCAGGCCTTCTGATTCTGGAATCGGAAGAACATGCCCGAAAAAGAGGGACGGACATCTACGCCCGTACCTATTACCCCGGACTATATACCGAGTCGTACAATATCCTCTCACCTGAACCGGACGGTGAAGGGATGGCCCGCTGCATGGAACTGGCTCTTCATGAAAGCGGGCTGCTCCCCGAAGACATAGACTATATCAACGCCCACGGAACATCGACCCATCTCAACGATCTGTATGAGACCATGGCTATAAATAAGCTGTTCGGCAATCACGCTGCTAAACTCGCCATCTCCTCAACTAAATCGATGACCGGCCACTGTCTTGCTGGGGGGGCGGGTGTTGAAGCTGTGATCTGCTGCCTGGCGCTGCGGGACAATATCATTCCCCCGACAATTAATCTTACCGATCCGGACCCCGAGCTGGACCTTGATTATATCGCTGGTACGGCTCGCCAACAGCAACTGCGCCATGTGATGTCCAACTCCTTTGCCTTCGGCGGTCATAACGGAGTCCATATCTTTTCCCAGCCGGATCAGCCGCAACCGCAACTACAACGTCATGCATGATAATCCAGTCTATATATGTGGATCCGGTTCTTATCTTCCCGGCGAGCCGGTTCCTTTCCAGGAGATCGATCATTTTTTAGGCGAGTTGACCAAGGCTCCCAAGAAAATCCGGAAATGGATAGCAAGAAGCCATCCGGTCATGGGAGAACTACTCGATATCGACTATGTTCATTACGGCATCGATCCGGACACCGGCAAGTTCAATGAGGACAATATTTCTCTTGCGGTGGAAGCCGCCCGAAAAGCTTTGGCTATGACCTCCATGAAGCCAGGAGATATTGACCTGATCTGTTATGGCTCGGCCCACCAGGACCAGATGCCAACCGCTTCGGTCAGAATCCAGGAAGCCCTTGGCATCGACAGCTGTGACGAGCTCTCCATTCACGCCAACTGCACTTCCGCCTACAAGGCACTCTATCTCGGTCACCAGTTGATCAGAAGCGGCCAGAATCGCAACGCTCTTATTCTATCCGCCTCCATGTCATCTTCCGAGCTGCGGGCCGATTACTACAATCAGGAACTTGTCGACAAAGAGTCGCTTTTCCTTCGCTGGTTCCTCTCCGACGGCGGCGGCGCTGTTATTCTGTCATCGGATGGATCACGATCAAAAGGATACCGGATTGAGTCCACCTATATTGAGTCGGTGGGCGGCAACAGACCATCGCTGATGTACAATCATCGTCCGGCACTGTGGCTTAATCCCCGGAAGGAATATGAAGAAGGTCGTCACCACCTGCGCCAGAACTTTCGAAACGCTCTGTCGACCTCCCATTTCCAGGAAGAGGGCGGTTCCGTTTTCTTCAACGGCTTTGGGCGGATGATCAAACGAGCCCGGATTGATCCTGACACAATCCGCTGTTTCCAGATCAACCTGCCCACCAGACATATTGTTGATTCTATCAAGGAAGAGATGATCACAATCGGCATCGATCCATCCATCTTCTATTCCAAGCTTGACCAGCTTGGCTATTGCGGCCCGCCGATGGTGTTCATCTGCCTCGATAAAATCATCCGGGAAGAATCGTTTCAACGGGGCGACAGGATCGCAAGCTTTGTCACCGAGGTATCAAAATTCATGCAAGCCGGATACATATTGCGATATGACCCTGTTTGAGCATCAGCAAATCCAGGCAATTCTTTTTCCCGGTATCGGTGTAAAACCGTTTGGCAAGGAACGGGATTTTTTTCTCAGGTACAGGAAAATCATCCAGCCCTACCTGGAAACAGCATCGCAGTCTGTTAATATCGATCTTGTCCAATCGCTGGAGAAGCAGGCGACGTTTGAAGAGGATCAGCCGGCCAGGGAGGTCTTTGCCTACTCCTTTTCCTGCGGTACATTTGATGTTTTTCGCGGGCTCGGTCTCACTCCAAGCTACCTGGCCGGACACAGCCTCGGTGTTTACGCCGCTCTGGTGGCTGCCGAAGCTATCGACTTTGCTGCCGGATTACGGATCACCGCAAAAGCGCTCCGACTTGGCAAAACGTGCTGCCCCGAAAAGAAATTCGGCGTTGTGGTCATTATCGGCCTTGATCACAAAGACGTTTTAAACATCATAACTGACCGTAACTATTCAAGTATCAATCTTGCCAATCTCAACAACAACTGCTCCGGAGTCTATGTGGGGCTCCGGCATGAGACCGACGCACTGCTCACCATTGCCGAGCAATTGGGTGCGATCAAGACCATACGGCTACGGATCGACAGCCCCTACCACCATCCCGGGTTTATGAAAGGGATCGCCAAGGACTTTCGTTCCTTTCTTTGCGACATGAAGTGGCGCCGGCCAACCTGCCCTGTCCTTTCAGCCCTGGATCACACCATCTGCGACACTATTGAGTCGTTGATCGATATGACCACAGCCAACATCGCCCAGCCCATTCACTGGCCCGGAGTGCTGAACAAACTCCATGCACTCGGTATCAACTCAGTCATTGAATGTGGAGTCGGGGTATCACTTAGCCAACATGCCCGATTTATCGAGCCGGCCCCCAGACATTACAATTTAAAAAACCTCAGACGACGATTGGACTATTGAATCCCCAGCTTGTCATCGCCGGTTCCGGTAAAATGGCTGTCAATATCGGCCTTTTCTTTCTCCAGAAAGGATATCCGGTCCACTGGTTCTCCCATTCCGGGGAGCAATTGCAGCTCCTTGAGAAAAAAACAGCCAAAACCGCCAAACGACTGCAGAGGCTCTTTCCCGAGCAGAGTGGTTCTTTTCAAGCAAGCTTCTCCAATTACGAGACCCAGATCAAACAACCGCAAATCGTCATTGAATCGAGCCGGGAAGATCTGGAGATAAAAAAGAGTATCTTTAAAAAAATCGAGTCTACCATCACTGACCGGACCCTGCTGCTCAGTAACTCGTCCTCCATTTTGCCGGACAGGATTCATCCGCGATGCCTGGGCTCCCATTTTTTCTACCCCGTTGAATTGACATCATTGGTGGAACTGATTTCCTGCAAAGGTAGTAATAACCAGAAGACTCAACAGGTCCAAACCTTTCTTGAAAAAAACGGATTTGACCTAATTAGGCAGAATGAACGATCGGCATTTACTATTAATCGATTGCTGCTTCCTCTCCAGACGCTTTGCTTTGAGGCTTTAAGAGAAGGCTTCTCCCCGAATGAGGTTGAGCAGACCTCCAAGTCGGAGCTGATCGGATTCGGTCAGTTGTCGCTGATGGACTCCATCGGCCTGGATGTTGTCAGAGGTGCGGTAGACGGATATAAAGATCACAAGCCAGCCATCGTTGAACCCAATTATAAACTCCTTATCTCCTCCCTTGACCGGCTGCTTGGTATGGGGAAGCTTGGGCTAAAAAACAGAGACGGTCTACTCCATGGCCGGAAGCTGCCATGGCCTGAAACCAATAAGGACAGGAAATCATTGCATCAACTGCACAAACGATTTAAACAACTGTTGAAAGACTCTATTCATTCGGCATTACAGCAGCAAGCGATCACTAAAAAAGAACTGGCTATGTGTATGGACAGAATCTTCCATGCTTCCTTGATACCTGACGTTCTCACAAGTGAGTAATCATTTAATCTATGCAGATTTTATTCGATATATATGAACGGCTCGGCACGATCACTCTGTCCAACCCTCCCCACAATAATCTGAGCCATCCGGTTTTCTGTGACAAAGAGGAGTTGCTCGATTTTTTAAGTAATCCCGCATTGACACATGTGATCCTTAGAGGCGATGGGAAGCATTTCTGCGGCGGGGCTGACATGGAATGCCTCAAGGAATTAGCCACGGAACCAAAAACACTTAAACAAGCCTTGGATCAGGGAAAAGAGCTGCTGCAGGCCCTATCAAATGCCCCTGTTCCGGTGGCCGCTCTCATCCGGGGAAGCTGCCTGGGCGGTGGTCTTGAACTGGCATTGAGCTGTCATTTCCGCTTTGCTTCCAAAAACGCGATGCTCGGTTTTCCTGAGAGCGGGCACGGATTGATGCCGGGAATGGGAGGCACCATCCTCTCAGGCAAAAACCTCACCAGATATAATCTGATAGACCTGCTGCTCAGCGGCCGGATGATCAGAGGTGAAGAGGCTCTGGAGATGGGACTGGTTGACACTGTTTACCCGTCAAAAGAAGTAGAAGAGAGGCTGCTTGTTTTTCTGCAAGGACTCACAGAGCGACATACACCGAAGCTGATCCGTTCGGTCATGCAATCAATCCATAACGGCAGCCAATTACCGACGGAAAAAGCCCTGGCCGAAGAGTCCAGACTGTTCTGCGAGCTGGTTCGCGAAAGCCGTCTTCAGCCACATCTGGACAGAGAATCCAATGACTGCTGATTATTCAGTCTTCTCAGTGGTGGAAATGGTGAATATCCAGGAAATACGAAACAATCACCAGGCTGTGCTTGATTTATCCTTTTCTCCTGAAGAACAACTCGAACTTGCCAAACGGCACATCCGTTCCACTGCCGGTGTGCTTGCACTTAAAAAAGCACTAAGTAGTTTGATCCTGAAAACTACAGGTCGCTCAGTTGATGAAAAAGAGTTGACCATTACCCGATTAAAAACTGGAAAGCCATCTCTTGTTTCCTGGCCAAGCAGCTTGTTGGCATCGAGCCTGCAAACAGAAAATCTCTTGCTCTCCATCTCCCATTCACGGACCACCGCTTATGGGCTTGCCGTTTATCAGGAGCCTGCCGATGGCTAGCCAACGTTTAACACTGAAAAGCAAAAGAGATATCTTTTATCTCGAGCTGTGCGCTCCACCAGGCAACATAACCGATCGTCTTTTTTTTCATGAACTGACTGAAATCATCCCTGAGCTTGAAAAGCACACATCCGTTCGTGGATGTATTATTTCCGGTCAGGGCCGCCATTTCTCTTCCGGCGCTGATATTGATGAACTCAAACTCCATCTCCAGGACCCGGAGCGCCGTTTTGTGACCGAGACCCTGGAGCATTCCGCCTCTCTTTTTAACAGGTTGGCCAGTCTACCCTACCCGGTTGTCGCCGCCATCAGGGGCTGCTGTATGGGCTCAGGGCTTGAGCTGGCCCTCGCCTGCCATTACCGAATTGCTGTAAAAAACGCGCTGTTCTCCCTGCCGGAGACGACATTCTCTCTGATGCCAGGTTGCGGCGGTACCGTGCGGTTGCCCAAACTGATCGGTGTGGCCAGGGCAATCGAGATGATCCTCTCTGGTGAACCGGTTCTGGCAGTAGAGGCCTTCAAAACCGGACTGATCAACTCCATGGTCCCAAAAAAAGAACTGCTGGCCAAGGCAGAACAACTGGTGAATATCCTGCAAACTCCTGGTTCTCGTGTATGAAAGTCTCTCTCATCAACCCGCCCCGCTCACCTCACAATAATATCCTGAGCCATGCATCACCTGAAGCCAAGCAGTTCATCCACAGAAAACTGATCGGCCCACCTCTTGGTCTTCTCACACTGGCCGGCCTGGTAAATGATCATGATATCAGCCTGCTGGAGATGAAGGGGGAATATGATCTGATCCCGGACAGCCCAGAACCGGCTGAAATGGTGCACAAATTTCTGCAAAGAGAGAATCCGGATATCGTCGGGGTCACCTTTATCGCTTCTGAATTTCCCTACGGCTTGGAAATCCTTAAAACAGTCAAACAATTCAATCCTGAAATCATCACGGTAGCGGGTGGGCTACATGCTGCCCTCTGCTCAGATGATTTCATCGATCCAAGTGTCGATATCGTCTGTCCGGGACCGGGAGCTTACGTTTTTAGAGATATCGTCCAGGCTGTGGAGCGACAGACGGATTTTGATCATATCGGTGGAATTCTTATTAACCGCGACAGTCATTTGCAAGCCACTCCAGCGCCTGTATCTGTTATCAACCCCGCTGACAACGACTTTGTTACGCCGGACAGAAGCCTGCTGAAGCGGTGGGTTTCAACCTATGTGGTCGGTAAAGCGCCGGGGCCTTCGACGTATGTATTCACCTCGCTTGGTTGCCCGTACACCTGCTCCTTCTGTTCCATCTGGCCCCAGTTCAACAGGCGATACCTGCAGCGGGACGTCGAATCGGTGATCAGTGAACTGCAAAGCCTGGATGAGTATGATGTGATTCGTTTTTCTGATGCCAACACCCTGGTCAATCTCGACTTTGCCCATCGACTTTTTGACCGCATAGAGGAAGAATCCATCAAAAAGACCTTTATCATGGACATCCGGGTGGACACGGCTGCAAAGCATCCGGAGCTTATAAAAAAGCTGGCCCGGGGCGGCCTGAAGGTGGTGATCACCGGTTTCGAATCGATGCGCCAGGAAGAGTTGAAGAACTACAACAAGCAGCTCAACGCAGACCTGATCGACATGGCCATCGATGTTTTTCACGACAATGACATCATGTTGCGGGGCAACTATATCGTTCCCTGCTCTTATGATGAGGAGGATTTTAATTATCTGGCCGAATACGCTGGCAGCCACCGGGTCGCCTTTGCTGGTTACACCATCCTTACACCCTTTCCCGGAACTACCTTTTACCAGGAGGTAAAGGAGGAGATCGTCGACTTTGATCTTGCCAAATACAACATGTTTAATGCGGTGATGAAGACCAAATTGCCCCTTGATACGTTTTACCGGAAGGTCAGTGATCTGTGGCTGTTAAGGAAGGGAGAAGATATGATCTAACCATAAACAGCCACAGGTACCCCATTTTCGCGTGGTTTCTTCAGTCCGCATAGGTTGAACTATAGCACACAGAAGAAGCCATGCGAAACTGGAGCACCTGTGACAATTTATGATTTTAACAAACTTCTAAAAGTTCGAAATTACAAGGGAACAATAACAATGAAAATTTTACGCTTTCTACTTCTAATCGTTCTACTCTTTACCCTTAATGGCTGCTTTTTAACGAAGATCGTCACCGTTCCCATGCGAGTGGGTGCGGCGGTTATTTCCATCGTTCCGGTTGTCGGTAACACAGCCCATGATGCCATTGATGAAGCCGCGCAAGTAGTGGATGAAATCCCGCTGTAACTGATATCCACAAGTAAAAAAAGGCCCTATCTCCTCTAAAAGGGGATAGGGCCTGATGGTTGTTTGATCGTGACGACAATTTGAACGGTTATTCTTCTTCCGCTTCAATTCCCTCGAGTTTCCAATCTTCAGTATTCACTGGTCGGGCCCAAGTCCAACGCTCGGCGAATTTCACCGGCTCTGTCATGGAACCGTCAATCAACTCACCTGACCGATCATCGACCGTGTAGTCGAGCAGACTGGCTGTAAAAAGAATAGTGAGATAATCCTCTGATCCGTCACTGCCGGCATCGACGATTTCCACATCCCTGATAGCAATGGATTCGAGTTTATTGATATGCCCTTTGCGGCGCATCTCCTCAAAATGCTTTTCATATTCAACAGCCAGTTGTTGCCCCAGCAGATGTTCGTAAGACGACAGATCACGCCGCATCCAGCCGGCCTGCACCTGGAAGAACACATCGGCAGCCACCTCGACAAAATAGTTTTCATCGAATCCCGGATCGGTTGCCCTGATTTCCGTAAAACCGGCCTCCAATGAATGGACAGGTGACTGCGGTTTAGGCGGAATATCGACACTGTCCATGGCGCCTGGAAATCCGGCGCCGAATGGAGACTGTCCCTCACCCGTCGGTGGAGGCCGAAAACCGGGGGATGAGTCGGACACCGGCCGTCTGCGGCTGGCCTTAAAGAGAAAATAGCCGACCAGACCAAGCAGCAAAAGCGGTAGGATACCAAACCCGGTCCCACCAGCCCCGAACAGAGATCCAAAGAGAAAAGCACCGATGGCACCACCAAGCAGACCGCCCATCAATCCCCGGCCAAAACCCTGTCGGTTTGCCTGAGTTCCTTTGTTCACAGCCTGATTCGTGCGCTGCTGCGCTTTCGGCACCGCCTGCTTCCTCGGCATGGTCCGCTTAAACATCCGTCCACCCATCCGCGACCGCGCATCAGCATATTCTGCAATAATCCCCGCTTCGATAAAACTGATAGCGAAAAGGACAAGAAACAACGGAACGAGTTTTTGCATTGCGTTATTCATTTTTAAAATCCCATATAAAATATTTTATGGATTCCGGCTTTCGCTGGAATGACAAAAAAGAAGTATGCTAAAATTTTTACATACATCATATTCCCAGCTTTTCTACTGTAAATAAGAACTCTCTGCAAATAGTATCTTGGGTGTCCAACTTGCACAAAAAGATCAACACATTATAGCTAACTTTGTGTATGCCCTGTTTTCTTGTTCAACACATCCCAGTTTGAAAAAAAGTTATCAGAAGTGCTCAGGTTTGATTTGCTGGGTTCAACCGCTATAGCTCATCCTATGCGGTTGAGCCCAGGGGATCAAAGATGAGTGCTTCTGGTAACTTTTTTTTAGATTGGGGGGGCTATTGTTACTACAACCCTCATATCAGTCGTCGCCCGTACCCCATGGGGATCGGCAATATCACACAGCAGCATATCCCCTGTTTTCGCTTCCATTGAAGCATCATCCGTCAAGAACTCCCCTTCCCCTTCCACAACCAGGATTGAGAGCTGGCCTTCAATGTCGTGGGAGTGTACCGGAAAAAGGGTGCCTGCCATCAGATTGAAATTGATGATTTTAAAAAATTCCGAATCGTGGAGGACAATCGATTTCATTCCCATCGGATTAAATTCTCTTGTCTCGGAAAGCTTCAGTTTTTTCATTTCCATAGTGTTCCTCTTCGAACTGATTTAATTTCGGATGGTTATTATAACACTAAGTTTCTTTTTAAGCGAAGCAATGTCCGAAACATCGGCTCGGTCAATTTTTTCTCTTTTCGCTCTTTCATAGCAGCGGCCATTAACTCGGGCGGCGGTTTGGTCTCACTTATACGAATGCAATTGGGCCGGCTCTTTATTTTGTCATCAATGATCTGTGTCAGCCCCTTTTCACCAAGAAGAGAAGAAACATAAAATACCGGATCGAGTAGTGACTGATCTTTTGAAATCAGCTTTTCCTTCAATGCTAAATTATACAACGGAGTGGAAGGATATATTCGCAGCCCTTCAGTGACAT
The DNA here is from genome assembly GCA_964623625.1 of uncultured Desulfocapsaceae bacterium. Classification (GTDB taxonomy): domain Bacteria; phylum Desulfobacterota; class Desulfobulbia; order Desulfobulbales; family Desulfocapsaceae; genus CAZLGM01. Next base: position 38,401 of record CAZUUJ010000014.1, read on the forward strand.
GAACCATATCATCCTGATCGATGTAGGTATCGACAAACTCGAACGTCTCATCAACGGTTGTCACGCTCTCACCTGGACCGCCGAAGATAAAAAACCACATGGTCGGCATTTGGTGCTTTCGGATCAGCCCTGCGCTCTGCTGCAACTGCTTGAGAGTAAAGTTCTTTCCCATCTTTTTCAACACTGTGGGGCTGGCGCTGTCGGGAGTCGAGTCAATCTGGGCAAAGCCCGCCCGCCGCATCAAATCCAATAGTTCATCGCTGACATTGGCTGGATTGATCCCCATGGTTCGTAGGTTCACCCGCAAACCTCGACGGACAATCTCCCGGCAGATCGCCTCAGCGTGTCCCGGCGGATCGTTAAAAGTTGAATCGACAAACTCAAAGGTTGCCCGTTTCCCCATTCTTTTAGAGGCTGCCTCCAACTCATCGACCACATGGGTTGCCTGCCGCTTTCGATAACAACTTCCCTCAAGAACCGGATACGAGCAGTATATGCACCGGTGGATACAGCCTCGTTTTGTCTGGATGGGATAGGCTCCCCGTTCCATATAGGGTGAATAATCGATCAGTCTGTCCAAGTCGGCGTAAAAGGGCTCACCCAGATCAAGATACTCTTTTGTCTGACGGGGTCCCTTCTGCGATCGGCTATCCAGCAGCCAGGGAAGTTCCGATAAATCGGTCCCGTTGTCCAGGCCGCGAAGAAGACGAAGGAGTTTCTCCTCAGCCTCTCCGGTTATACCATAGTCAGCTCCAGACAACCGCATCAGTTCACGTGGAAAGATGGTAAAACCGCTGCCGCCCAGGATGAGAAGACCATGGAACCGTTTTCTGATCGGCCCGATAAAGTCGGTAATCAGTTCCGGAATGAATGAATGGGCCGCGCCCTTGACCATATCGTCAATATTACGGATTGAAATACCTACATAGTCGGGATCAAAATCGTCCAGACAGTCAAGAACAGTCTCTGTGGAAGCGGCCAGACCGTCTATAACTCTGACCTCATAGTCGGATTGAAGACGCTGGTGAAGATAACTGAGCCCCAGGGGCGGAACGGGATAGGGTGTTGAGGCCCGATTGGTGGAAATGAGAAGGACTTTTTTCAATGATTGAATGTAAGACGAATGGGCTATTTTTTTTCTGATTCGACAAATTCGGCAATGGTGTCCACAGTCTGCAGGATATTGTGGGCATGGTTCTGATCATTGATCACAACCGAGAACTCTCTCTGAATGCCCATCACCAGTTCCAGACCGTCGAGGGAATCAAGACCGAGTTTCTCACTTTCAAAAATCATCTCATTATTACTGATCTCTTCCGGTGTCACATCGGAAATGTTCAACACATCGATGATCATCTTCTTGATTCGATAGTGCAGATTATCTTCGCTCATATTTCCTGGTTGGTTAAAACGATTGATTCGAGATTGAATATACAGTCGTGATTGACTTACGATTTATAATGACCTGGCAATAGCGTATAACCGGTTGAACAGGCTATGCTCCACCCGGGCTCGTTCATGGATCATCCCTTTCAACTCATCTAATCTCTCGGGTCCAAGGTCTCTTGCCTTGCCGATCCGGGCAACGAACAGTGAAATCTGCCGCCACTCATCACCATTGGCCATCATTTCCGCGGCCAGGCCATCCAGTTGATCATTGTCAAGGAGCTGTGCCGCTTCCTTTAGAAACGAGGCATAGAGAAAACGAAAGCCACCGCCGCCTGTTCCCCGGTCTTCCAGGATCACGTGGATCATCATGATTTCGTGGGAGAGATGGTCAATATCCCTGCATAACTCCGGCCATCGGGTCACCTTATCCCCGAACCGCCTGATGCCGCGAATACCCATTAACGGGATCGGCAACCGCAGCATGTAGAAACAGGTCTGCTTGATCCCATCTTTAATTCCGGCCCGCAGGTCGGCCTCAGGATCAACAGCGGTAACCCTGAATTGGAATCCGGAAGGCGCAAAAGGTCCCTTGACCGATCGCGCCGTTTTCAAGGTACCCTCATCGAGTTTCGCAATCACCGGGTGATAGGAGTCGCTAATCAGATAATCGGACCCCTCTTTACCGACCACATTGATATAGTGTGCGTTAAAATGCGCTCTGGCATAGGGGGGAATATAATTCATGTAGAAAAAATCGACCTGAACCGCTACCGGTAAACCTTGTTCGAGCAGTCCGTCCAGCTCTGCCATCGACCGAGCAGGATCTTTCTGACGGCTTGATTCGATCTGAAGGTTGAGTCTTTTCTGTACCTTTTGCCGAATTTTCCCCGGCTGATTTCTCAGCACAAAGGTGGGAAAATCCATGGTCGGCAATTTGAAATAACCGAAGAACAGACCTCCGGAAATACCAAACACCATCGGCTCCGAAATAGCCAGCCCCGCATGATTGATCTGGGTTGTGACCGCCCCTGATTCACAGTGGGCAGCCATTTTATGGTTAAAGTTGATAGTCATCTGATCGTGTTCGGGTAACCCGCTAGACTATAGGTTAAGACCTATTCGTTGTTGATCTAATGGTTTATGACAGTTAGTCTTTATTTGTAATCCGGCTAATAATAACCTGGGGCAGACCCGTCTTTTCATAACCAATTTCAATCCGTTCATCATCGCAGAGAACGATCTGGAACAGTTGGGCAACCGGAATGCCAAAAACCTCCGCGTACTTTTCAAGCAGGGCAACGCTGATGGTACTAAAACCTTTGGGGGTCATATGGTACCGGAGCTTCCTCTTGCTGACGCCGACCCGGACCGCCAAATCCCCCTCACCGATCTCGACCAGATCCTTATAATAGGCAAGCGGTGAAATTTCCCCCCGCACCAACTCTTCCAGCCGCTGTTGTCTGAGCTTATCGCGTTTTTCAAAGAAATCATCAAGATAGTTGTCAGCCATATAAGAGCCGGTCTGCATAGGACCGTATGACTGGTCCTCCTTTTCAACGTAGAGGATCAGCTGATGGCTGTGGTCGATTTTAAGATCCTTTTCTTTCATCAAACAGTTTGTTTATTTGAAATAATCGGAATTGGATACGTCTACTCAAAAACAAGGTGAAACAATTACTATCAGCTACAAGGTTTGTAAATATGGCATTTGACACATTTCCACCTTCCTTTTCACCTGAATTGCCGTTAAGATATACCGTCATTGTAAAAAAACAAGAGAAATTGAACGATTGTTTTAAAGCAGCCCACTTTTCTCCCGGTACTCAACCTGTCAATAATACAACCCGGGCAGTCCCATCGATCTGAAACCGGAAATGACTCCTGCTACCACCGAATCAGCAAGCCAAACCACATCGAATATGTCCGTCATTAAAGCCGATTCGATCAATAAAACATATAAAGATGCCACTGAACCGGCATTGGACGGGTTTTATCTGAGCATCCCTTCGGCCTCTTTTTACGGACTTCTCGGGCCCAACGGAGCCGGAAAGACCACAGCCATCTCCATCCTCACCGGCTTACTGGCTGCCGATTCCGGCGAAGTTACCATTCTTGGCTACAGCCTGAAAGACGAAAAAACAACCATTCAGCAGAAGATCGGATTTGTCCCCCAGGATCTGGCCATTTATGAAAAAATGACCGGGTATGAAAACCTGAAATTTTTCGCCAGACTCTACGGCCTATCAGGTGCTCTTCTTGCTGAACGAATATCCGAATGCCTTGAGTTCACCAGGTTGACCGATCGGGCATCGCGACTGGTGTCCAGTTATTCCGGGGGGATGAAAAGACGGCTCAATCTGGCCGCCGCTATGCTCCACAATCCCAAAATTCTTTTCCTTGATGAACCGACGGTTGGCATCGACGCTCAGTCCAGACAACTCATCCATGAACGGCTCACCGAGATCAACCATTCAGGAACAACTATTATTTACACAACTCATTATATGGAAGAGGCTCAGGATCTCTGCTCCCATGTGGCCATTATCGACAAGGGGAATATTATCCAGGAGGGAACGACCGAAGAATTGACTACCGGACAGGGTTACACTAATCTCAACGATCTCTTTTTTGCTATTACAGGTAAACAACTGCGCGATGAATAGATTCCTATCTCATATCATTACCTCGACATGGAAGGAGTTCAAGCTGCTCTCGCGAGACAAAGTGGGACTGATCGTCATGTTCATGATGCCTTCCATCCTGGTGATTATTGTCACTCTGGTTCAGGAAAACGTGATGGAGATGTCCGGTGAAAAAAAATCCACAATCCTTTTCCTGGATATGGATAACGATCTGTTGGCTTATAAGCTGAAAAAGGCATTACTAGATACCGGCAGGATCACCCTCAAAGAACTGGATAGTAGAACCCAGAGCGCAACAGATGCCAAGATGATGGTTCAGAGCGGTGATTTTCAGCTCTGTATTATTGTACCAGAAGGGGCGACCCCAAAGCTGAAAGAACGAATAAAGCATCTTTTCGATAAACCGAAAACCGGTTCATCAACAGCACAAAGTTTCGATGAACTGGTTATTTACTTTGATCCGGGCGTTCTGCCGGGATTTCGTTCATCCATCTCATCCGTTCTGCAGATGGCTGTATCCAGCGTTGAAATGGATTTGAAACTGGCCGCTTTTGAACAGCGCTCCAAACGATTGCTGGACCAGATCACTCCGCTTCTTGAGATGGGTGGCGAGCCCATTGATCTGGGACTGGAGAAATTAAAGATACCCCTTCTCACATTAACCGAAAGGGATGTGGCTGGTGAGAAGCTGGTTGATCCCATCAGCGCCGTTCAACACAATATTCCTTCATGGTCTCTTTTCGGCCTTTTTTTTACAGCCATCCCTCTTGCCGGCTCCCTTCTGCTGGAACGCAAGTCCGGAATCTGGCGCAGGCTGCTGACCATGCCGATCTCTCCGGTCACTCTGCTGATCGGTAAAATCATCGCCTACACAGGGGTCTGCTTTTCCCAGTTGCTGCTGATCGTTTCCATCGGCCGTTTTCTGTTTCCTTTTCTCGGCCTGCCCCCGTTTATCATCGAGGTTGATGTCCTGCCCCTCGTCTGCATCACCCTTTGCTGCTCTCTGGCCGCCTGCGGCTACGGGATTCTGTTGGGCAGCGCCTGCTCAACCATGGAACAGGCATCGATGTTCGGTTCGATTTCCATCGTGGTCGCAGCGGCACTTGGCGGCACCATGGTCCCCAGCCATGCCATGCCCGCAGTCATGCAGAAAATCAGCACTCTTTCACCGCTCAACTGGGGCTTGACCAGTTTTCAGGATATTATGATCAGGGGATACGGGCTGGCGGATATTACGTTGAACCTCTCTCTGCTGCTGCTCTTTTTTGGAGTGACGCTATTGATTTCATGGAGGCTTGTCAGGTCGGTTGGTTGAATAATCAGATCGCGATTTTACTGATATTCGACCGTTTATAGTCCATGGCTTCGTCGACCAGCATCTGAAAATTATCCTGGGTCAACATGGCAGCCTGGACTTCAAGAAGGTGGCTGATACGAACGCAGAATTGCCGGAATTCCCTCATCAGGCGGGTGGATATCTTTTTCTTATGTTCGATGATACTGAGTTGCCGCTGCATATCAACACCGTCTAAGACAATCTGCTTCAGTGAACCTTCGGCAATTTCATGGCAGACGGTCAGGTTCGATAGACAGCCGACACCTGAGCCGACCTTGATGGCATTTTTGATAGCCTCGGTGTGCCCCAGTTTCATAACGATATTCAGATCAGTCATGTAGTCGCCAAGTTTTCTTTGAAAGACCTGAGCGGTGCCCGAACCCTCTTCCCGTGTAACCCATTGATATTTTTCCAGGTCACCAGAATCCACATCTACCTTGTCCATAATGGCAGATAGTTCAGGACAGGCCAGCATCATCAATTCGTCTTTGAACCAGGGGGAGACCTTGATCATTTCGTTATTGACCTCACCCTCCACAAAGCCCATATCGACTTTTCTCTCAACCAGTAACTTTTCAGCTTTCTGGGTGTTATGGACACGAAGATTAAAGACAACCTCAGGATGTATTTTTTTAAACGCGCTGATGAGATACGGCATGACGTAATTGCCGATGGTAGAAGAGGCAACCAGATTGAGCGTGCCGACTACTTCCCCCTCCTTTTCATTCATCAGGGCGCAAACATTGGACATTTTGCTCAACACATCTCTTGCCAGAGGCAGTAGAAACCGGCCTCGGTCATTTAAAATCAGTGATCGGCCATGACGGTCAAACAGCATTCCGCCGAGTTGATTTTCCATTTCACCCAATGCAAGGCTGACGGCTGATTGGGTAACAAAGAGCTTTTTACTGGCCCTGGTGACCTGTTTGGTCTCGACTACTGCTATAAAAATTTCCAGCTGCCGCAAGGTTACTGTCATTTTTTCCCCAATTTTAAGGATTTCGCTAAAGGAATTTCATCTAAAATATCAGACAACTAGTATATACACAGCAGCTGAATCGCGCTTCATATTGATTTCTCTAATATTTTCCATTTCAATTATAAATTATACTTTTTCTAATTTGTTTGCTACTCCTTTTCAACAGAAGACAACGTAGGGCAGTTTGCTGTTTTCATGGGATAAGACAGTCGTTTTGCAACGGCGGAGAGTTTGTAAGCTACCTGGAAACTCTCGAATATCTGATATCGAATTATCAGGGATTTCCAGGATACATATTATATTTCTATTCGATGGTCGTTCATCCGATTGAGAGATTCTTTTTAAGACTGATGGATGACGAAAAACACTTACTGGAGATTGATTATGGCAGCACAAACAATGTGGTCCTGTAGAGACTCTGTGAGGCGCGAAGAAAAGACCCGATATCCGGTCAAAGATTCAGGGGCGAAAGCCTGCTGGGAGATTGTCCGTGAGGTGGATGCTTTTTCGTTCAATGTCTGCAGCGACTGCCTTGTTTATATTGCCGGGCAGAAAGATTCCATCCTTTCCCGGAATGAAATCCAGGAAATCATGATGTTCAAAGGCATCAATACATTAAGCGGCAGCCATTGCCAACAGTTTACCAACGCCATGGCAAAATAGTGGCCGCACTTGTATTTACGACAAAAACATCTTCACGAAAACCTACCAACAACTTGCCGGGAGATCATCCATCCCCGATCACTTCTCCCCCTGACTGGGAATGGATGGTCCTCCCGTGTGTTACACTTCATTTTATCTTATTAACTCACTTTTTGCTAACCAAAATCTGTGAGAGCCTTGCAGGAAATACTCTTGTAACGCACTCTAAGTCGTTGCCGTCTGCTGGTATCTCCGGTTCTTTTTAAGAATTGATTCTAGCCGTTGGTCGCTGACCGACAAACTTTTCCAGACAATCTTGAACTTATCGGTAATAAAATCATCAGGGACAAGAATCCGTTTTCTGAGCACCCCAACATATCTTGTCTTCAAATAAACATCATAAGATGACATCAGGTTTCTGCAGCTTTCATAGACAAACTGGGTGCACGACAAATCGTTATATCTGGTGAAGTTTAACAGGAAATCGTACTCTTTTCTCAGGTGCTGCATGGCCTCATTGTAAACGGTTCGAAAATCGACCGTTGTAACTCCTCGTGCTCCTGCTCCGGTCTTCTTCTTAAAATGACCATGGAGTCGCACCGGCAGAAGTTCAGCACATCTTCCATGAACACACCTTGGGCCATGGCATGGATAACCATCTGTTTTCCGGCCCGATAATACTCCTTCCCACTTTCCGGCAGTTTCACTTCGGGTTTAGGGGGAATATCACCAAGATACAAACCGACATGACTGAAAAAACCGGGAATGAGGTAGCCGTCCAGGTAATCTTTATAGCCGCGGATAAGAATATCTCCCGGTCGAATCAATTCAATGACCTGCCGCATCTCCTCCCCCTTGATCTCATAGCTTTTAGGAAAGAGAAGAAGAAAAAACGGCGTCCCATAGATTTTAACATCACCCAAAAACTTGAGGAATTTCTTCCACAATTCATGAATAATCCGCATACCTTTTCTCCGTGTTGAATTTGATAGGCCCAACATATCAATGAAACACTTTCCTGACAATTTGTTTTCGGGTGGAACAAATCTCTTCCTGATTACCAATTATTCTATGCCTGGTTTGAAAAAGAGGTGTTGTCGCTTTGTCAGACGTATTTAAAGGATCATGTATGTCAACCGAGTTTTTACTGTAAACCAAGAAGTATCGATCAAATACAGAAAGCTATTGTCCAAGAAGGAATGATCCTTGACCGGAGGCTAGCCTGGCAAATCGACAACACTTCGTGTTAGGCTGAGCTTTGTGGGTAATCAGAAATCTCTTTATGGGACAAACAAGTATGTTTACTATTAAGAGTAATGTTATCTGCCAGCCTTTTCCTGGCAGTTGCAACCCTTAAAAATTGTATATAATGAATATGATATGGCAGCAAAACGATTTCTAGAAAAGGTACTGACCGCGCGAGTGTATGACGTCGCTGACCAGACACCGCTGGAAGAAATGACAATTCTTTCAAAGCGATTGGACAACAAGGTGTTGTTAAAGCGTGAAGATCTGCAACCGGTTTTCTCCTTCAAATTGCGAGGCGCCTTCAATAAGGTACACAAGGCTCTGCAAAAAGATCCCAAATTACCCGGCATCATCGCCGCCTCGGCGGGAAATCACGCCCAGGGCGTCGCTCTGGCCGCAAAAAAGCTTAAACTTAAAGCCGTTATCGTTATGCCCAAGACCACACCTGAAATCAAGGTGAACGCAGTTCGCTCCCATGGGGCTAAAACGGTACTCTTTGGTGAAAATTTCGATGAGGCCTACAGCCGCTCCCGTGAGCTGGCCAACAAGCAAGGGTTGACTTTTATTCACCCCTACGACGATTACGATGTGATGGCCGGACAGGCCACCATCGGTCATGAAATCATTCGTCAGCACCAGGACGACATCGAGGCCATTTTTGTTCCGGTGGGCGGTGGTGGGTTATTAGCAGGGATTGCCGGATTTATCCACGCGGTCAGACCATCTATCAAGGTCATCGGGGTGGAGCCGGAGGAAGCCGCCTGCCTGGCAGCCGCCATGAAAGTCGGCAAACGGATCACACTCAAAGAGGTTGGCATCTTTGCCGATGGCGTTGCAGTCAAGCAGATCGGCAAGAAGACCTTCAAAATGGTCCGTAATATCGTTGATGATGTGATCACCGTGTCAACCGATCAGATCTGTGCCGCCATCAAGGAAACGTACGACGACACCCGGGCCATCTGCGAACCTGCCGGAGCTGTTTCACTAGCAGGATTAAAGAAATATGTCGAGATGCATGGCATCAAAGACAAAACCCTGGTAGCGATCAACAGCGGCGCCAACATGAATTTTGACCGCCTGAGGCATGTGTCTGAACGAGCCGAAATCGGTGAACAACGTGAAGCGCTGCTGGCAGTTGAGATTCCTGAGCGGCCCGGCAGCTTTAAACAGTTCTGCAAATCGATCGGTAAACGCCAGATTACCGAATTCAACTACCGCTATTCGGATCCGGACCGGGCCATGGTCTTTGTCGGTATCCAGTTGTTCCATGGGAACGAGGAGAAAGATCAGATCATCAGGGAGCTTCAGAAAAAGAAGTACAATGTTGAAGATATGACAGACAACGAAGTAGCCAAGCTGCATACCCGCTATATGGTCGGTGGTCATCCAGGCCCCGGAGTGGACAACGAACTGCTTTACCGCTTCCAGTTTCCGGAAAAGCTGGGAGCCCTTTTCCAGTTTCTAACAGCTCTGAGTAAACGATGGTCGATCAGCCTGTTCCATTACCGGAATCACGGCGCCGACTATGGCCGTATCCTGATCGGTATCCAGGTAAACCCGAATGAATATAAAGACTTTAACGACTTCCTTGGTGAACTCGACTTTCCCCACTGGGAAGAAACCGACAATCGCGCTTATCAGCTGTTTTTGAAATGATTCAAATTCATTAAACAATTCAAACCTGAAATAAAAAAGCACTTAACCAATAACGAGTGAAGTGCTTGATATATCTGGTGCGCCAGGGAGGATTCGAACCCCCGACCTATGGATTCGTAGTCATCGTCCTCTGAGCTTCACACCCTCAACATCTACAATAACATTATGAAATCACAACAAAAGTTCTTTGTATACTTTATCTCATTTCACACCTGGTAGCAGATTTTAGAAAAAAAGTCTCACACAGATTCTCACATGGTTTTTCTTCAACAACAATCACCCAGCCAATTTAACCTGCAAAGTGTGTCCACTTGGCTACCCAAAACCAATAATGAATAACGAACACACAACCTTGTCAGATTGTAATCGGCTTAATGGTTTGCTGTAATTCATGCGTTATTACAGTGTGTTGTGCTGTAATTACCGGGCTTGTCAAATCGTAATTTTAGCTGCCTCTCTACCAGTTTGGTCATCTGCTGCCACAGGGAATGAAAATAGGAATAAATGTGTTAAAAAAGGAAGTGTAATGTGTATGTGGTTGTATCGTCAGCTTCCTTTTTAAGGTTTATTACATTATATTCATGTAGGGTTACAACCTTTAAACAAGATGACAAAGGCGAAAGGGATGGATTTCTGTACAATTACAAAATGTTAATGTAGTGTGTATTGTTCTTTAAGAGGTTTTTTAATTGGGCCACTTATGCGGCTCTTGAAAAATTTGATTCTTCTGGAGGAGGGGGAAAAATGAAGTTTTCGATTTCTATGTTGATCTTTTTTATATTTTTAATTTCTTCTTCGTTAGCTTTTTCTGAGATAAAGACGATGGAGAAAAGGGAGAGGCACGACAAGACAGTCGATCGTGTAATGTGTGTAGATGGACTTAAGGTCTTTCAGACTGCTTCTTACTACAAAGGAGTAGCTATTTCGACAATTCAGCTGTATGAGACTAAAAATGGTAAAGTAGTGCCTGCCACCTGTAAGTAATCACGACACTGCTCCATTGCCGAACTGCTATCCTGCTGTAAGACGGTCTGAAAGACAAAGTGGATCCATCCGGTCCAACGCCGAACATACCTTCCCATGCGCCCGTTGGACACATTTTGCTCATAAAGCCGGTTCAGCCGTCCGGTATATGCCTGGAATGCTGCGTCTGCCAACCGGCAACCGCTCGGTGAAAAATGGATACTTAAGAAACTGAAACCTCTGCTGATGCGGCCGATAAAGGTCTTGTCCGGGTGGATGGAAAGTTTCAGCTCTGCCAAAGTCTCATGCATGATACGAACTGCCCTGCACAATTTCCAGTGACTGGGTGCTGTAATAAGCCAATCATGCATGTAGCGGACATACCTTACTTCCGCTATCACGCACTCAAGCATGCTGGTGCATCCATTATGGACTACAACCAGGTATCGATCGGAGCCATACAACGAATTTTAAGTCACGGAAACAGGACAACAACCGAAATCTACTTACATAGTCTTGGTAACGCAGAGATTGAAGCTGTAAAGACTCTTGAGCGGGCCAGAGAAGTTTCTCACACAGATTCTCACACGGAACAAAAAAGCGCTTAACCCGAAACGAGTTAAGCGCTTGAATTTCCTGGTGCGCCAGGGAGGATTCGAACCCCCGACCTACGGATTCGTAGTCCGTCGCTCTATCCAGCTGAGCCACTGGCGCAAAATGTGTGAGAGGTATACCCTCTTTTCCCTCTTTCCTCAAGAAAAGTTTTTGACTGTTGTGAAAAAGCTGGTTCGTGATTCATTATAACTTCGAGCTCGCAACAATCCCGTTGTTCCTTTGCAACAACAGAAGGGAAGTTCCTTTGTTTCGAGAGAAATATCCGGGTTGCCTTTACCCCTTCTTTTCCCCTTGCTCTTTGTGAAAAACGATATCATTATCCGTTGGTTTCATGACCGGTTCGGGGATAATATCCACCTCGGTTTTGTACTTGTTCTCCAGTTCCAGCAGTTCCTGGCGCTTATTGTTGAGCAGGTATCTGGCAATATCGACAGGTAAACGGGCCTCCACCCGGATAACAGGTTTACGGGTAGCACCGGTATGGATTCGTCTTAGATAGTAGAGAGCCTGGGTCTCGACGGAACGTACCATCCCCCTGCCTTTACAGTGGTTGCACACTTGATAGCTGCCCGCTTCGATAGGCGCGCCCAGCTTCTGCCGTGAGATCTGCATCAGACCGAATTTTGAGATACGGCTGATAGCCACTTTAGCCTTATCCCTCTTCATGGCACCTTTTACCTGTTTCTCCACCTCGCGGATATTTTTCTTGTTCCGCATATCGATAAAATCAACAACGATCAGACCACCGAGGTCCCGTAAACGCAACTGTCGGGCCAACTCGGTGGCCGCCTCTGTATTGGCCTGAAAGATTGTCTGTTCAAAATTTCTGCCCTTGGAGGTAGACCCCGAGTTGACATCAATGGATACCAGGGCTTCGGTGGGTTCAATGACGATTGAACCGCCGGAAGGCAGATTCACCCTGGGTTGATAGATCGATTCGATCTGATCTTCAACACTGTACTGGTTGAATATGGGCCGCGCTCCCCGGTGAAGTTTAACATTGACTGTTCTCTGCTTGGCCGGCAGCATGGCGATAAACTCTTTCACCTTGTCATAGGCCTCCTGATCATCCACCAGGATTTCCTTAATCGCCGGGTCAAACTGTTCTCTCAGAAAACGAAGGACACAATCATGGTCCTGGTAGATCAGACCGACGCCATCGCGTTCGATACCCTTCTTTTTGATATCCTTCCATAATCTTTTCAGATAGTTGACATCCTTGGAAAGAGCGGTCTTGGTGATATCAAGGCTGGCGGTGCGTACAATCCAGCCAATTCCTTCAGGGATGGAAAGAGAGTTCATGATGTCCCGCAACTGATTTCTCCGTTCCTCACCGACTATCTTTCTTGAGATACCTGCGGAATCGGAGCCGGGCATCAGGACGACACAGCGACCGGGCAGAGACAGATAGGTCGTCAGGTTGGCTCCTTTGGTGCCCACCTCCTCTTTGACCACCTGGACCAGCAGTTCTCGACCCTTTTCCATAACATCGCCAATGGAGAGTTTTTTCCACTGATGATTGACAACCAGCTCCCTGATCTTGTCGGGAAGATCCTGTTTAAAATATTCGGGGTGGATTTCGGAAAAAGGCAGGAAACCGTTCTTGTTAGTCCCGTAGTCGATAAAGGCGGCCTGCAGATTATTCTCTATGGAAACGACTTTTGCCTTGTAGATATTGGTTTTAGTATGCTTGCGATTAACGGTTGTTACATGCAGAGATTCCAGACGACCGTTTTCCAGCAGGACAAGGCGGCACTCTTCCGGTTCCTCGGTGTTGACCAGCAGCTTGATGACCGTGTCCTTCTGGCTGACAGTTTCATGCTGTCGACTACCCTTTGCTTCCTCCTCTTTTCTGGCAGCTGGCTTCTGGTCGGACTTTTTTCCCTCTTTTTTCTTCTGGGGAACTTTTACTTTACTCTGACGGGTTGTTGTGTCTTCTCGGTTTTTTTCCGTGGCCTTTTTACCGCCCCTGGCACCAGCCGACTTGCTGGACCGTCTTCTGCCACCACTTCTCTTCCTGCCCGTAGTTTGATCGGTTTTGCCCTTACGTGTGGATTGTTTTCCAGTCTGCCTGTTTTGGGGTTGTTGCTGTTCTTTGTCATTTTCCGTAGAGTTATCCTGGATAACAGATTTCCACCAGGCCCCTATGGATGCTTTTATCTTTGCAGATTTCTTTTGATTTTCCTCTTTCTTTTCTGTCATGAATTCCTCTTTCGCACCATGCCGGCTTAAATTGTATAACCGGTCACAGTGTCTTCGACTTCACGTCCATCACCATACATCCAATTGATGGTAACAGACGATCCAATTATTATTATACAGCAGTGTTACAGCAAGCTGTAACTACCTCCGGCTTCACCAGCGGAAGAAGCTGTTTTAAATATAAATGCTTCGCATTTTGCTTCCCGACTTTGGCGGGGAAAAGCAACACGTTTTCTGCGCATTTGTTTATCTATTCAATTCCATTTGAGAAAGTCCGATAACCGCCAAACAACCCACCTCCAAACAGACTTCTTGCCGATCATCATTCGCTTTCTTTTTTTGTGAATTGAAAGGAAATAGTAAAATCAACAAACATCCCCGATACGTTGTCAGGATACTTGACGGAAGGAAGGATTGATCCGTCCACTTAATCTGTCGGTCACACTGGTATATACCCGAATCCGCAAGGGTTCGATATAGAGATAAAAAAGTGGACTTTCTTCATTAGGAAAAGTAAACTGCCTGAAAATATACTAATTTTCGTGCAGAATCAAGTTCTATTTCCCTTTCAGGGCCGGGGAGGACCGGGCTTTATCCATTCAGGACTCTTCACCAACCCATCAACAAAGCTCTTTTTTCATGGAACCGGTGATTTGACAGAAAAGCCCGAAAAATATCTGCAGCAAACCACTCTGTCCTTGTCGAAATAAGGTGAAATAATGTATGATTCACCGCGAAACTGAAAAGAGAAGACGAGAGTGCGCTTTCCACACGCAGACACGGGGAGTCAAAAGAGGTCTGCACTCCGTCAGCCAAACAGAATACATAACGATTCATCATCCAACAATCACCCTGAATAGGAGTTTGCTGTGACATTGTATTTGCCGCGCACAATTGGAGAGAAGAAAAGGTTCATCTGGATATTCTCACTCATCCTGATCCTGTTGCCGTCCTTCGTTGTTGGAGCCGAGACCGTGGATACAGAGGAGTGGCAGATATCGGCAGATAAGATCACCCGCTACGAAAATCCCGAATCCATAGTGGCCGAGGGAAGTATCGTGCTCAAAAAAATGAAAAAGCTGCCGCCCAAAAAAGCCGAAAAGAAATCGGATGAAACCGATTGGAGCGTCCTGCTCGAAGAAGAGGCAGTAAAAAAAGATGTCACTCCTGAAGAGCTTGCCGACACCGGTGAGGTTCGTTATGAGACCGATGTCGTCATTAAGGCCGACTGGATGGCCTATGACGTAGCTCTCGAGTCTATCCGGGCCCGCGGAAACATCTCGATTAAAACCGATTCGGATGAGCTGTACGCGGAAAAGGGCACCGTCAACCTCAAACAGATGACCGGTAAATTCAACAACGCAACGGTTATCCGTGATGAAAAAGATTTTCATCTCCAAGGCGAGACCGTCGAGAAAACCGGGCTAAAAACCTACCATGTGGAAGACGGCTGGGTGATCACCTGTAAGATCGACAAGGATGAAACACCTCCATGGAGCTTTGCCGCCAGCGATACTCAGGTAACCAAGGGTGGTTACGCTCATCTGAAACATGTGCGTTTCAACATTCTCGATATACCGGTTTTCTATCTCCCCTACTTGATCCTGCCGGCTAAGGACACCAGGCAGACCGGTGTACTGTTCCCCGAACTGTCCTATTCTACCAACAACGGATTCGGTATCAATCTGCCGATCTTTATCAATCTTTCCGATTCAGCCGATATAACTCTCTATCCTGAATTTTTATCAAACCGTGGTCTCATGGCCGGTCTAGAATTTCGGTATGTGTCAACCGAAAAGAACAAAGGGATGTTCATGGGCTCATATCTCTATGACAACTTAAGTGACCCTTCGGAGACAGCCTACTACAACGATACCGGTTATACCCATACCAACAAGGATCGCTACTGGCTGCGGGGAAAGATAGACCACACCTTTGGGAATAACTGGATCACCCGCCTCGATATTGATATCGTGTCCGATCGTGACTACCTGGAGGAGTTCGACTTCAGCATGGCCGGTCATGAAGAATCCAATGCGAAATTCATCGATGCTTTCGGCCGTGGTTTTGAAAACAACAACGACTCACGCAGGGAAAACAGTCTGAAAGTCCTGAAAGACTGGGGCGATATTTCCTTTGAGGCCACATTTCTTGCCATCAACGATGCCAGTGATGACCCGGCAACTACTACAACAGTGGCCGATGACGGCACTGTCACAACCGTCACCAACCCGACCCAGCTCTGGCAACTACCGGCTATCGATATCGGAGGTGTGCACACAATCGGGGAAACAACCGTCAGTTTCACCTGGGATGTCGATTACGTGAACTACTGGCGTGAAGAGGGTGTCGGCGGTCAGCGTATCGATATACATCCCCGCTTGAGTATGCCCGTTCCTCTGGGTCAGTATCTGGAATCAAGGGCGGAAGCCGGAATCCGGGAAACCCTGTATCTGGTCAAAGCATACGGCGACTCCGAATGGACGGCAGACGATACCCCCAGCCGTTTCATGTACGATTTCAATATCGAAGTCGGTACCACCCTGCTGCGGGAGTTCATGCTGAACAACCCATCCTACGATGGCTGGAGTCATGAGGTCAGGCCGTTTATCAGGTACGCCTATGTGGCCGATGTGGATCAGGATGATCTGCCCAGCTACAACTCGGTCGATCGGATTGGTGCTCAAAACGGTATTACCTATGGTTTCAGTAACTTCTTCGATCTTTTCGGCACCAAAGACGGCGAAGAATTCTCCGACCGGATAGCCAAAGTGACCCTTCAGCAGAGTTACGACTTTCGCAGTGAAGCCTCCGATGAGCCGTTCGGTCCCATCGAGATGGAAGTTAAGCTGACACCCTGGGAGAAATTCAATCTCGATTACACAACTTGGTATGATGTGTATGACAACGACTTCACCTATCACCGGCTGTCCACCGACTACACTAACAGCCGGGGCGACAAATTCGACCTGGATTATCTCTATAACGACAGCGGCGCCACCGAACAGGTCAACGCCAAGATTAACGTTAAACTGCTTGCCGGTCTGACAGGCGCCTATGAGATCAAATACTCTATAGACCAGGAAGAAATCGATGAACAGAACATCGGATTGACCTATCAGGCAAATTGCTGGTCGGTGACCTTTAAGTCCACCTATACTCCGGAAGACACCAGCGTCATCGTCATGTTCGAGCTGCTCAATATCGGTTCTCCACTGCAGGTCAGCATGTAACCGAATATTGGAATATACAACTTCACAACGGGTTATGGGGATTTTCCTCATAGCCCGTTTCTTTTGTTTCCACCTTCCTCTCTATGACACAATACGATCTCTTTAACGGCGATGCTGACGGCATCTGCGCCCTGCACCAACTGCGGCTTGCCGATCCGAAGCCGGATGCCGTAATCATTACAGGTGTTAAGCGGGATATCAATTTGCTCGCACGGCTGCAGGATGTGTCCGATGGATTGATTACCATATTGGACATATCCCTGGATAAGAACCGCGGCGATCTGGTGCGGCTGCTTGATCGGAACAATCACGTCACCTATATCGACCACCATTTTGGTGGCGACATCCCCGACAACCCCCTTCTAACGGCCCATATCAATCCGGCTGCCGACATCTGCACCTCCCTCATCGTCGATTCTCTGCTCGATGGCAGACACCGAAAATGGGCCGTTTGCGGAGCATTCGGCGACAACATGTTCCAATCAGCCTATAAAGCTGCCTCCACCCTTTTCTTAAACGAAAAGGAAGTTGACCGGCTGCGCGAACTGGGTGAGTTGCTCAACTACAACGGCTACGGACAGAGTGTTGATGATCTCCATTTTGCACCCGATGATCTGTACCGCTCTCTGCATGGTTACCAGGACCCTCTTGATTACTGTTCATCACCAACTTTGGTGAAATTACGAGACGGTTTCAACAAAGATCTTGGGCTGGCTAACGAACAGCAGGTAATCGACCCCAACCGGAAAAACAAGTTGTATCACTTTCCCGGTAAGCCCTGGTCGAATCGGATCGTCGGTATCTTCTCCAACATGAGGGCCAGGAAAAGTCCGGATAGAGCCCACGCTGTCCTGATCGACAACCCGGACGGGACACTGCGAATCAGTGTGCGCGCACCGCTGAACAACCCCAAAGACGCTGACACCCTCTGCCGTCAGTTCCCCACCGGCGGCGGGCGGGCCGCAGCGGCAGGAATCAATAACCTGCCCTCCGAGAACAAGGATGATTTTGCCGCCGCTTTTTACTCGATTTTTAGTTAACAATATCAATTAGTCGTGATATACTTTCAGCCCTGCACCGGTAAAGAAGCTGCCCATCAGATCAGTTTTTTCCGATTCTCTTTGAACTTTCATACCTTATAAGAGGTGACGTTATTAAACACCTGTTCCACTATCCTATTGTCAGTGTTCTGCTCCTCACCGCATTTCTATCGGTCATTCCTGATGTCAGTTTTGGTGGTAAAAAAAAGATCCTGGCAGCCGACCGGGTAAAAGACGGACAGCTCATTGACCTGAAACAGAAAAAGTACCAGCTGCTTTTCAGCGAGCTGCAAAACAAGCATAAGTTCACCTGGGCCGAGTTGGATAAATTGTTTGCAGGAGTCACCATCGACCGCAAGGTGCTGGTGCTGATGGACCATCAGTGGGAGGCAAGACCCTATTATAAATACTGGCCGCTCTTTATCACACCGCCTGTTATTGAAAAGGGAAAACAGAAGCTTGTTCAACATAAAACCATCCTCGACCGCATTGAAAAAGAACTGGGCGTTGACCGGGAGGTTGTCGTTGCCATCTGGGCAATCGAGTCGAAATTCGGACTCCATAAGGGAAAACACTCTGTCTTTCAGACCCTGAACACTCTTTTTAATAGTTATCCCCGGCGGTCCAAGTTCTTCCGTAAGCAACTTATCCATTTTATCGTTCTGTGCAAGGAAAACAGATTCGATCCGTTATCGATCAAGGGATCCTATGCCGGTGCCTTTGGCCAGACCCAGTTTATCCCCTCTTCTTACCGGGAATACGCTGTCAGCTTTGACGGGGACGATTATGCCGATGTGTTTCACTCAACTGACGATATCCTGGCCTCTATTGCCAATTATCTCCGGCGCTTTCACTACAAGCTCGATAAGCCGATTTATGCCGATATCGGCAATGAGCTGAAATCTCCCAAACTGATTGCCGCCAATGTCAAGGGAAGAAAGGGACGGATAGGAAGAGAAGCTGTTACAAAAGCCCAAAAAGTGACACTGCCGCCTTCGCCGGGCAACAAGAAGCTTTCCATCGTCAGCCTTGAGCTTGACCCCAAAAAAGGAGGCGGCTACCGCTATGTTGCCGGCTATCCGAATTTCCATGCCATCACTCAATGGAACCATTCAAACAGGTACGCCATGGCGGTAACCGAATTAGCTGAGAAATTAGCTGTTAAATGAGTTGGTCCGTGACCTGTACACAGAGCGATTCCCTTCAACCACCTTGTCGCTCGTTCGTTCTATATCTTATTATTTGCTTACTTATTGCAGGACTTACAGGCTGTCCTATAAAGGAAGAACCCTCTCTCATTTCACCGCAGACAAACCCCTATTTTCTTGACGACGGTGACAGAGCATCCCTGAACTCTGCCATCGGCCATCAAGTAGATTATCTTAAAACCAGAAAGGACAGCTACACCCAATTAATTGGGGGAAACCGTTATTCAAAAGAGGATCTGCTGGAATCACTGGATTTGTTCCAACAACTTCTTGACGTTAGTCCCACAGCCTGGAAACTCAATGAAAAACTACGGGAACATTTTACTATTCTGCAGGCAGCCGGCCGCACGAATAGACCATGGGGCGAAATGCTGATTACCGGGTACTTTGAGCCGGTGCTCGACGGCAGTCTGGTCAAAACGGACGAGTACCGCTATCCTATTTACCGGATTCCGGACAATCTGGTGATTCGACGCGGTCAAGGCACTAAAAAAGAGATCGGCAGGTTCAATTCGTCAGGTCGATTGGTGCCTTACTGGTCAAGAAAAGAGATCGAAGAACAAGGTAAAGCCAAAGGATTTGAGATGGTCTATCTCAAGGACCCGCTCGACGCTTTTATCCTGCACGTTCAAGGATCCGGCAAGATCAGGCTGACCAGCGGCGAAATACGAAAAATCCGGTTTGGCTCATCCAACGGACACCACTATAACAGTATCGGTAAATTACTGGCCGATGAGGGAAAGATAGAGCGCAACAAGGTCTCTATACCGACGATCCGAGCCTACCTGGACGCCCATCCCCAGGATCAGCAGCGTGTTTTTTTCCATAATCCCCGCTTTATTTTCTTTCAATGGAGCAAAAACGATCATGTCATCGGCAGTCTGGGAAGCCCTTTGACCGCAGGACGTTCCATTGCCATCGACCACTCTGTGCTGCCCACCGGAGCCATCGGCTTTCTGGTTGGCCGCATGCCTCTTGTGGGCAGAGGCGGGCAAATGACCAGATGGATACAAATGAGCCGATTTGTACTGCCCCAGGACAGCGGCAGTGCTATCAAGGGGGCCGGCCGGGCCGATATATTTTGGGGCAGCGGAACCTATGCTGAAGCTGCAGCCGGCAGTATGAATGAAAAAGGAAGTCTCTATTTTTTGGTAAAGAAACGATAACCATCCAAAATTCGACTATCGAAATTCGTACTTTAACACTTCTGCTGTTAAAATTCACAATTGACCTGATTGAAGCAGATAAAAAAACCAACAATACACGACAAACCTATGTTTCCGATCATCACCCTGACCACCGACTTCGGCCTTGACGACTCCTATGTGGGCATCATGAAAGGGGTCATCCTTTCCCGTGCTCCCGATGCCCGAATTATCGATCTGACCCACAAGATCAAACCACAGGACATCCAAACGGCGGCCCTGACTCTCCAACACGGGTATCCCTTTTTCCCAAAAGGTTGTGTTCACCTGATTGTGGTTGACCCGGGTGTGGGCAGTGATCGCCGGATTATCTGCCTTGAGAATGACGGCCATTTTTTTATCGGCCCCGACAACGGCGTGCTCAGTCCCTATTTTAAAAGCTGCACAACCCTGCATCAGGTGACAAACACTGATCTCTTCCTCAAAGAGATCAGTAACACCTTTCACGGTCGGGATATCATGGCCCCTGTCGCCGCCTCTCTGACGGCGGGACTTTCAATAAAAGAAGTCGGGCCGTCTATCAATCCGGACCAGTGTGTGTGGCTGGAGCTGCCGTCGGCCATCATTTCAGGTAGATCAATCAACGGCACGATCATTCACATCGATCATTTCGGCAATCTGCGGTCATCAATTACTAAAAACGATCTGAAAAACTGTGAAGACTGGAAGAATCTAAGGGTGTCCGTCGGTTTTCACTCAATTGAGGGCCTGTCGGATTCCTATGCGGATGTTGGGAATCACAAGACTCTGGCTATTATCGACAGTCAGGGCTATCTTGAAGTTGCGGTAAAAAACGGTAGCGGTGCTGAAAAGCTCAATGCCAAGGTAGGAGACCGGGTTGTGGTCCGCTGGTAAGATTGGTGTGTTACATCTGTGAAGTGTCTTTTTGCAGTAATTCAAACCTCTCCCAGAAGTCAGGAAAAGACTTGGCCACACATTTTTCATCCAAAATATTAACACCGGGAACCTTCAGACCGGCCACCGCAAAACTCATAGCCATCCTGTGATCGTTGTAGGTCTCAATCCGGGCTCCATGGAGAGCTTTGCCGCCGTCACCGTGGATGACTATTGAGTCCTCTTTTTCTTCCACTCTGGCCCCTATTTTTGAGAGCTCAGTCACTGTGGCATTGAGCCGGTCACATTCCTTGATCCGCAGATGAGCAATATTGGTAATGTGCGTTTTGCCTTTGGCAAAAGCGGCAACAACTGCCAATGTTGGGGCCACATCCGGCATATCGCCCATATCAACGGTAATTCCTTTGAGCTGTTGATTGCCGCAAACGGTAATCCCTTCTCCTGTCCGGCTGACCACGCATCCCATCCGGGCTAACAGCGCCACCAGGTCGGCATCGCCCTGAAGTGAGGGAACCGGTACATTGGATACCGTTACCCGGCCGCCGGTGATTGCAGCAGCAGCCCAGAAATAGGAAGCATTGGAAGCGTCGCCTTCTACCTGATACTCCATGGCCCGGTAGCAGCCGCCAGGGATGGAAAATGAGGTAAAGTCACTGCTGCAGTCGACTTCCACGCCAAAATCGGCCATCACAGAGAGAGTCATGGCCACATAGGGTTTGGACAACACTTCACCGTCAACCATCAGCGTTGCCGGTTTTGCCGCAAACGGTGCTACCAGCAGCAGTGAGGATATATACTGGCTCGATTTACCTTCAGGAAGGCGTGTATCCCCACCCTTTATCCCGCGTGATTCTATTTGCAGGGGCGGACAGCCGGTATCGCGTATCGATCTGATATCGACTCCCCAGCTTTTCAAGGCCTCCATCAACGGACCGATTGGACGCTCATGCATGCGTTCGTCTCCATTGATGACAAAGGTTGAGTGCCCCAAGGCGACAACGGATGTTAAAAACCTGGTGGCTGTGCCGTTGTTGCCTAAGAATATCTCTTGTGAACTCGGTCCAATCTTTCCACCCTGTCCATGGACCAGCCAGCCAGCCTCTTCCTTTTCTATTGAAATACCCATCTGGCTCAGGGCGGCTGAAGTGTACAGGGTATCTTCGCTGTCCAGCGGTCCGATAAGCCTCGAAGTTCCGTCGGCCAAGGCTGCTGCGATCAACGCCCGCTGGGTCAGACTCTTTGAGCCTGGCACGGTGACACTGGTATCGACAGTTGTAACTGGTTTTATTTCAATCATGCTTCCTTTTTCGAGTAGTCGGATTGTAATTCCTTCTTCAGTTCACTGATTACGCATTCGTTTATAAATCTGCCGCAAAGTAAAAACGGACAATTGGCCAGGAGCCACGGCATCGCCTTCGTCTGCCGCGCAGTAGGTCATATAACCGCCGAGCTCCAATGTAGCTACCCTGCTGATTGTCCCGGCCCGGCCCATACAGAAAGCGATCAATGGAAAATCTAATCTGGCTGCATCCTCCTGGAGCTGCAAAACCCGAAGCACATCATGATAATCGTGGGCCATGGTGATAATCTTGCCGATATCACCTCCTGCCTCAGCCATTTGCTCAAGAATCTTGCTTAAATCTGGAGATGCAGGAGTCCTCTCGAAATTATGCCATGACACGATCAGATCAGTGTTGGTACTCTTGGTTTCCTCAAGCAGCCGATGACGGCTTTCTTCAGGAGCAAGCAGCTCGATGTCCACATAATCACAGCCAAGACCCATCGCCTCTTCAAGAAAAGTGATGCGTGTCCGCTCATCACCGGAATATTCTCCTCCCTCCCATTTCGGTCGGTTGGTCATCAACAGCGGCGTCTGGATGGTGCTGGTCAACAGCGGTAGATCGATCTCACCTAGCATGTCAAGCCGCACTTCGATCACATCGCTAACCGGTGCCACCCTCTTAGCCTGCTCAAGCACTTCAGAAACACTTTTTTTGCCAATGGATGTACAGACCCGCTTCATCTCAACTCTTCCTGTTTATCCCTATTTGGTTGACGATTTTGCAGGTCTGACTTCATCAGCTTATAGGCCAGGCCTATCAGAAGGGGCACAACTGCTGCGTCATCTACAATGCCCAGGCCGGCAACCCAGTCGGGAATCAGGTCAACAGGGGAAATCAGATAGACACCGGCCGCCGCCAGTAACCCCTTGACATACCAGGGTGTCTGAGGATGAAAAAAGAGTTTGACGGTGGCGATGAATCTATCCAAACTGTTCACCGGGGGACCTCCAGGGTGCCGATAATATCTGAAATCGACCGCAGATTGTTCTTTTCTCCATAATCCTCAATTTCTTCAACAATCTCTTCGGTTGCCCGGGGGTTGACAAAATTTGCGGTACCGACCTGAATGGCGGTGGCCCCGGCTACCATAAACTCGAGGGCGTCCTCAGCCGTCTCAATACCTCCAATACCGATTACCGGGATAGAGACTGTCTGTGCCACCTGGTAGACCATACGAAGAGCCACCGGTTTAATGGCCGGGCCTGAAAGGCCGCCGATCACATTGCCCAGTTTCGGTTTTCTGGTGTTTAAATCGATGGCCATACCGATCAGGGTATTGATCAGTGAAATGGAGTCAGCCCCCGCCTCCTCTACGGCCACGGCAACCCTGGTTACATCGGTAACATTGGGAGAGAGCTTGACCATGACCGGAACATCGGCCTGCTGCTTCACTACTTTGGTCACAGAGGCTGCCATTTTCGGGTCAGTACCGAAGGCCACACCGCCCTTTTTCACGTTGGGGCATGAAATGTTGACCTCGAGAGCGGCAACCGACGACACTCCCCGTAGCCTTTTAGTTATTTCCTCATACTCATCCAGGGAATCACCGAGAATATTAACAATCACAGGACATTCAAGACCGCTCAGATAGTCGTTTTTCTCACTGATAAAGCGATCGACACCCACATTTTGCAGGCCGATGGCATTGAGCATCCCGCATGGGGTCTCGACGATTCTCGGAGGTGGATTGCCCTCCCGGGACTCAAGCGATATCCCTTTGACGATAACAGCCCCAAGCCGGTTCAGGTCGACAAGCTGTTCGAATTCTTTAGCATATCCGAAAGTACCTGATGCAGTCATCACCGGGTTGGCAAGACGCAAAGAGCCGATGTTCACGGTTAGATCAATTGAGTGCGGAATGGCCATATAGTTTTAGTTTGTTTGCCGGTTACCAGACCGGTGTTTTAATCTTTCCTGAATCCGTGACGAAAAATAATATTTTTCGTGATATCATTTTGATATATCATAAAATTATTGGGTTAAACAATTTTCACCTAAAAGAATAACTCGCCCTTCGGGTCATCCGCTAGCCCAGAGTAGCCTGTCAGACTCAAAAACCGGACCGTCTGTGCAGACGTGCAGATAGCCGCCGATATCGGCCGGCACAGAACAGCCGAGACAGGCGCCCATACCGCAGGCCATCTCGGCTTCAATGGAGACCTGGCAGCGATTACCTTTACCTGCAGCATACGTATGAACCGCGTGCAGCATCGGCTTGGGACCACAGCAGTAAAGAACCGTATCAGACAAGGGTGTTACCATGTTGAGCACATCGGTAACCAGTCCATGGATACCGTAAGAACCGTCATCTGTTGCCGTAAACAGGTTGAAACCGAGCCCCTTAAAATCACTCACCAGTGGCTCCAGTTCCGACCTATCCCTTCCCCCTAGAATAATCATATCATTGCTGCAGTCACCCTTCTCATTTTTCAGATGTTCCGCCAGAAATAACATAGGCGCAATCCCCATACCTCCACCGACCAGACAGGCGGGTTTATTAAAATCGATATCAAAACCGTTGCCCAGAGGTCCGAGGACCGGGACGCTTGCACCAACAGCCAGATCCGCCAGAATGGCTGTCCCCCTCCCCACCACTTTGAAAAGGATACTGACCTGATCGTTTTCAATCCGGTTTATGGAAAAGGGCCTGCGGAGAAGCGGGTCGCTACCGCTACCCACACCGATCATGACAAACTGACCCGGCCGGGCTGTTCGTGCCGTCTGCACAGACCGCAGGGTTAACAGATGGTTATCGGCACCGAGGCTCTCCAGCCGCTGAATTGTTGCTTTTTCCTGGAAAATTGACATGGTAAACTATATGATTGATCTGTACAGACTTAACTACAAAGAAAATTTATAAGCGATCACAGGGTACCCCAGGTTTGGACAGGTAAGCGGAGCAAAGCTTAGACTCCGAGCGGCATGGCGTTGTGTATTAGTAGCTACACAAGCCCTGCCGATCGTTCAAAAATGGGGTGCCCTGTGATCGCTTACGAATAGTTTACAAGGAAAGTGAATAGAGCCGCAATTCTTTTTCACCTTTTATCAGCAATTTCATCACATGGAAGCCGATTTCCTTATTTACTGTTTCACTTTTTGTTTGGGTGCTGTTGTCGGCAGCTTCTTAAATGTAGTCATTCTTCGATTGCCAAGTGAAGGCCAATCGATCGTTTTTCCCGCCTCCCATTGTCCGGTCTGTAATAAGACACTGCGTTGGTATGAGAACATCCCTCTTCTCAGCTACCTCTTTTTACTGGGAAAGTGTTCAAGCTGTAAAAGTTCGATATCACTCCAGTATCCTGTCATTGAGCTATTGATGGGTATTCTCTCAGTGACCCTGTTTTTTCGTTTTGGGTTCACTCCTACCGGATTCGGTTATTTTTTATTCTGCGGCGCACTGCTGGTAATTATCTGGATTGATATTCATCACCAGATCATTCCCGATGTGATCAGTCTGCCGGGTATTGTTTTAGGTTTTTGTTTCTCGTTTTTTAACAGCACTGTGAGCTGGCAGGAATCGCTGATCGGCCTCATCATCGGCGGGGGTGTTCTCTATCTGATTAGCCTCTTATACTATCTGCTCAGAAAACAGGAAGGCATGGGCGGTGGCGACATTAAACTGCTGGCCATGCTGGGCGCTTTTTTAGGGTATCTTTCCCTGCCCTTTATCATCTTTGCCAGTTCAATTTCAGGGGCCGTTATCGGAATCGTCGCGCTCCTCATTCAGAAGAAGGGAGCCAATACCCGCATCCCATTCGGCCCTTTTCTGTCCATTTCGGCTTTGATCTACCTCTTCTTCAAAGAGCAGATCCACCTGCTTTTTGCACTCTATCTTCGAGGCGAACTGTTCTGATGAGTTCGAAACTGCTGTTATTCGGCTCTTTCGAAAGGGACCGGAACGGAAAAAGAGAGGGTTGACGGATCGTTCCCAGCGCCAAGAGCCCGGCCGATTTCCCGGCCGACTTCCTCAGCATTGTACAACTGGTCACGACTGTGGCCATATTTTGGATAGTAGCGGCTGATCCATGACTTTCCGGACTCAGGGACTTTTCCGGCAAGTTTGAGAAAGACACCGATGGTTCTCCACGGTTCCTTGGTTGTGTGGGTCACAACAAGTGGAACAAGAACCCTGGCGCCGCAACGCTTCAACAGTCGCGTGAGACCCCATAGATGAAAACGATAATAACCGCGGCAGGAAATCAACGGCAGAATATTCTTACCACCCAGTATCCGTTTACCGTCACGGTCAAGAAATGAGAGAATCGGTCCACTTGGATTGTATGACCAGGTAGGACCGGCCAGAATGACCAGGTCGAAGTCCTGTT
>CAZUUJ010000015.1:0-64388 GCA_964623625.1 uncultured Desulfocapsaceae bacterium
AAGTGTCTCTTAGTTTTTAAGCTGATTTGTCCCAAATGCTCTGACGACATACAATGGACAGTTTACCGGAAGACAGTGAATTGCGTGGTCCGCTCACAGCTATACAGGACTCGGGCCACAGGGCATCGGTAATCGTAGACGACCTGCTCACCCTGGCTCGTGGTGTAACAAAAGTACAGGAGATTGTCTGTCTCAATGATCTGATAAAAAAATGCATGCGATCGGCAGAATTTAAAAAACTCACTTCTGCTTATCCCGGAATTCAAATAACTTCCCAACCCGCATCGGTCCTCTGGAATTGTAAATGTTCCCCGGTACATCTTCAGAAAATGATCATGAACCTTGTGAGCAATGGTGTTGAGGCGATCGAAGACGGTGGAAATGTCATGATTGCCACCCGGAATCAACATGGCAGAGGAGAGGATGACATTCTGCTGCTGGATAGAGATTCTGACTATGTTGTGCTCACTGTGCATGACAATGGACCTGGGATTTCCACTGAGGATCTGGAGCATATTTTTGAGCCGTTTTACTCGAAAAAGAAACTTGGGCACAGTGGATCTGGCCTCGGATTGAGCGTGGTCTGGAATACGGTTCACGAACATGGTGGTCATATCACTGTCAACAGTGATACTGACGGTTCGAGATTTACTGTGCACCTTCCGGCAGTCAAGGATGAGTATCAGGAGAAGGAATCATTTGATGTAGACCCGAAAAGTCTGCAGGGCCGAGGCACGATTCTGGTGGTCGACGATGAGAAGTTGCAGCGTGATCTTGTGACGCTTATGCTGAATAAGTTTGGCTATAAGGTCCATGCGTTATCAAGCGGCGAGGAGGCCCTGATGTACCTTCAAGATCACAGGGTTGATCTTATCATACTTGATATGCTCATGGATCCGGGCATGGGTGGATTGCAGACGTTCCGAGAGATTATTAAGATAAATCCTGCCCAGAAAGCGGTCATCGCCAGTGGCTTTTCTGAAAGTGATGATGTGAAAAAAGCACTCCAACTGGGGGTGAAACAATATCTCAAGAAACCCTACACCTTAAACCATCTGGGACAGATTGTTTTCCAGGTGCTCAAAGAATAGGACAATCGTTGAGGTCAGCTATTTCCAGAGGCCACAGCATTTTCATTCCTACCTCCTCACTGTAACAGATGCTTACTGATAAGAAGAGGTTTTCACCGACTTGATCAATGGTTGTTACCACGGATTCAGAAAACATATCTCAGGTATCTTTATTGCTACCTATTTAATTATTTAATTAAACTTGCACATAGTTGAATGAGTGGTTATGGTGGGCGCAGTTGATCGATAAGCTTTGTATTTTATTTATTCTTACAGAGGAAAATGAGAACATGAAGATGAACCGAAGAACCTTCCTGACCGGAGCGGCTGCAGCCGGAACGGCGCTTGTTCTTCCCCAGGCCAGGCCGGCAGAGGCGGCGATCAGTGACGATTCCTATGCTTCCCTGATTGATCTCGCAAAATGTGATGGCTGTGCGGGCAAGAAAGTACCGGATTGTGTGACGGCCTGTGGAAAAGGAAATGAGTCCAGATTCCCCCGGCCGGAACCCGAGCAGTTGCGCGATTACTGGCCCCAGAAAAAACATGAGGACTGGTCGAAAAAGAAACACCTGAAAACCCGTTTTACCCCCTATAATTGGTTGTTCGTTCAGAATGTGGAGGTAAACGGGCAGAAGCTGTCCATTCCAAGAAGGTGTATGCACTGCGATAATCCGCCGTGTGCCAAGCTGTGTCCTTTTGGGGTAAAACATAAAACGGCCGAGGGTCCGGTCTATATTGATACCCATATGTGTTTTGGCGGTGCTAAATGCCGTACTGTCTGTCCCTGGTCGGTACCGCAGCGGCAGGCCGGTGTGGGGCTGTATACCAACTGGCAGAAAGTACTGCCCGTTGGCGGCGGTGTTATGTATAAATGTGATCTCTGTCGCAACCGCCTGGCAGAGGACAAGAAACCGTTCTGCATGGAAAGTTGTCCCAAAGGGGCCATGAAGATCGGTAAACGCGTAGAGATCTTCGCAGAAGCACAAAAGTTGAAAAAGCAGTACAACGGCCATCTCTACGGTATGAAGGAAAACGGCGGCACATCAACAGTTTATGTCTCCAGAGTCCCTTTTGAGCAGATCAATAAAGCAATTTTGGCCACAAAGAGCTCCAAGAACAAAAAACCGACCCCGATGCATAAGCCGGAAAATATGCTGGATAAACAGACCATCTGGTCAAAGGCCTCCCTTGCAGCGCCGGCTGTTGGGGCTTTGGCCGCTTTTTTTGCCGCCGGCAGCAAAGCTGAAAAGGAGGGTGATAAATAATGGAAACGGTTAAACGACACTCCGTGACTGTTCGGCTCAACCATTGGGCCATTGCCGTCAGCGGTATTTTTCTTCTTTTTTCAGGGTTTGGCCAGATGCCGATGTACAAGCGATATAATATTGTGAAAATTCCTGGACTGGCATGGTCCTCAAATTATGAGATTACCCTGTTGATGCACTATGTTGCAGCGGCCCTGTTCGGTGCAGCTGTTCTGTATCATATAATCTATCATTTCAGAAGAAAGGAGTTCGGTATTTTGCCCAAAAAGGGGGATGTCGGAGAAGCCATCGCCGGTTTCAAAGCCATGCTCGGCAGGGATGAAGAGCCGGCCCATGGTAAATTTCAGGCCAAACAGCGGGTCATCTATGCGATTATGGGCTCTGCCAGCCTCGCTCTGCTGCTCACCGGCCTGGTCAAATCCTACAAAAACCTGGGTAACATCGTGATTGATCATATGCTACTGGAGGCGATCACTCTGGCCCATACCATTTTCGGCATGCTGTTCATGATGCTCTTTCTGGCCCATGTGGGAGCGTTGTTGCTGAAAAACCACCGACCCCTGATCCCTTCCATGTTCAGTGGCCGGATCAGCAAGGAGTATGCTGATCATCATCACCCGAAATGGGATCCAGGCAAAGAATAGTTCTTCTATCGGAACCCCCTTATGTCAATGAAATACATGAGGGGGTGTTTTCTTCTTTCCGTTTTTCACATCTCTCAGCCCTACCGTCTCACTCTGCGTCTCGTTTTTCAGAGCAGGAAGTCACACAATTGTGATCAGCGTCAAACAAAATTGTAAATACTGTTTGCTGCAAGGTCGATCATTTCTCTTTAATACTCTTCTATCTGTTTGCGTACCCGACTGATCTGCGAATCGCGGATCTTGTTCATATCGAGATGATAGATGTCTGATGGAAAGAGAAACTCGGTAACTCCGGTATCGAATATGCGTTTGATCCCATACTCGTCATGGGCCACATCCCGCTGATAGATGTAATTTAAATCTGACCGGTTGGTATGGCAAATGAACTCAACCCGCATACCGCCCAGTCTTGAAAAGAATTTCATCATCGGCGTTTTACTGGAACTGCCGGTAGCCGTTCCTCCGTAGATACCGCCGGTCAGGGTATCTGGATGTCTTCAAGGGTCATGAACGAGTCGGCGCGAACGGCGCTTTTTGTTAAATGACGTACGAAACGCTTCACATCATTTGCCGTTCGTGCATATTCTCGGAGATGATGCTCGATAATGGTATTGTCGTTTTCCAGACCGAACATATTTCCAAGAAGTCTGCGAGCTTTGCCGACACCCTTTCGGCGAACGTGTTCTTCATAGATGAGAGCTGGTATCGCATCATATGAACCGATGCCCAGAAAATCAAAAACCTGGCTCCTGACAGCCTGATATTTTGTCTTCAAGAGCGGGTTGCTGCCGATGGTTTTTGCCCATTGTTTCGCTTGGGCTGAAAAAGGGTGCTAGAGCGGCGGCGATTCCTCGACTTTAACGGGCCGTTCTGCAGCATGGAGGTAAACATCGATTTATCATCTAAAATACTCATGGGGATGTGATTGTAAAAGAGCTGGAATATGTTGTCAAATAAGCGGATACCATTTTACTTGTATTCTCCGGCCGTAAATACATCTTGAATCGCATTGAATAAAAGGAGAATCACCATCGGCTGGATAAAAACATTGCTCACCAACCGGTTTTATGCAATAGTTCCAGTCTAATTTCTCACAAAGCAGTGATAAAACCGAAAATCACCGGACCGGACAGGCTTCCGGGTCCTGTAAAGATAACGCAAAAAAGGGGAACCGCTATGGCATATGATTTTAATGCAGACGAAGTATTTGAAATGGCAGAGCAGATTGAGCGCAACGGCGTAAAATTCTATAAAAATGCAGCCGACAATGTTGAAGATCCTACCCATAAAGACTTACTGACCAGACTTTCCCAAATGGAAGTGCATCACGAAAAGGTATTCGCCCAGATGCGAGCCGAACTTTCCGATATGGAAAAAGAGTCATCCACTTTCGATCCGGGAGATGAGACCAGGCAGTATCTGAGGGCATTGGCCGATACCCGTGTCTTTTTCAACAAGGAGATGGACCTGAGTTCCATGAAGGAGATTTTAAAATCAGCGGTTGCCGCGGAAAAAGAATCCATCGTTTTTTATCTTGGCATCAAAAAGATGGTACCACCCCAGTTTGGTGCAGACCGCCTTGATGATATCATTCAGGAAGAGATGGATCATATTGTAATTCTCAGTAAGGAACTGAAGGCACTTAAAGGGTAGCCTGTTCTCTTTGCGTGAGCAGCATTACCGGAAAAAGAGAGTGTCGTACCCCAGGTTGAGGGTTTATGTTTCCACCTTTCGATAATAGAAGTTGAAGGCCTCAAAATCATGCCAGAGGTTGTGTGAAGTGAAAAGTATCTACTTTATCATTGGAGCGCTTACGGGTGCGTCGGCTGTGGCCATGGGTGCCTGGGGAGCCCATGCAGGAGCAGCCAATCTTTCGCCTGAGTCGACGATTACCTTCACAAAAGCGGTTCGCTATTCCATGCACCACGGGCTGGTGCTGCTGGTTGTGACTTTAGCGATGGGACAATGGCCCGGTCAGAGCCGGTTGCTGCATGCGGCCGGTTGCTTTTTCCTGGCAGGGATTCTGTTTTTTTCCGGCAGCCTCTATCTGCTAGCCCTTACAGGTATCAACCTCGGGTATATTACCCCGATCGGCGGGATGTCCTTTATCTTCGGTTGGCTGTGTCTGGCTGCCGCAGCCTGGAAATCCATGTTGTCACCATAGTTTCTTTTGCCCTGAGGACGCTCACAGATCAAGGTTTAATAAACGTATATATGAGCCAAACATCTGACAAACCCAAAAGACGAAGACGTCGACAAAAGCAGAGTTACACCTGCCACTGCTGTAAACAGCAGTTTTCCTTCTGCTGGAGCTGTACCTGCGGTTTTGAAATCTGTCCAGCCTGCTTTTCCGAGAACAAGTGGGGTATTTCCAATGGTCCGACCTGGATTTGTCCGGATTGTGAGCGGATTCATTTGATGGAGTAAGAAAATCACGGCGAAATACGTGACTTTGGGCTTTCTCAATACCCTCTGAACGCTCTGGTCGGTTTCTGCTATCGATCTCATGGTGCCCACCCCTCTTTTTTCCCGCCATCCAGCCGTCAGTCTGATAATCCTGTTTTAAGGTAGTCAAAACAGTCAATGATGCCACCTGCAATTACAAGAAAGATAAAGTCATTGAGTTGGGCTTGTGCTTTGTGATACAAGGAAGATGCATACTTAGTATTCTGCCATATTTTCCGGTTTTTACCAGAATTTACCAGGTCAGGAAAGAGAGACCCATGAGGTGGATTGTGCTGATGACACTAAAGGTCAGTTTCCCGGTTTTGAAATGAAAACCGTTCAGCCGATATAACAAATATACGGTTGTCAGTGGAACAGCAACGTGTGATCAAAAGGTGGGAGGAAAGGAGCAAAATGAAAGTTGAGCAGCAGGTCTGGGCCGAATCGATCGGTTGGAAACAAACCAGTGAAAAAAGACTGGAACTGCCACCACAGCTTGTATTGGTGTTTGGAAGCAGAGAATTGATGGGCAATGAAGACCTTGTGCAAAAGATACGGGCCGATTATCCTGACAGCCACATTCTCATGAACTCAACTGCCGGAGAGATATGCGATACCTATGTGATGGATAATTCTCTGGTAGTGAACGGCATCCATTTTGAAAAAACCCAGTTGAAAACGGCTGTTGTCAATATATCTGATTTTAAAAACAGCCGGCTGGCCGGAGAGCAACTGGCAAAAGAGCTGGATATTGACGGGCTGGCCCATGTTTTTGTCATTTCAGACGGCTTAAAGGTGAACGGCAGCGAACTGGTCATAGGACTTCACACGCACATTCCCGAACATATCCCGGTCACAGGAGGTCTTGCCGGAGACGGCAGCCTGTTTGAAAAAACTCTTGTAGGTTTAGACACCTTGCCGCAGGAGGGGAATATCGTGGTGCTCGGCCTGTATGGAGATTTGTTGCGGGTCGGTCACGGTTCTGTGGGGGGCTGGGATGCCTTTGGTCCCAAACGTATAATAACGAAAGCTGATAGCAACGTCCTCTATGAATTGGACGGTCAGTCGGCGCTTGGGTTGTATAAAAGATACTTGGGAGAAGAGGCTGCCGGGTTGCCGAGTACGGGATTGCTTTTTCCCCTGGCCGTGACCATCGAGGGCAGACCGGAGCCGGTTGTCAGAACCATACTGGCAGTCGATGAAAATAAGAGCAGCATGACCTTTGCCGGTGATATACCTGTGGGTTCGAAGGTACAATTGATGAAAGCCAATTTTGACCGGTTAGTCGACGGAGCGGAAGAGTCAGCCAGACATTCATTCCAGTCGATCCAATCGGATCAGCCCGAGTTGGTTTTATGCATCAGTTGCGTAGGACGGAAACTGATCTTGGGCCAGCGGATTGATGATGAGATCGAAGTAGTACGGGATATTATGGGTGATGATGCGGTTATCAGCGGTTTTTATTCCTATGGTGAGATCTCGCCGCTTAAGGTATCAACCCGATGTGAGCTGCATAATCAGACAATGACTATTACTGCGTTGACCGAAGTATAGGATCGTGGAAGCAATGGGTGATTATTGTAAATTACTGCGCCGTCAATTGAGATGGCATTTTAAGTCCAGGGGAATCCCGCCGGAGATTGTACCTTTTCTTCAGACCGTTAATGATTCATATAATCATTATGAAGTCGATCGGCAGCGGATTGAGCGGAGTATGGAGCTGAGTTCGGAGGAACTGGGTGAAGCCAATGCCCGTATCCGGGCTGAAGCGGAGCAGCAGAAGGTCGCTCTTGGTCAGCTGAAAAAGGCTATTTTCTCCCTACAGGAGGATGGAAAAGGTTATGAGCATACCAATCGCCAGGATGACATCTTATCCCTGCTGAGGATTCTGCATGATCAGATTCGCATGCAAAAAGAGGTAAAGGAAAAGCTGAGACAGGCAAAGGTAAGCGCTGAATCGGCCAGCCGGGCGAAGAGTGAGTTCCTGGCTAATATGAGTCACGAGATCCGGACACCGCTTAATGGAATTATAGGTATGACGGAACTGACACTCGAACTGGAGCTCGACCAGCAGCCATATCACAATCTTATCATTATCAACAACTCGGCCGAGCATCTGTTGAAAATCATCAATGATATCCTTGATTTTTCCAAAATTGAGGCAGGAAAACTGGATATTGAGGAAGTGGATTTCAATCTGCACGAGGTTATAGATAAGGCCGTTGAACCGGTTCTGCTGAAAGCTCATCAGAAATCAATTGAACTTATCGTCGATATTGATGCCGATATCGGTTTCTGGGTGAAGGGGGACCCGGTGAGATTCCGCCAGGTTATCAACAACCTGACCAATAACGCGATTAAATTCACCGATCATGGTGAGATCCTTATCAGTGCCAGTATTCTTGATGATCCGGGAAGCAGCGGGACCAATAAAATACAGGTCAGTGTCAGAGATACCGGCAACGGCATTCCAGAAGACAAACTCGATCGCATCTTTGAAAGTTTTACCCAGGCCGATGGCTCAACAACCCGAAAATACGGGGGGACCGGACTTGGCTTGACAATCTGCAAGCGGCTTGTCGAGCTGATGGGTGGAAAAATCTGGGTTGAGAGTGAAATCGAAAAAGGTTCAACCTTCTTCTTCACTGTGTCGTGCAAGACCGGTGACCATGTGGATCAATTAGAAGAGGATCAGTTTGTTTCATTAAGAGATCGCCATGTGCTGATCATTGATGACAGCCGAACAAACCGAAATATCCTTAAACGAACCGTAAAGAGCTGGGGAATGCATCCCACTGAAGCCGAGGATGGGGTAAAGGGGTTCCAACTTGCCTGTTCCGCATCGATACCTTTTGATATCATACTGGTCGATTTCCAAATGCCGCAACTCAACGGTTTGCAGTTTTCCCGAAAGTTGTTTCAGTCTCTGGGACGTGAGACCCCGCCGATACTCATGCTGACATCGGTCGATTTCACAGGAGACGGAGAAAATGACATGGACACTATTATCAGTGACACACTGAGCAAACCGGTTAAACAGTCAGAGCTGTTCGATGCCATGATAATTGTGCTTAACAAACAGCTTGTCAACATCATTGAGAAAGGCAATGAACCACCTGTAGGGCCGGATGAGGCACAGATGACTGATGGTCGTAAGATTCTTCTTGTTGAGGACAATCTGGTCAACCGGAAGATCGCAATTACCATGCTGAAAAGTTTCGGTCACACCACCTTCAGTGCCGAAAACGGGCAGTTGGCCATTGATGCCCTTTTGGCAAGAGATGATATCGATTTTGTCTTCATGGATGTACAGATGCCTATAAAAGATGGCTTTGAGGCGACCAGGGAGATTCGGGAAAGAGAACTCAAGGGTGAGCAATTCTGCGGCCACACTCATATCCCGATTGTGGCCATGACGGCCCATGCCATGACCGGGGATAAACAGCGATGTCTGGACGCGGGAATGGATTATTATGTCTCCAAGCCGGTGAGCAAGAAGGCTCTGCAGAAGGTCCTCGCACAGTTGGAAGAAAACAGAATAGCGTAAAACTAACCTGTCTGGCAGTAAATCCGTTCTTTACACTCCATTATTATTGCGCAGCGGTTTTACCATAAGCCGTAAAAACCGCCGGTTATGCCGGCGGATAACGCTGCTCATTAAAACATAAGTGCTTCGCACATTTGCTTCCCGGCTTTGCCGGGAATCAAAGCCACGCGTTTCACGCGTGGTTGTTTACTCGGACTGCAGGGCGACAACCGGATCGAGTTTTGATGCCTGCCGGGCGGGAAAGGCTCCCGCTAAAAGACCTATGACAGCGGCCAGGATTTCGGCCAGTACCACATAGCTCCATGGTGTATGAACCGGCAAGGCCGGAATGATCAGGTGGAGCAGGTAGGCCCCTCCAATTCCGAGGCAGAGCCCACCGACTCCTCCAAGGGCGGCAAGAAGAGTCGCTTCAGCCAGAAAAAA
Organism: uncultured Desulfocapsaceae bacterium; assembly: GCA_964623625.1. Taxonomy (GTDB): domain Bacteria; phylum Desulfobacterota; class Desulfobulbia; order Desulfobulbales; family Desulfocapsaceae; genus CAZLGM01. The sequence continues at coordinate 9,395 of CAZUUJ010000015.1, forward strand.
GGTAAGAATATTTGCCCTGGTGGCTCCAAGCGCCCGAAGTAGACCGATTTCGGAAGTCCTTTCCCGCACGGCAATGGTCATTACCGTGAGAATACCGACACAGCCGACCAGCAACGAGATACCGCCCAGGGTTCCCACAGCAGCGGTAAGCATATCCAATAAAGAACCGAGGACATCGAGCATCTGCGCCTGGGTGGTGATGGTGAAATCCTCCTGAGAGTGCCGGTTGATCAGCAACCGCCGAATATCGTCCACCACTTCATCGACGTTAGCCCCTTCCCGATACAGGACATCGATCTCCATCAGACCTTCCCTGTTGAACAGGTCCAGGGCTCGGACGGTCGGCAGATAAACGGTATCGTCCATATCAAAACCGAGAATTTGTCCCTTCGACTCCATAACACCGATAACCCTGCAGGGAATATTGCCGATCCTGATCCGTTTGCCCAGAGGGTTATCATTGCCGAATAATTCGATCTTTGTTTTATGGCCAAGGACTACATAGGGTCTGGCCGCCCGCGGATTATCGTCTGGGAGAAAACGACCGGAAGCTACCCGCAACCGGAAGGCACTGTCCATCTGATGGTTTACTCCATACAGGGTGGTGCGGCGCCTTTTGCCCTCAAATTCCACTTCTGAATTCCCGTAAAGCAAAGGAACAACAGCTTCCACTTGGGGGATTTCCCTTAAGGCTTCGGCATCATCAAGAGTCAGTAGTCTCTCTGAACCAAGCACACCAAGGGGGCTGCCCATGGTGGTTACCCGGCCTGGATTGATGCCGATCAGGTTGGTGCCGAACTGGGTGAATTCGGCTACAACAAAACGCTGCAAACCTTCGCCAAGAGAAGTAAGCAGGATAACCGCCGCTATTCCGACCGCGATGCCGAGGCCGGTCAGAACAGAGTGGAGCTTCTTAGCCCTGATGGTGCTGAATGTCAGTGGGATAATATCTCGGGTTCGCACGATGTTCCTTAGTATCTTATATAAGAGGTGTTCTCTACCGTCATATCGTTGAATTATCGTTTGGCCAGCGCCTGTATGGGATCGAGTTTGGCTGCCCTTCTTGCCGGCAGCAGGCTGAAAACAAGACCGGTAACAATGGCGGTGCCCATAGCCGCTCCCACTGCCCACCAGGGCGGTTTAGTCGCCAGGTCAGGATAGAACTGCTGAACAATCCAGCCGCCCAGAAGCCCCAGGAGGAGCCCAAGTATGGCACCCACGCTGGAAAGCAGAACCGCTTCTGATAGAATCAGCAAGGTTATCTGACGTTTTTTGGCACCGACCGCTTTCATCAGGCCTATTTCCGCAGTCCGTTGGGAGACGGAAACCAGCATGACATTCATGATCAAAATACCGGCAACCCCGAGGCTGATTCCGGCAATACCGCCAACGGTGATGGTCAGCATGGTGAAGATCCGGTCAAAGGTGGAAAGAATGGAATCCTGGGTAATGATGGTGATATCCTCCTCACCGTAGTGACGGCGGCTGATGGCCTTGAGAATCCGTTTCTTGAGCGGTTCGATATCATCCCGGTCTCTGGCTTCAACGATAATGCGAAACAGTTTCTCCGTGTTTAATATGGTCTGGGCAAAGGCCACAGGCACCACAACCATTTCCTGGGTGTCGAGCCCCAGTGAGCGTCCTTCTGTTGCCAGAATGCCGATAACCCGGCTGCGATGGTCACCAATCCTGACGATTTCACCCAGTGGTGGGTTATTACCGAACAGCTCCCTGGCAACTTTGGCTCCAAGGACGCAGACGGATCTTGACAGATCGGGATCACCCGGCGGCAGAAATCGTCCCTTGGCCATCGCCAGGTGTCGGATTTTCAACATTGAGTGGGTAGAGCCCATCACCGGCACCCGCCGTTCACGGTCTCTATAGGACAGTGCCATTTCACCGATAACAACAGGAGCCCAGCGGCGAACGCCGGCAACCCGCTCAAGGGATTTGCCGTCACCGATGGTCAGATCCCTGGGAGTTTCTCCAACAAAGGTGGACGGGGTGCCGGAACTGGTTTCAGCCCGGCCGGGAATGACGATTAACAGATTGGTCCCAAGAGAGGCGAACTGCTCCACCACATAATGGCGGGCTCCCTCACCCACACCGGTGAGTACAACGACTGCGGCAACACCGATGGACATGGCCAGAAGGGTGAGCCCGCTACGCACCTTACCGGCGAAAACGGAACTCCAGGCCAGGCCGATGTTGGATATTGCTCTCACGGCTCGGATTTCCTCCTGTCTTCGGTGATGCGGCCATCGACAAAATTAAGGCTGCGGTCAGCCCGGCCACCAATATCGGGGTCATGGGTCACCACAATCAGTGTCAATCCCTGATTATTCAACTGCTCCAGCAGTTGAATAATTTCCATTCCCGATGTGGAATCAAGGTTACCGGTGGGCTCGTCGGCCAGCAGCACGGAAGGGGAGTTGACCACCGACCTGGCGATGGCAACTCGCTGTCGCTGGCCGCCGGAAAGCTCATCGGGTTTATGGTTCATACGGTTTGCTAGACCGAAATCGTGAATAATTTTTTTAGCCAGAATCTCCCGCTTCTCTGGCTCCACCCCAGCAAGCAACAACGGCAACTCGATATTTTGCTTTGCCGAAAGTCTGGGGATAAGGTGAAAAAACTGAAAGACAAAACCAATGGTTTGTGATCGAACTTCGGCGAGCTGGTTGTCGGTTAAGGTGGTCACATCGGAACCGTTCAAATGATAGGTGCCGCTTGTAGCCCGGTCAAGCAGACCGATGATGTTCAACAGGGTTGATTTTCCCGAACCGGACGGACCCATGATGGAGATATACTCGCCAGCCTCAATCTGCAGATTGATGGTGTCCAGGGCGTGCACTTTCTGGTCGCCGACAGTGAAAATGCGGCAGACATCCTGCAGGTCGATCATTATTTTTCCTCAGAAGAATCGGCCTCAATAACGGTTGCTGCCCCGTCTTTCAGACCCTCCCGGCCCAGTGAGGTGACAAGCCATTCCCCTTCTTCAACGCCAGAGAGCAGTTCGGTATATCGCCAGTTACTCAGTCCTGTCTGTACAGAACGTTTTTCAATCAACCCCTTTTCTCTGTTTACAATATACACAAAGCCGTCTTCGAGAAGGGACTCTGTGGGGATTCTGATCACGCGGTTACGGAAATCAAGGATAATTTCCACATCGGCGCTATAACCGGCCAGCAGATTACCAAGGATGTTCTTCTCCTGGAAACCGCACTCCACCTCAACGGTTCGGGCCTGTTTAACCTGTTCCAGCACATAGGGTGCAATACGCAGGACTTTGCCTCCAAACGTTGTATCCGGAAAAGCATCCAGGGAGATGCGACTTTCCATACCCACATTGATCTGAGCGGCATCAATCTCATCGATGGGAGCGGTGACATAAATATCGTCCAAGCTGATCAGGTCGATGGCCGGCAGAGTGGCCACTCCGGTTGGAGATGGAGTGATGAATTCTCCGATTTCACCGTTTACCTCGGCGACGATACCACCAAAAGGGGCTCGCAGAATCGTTTTTTCCAGTTGCGCCAGGATGGTTTCAATCCGAACCTCACTGGCTCGTGCCTGGAGTGTTGCCCGCTGACAACCGCTCTTTTTTATGGCGGCATTAGTGAGAGCCTCATCATGAGACAACTCCGATGTCGAGTGTTTGCGGTGTAATTCGGTCGATCGATCGGCATTACGCTGGGCAAGGTCAGCCAGCAGACAGCTTTCCCTGGTCACAACTTGGGCCACTTCAGCTTCCCGGCGGGCAAGTTCAAGCTGAGATCTGATATCGTCATTCCACAGGGTCAGGAGAACTTGTCCCTGTTTCACCCGGTCGCCTTTTTTCACTTCAAGGGTAGCAATTCGACCACCGATAGACGGAGCCAGCCGGGCGCGACGACGGGCCTTAACCGTGCCTGCGCGCGTGTTGGCGACGGTTGCCTCTACAAGACCGGTATCGGCCTGTTTGGCGGTCACTTCAACCGGTTTTTCTCTGGACCCGTATCGAATCCCTCCATACACCAGGGCAGCCAGAACAAGGACAACAACAAGGTATTTGAGCTTCATTGGAATCAGCCTCTGTTTGGATGACACAGCAAAATTCCTCAATTCTTTACCAGATTACCACTAACGATCAGCTTGTAGGGAGGAGTCGACTACCTGCCGGGCTAACCTCCGGTCAAGAATCGCTCATAATGGTTTATCAGAGCTTAATCTGACCGATAACCGAGCTTCTTGTAATAGTATCCTTCAGAAAATACGCGATTTTTGAAACAGGCCGTCAAGCAGCCGACTCCTCCCTACCGTTTGCTGAATTTCGAGGGAATCAGGATTCTCTAAATAAAGCTTATCTAATAACGGACCATTGAGTCAAAAGGTTTATTGTCCAAACGGCTGAGTAAAGGTCTATTTTTATGACCTATTTTGTGGCAGAGGTTGCTGGCAGCGAAGGGGACGGCATGATATCGGCACCTTAGGTGCTGTGGTTGTCACGCTGGATGATATTCTTTGATATTGAATGAAACTCGGGATAGTATGAGTGACTGGATGAAATAGGGCTTGGTCACCGGTCCTCTTATGCTATCCAATTCAGACAAACAACATGTTCTATGGCTTCACGCTTCATTCACACAGCCGATATTCATCTTGGTAAAACCTATCGGAACTCGCCAGGTGAACACCAGCGGTATAACGATTTTTTCAAAACGCTTGGAGATATTGTTGCAGATGCAGTCAACGAATCGGTGGATTTCATGCTGATCTGCGGTGATCTGTTCCACCATGGCCGGATTCTGCCCAGGACCTTTGCCCGTACCATAGAAACCCTGCAGCCCTTAAAAGATGCCGATATTCCCTGTATCTGTATCGAGGGCAACCATGATTGGATCCACCGGCGGGAAAATATCTCCTGGATGGAAGCGTTGTCCGAAATGGACTATATTCGGCTGCTCAGACCATCCCGCACCGAAGAAGGCGGCTACCGATTCGATCCATTTGATGATAACAGCGGCAGAGGCGGTCGGGTCAGAGTTAAAGACTTGAATATTTATGGCCTCGGGTATATCGGTGCTCATGCCGGAAGCCATGTGGAGCGAATCTGTGAGGCTGTCGACACTACTAACAATCTGCTGTTGTTCCATGTGGGTATCTGGCAGTATTGCCCTGTGGAGATCGGCAATATGAAACTTGATGAAGCGCATAGTCTCGCAGAGAAATTTGGCTATATTGCCCTTGGACACGGTCATAAGCCGTATATTGTGGAAACACCTGATAAACGACCTTACGGTTATAATCCAGGATCGCCAGAACGGGTCAACTTCGGAGAGCAATCCTATGACAAAGGTTACTACCTGGTGACCCAGGCAGATGGCGTCTTCAATACCGAGTTTCGATCCACCGACCCAAGACCCATGTTTGTCCGGATGATCCAGCTGGACGGCTGCAAGGATGTGGAAACAGCCCTGGATCAACTATCAGATCAGGTGAAGGAACTTGCCCCAGCTCAAGGGAAGAGCCGTTCACCGCTTATAGAGCTGAAGCTGGTCGGTCGAGTTCATTTTCATCCTTTTGAATTGGGGCGACAGAGGCTGCATCGCATCCTGGAAGAGTCTGTTGCACCCCTCCATGTGGAAATAAAAAATCACCTCTCCATGTTGTCCGGAAGCGGTAAAGAAGAGAGGATCACTAAATCCCTTGGTGAAATTGAAAAAGATGTCCTCAATGAGTTGATCGGTTCACACTCCGACTATAAAGGACAGCAAGATGAGCTTGTGCGGTTGTCCCTTGCATTACGCGACCTTGTTCTAAAAGGTGATGTGGATGGGGAAGAGCTGCTCGGACTTTTGCTGGACAACTGAAACCGTGACGGAGAATAATCCAGGTTAATCAGCTATGCAGATTCTTTCCATTACACTGAAAAACATCAAATCCCACCGTGATCTTCATCTCGACTTCGTCAATGGAATAAATGTACTTTCAGGCCCCAATGGAGCGGGAAAGAGCACCATCTTTGAAGCTGTCGGCTATGGATTGTTCGGCGTCGATGCCAAAGACTTTGTTACCAATGTTGATCGTTTTCTTTCCATTGGTAAGAAAAAGGGGATGATAACGGTTACCTTTCGTACTGATAATGGTGAGAGTTACCGGGTGTCACGCAGTGTTGGTGCCGGTTCAAAGTGGTTGCTGGCGGCTCAATTCGGTGATGATTTTGAAGTGGAGGAACATTCGGGAACCCATGAAACCGAATCCCGGATTAAAGAGCTGCTCGGGCTTGAGGGGACAAGGAGCCTGGCGGACCAGTTCAAGTTGGTAATCGGCCCGTTCCAGCACGATTTTTTAGGCCCCTTTATTCTCAAAGGAAAGAAACGGCAGGAAGCATTTGACGAGATTCTGGGTATAGACGGCTGGCGAAAGACCTATAAGGGCACAGCCAACCTGATCTCAGCTGTAAATAACAAAATTGAGCTGTTGGATACCAAGATTGAAGGGAAAAAGGAGCAGCTTGCCCAACTGCCGAAGAAAAAACGGCTGGCAAAAAAGATGGAACAAACAGTCCGGAATTTGAAAAAAGGGTTGAAAGATACTGAGAAAAAACGGAAGAAAAAGGAAAAAGAACTTGAGCTGCTCGACAGCCAGGAAAAAAAGATCAACGACAAATTGGCCGGACTCAGGCGCCTAGAGGATAGAATTACTGACGGCAGGGAAAAAATAACTAACCAGGAGAAACGGGTTGCTGAGGCGGAAAAAGCCAATGGGCTGCTTGAAAAAACGGCTGCCGCCAAGTTGGCTTTTGAGTCCGCGGAAAAGGAGATAGCTGGGCTACGCAAACAGGAACAGCAAAGACGGCAGCTAGAAAAGGAAACAGCCGAGCAGGAAAAAAAATGCTCCAAACTGAGCGTCAAGCTGAAACATGAGCAGGAGGAAATAATCAAGACAACCAGGGAGTTAAAGGATGATCAGCAGAAGCTTCAAACAACCTATCAAGGGCTGAAAGATGACAAGAAGATGGGCGTCCTTATTGGCAGGCTGCCGGATATAAAAAAACAACTTGAAGAGCAGTGTTCATTCCGAGATTCGCTTGATGGGCGGCGCGAGGGCCTGCTTGAAGGAAAGGAAAAACTGTCCGAAGGGCTGTGTCCCTTTTTCATGGAAACGTGTCAAAATGTTGCAGGTAAAGAGGTGCAGGACGTTTTTAGTAAAGGAATTGATCACCTGAATAAACAGAAAAGAGAGCTCGATGATCGTATTGATAAACTCCGTGTCAAATTGAAACAGGCTGAGAAAGCCCAGGTTGAGCAGAACAATGTTCAGACAAGACGGGAGGAGATCGAAAAGCAGTTGGACAAGCTCGAAGGCCGTAAAGGTCAAATTGATCATCGGCAAAAGAAACGTGGTGATATCCAAAAGCAGCTGGAGAAGGAGAAAATTATTCTGGCCGGGATGTCAAAAGAAATGGGTCACCACAAAGGGCTGGAACAGCAGATTAACCGCCTTGAAAATAAAAGAAAAAAACACCAACAGAAAAGAGATACCTATCTGGCCAACCTGAAAGACGGCAAGGATTTACAGAACCGAGTCGATGAGCTGAAAAAAATGAAGAGCTTGATGACCGTGCTTCTCGGCAAGCTCGAATCAGGCCGTAAGGAAAATAAAGATTTACAAAAGAATTACTCCAGTTCCCTGCACGGTGAAGTTCGACTGAAGAAGGAACAAATGGTAGCCGAACTGGCTACCTTGCATGAAAAACACGACAACCTTGAACGGGAGCAAGCGACACTTTCTCGGGAAATAGAGAAGTTGGAGGCACTTGGTAAAGAGGTTGAGGAAAAAGTTGGCGCCAGGAAAAAATTGGAAACAAAAAAGTCACTTGTCACGTTTCTGCGTAACAGGATTTTTAATAATGTCTCCGCTCAACTCTCCGAGCGATTCCGCCGGGAAATCAGCCTGCGGGCAGACCGAATCTACCGGACCATCGCAGAGACCGATGAGGAACTGGGTTGGGGAGAAAATTATCAGATCCTGCTGCGTGATATGGAGAACGGCAAACTACGGGAGAGAAACGATGACCAGCTCTCCGGCGGGCAAATCATGTCAAGCGTTGTTTCTCTGAGATTGGCCCTGCTGCAGACCATCGGCGCCCGTATCGCCTTCTTTGACGAACCGACGTCAAATCTGGACTCAACCCGGCGTGAGAACATGGCCAGGGCATTTCGGGCTATTGACGTTGGACGGGAGGAGCTTTCAGCCCACTGGTATGATCAACTGTTTCTGATCAGCCATGATGTGGCATTTACTGAGGTGACCGACCAGATCATTTCGTTGGAATGAAGGCTTAAAGTGGAATGGTTGATCTTCTATGTTTCCAGGACACGACCAAATGATCCCGGATAGCAATTGAATATTTCGATACAAGAAGGTATAAGTGGGAAGAACGGTAGCATGGTATCTAAATAACTTGCTGGATATATTATGAAAAAAATTATTGTTTTGTTGAGTTTGTTAGCTGGTATCATCCAGTTTTCCGGGTGCGCCTATGTTGATATCCGGTCGCCGTATGATGAGAACCTGAATAAAACCGAATTGGGTTCAAAGGTCGGTGTCTCCAACATCTATAGTCTTTTGTGGCTGTTTGCCTGGGGAGACGGCAGTTACGCGGCCGCTGCCAAGAACGGCAACATCACGGTGATGCGCCATGCCGATCAACAGATCGAAAATTATCTGTTCGGCCTGTTTATCAAAAGGTCCATCATTGTTTATGGCGACTGAACAAGTGACAACACGCCGCAAAAGGAGGAGGGTCGGATTAGCGGTTCTGGCCGGAATGGTGTTGCTGCTGCAGGCAGGTTGCGGATTGGTGCGGATCGAAACCAGTGGACTTTATGGATATATCTATACGAAAACCCGGATGCCGTTTACTAAAGACCTGAACAAAACACCGGTTGTCCACACCCAGACCGATGGTGTGATTGTCAAGATCAAGGAGCCGTTTTCGGGCCTGGGTGTTTATACCGAGTTCAATACCAACGCCCTTGGCGACCTGGCAAAAAAGTACAACATGAGCAAACTTTACTATGCTGAACTGGAAACCTTCGAACTGTTTGGTATCTGGCGGGAAAGGAGATTGTATCTGTACGGGGAAAAAGAGTAACCTGGATTTCTCACGATCATTTCGGAGTCTGGGTTAGTTCTCTACAACCAGTTCGAATTGATCTTGATGCAGCCAGCCGCTACGACCTGAAGGGTCTTCGACCAATGTATAACCGCCATGGGTTTTTATCGGTCTGATTACCCGTCCCTCCTGTAATATACCTACAGACGAGGCGGTCTCAAATGGGGAGATGCGCAGGTGGGCATCCTGAGCAGTCACCACACCGTCATGGAAATCCTGATAGCGATAGAATACTGCAATACTACTGATCACAAGAATACTCATCAGTAGAATCGACAGCCAGAAGCGCCTCTTACGCAACTGCGGGAAAAAGAAACAGCCAAGGTGAAGAATGGTCAGGGCCAAAAAGGTAAAACCGGCCGCCAGGCACCACTGGTTCATCTCCAGGAGATGAAGAGCCCGTTGGGCAATTGATCGCTCAGGTTGAAAGAGTCCCTGCTCTTTACGGATCAGTTGCAGGTTGCCGACAATATCCGGATCGCCCGGTGACAGGTGAATGGCTCGAAGGTAGGAAAGCACGGCTCTTCCAGGCCGGCCATCCTGAGCGTAACTGTTTCCCATATTGTAGAGCAACTCTGCTGAGAGGCCATATGTTGTAGCGATTTCTTGGTAGATTCGTACGGCTTCTGGGTATTTTCCATCAATATATAACCGGTTCGCCCGCTCAAACTGCAGCTCCCGGTTGTCGGTGTTGGCTGCTCCGGATAATGGTGCAAGCGCAAACAGCGTCAGAATCAGGACCAGGAGATAAAGACTGCCAATGGTTGACTGCTTGCAAGGTTTCATGACAGGGCTCCCAGTTCTTCTTGTATCCGGGAATAATGGAGGTCCATTTCTTGTGAAGAGAGACTGAGACCACCGTAGGCCGCCTGATCAGCCATTTGAAAAACAGCGATCAGACTGGAGCCGGGTTCAAGCCGCTGCTCAAGATCGTTTGCAGTAATGGCCGCCGCTTCAGTTTGCCAGAGGAGCCCGAGTTGCTCCTGGATGGCGCTTCGGCAGAGCAGTAGGAATTTCTGTGAATCGTTTTTATTTTTTGCCCGCGCGATCTTTTTCAGATGATATCCAAGCCGTTTTTTCATGGCTGAACGAAGTTTTCTCTCCGGATACCGTTCCTGTTGTCTGCACACAGCGCCGATGGTCAAAAGAGCAAGCAGCAGACAGCCGCATATTGCCATTGTAAAGATAAACCAGCTCCGTTGAAAAAGTGGTTGAATAACCGGACTCAAGCTTCCCTGTTGGAGTTTGAGTGGAGCCAGCCCTTCTATATTGGTTGTAATCGCGACACCTGTTCGGCTGTCTTCTGTTTGCTCCTGCATATTCGTTTGAATAGACTTTGGTGATTGTGACAGGTCCGGGCTGGAGTTGATAGAAAGAGCTATAGGATCGCTTGTCAATAGTTGATACCGGCCGCTGACAGGATTGAAATAGCTCAGAGAAAGTGACGGTATTTCCGTAACGGTAGCATCTTGAACAACAACGGCCTGCTCAAACCGTTTGGCTCCTTTATCAGGCCTTTCGTTCTCCGGCTCAAATTGTACGGAGGGTGAGTACGTTTTCCATTTTTCAGATTCCGGAAAATGCGGTACTTCAACCCGGTCGAAGTTGCCGGTTCCCTGAACAGACATGGTCAGGGTGATCGGTTCACCGATTTCCACATCGTCCGGGTTGGCGGCAACCTCCAGGGAAAAATTGCCGATGGCTCCAGAGAAGTTAATGGGCCTGCCCTCCGTGGGAAGAGCAACGGTTTCCAGGGTCAGGTCCGGGCTGGCAACATTAACGGTCTTGGCTTGGTAATCATTGAAAAAATCATCGAACAGGTCGTCCTGAAATAATCCCTGATTACGGAAACGGGAAAACATCCGTGAGCGCTGCGGCATAAGCAGTTCAGCCTGAAGCTCAAAATGGAGAGGATGGCTTCCCTCTTTAATGCCGGTGAGAAAACTGGTCCAGCCAAGAACGATATATCGGCTGTTATCGACCTGTTTCATTGATCGGGAAGGCTTATCGCTCAGTGGTGAAAGGACAAAACCATCTCCGACCAGTTTGGGAAGGGTGAGCAGGTTTGCCTGGATTTTCCGGTTAAAGTAGGCTTCGATGCGAACAGGAATCATTTCACCGGAATAGACAGTCTCTTTTTGTACCTGGGCTTTTAAAAAGACCAGTTTTGCCCCTTTTCCGGAACCGATTCGCTTTTTGGATGAACGGATATCTCCGGTTTGGCTTTGGGTATTGCTCTTGGCCGTGGCGGTGAAGGAAACCGGCTGCGTTAACAGTTCTTCTCCGTCGCAGTATACGGTGATCGGCGGGATGGTATAATCACCGGGTTCCAGTGGTTCGACCAGGTAGACAGTGGCAATGGATGAGGAGAAAGAACCATTGATCATCTGGACCTGGCTGGATTGGCCTCGGCGGTGAAAACGTAAGTGTTTTACTTCGGGCATGTTGATGTCGACAGATTGGCCGCCCTCCACCGTGATGGTCAAAACGGCGGCCATGTCAACGGGTATCTGGTTTTCATTCAATGTTGCCGAAACTGATTTTGAACCATATCCTGGTCGTGTTATGACCATCATTGCAGTGGTAAGCAGCAGGATAACAAGAAGTGGTCGATAGAGTCGATTCACCATTACCAGTCCCTCCCTGGTTCCGAATCGTCAATTTTTTGTGATGGCACAAAATTGAGTTCACTTTCCTCGTTCTTCAATCCGTCAAGAAGACGTTTGGCCTCCTCCTGGGTCATTTTACCGAGCAACCGCCTTTGCTGATCTGCAGCCTGTTGTTCTTGACTGTCCGTTTTTGATTGTTCCTCGCCTTCGCCTGCACCAGCATCCTTGGTTTTTTCCTTGTTTTCTGCCGTTTGCGTTAAGGGTTGTTGCTGTTCATCTGTTTTCGCTTCGTTGTTGTCATTGTTGCTGGCTTCCCGAGGGTTGTCCTTTTCTTTCTGGTTATCGCCCTCTTTTTCTTGTTGTTGATTGTTTTCCTGCGTATTGTCCTCAGGTGAGGAACCTTCTTTGTTTTCCTGTTGCTCCGATTGGTTTTCTTTTTCTTCCTTGTTGTCTGTCTGCTGGTCCTGCTGTTCTTTGTTCTGATCCTGCTGCTGTTGCAGTTTTTTCAGCTCATCGAGTTGTTTGGCCACCAGGTCGCGGTTATAACGGCTGTTTTCATCATTTTCGATCAGGTTCAGGCTGTTGTTGTATGAGTCAACTGCTGATTGCCAGGTCTTAATGGTGTGCTCAAGGTCTGACTGGAGGGTTTCGGTCCCTTTTTTATAGAAGGCGTTTCCCCGATTATAATAGGCCTTGGCCTGGAGAGCGAGATCGTCGGTCTTCAGGGCGTTGTTGAAAGCGGCAATGGCATCATCCAACAGGTTGTTTTTGTATGCGGCGGTCCCGTAGTTGAAGTGGAGTAGCGGGTTGTTGTTCTCTTCTTCCAGTCGCTCCTGGTAATATTTGGAAGCACCGATATAATCGCCGCTATTGAAAGCATCTTCACCAGGGGAGCAGGTGCCGGCCGCCGGGAAAAGGAGCGGTGTGAGTAAACAGCCGATAACAAGGTGCTTGACAACGGTTTTTCTTTTTCTCCGGTTGATGCTTGGGATAAAGGGAAAATTGATGGGAGCGGTTTTTCGGCCGCTTAACAGAAATTCAATGGCCAGCAGAACAAAAGCGGCTAGTATCGGCCACTCAGTTCGCTCGATGGGAACTTTGGTTCGCTTTTCCGCCAGTTCCTCTTTGGGTATCAGAGACAGCTTTTTCTGGTAAATGGTTTCGAAACCCTGTGAACGGCTGCCCAGCGGTGCATATATGCCGCCGCCCAACTCGGCAATTTGCTTCAAGGTCTTTTCATCAAGCTTTGAGGTGATGAATTTTCCCTCACTATCTTTGATATATTTTGTGCCCGATTGGTGGTCGGAGCCGGGGATCAATTCGCCCTCTCTTGTGCCGACACCGACTGTAAAGATGGTCATTCCCTCTTCATGGGCTTTTTGGGCAGTCTTTACAGCATCTCCTTCGAGGTTCTCGCCATCAGTAATCAGGATAAGAATCTTATGATTCGCCTGGTTATCGAGAACAGTCTGGGCCTTGTTGATGGCACCGCTCAGGTCTGTTCCGCCTTTGGGTATGATGGCTGTGTCAACACTGGTGAGAGAGTGCTCGAAGGCATTATAGTCCATGGTTAATGGACACATAAGAAAGGCTGAACCGGCAAAGGGCAGCAGTCCTATCCGGTCACCGTCAAGCTGGCGGACAAAGTCGAGAATGCCAAGTTTGGCCCGTTCCAGCCGATTGGGTTTGGTATCTTCTGCCAGCATTGATTTTGAGGTGTCCAAAGCCAATAGGATATCGATACCTTTGCGTTTCACATCGATCCATTGGAAACCGTATTGCGGCCGGGCAATGGCGACAAAACAGCAGAAGAGTATGAGAATAAAAAGGGTGCTTTTTACTTTCCGTTTGGTCTGCGATACATTACGGGTGAGTTGATCAAGTAAGGCATGGGCACCAAATCGGCCAAGCCGTTGCCGACGGTTTTTCGCAGTTCGGATAAGAAAACCAATCAGCGCGCTGCAGACAAGAGCGCCGATAAGTATCCAAATCGGTTGGGCAAAGGAGATCATCGGGATGGGTTTCTATTAAATCTAAGTTCTCTGTGCTATTTGTGGCCTCTGTGGTGAAAACCAAACTAAGGAAGTCGACGACTGGTACCGACCATAGCTACACAGAGCAGGATCAATGCCGCTGCTGTTGGATAGTAAAACAGTTCACGATATTGCTCAAATTTTGTAATTGTCCGGGTTGTAGTTTCCATGGTGTTGATCACATCGTAGATCTTGGAAAGTGATTGGGTATCGGTTGCGCGAAAATACATGCCGCCGGTCATTTCGGCAACCCGGCCCAAGGTCTCTTCATCGATATCGACCTTTGCCCGGATCAATCGCCGTCTGCCAAGTCGGTCGACAACCGGGATTGGGGCTTCGCCCCTGGTGCCGGCACCGATGGCATACACCTTGATCTTCATAGTCTCGGCAGCTTCGGCAGCAACCAGGGGAGGAATTTTGCCGGCGTTGTTTACCCCGTCAGTGAGGAGAATAAGGATGCGGGATTTGGATTTGAGATCACGCAGCCGGTTGACCCCGGAGCCGATGGCTGAACCGATGGCAGTGCCATCTTCAATCATACCGATTGACAACGACTGGAGGCGGCGGCCCAGCCAATCATGATCAAGAGTCAGCGGGCTGACCATATATGGCCGTCCACCAAAGGCGACCAGGCCGATACGGTCATTGGGCCTTGCTTCGATAAATTCGGCGACAACCTTTTTGACGACTTCCAGCCGGTTAGCCGGCTTGTCGTTTAATGTAAAATCCATGGCTTCCATGGAGCCGGATACATCAACTGCCAGCAGAATGTCGATGCCGGAGGCCTCGATCTCAGTGGTACTGTTGCCGAGCTGGGGCCGGGCCGCTCCGATCACCAGAAGAGCCAGTCCCAGGAGCTTGAAGGCGGTAAGCAGCCGGCCAGGTCCGGATTTTTTGCTCTTGGCTAAGGTTCCGGCAATGGAGGTTGTCGAAAAGACAAGGGCCGGAGCAACCCCTCTTTTCCCTTTAAGCAGGGCAAGAAGGGGGACCAGTGCCAGCAGCCATAGGATGTGCGGATAGAGAAAACGAATCATTTCTTTTCCCCTGTCGGTTGTACCGGCTTTGTCATTTCAATAAAGGATTTAACGGCCATTGCCATTTCATCCATTGTCTGTTTGTTGGGGACAAGGTGGGCGAATTTTGCCATATCACAGGATTCAAGGCAGTTCCGTATTGAACCGAGATGGGGCTGCAACGCTGCTGTTGCCGGAGTGGAATCGGTTTGAAGCGTTAAAAAAAACTCATAGGTTGTCTGCCGGGTTGAGCTGAGACCAAATCGGGATTCGATATAGCGCCTCAAAATTTCAGAGAGGTGCTGGGCAAAAAGCAACCCGTCTGTTTCGTTCATCCACTGCTGAGCCCTGGTAAGGGCCGCAAGGGCTGTTTCATGAGGTGGCAACCCAGGAACAGAGCGTTTTCTGCGCTTGAAATAGAGATAAGCCAGAACTAAAACAATTACCGCCAGAGCGGCTAGCCCGATGATAAGCCAGGGATTCTTCGACTCCGGCAGCAATATCGGGCCCTGAATATCACGAATGTCCTCTGCCATGACAGCTGATGGCTGAAAACCGGTCAGGGGAGGCTTTGGCGGGGAGGAAGCGTCTGGTTGATTTGGATTCTTGTTCAGCAGCTTGAGCGGTGGTTTTATTTCGGGTTCCGGTAGGCCGATATTAGTAACTGCCCATAAGGTTTGGGAACCAAACACCAGGTAGATAAAGGAGAACAGGAGGAGTATATGCTTCATCGATAGAGCCTCCTCTTTCTGGTGCCGAAAAAGCCAAGTAGAGGTGGAATATAGGATTTATCGGTGGAGAGATCGAGGATATCGATGCCGCAGGAGTTGATGGTGTGATGGAGTCTTTTTTTTCGTTCCAGGGCCAGCCGGCTATATCGTTGTCGTACAGACGAATCTGAACTGTTCACCTCGACCTGTTGGCCGGTTTCCGCGTCCTCCAGGGTAATCCGGCCAATGTCCGGCAACTCATGCTCCCGGGGATCGGAAATGATCATCGAAATCAAATCGTGCCGCTTATTGGTTATTGTCAATTTGGGCCGTAACTCCTCAAGACTGTAGTCAAATTCACCGGGCAGGCAGAAATCGGAGATCAGAAAGGCGACGCATTTGCGTTTAAGAATGCGATTGATAAAATCCAGAGGGACTTTCAGATCGGTCTGCCTGCCGATGGGTCTGAAAAAAAGGATTTCCCGAATGACCCGCAGGATGTGCGAACGCCCTTTCTGGGGAGGGATAAAGAGTTCGACAAAATCGGTAAAGAGAACCAGTCCGACCTTGTCATTATTCCGAACAGCAGAAAAGGCGAGAACCGAGCCGATTTCCGCCATGATTTCACGTTTGGAGGCTTTCACCGAGCCAAACTCCCCCGAGCTGCTGATATCGATCAGCAGCATAATGGTCAGCTCCCGTTCTTCGGTAAACTTCTTAATGTGGGGAATTGAGGTTCTGGCAGTCACATTCCAGTCGATTGAGCGGATATCGTCACCGGGGACATATTCCCGCACTTCGTCGAAGTTCATCCCCCTGCCTTTAAAGACGGAATGGTAACTGCCGGCCAGCGAGTCGTTTACCAGCCGGTTGGTTCGCACCTCCACCTGGCGAACTTTTTTTAATATTTCCTTGGTAAGCTCTGCTTCCATTGTGTCGGAAAAGTTCACCAGCAGCCCATCTGAGTGTGATCAGAACAGTCCAGATAGGCCTACCAATTATGAACCGTTCTGCTTGCACTCATCTGGACTGCTGGTGAACTTTACTAGCGAATTCAAATGTTTAATAAGGTATCCAATGCGTCCTGCTTTTTTAGTATTGCAGGTAACCGTGAGTTACTCATTTCTGATATTTGAAATTACGGAACCGGCACCGTATCGAGGATCTTGCGGATAATATCTTCGCTGGTGATCGCTTCGGCTTCGGCTTCATAGCTGATCCTCAGCCGATGTCGCATGACATCCATGGCAGCTGATTTAACATCATCGGGTGTGATATATCCCCGACCGGCGAGGAAAGCGAGAGCCCGGGCCGCAACTTTGAGGTTGATTGTCGCCCTGGGCGAAGCGCCGGTCTCGATATAATCGTGAACATCGAGTTTGAAAAAACGGGGATCGCGGGTGGCGAATACCAGGGAAACGATATATTCCTTGATCTTGTCATCCATATAAATGGTGTCGACGACTTTACGGGCAGCTAGAATATCAACAGGACTGGCAACCGGCATCACATCAATTGCCGAATCGGTATGGTCGACGCTGTCCAGAATGATCCGCTCCTGGTCCATGGTCGGATAGTCGACAACGACTTTCAACATAAATCTGTCGACCTGGGCCTCGGGGAGCGGATAGGTCCCCTCCTGCTCAATTGGATTCTGGGTGGCCAGCACAAGAAACAGTTCCGGCAGCCCCATGCTTTCTTCACCGATGGTGACCTGTTTCTCCTGCATGGCTTCAAGCAGGGCTGACTGGACCTTGGCCGGAGCCCGGTTGATTTCATCGGCCAGGATCATGGAAGAGAAAATGGGACCATGCTTGACTTCAAATGTGGTGGCCTGAGGGTTGTAGATCTGGGTACCGATAATATCCGCCGGCAGCATGTCAGGCGTGAATTGGATACGCTTGAAATCGGTCTGCACACACCGGGCAAGGCTTTTTACCGCCAGGGTCTTGGCAAGACCGGGAAGCCCTTCAAGCAGGATATGGCCTCCGGTAAGCAGTGCCACCAGCAGTCTTTCAATGAGATGCTTCTGGCCGACGATGGCTTTTGCCATCTCTCTCCGCAGGTTGTGAACCCAGTCCGAATGGCTCTTGACCGATTCGTTAATGGCCTGGATTGAGGTATAAATATCGTCTACTTGCGATTGGCTGGGAATCGTCTTTGGCATAGAGCTGTCAGCAGGTGACAGGCTTTTTTCTTCATTTGTCAACATTGATTGTCTACGGTTAGGATCGGGTTGGATGGGATTACACCAGGCAGTGACTGACTATTTCTTTTCTGAAGCGAACATTTTTACTATACTTGGAACTCCATTGCCTCAATCTTTCACCAACATTACATATTTGTAATGTTGGCAGCAACGGTCGGCACAGGTTTTACTGTGATAGAGGCGAAAGTGATATAAAAAAAGACTACGAGTGGATAATTGTTTATGGAATACAAAGATTATTATAAAACCCTCGGCTTAAAGCGGGATGCTCCCCAGGATGAGGTAAAAAAGGCGTATCGTCGGCTGGCCAGGAAGTTTCATCCGGATATATGCAAGGAAGCTGATGCCGAGCAGAAATTTAAAGAGATCGGTGAAGCCTATGAGGTGTTGAAAGATCCGGAGAAGCGGGCGGCCTATGACCGGTTCGGTTCCAATTGGCAACATGGTCAGGAGTTCAAGCCGCCGCCCAACTGGGACGAGGGTTCTTCGTTTAGCCAGGAGAGTTTTACAGAAGGTGATCCGTTCGGCTACAGTGATTTTTTCACTAACCTGTTTGGGGGCGGACGATTTCAGTCCGGCCATACAACCTTTCGGGCTTCCGGTCAGGACGAACATGCCAAAATCGTCATTTCCATTGAAGAGGCCTGCCGGGGAACTAGCAGTATGTTTACCCTGACCAGGCCGGAGGTGGGTGGTAGTGGACAACTGGTTAATCGACAGCAGACAATCAACGTCACTATTCCTAAAGGTGTCATTGAAGGCCAGCGGATTCGTCTGAAAGGTCAGGGGCAACCGGGGCTTGGCGGAGGTGAAAGTGGCGATCTCTATCTGGAAATCGCTTTTGCGGAACATGACAGATTCCATACGGAGAACCGGGATCTTCATCTGACATTGCCGGTGACCCCCTGGGAGGCGGCTCTTGGTGGAATTATCGATGTCGATACCCTTGAAGGCAAGGTGAAACTGAAAGTACCTGCGGGCTCCCAGTCCGGTTCAAAACTCAGACTGAAGGGCAAAGGAATCTGTTCAAAGCTCAAGTCGGGCGATCTGTATGTCACCCTGAAGATTGTGACTCCGAAAGCCGAAACCGATGAGCAGAAAAAGTTGTACGAAAAGATGGCCCGAATTATGCCGATGGATCCCAGGGTGCGATAAGATATTGCTGTAGTCTGTGGAAGAAAGAAGGAGAAAGAGCCATGATAGTGGAAAAAATGACGATCATCTTTAATGAAGAACTAAACTGCGGATTAGATGAGTTGTGCAGCCTCTGCAGAGTTTCTTCGGAGGAGGTGATCGAATTGGTTGAAGAAGGTGTATTGATTCCTGAAGGATCGGTCGCCTCCGACTGGTATTTCGACCACCTTGCCGTCAAGCGGCTGCAGACAGCCATCCGGTTGCAGCGGGAGCTTGGTATCAACCTGCCCGGTGTGGCACTGGTGCTTGATCTGCTGGATGAATTACAGGAACTTCGTCAGCAATGCCGGCGTCTGTGAAATTGGCTAGTTTTTTGTGAAATTAAAAAATATCGGATTATCCATAAAGCTCGGCTGAATACGAGGTGTTGTCGGTTTGCCAGTCCAACCCCCGGTCAAGGATCATTCTTGATCGTGTTATACAACTCAGTACTCTGTTGGTATTTCAAGGTTTACAGTGATAACAGGTTGAAAGACATGATCCTTGAAATAGGTCTGTCAAACCGACAATACCTCTTTTTCAGTCAAGGCTGAGAATCGTTGGGAGTCAGAAAAAAGAAAGGGAATAAGACAGGGCCGCTAAAGCAAAATTGTCTCATTCCCTTTATGATTATTGAATAGAGGGATCTACTTCTTAGATCGTTTCTTCTTCTTTTTCTTCTTCCCTTTGCCCTTCTTCTTCGATTTTGAGGTTTTTCTGGACTGTTTGGCCTGTTTTCGTTTCGCTTTTTTCTTTTTCTTTTCGTTCTTTTTCCCCTTTTTCTTCGGTGCCGGTTTCTCCTTTTCCGGTTCTTCCTGCTTCTTTTTTTGGGTTGCTTCTTTTACGGCAGGCGTTTCTTTTTTAACAGGCGCCTTTTTTTCTGGAACGGCGGCTACTTCTGCCGCTTCAGCAGGTTTCTCTACTGCCCGTAGTTCTTCGGGAAAAATATCGAGCCCTTTTTTCTTGAAGTTGGTGATCAGGTAACGAACCTGACCGGCCGTCAGACCTGAGATTTCTGCTGCTTTTGCCTGGGTTTCACCAGCATCGATACCGAGCAATGCCTCGGCGCGCTGACTATCGATCCCGCTTTTTTTTGCAGCAACGTCCTGACAGATTGTTCGTTGTTCCTGGGTCAACAATGTGTTCGTATCCTTTTCTGCCATGATTTCTCCCATCTGTTGATTTTTACCGGATTATCCGGCTTCTCAGGCCTGCACCGGTTAACTTAGAAAGAGAAAACAGACAATCAGACCCATCCAAGTTCGGTTTTGCTACACTATAATGGACCAATCGATTTGATACAACGATCATTTTTTTCGTTAATAACGAAATTTCCGGCCGTTGAGCAAGAATCGCCTATTTAGACGGCCCGGTTGATCATTTGAGAGCCTTGTGATCATGGGCAGTGCGATTTGAAAGGACAGACTTTTTTAAAAATGGAGGCTTGAGACTAAAGAGTGGCTGGAATAATTAATGATAGTATTCCAGTGTGTTTTTTTTTATAACTGAACTGTCAAAGGAGACTATCCGTCAATCGGTCGCCCGCACCACCAACAGGTTATAAAAACAAGCAGAGGAATCGGTTATGAAAGAAACTGTCACACGATTTTATCGGAAAATCGATGAGAATCTGGCCTACTGTTTTAATGTGGCATCCACGCGAGATCTATCGGATGAGGAAATCAGTTGTTTACGCTTGATTTTTGCCGATGGCCTACTGATCGATACGGTATCGCTTCAGCCGGTTCTCCAGGCCGACAGGGTTGTAGAAGTGGGGCCAAGGATGAATTTCGCCACCGCCTGGTCATCCAACATGGTGTCAATCTGCCGGGCAACCGGCCTGGAATGTGTGACCAGGGTTGAGCGCTCGCGTCGATATATGGTCCCTGAAGGAGTGGATCTCCAGGAGTTTATCGACGGCCACCATGACCGGATGACCGAATGTCACTACCCTGAGCCGATCACCACGTTTGAGACAGGGGTAACCCCTGAGCCTGTGTATGAGGTTGACATGAAATCCAAAGGGCCCGATGCCCTTCTGGAGATACCCGGTATCTCCATGGATGAATGGGACCGCAATTTTTATTACGACTATTTCGTAGGCAAGCATGACCGCAATCCCACCATCGTTGAGCTGATGGATCTCAATAACGCCAATTCGGAACATTCCCGCCATGGTTTTTTCAAAGGTAAACAGATTCTTGATGGCAAAGAGCAGGAAAGGACCCTGTTTGAACTGGTGATCGATACCTGGGATGCCAACCCCAAGGGCTCATTGGTCGCATTCAAAGATAACTCATCGGTTGTAGAAGGTTGTGAGATCACCACAATCTGTCCGACAAGACCAGGAGAACCCTCCCCCTTCCAGTCAGCCGATGTTTGCTACCATCCGCTGTTAACGGCGGAAACGCATAATTTCCCAACCGGAGTCGCTCCCTTTCCGGGAGCAGAGACCGGTACCGGCGGCAGGATTCGCGACGTCCAGGGAACCGGTAAGGGTGGTTTGGTCATCGCCGGAACCGCCGGCTACTGTGTCGGCAATCTTCTCATCCCCGGTTACGATCTGCCCTGGGAAGAGAGGTGTGCAGCCCCTGACAATCTGGCCACACCGTTGATGATCGAGATCGAGGCATCCAACGGGGCTTCCGACTATGGCAACAAATTTGGAGAGCCGGTTATCGGCGGTTTTACCCGCTCATTTGATATGCGTCTTGATGACGGCAGCCGTTGGGCCTATCTCAAACCGATTATGTTCACCGGCGGTATCGGCCAGATCGATGATCGTCATACCGAAAAGGATAAGGAACAAAAAGGCATGTTGATCGTCCAGGTCGGCGGTCCCGCTTATCGGGTTGGTTTTGGCGGCGGTGCCGCCTCGTCCATGCTCCAGGGAGAACAGGATTCCAAACTGGATTTTGACGCGGTGCAGCGTGGTGACGCCGAGATGGAGCAGAAGATGAACAGGGTGATCCGGGCCTGTAACGAGATGGGGGAAAAAACCTTAATCGATGTGATCCATGACCAGGGCGCGGGCGGTCCCGCCAATGTTCTCAAAGAGCTGGTTGAGCATTCCGGCGGCTGGGTGGAGATCAGAAATATCAATGTAGGTGATCCCACCATGTCGGTCCTGGAGATCTATGTGGCCGAATATCAGGAGCGAAACGGTTTTCTGATAAGACCTGAAAATATAAAACAATTCAAAAATATCTGTCGGCGTGAAAAGGTGAATTGCGAAGTGTTGGGCGAAGTGACCGGTGATCTGCGCTTTGTCCTGAAAGATTCACAGGACGGCTCCACCCCGGTCGATATTGAGCTTGAGGATCTGCTGGGCAATATCCCCCAGAAGACCTTTGAGGACGACAGGATCAAACCGGAGCTTTCAGCACTTGTTATCCCTCCGGATTTAACCTTACGCGACGCGCTGTTCAATGTGTTGCGATTGATCTCAGTGGGGTCGAAACGTTTCCTTACCAATAAGGTGGATCGGGCGGTCACCGGCCTGATCGCCCAGCAGCAGTGTTGTGGGCCGTTGCAGTTGACTGTGGGCAACGTGGCCGTTGTGGCCCAGTCTCATTTTGGACTCACGGGGGCGGCCACTGCCATTGGCGAGCAGCCGATAAAGATGTTGATCGATCCTGCTGCCGGCGCCAGGATGGCGCTGGGAGAGTCGCTTACCAATCTGGTGTGGGCCAAAATCGACGATTTAAACCAGGTTAAATGTTCGGCCAACTGGATGTGGGCACCCAAACTGCCCGGAGAAGGTGCCGCGATCTATGATGCCGCTAAAGGGATGCGGGACGCCATGATCGATATCGGCGTGGCGGTGGACGGCGGTAAAGACAGCCTGTCCATGGCGACCATGGTTGAAGGTGAAACCGTCAAGTCGCCTCGGGAATTGGTTATCTCCACATATGCTGCTATGAACAATATTCGCAAGGTTGTCACCCCGGATTTGAAAGAGACAGGCTCTGTCCTGCTTGTTATCGATCTTGGCAATGAGAAAAATAGACTTGGCGGAACGGCCCTTGCCCAGACGCTTGGATGTCTGGGTAATGAGCCGCCGGATATGGATGACCCAACCCTTGTAAGAGAAACATTTCTGGCAATCCAGGATCTGATCGAACGGGATCTGATTCTTGCCGGCCATGACCGTAGCGATGGCGGCTTGATCACATGCGTACTGGAAATGGCCTTCAGTGGCAATCGAGGTCTGGATATTGAGATGCGCGGTGTCGATTCGGTGTTTGAAATGTTGTTTTCCGAAGAGCTTGGTCTGGTTATTGAATGTAATGAACATTCTCTGGATGAGGTGCAGGATATTCTCTCTGCTCGTTCGGTGCCTTTTGCCAAGATTGGTACAAGCCATGTCGAGAAACAGATCCGTATCAGATATAATGATGATCTGGTGCTTGACGAATCCATGGAATTGCTCAGGCAGTGGTGGGAAGAAAGCTCCTATCAGCTTGAAAGGCTGCAGATGAATCCCGAATGTGCTGACGAGGAGAAACAAAACATCTTTGAGCGTTCCAGGCCGAACTATCAGCTTCCCTTTGCACCGGTTTTGACTGCTGCAGAGAGATTACCAGCCAGTGACAAACCCAAAGTAGCCATTTTACGCGATGAAGGATCCAATTCCGATCGCGAGATGACCTCCGCCTTTTATATGGCAGGTTTTGAACCGTGGGATGTGTGCATGACCGACCTGCTGGAAGACAATATTGACCTCTCTTTGTTCAGAGGGCTTGCAGCGGTAGGCGGCTTCTCATATGCTGATGTTCCCGAATCGGCCAAGGGCTGGGCCGCAACCATCCTGTTCAATGATCGTCTGAAAAGCATGTTCGATGAATTTTACAACCGGGAAGATACATTTTCACTGGGCATCTGCAACGGCTGTCAACTGTTCGGCCTGCTCGGCTGGGTGCCTTTTACCGGTATCGAAGCGGAACGGCAGCCCCGCTTTATTCAGAACATCTCTAAACGTTTTGAGTCCCGCTGGACAACGCTTAAAGTTCAGGAGTCGTCCTCGATTTTACTACGCGGCATGGAAGGGCTTATCTTCGGCATCCATGTGGATCATGGTGAGGGCAGACTTCATTTTCCCGATAAAAAACTGAGAGAGCAGGCCGTGGCAGAGGGCTGGACGCCGGTGGTCTTTGCAGATGACGATGGTGAGGCCACGGAAAAATACCCGTTTAATCCCAACGGCTCACCCCTGGGCCTTGCCGGTCTCTGCTCACCGGACGGTCGTCATCTGGCCATGATGCCCCATCCTGAAAGGACCTTCCTGGCCTGGCAGTGCCATTATCTGCCCCAAGATATGAAGCATCTGGAAGTATCGCCTTGGATGAAAATGTTCCAGAACGCTTATGAGTGGTGTGTGGAAGAATAAAAAAGAAATTCCCGGATCTCTTCTTTGAAAAGATCCGGGAAGAAATTGGAACGGTTTAATAGGTTACTTTGCGCGGCAGATCTTTGGCTTGGGCTACCCAGTCACCGACCTGTTTAACTGTGGGCAGCTTTTTGACCAACACGCCACCTTCATTTTCTTCAACCATCTTGGCGTGAAGATTTTCCGGGTTGCGTTGGGCCAGTTCGGCCACCGTGTCGACGCCGGCAAATTTCAACAGATCGCCGTACTGCGTGGATATACCCTTGATCCGTGAAAGATCGGCCTTGTTGACCCAGATCAGGATCGTTTTTTCATTGATACCGGTTTGCCCGGCAATGTCCTTGCGCCCCTTCTTTGTACAGCAGGTGTCCAGTAATTTTTCCAGTGTTGTGATTCCTGCAGCTTTCAACTTGTCGGCGTTTTTACCGCCGAGCCCTTCAATGTCGGCTAGTTTTGCCATGACGGACCTCCTTGATTTTTCACTGTTCAGCGGGGATACGGATCTTCTGACCCACATAGATCTTGTCCGGATCCTTGATCACTTCCCGGTTGGCCTCAAATATCTTCATATACTTTGAGCCGCTGCCGTAAAATTTCTTGGCAATACCAGAGAGGGTATCACCGGAAACGATCTCGTAGTATTCAACTGTTTCCGTCTGTGCAGGCGCACTAAGGTTGTCGTATTTGACCTCTTCAACACCCTTGATGTTACCTGCCAGCAGGATGGCTTTTTCAGCAGCCTCGGCGCTGGTTGCCTCACCGCTCAACGAGACCACACCATCATTGATTTCAACGGAGAGATTGTCCACACCCGGGTTGTCTTCTTCAACATGAGCTTTGATCAGCTCGGGAGCTTCATCTTCCCTGTTGAAAAGCTTTTTACCAATGTTTTTTGCAAAACTTAACAGACCCATAGCTCCTCCTTGTTTAAGGCTAAAAATAATTAGTTGATTGAAATTGAAACCGTCAGGTTATCACTCAAATTATACATGACCACAGGGGCTTTGTCGAACAGGAGTAGGTAAAGAATTGGTAAGGTAAGGATTCGAATGCTGATTATGACAGACCGAAAGCGCAGCACAGTGTAATGTCATCAGTTTTCGGTAGGAGTTGGAGAGTGAAAAAAGTAGCGCCGAAGGGAAAAGCCCTGCTGGTCGGAGCTGTATTTTTCGTTGGTCAGGCAATCGCCTCCAGCCATGGCAAGGAAATGAAAGAGGCAAATACCATAGACGAGCTGGTCAAAATGTTTCACGACAAAGCGTGTGCCGAATGTCATGAAGATCAGTATGAGCAGTGGCAGAAATCCTACCATTCCAAAGCGATTAATTCATCGCTTGGCGGCATACACAATTTTATTAAGGTCGGATTGGAAAGGGAGTGGAAGACGAAGATGACCAAGGCACAACTGATGAAGTGTCTGGATTGTCATGCTCCGGTGGTTGCCTATGCTTCGGAAAAACTGGCTGTTGAAATCGGCAATATGATCGTGACCGCTCACGCCAAAAAGGGAACACCGGAATCTGATGCGGCCAAAAAGCAGCTGGCAAAGCTTAATGTGGGATGTATCGCCTGCCATAATATCAAGGCCGCCGCCACGGCTAAGTGGCTGCGGGGAAAACCTGTTCCTGGAGCAGTGTATTCAGTCAATGATGTTGACACTGAGGACCACGAGACAATCCAGTCGGCGGAGATGAAGCGCTCCGTTTTCTGTATGCAGTGTCATGGGGTCTATACGGCTCCTGATGGTGAGACAATTCAGTGCAATACCCTGTCCGGCAGCTATATGCATGATTACAATGTCAAAGGCGGCACCCAGACCTGTCAGGATTGCCATATGAAGGCAAAGGACCGCGGTCATACCTTTCCCGGCGGGCATAACCTCGATATTGTTAAAGAGGGTCTTGGCCTTGATGTCAATATCGCCGCCTATCGCCACCTGCCAGGAAAAATCCCCGGCGTAAAAAATAAAAAAGCCTGGGTGCCCAGTGCACTGGTGACGGCAACTGTCGAAAACAATGCTGGCCATCGAATCCCCGATGGCTGACTCTGGTCCGGCAAAGTGGTCCTGGAAGCGACCGCAAAAGACGCAGAGGGTAAGGTTCTGTTTCAAGATCAGAAGACCTATTTTGAAATCGGTGTCGATACCGAAGGCGACATGCGCTATGGTGCCTGGCAGATCAAGGAAATTATCGATCTCACCTTGAAACCAATGGAGAGACGCCAGGAGAAGTTCCTGATGCACTTCACTACAGAGACCGAAGAAGTGGAGGTGGAGGTCAAGCTCCTGTACTACATCAAAGGCAGCAAGGGAGATGTCATCTACAGCGTCAAGAAACAGCTGGAATTTGAAATTGATTAAACCAAGGAAAAGTAGGTGAGTCTGCCGCTGCAGGCAGACAATAGCGACATACCCCGCTTGAAAGGGAGAAAACAACTTTCAAGCGGGGTTTTTATTTAGGTGCATATTTAAATAGCTTTCGCTGTAGAGTACGTCGATGGATACCGAGTTTTTTTGCGGCAGCGGAGATGTTGCCGTCGCAGTCAGCCAGTACCCGCTGGATATGCTCCCATTCGACACGGGCAAGCGATGGAGGCTTGATGTCCTGTCCTTGCGGCTGCGAGTAAGTTCTCTTTTCTTCAAAGGCCGATAGGATTTCATCCAGGCTGGCCGGTTTGGCTAGGTAGGCTAGAGCGCCGAGCTTTATGGCCTCGGTAGCCGTTGCGATGGAACCGTAGCCGGTCAGGACGATGATGCGCATCTTCGGTTGGAGTTCCAGGCTGTCCCGAACCAGTATCAGGCCGTTTTTCCCCTCCATCTTCAAATCGAAAAGCGCCATGTCGATGGCCTGTTTTTTCAGGATATCCACGGCTTTGTCATATGAAGGAGCATCAAAAACACTATAGTCTCGTCGGCTGAAGGCCTTTGCCATCCGGCCGCGAAAGATATTGTCATCGTCAACTATAAGAATGGTGCTCATCGGTCTGTTCCAATCTACGGTTGTCGTCGAAAAAATTCAGGTGATACGATTCAGCGGCATAAACAGGGTTACAGTTGTACCAACACCGACTGTTGAGTCGATTGTGATTGAACCGCCTAGCTGTTCGGCCATGGTTTTTGCCAGAAACAGCCCAAGACCCATCCCGGTTTCTTTTGTAGTAAAAAACGGTTCCATAACCTGACTGTGTATTTCGGGGTGAATGCCGCTGCCGTTGTCACTGATTTCGATAACCATTATATCATCCTGATCAAGCCAGTTCATATTCACATAAGTGTCTGGAGGTGACGCTTCCAGGGAGTTTTTCAGCAACCCTTTGATAGTTCGGCACAGATTTCGAAAACCCATGTGTAATGTCTTGATATCCGTTGACAGGTTGACGTGAATTCGTAAGCGTTCATCAGAATCCAACTCACCCAGAATCTGATCAACAGCTTCAGACGGGGGAAAAGAGCGCAGCTGTTCCCCGCGAAGCTCTCCAGCGCCTGCGGCTATCTGATACAGGATTTCTTTACAGTCATGAATCTGGTTCTGTATCAGCCGGGTGTCATCAATAAGTTCATCGTTGGCCTTGGCAGCTTTCAATTGATGTACCATTTCTTCGGCTACCACCGTTATGGTGTTCAACGGTGTGGACAGCTCATGGGCGGCCCCGGCGGCGAGTCCTGTCAGTGACGTTAACCGTTCGTTTCGCAAACGGGCCTCTCTGAGCGACAGCAGGGTCTTGTTGTGGCTGGCTAGATTTTGTTGGATCTTTGAAACAAAAAAGACAATAAAAAAGGAGGTAATGCCAAAGGCGAGCCACATCCCTCTCAAATGAAGAAGCAATGCGCCGGACTGTTCTCCGGGCATGTGGCAGATGGGGCCCGATTCAGGAACAATGGTTCCGGAAAGATCCCGGGTGACCGGGGGCGGTAAAAAGAGCAAGCCGTAGCAGCCTATTGTCAGAATGGTAATGGCCCAGGAGTATTTTGGTTCCAGGATGATTGCACCGATGACAATATGGACCAGATAGAGAAAGGTGAACGGGTTCATGGCGCCGCCGGTCAGGTGGAGAAGACCGGTGAGCAGCAGGGTGTCGACCAGAAAAAGAAGAAAAATCAACGTTTTGGAAATGGACTGTCCCTTTTTAAACGGGATATGTAAAAGTAGGGTGGTGAGTATTTCACCACCAATGATCAGACCGATGTAAATCGGCGGTAACTCAATGTCGATTGTTAAGCTGACGACAAGGATGAGGAGTACCTGGCAGCAGACTTCACCCCATTTAAGGACCAGCAGCCACGGAAAAGCGACATTGAGCTGTTCTGTTTCCTCTTGAAAAAAAGACGGTGTAACTTGTTCGATGTTCATGAGAAATGTAGATTGGGTGTTGTTGAGTGTCTTCATTCGTAAATACTCCATGTAGTACTGTCTGTGCAACCAGGTAGAACAGAAAAAGCCTGAATCCGTGATGCCCGAAAGGCGAAATAGTATTTTGGGTCAAAATACATAATCCAATAATTTCACGACATATTAAATAGTTATCAAACAAGACAATATTCTCCGTCACGGATTCAGGAAAAGGAAAAAAAGAAGCTGGTGCGACAATTTGCCGCATTCTCATCCATCGAGATTTACGGTATAAATATAGATACAAAGACGGTATTGCACGTGCCGACTGGAGCAGACAATTTTCCTGTTCTTTTTTCTCATAGGAGCGACTTCGTACCATCCCGGAGTCGCTCCTTTTTATTTTCCACTGCCCTTGAATAGTACAGGAAAATCCTGAAATCAGCCTGTCGGTTTGAGAAACGGATATTGAGGATGTCTCGGAAAAAAGCCGGGTGCATTGAGTCGGAGTGAAGCGACCGGATAGAGGAAGGCAGTCAACTTTTATGTGTAATTTAAGCTGGTTTCATGAACCAAGGAACACGGATATCGGTTGACAGGAACAGTTGAATCGGCTACAACAAAACAAGTATGTAAGGATTTGGTTATATACCGACTGGAAAGGAACGTTTTCCTTGGAAAAAATGTATTCAGCCGGTATGATGAAAATAGAATGGAAGTTGTTTGGTATGGGGGCTCTTGCCAAAGAGCTAAAAACATCAATCAGGAGGAAGGGATATGGTTAAAAAGTTTTCTGTAATAGCCCTTGCAAGCCTTATCGCTCTACCCACATTGGCTTTGGCCAGCGCAGGCCCGAATGTGAGCGATATGGAGCGCAAGATTGAAGAGTTGAGCAATGAACTCAACAAGATCAAAGCCGATTTGGCTGCCCAGAAAGCCGAACTGGCATCTCAGGGAAAGGTGGTTTCAGTACTTGAAGATAAGTCGGATGCCTGGGATCTTGCCGCGCGCATAAAGTTCTATGGCGATTTCCGTACCCGTCTGGACTATTACAAAGCTGATACTGCCGCCGGCAGATCGTTATCCAACGATTCTTTGTGGACCAATCGTTTCCGGCTGAACATGCGTGTGAATGCCACAGAAAATGTCGAATTCAAGGCTCGTCTGGCCATGTTTAAAGTATGGGGTATGGAATCCCAGTTTGATGACGGTTCCGGAGCAATGTGGCCGCTTTTTGACGGCAACATGAGCCGTACACCGAATGACAGCTCTCTGCTGGTTGACCGTGCCATCATCAACTGGAACAATATTGGTGGTCTGCCCATGTGGTTTTCCATTGGC
The DNA here is from genome assembly GCA_964623625.1 of uncultured Desulfocapsaceae bacterium. GTDB lineage: Bacteria > Desulfobacterota > Desulfobulbia > Desulfobulbales > Desulfocapsaceae > CAZLGM01. Next base: position 39,363 of record CAZUUJ010000015.1, read on the forward strand.
CGTCGTCCGACAACCGATGGTCCTCCTGCACAGATACGTATGGGTAACGACGAGCGTATGGCTACCCCATTGGCCTATATGGATTATCCATTTGACGGTTTGACCATTGGCGTTGCCTATAACTGGCCGGGTGAAGTCGGTTCCGGCCGTGTCCGTTTTTGCTATGGTCGTGGATTTGAATCCGGTCTGACTGATGATTCCACCGGTAATAACAATGATATGGATTTTGCCGGATTTGCATGGGACGTCCTGAAGAAGGAAAACAGGCTTCTCTATGTACAGACCTATATGGCCTTTAACCTGGTTAACTATCCGAACTTTAACGATCCGATCATCAACGCTCAATTTGGCACCATGTCGGGTATGGGCGATCGGAGAACAGACGGCAACATCTGGCATACCGCCGCTGTGTATCAGGACAAGATCGGTCCGGTCAACTTCTTCGTAGTCGGTGGCTGGTCGCAGACTCAGCCCGATTCCGATGGTCTGCTCAACGATTATGTCGGTATGCAGATGCGTACCACCGGAGCCAATACCGATAATGAAAACGGATATTCCGTTTATGTTGGTGCCCGTTACGACATCGATTCAATCGGTCTGAAGCTTGGTGCCGAATTCAACTGGGGTTCTGAGAACTGGGTATCGATGACTCCCGGTCATGATGACATCTACCAGTCCAAACTGGCAACCCGCGGATCTGTCTTCGAGATTTACGGCATCTATGACCTGCCGACAGGTGAGGCTATTTCGAAATACGCCAAGACCTTTATCCGGTTCGGTTATCAGCATTATGAGTACGATTATGCCGGATCCGGAACCTGGGGCATGAAACCGTATGACCTCAACAGTGCAACCGACAGGGCTTACCTGCAGGCGCTGGGTCAGGATCCTGTTACCACCGCTGATCAGATCTATTTGACCTTTGAGGCCTATTTCTAATCAGTAAACGTTGGTTTATTACTGCTAAGCAGATCAGGGGAACACTCCCATAGGGGGTGTTCCCCTTTTTTCTTTTTGGCATCCTTAAATTGTCATGTTCCAGCAAGCCGAACTATTTCTCGATACCGGATGTTCCAGCCTTATCCACGGGTTCTTTAATCGCCGCAATGGCCTGGGTAGTGGTCCGTTCTCCTCGCTCAATGTCAGTTATGGTGTAGGAGATAATGACAGCATTGTTGTCGGTAACAGGGAGATTGTAAAAAAAAATCTGGGAATAAAGAATCTAGTTTCGGCAAAACAGGTTCACGGAAGCAGGATTGTCGTTGTCGATCGAGTTATCAGGGAAGATACCGAACTTGATGGTTACGACGGCCTGGTTACCAACCAGCCGGGACTCGGTCTCATGATTCAACAGGCAGACTGTCAGGCTGTATTGCTCTTCGATCCTGTCCGAAATGTAGTTAGTGCGCTCCATAACGGTTGGCGCGGTAGTGTGAGCAATATCATTTCAAAAGGGTTCGGCAGGATGGTGAGCGCTTTTGGCTGCAATCCAGGCGATATGGTGGCGGCTATCAGCCCGTCCCTTGGGCCGTGTTGCGGTGAGTTTGTAAATTTTAAAAAAGAGCTGCCGACCCATTTCAGCAGATATATGGGTAAACCAAATCATTTCGATTTCTGGCGGATTTCAGAGCGCCAACTGATGGACTGCGGCCTTCAGCGAAACAGAATATGGATTAGCAACATTTGCACCTGTTGTCATGACGACTATTTCTCATACAGGCAGGCAACAAAAGCAGGCTCTCCCGATACCGGTAGGAATTGTTCGGTTATCGGCCTCCTGAAACCATGAGCACCCGCTAGCACTGCATCTATACTCGATTTAACTTGCCGATATAGTATGAGCTATTATTGACAAGTTAAATCGAGTAAAGCTACAGCACTATCGAATACTCAAAGATTCAGAAGCTTGAAAGTCGGATGATCCGTGCTTATTACTTTTATGGAATGCACAGGGTGAGTTGTGGGTAAGTCAGAAATAACCAAAATCGGATGATATGCGAATTCTTGTTGTCGAAGATGATAAAAAAATCGCCTCCTTTTTAAAAAAAGGGTTACAGGAGGCCGGCTACAGTGTCGATGTGAGTATGGACGGTATCGATGGACTGGATCTGGTCAAGACCGAGCCGTATGCCGCGGCTGTCATTGATATTATGCTTCCGCGACTTGATGGTCTCAGCCTGATCGAACAGATGAGGGCTGATGATATTGATACACCGGTGTTGATCCTCAGTGCCAAGCAATCGGTGGATGACCGGATACAGGGTTTACAGCGGGGTGGTGACGATTACATGGTCAAGCCATTCTCCTTCAACGAACTGCTGGCCAGGGTGCAGGCTCTCATCCGCAGGGATCAAAAAAGTTCCGAACCAACCAGCCTGCATGTCGGGCCGCTCCATATGGACCTGCTGAAGCATGAGGTAACACGAGAGGATAGGATGATCGAGTTGCCGGCTAAAGAATTTTCCCTGCTCGAATACCTGATGAGAAATTCCGGTCGTGTGGTTTCAAAGACATCAATTTTGGAGCAGGTGTATGATTATGCATTTGATCCCCAGACAAACGTTGTGGATGTCCTGGTTTGTCGGTTACGCAACAAGATCGACAAAGATTTTCCCGAAAAACTGATCCATACGGTCAGAGGCATGGGTTATGTTCTCCGGTCCGATTAACAAGTGGATTGTTGCCCGGTATAGGCCGGGCAATGGGCTGTTTTATTTCTTTCTCCTCTGGCTGACTACCCTGTTGTTTCTGTCGCTTTTTACCTTCCTTGTAAAAAACCAGCTGAAAAACGAAGAACGGCGTGAGCTGGAACTGAGGGTGAACCGGTATGTGGCCAGCACCTTTCCAGCGGGGCTCAGTTATTCCATTTTTAAGCGTGATGGCGGTACCATCACGCTGCAGGGATTGTCTTTCGTTCGAATGGCCAATGGTCCGGAACAGGTGTTTTTCGGTGGAAATCAAGGGGAAGAACAGGTTGATTTTCGCCGTCTTGTGGAGTTTGATCCGGCTCAGACAGGAGTCTGGATTGATGGCCCGGGACAGGCCCGCTGGACGATTCTGTCTCGGCGGCTAGGAGATGGCTTTTTCTTTCAGGCCGGCAAAAAGAGTGACAGGAGTTACAGGCTGTATCTTAGAATTAGAACCTTCTGTTTATGGGCGTCGGGTGTTTCCTTCTTTCTTTGCGTACTTGCCGTCTCATTTTTACGTCGTCTGGCCTATTCACCGATTCGAAATGTTGCTCGGGAAATTGCCGAACTCCAGGTTTCCGGCACCAGAGGTGATCTGCCTGTTCATGTCAATGATAACAGAGATTTAAAAGAACTGTACAGCCGGATTAATCGACTCACCGAGCAGAACCGTCAACTGATTGTTGAAATGCAGGGTTCGCTGGATAATGTCGCCCATGATCTGCGGACACCGATGACCCGGCTGCGTTCCGTTGCCGAATATGCCCTGCAGGCAAAACCGGACCCTGAGCTGTACCGGGAGGCGCTGTCCGATTGCCTTGAAGAGTCCGATAGGATGCTGTCCATGTTGAAGATCATGATGAGTGTAGCTGAGGCGGAATCGGGCACCATGCAACTCGATATGCAGCGGCTTAACCTGAAAGAGATGTTGGAAGATGTCCTTTCTCTCTATGAATACAGTGCTGACGAGATGGGAATTGATATCCGGCCCTACTTGGAAGAAAATCTCTGGGTACTCGGAGATAAAACACGACTTTCCCAAGCGTGGGCTAATCTACTGGACAACGCGCTCAAATACAGTTATGAGGGTGGCCGGGTGGAGATTCGTCTCTATCGGGAGGGTGATGAGGCGGTTGTCAGCTTATCAGATTCCGGTATGGGGATATCTGCTAGTGAAATGACCAGAATTTGGGACAGACTCTATAGAGGAGATCGCAGTCGGACTAAACCCGGATTGGGTCTTGGCCTCAATTTTGTCAAAGCGGTTGTCGAAGCCCATGGCGGCAGGGTAAGTGTGAGGAGTAAACTACAGAAAGGATCGATATTTACAGTTCGGTTGAAAACTGTGGAATCCGGTTCAGCTTAGCCGTTAAAGTCGCAGAGAAGCGGAGCATGATCGGACAGCCGAACATTGGGAATTTCGAAATTCTGGGGATCAAGGCCGGGGCTGTGGAGTATAAAATCGAGTTGCCGCTGAGGTGAGTGACTCGGATGAGACGGTTGGTTGGCAAGGTTGGCGCTTCGGAGGTTGGAGGCACTTAAGAATAGCTCTAACTCCCGGTCACCCCAGAAGGTGTTGAAATCGCCGGCAACGATCACCGGTTTTTCATCATGCCGGATGATGGAATGCAACCGCTGAAGCTGATGCTGGCGGTGCCTGTATTTGAGAGAGAGGTGAACGATGTAGACCATCATCTTTTCCAACTCCATCTGGATCACCAGTCGTTTTATTCCCTCTTCAAAATAGATAAATCTGGAACCGAGGATCTTTCGGTTGGTGAGCAGGGCATTAGACTGCTTTTTCATAACCGGCACTTTCTGAATAATGGAATCGTCGTGATATTTGGTTTCGACCAGATAGTGATATCCCATTATTTTACTTATATATTCAGCCTGGCAGCAACAGCCCGCACGATAGGAGCCGGAATCAACTTCAATCAACGCAACTATATCGGGATGCTTGGAATGAATAAATTGAGCAATTTGATACAGGTTGTTTTCGGTATTTTTAAAGAAACCGGCATAGGGTAGTGGCAGGTGATAGCCGTTTTGGTGACCGGTGCCGTAACGGATATTATAAAGTAAAAAACGCATAAATATTCAAGCCTTTGACCGGGTTTTGGGAGATACAAAAACCTGCTCAAAAAAACATATAAAATTTTGTTTGGTCAACTCCTCCGCCCTTAAAATCAAAGGCACGATCTCTTACTATACGTATAAAAGCCAGAGAATGATAGTAGAAAATGAAAGAGATGGGCTTTTTATACGGTTTATGCTACGGTGTCCGAGTTTATAACAATAATGGGTTAAACGATCAAGTATGCAGATGAGGAATGGATAGCGATGATCATTCGAATAATATCCCGCAAAAGTCCGCTGGCAATGTGGCAGACTAAAACGGTTGCGGAAATACTGAATGAAAACGGTATAAAGACCGAAATTACCAAGATGGAGACCAAAGGGGATAAAATTCTTGACCGCTCCATTGCCAAAATCGGTTCAAAAGGGGTTTTTACTGAGGAACTCGAAGAGAGGCTCGCTCAAGGGACGTCCGATATAGCCGTTCACAGCGCCAAAGATATGCAGTCGAAGTTACCAGAAGGGTTTGAGTTGGTCGCTTTCACCGAGCGTGAGCAGGTCAACGATGTGCTGTTAAGCGATGATCAAACCATTGATCTTGCCGACACCAGCCGTAAGATTGTCATCGGAACCTCATCGGTCCGGCGCCGGGCTTTTTTACAACATTACTATCCTCATGTTGAAGCTGTAGAGATGCGGGGTAATCTGCAGACCAGAATCAGAAAGCTGGAAGACGGCGTCTGTGACGCCTTGATGCTAGCCTATGCCGGGGTTAAGCGAATGGGCTATGAAAACAGGATCACAAAAACCTTTTCGGATTCAGAGTTGATCCCACCGGTTGGCCAGGGCTGCATCGCCATAGAGGCGGCGTCGACCCTTGCGCCGGAAAAAAAGGAGCAAATTCGCAGTTGTTTAAATAATCAACAGAGTGAAGCTTGTCTGTTGGCAGAACGGGCATTCCTACGCAAGCTTGAAGGCGGTTGTTCTATTCCCGCTTTTGGTTTGGCCAAGTTAAACGGCAATAATTTGACCCTGGATGGTGGCCTGGCCAGTATAGATGGGTCGAACATGATCCGTAATCAGTTCAGTGGCCCAAGGGAAACGGCTGAAGAAATTGGCGAACAGCTCGGGATTTTTGTGCTAGAAAACGGTGGCCAACAACTGTTAGCAGAAATCAGGCGGTTGCAGACCCAGGATTAAAAGCTTTTTTTTAAGTGGTCAGCGTCCGGTAGATATCCACCATTCGCATGGGCAGCTTGCGGATGTCATTGACAAAGATATAGTTCACCGGCCCATACATATGGTCCATGTAATCATGGGCGTGGTGGTCGATGGTGATGCAGAAAGGATGGATGCCCGCCATTTTTGCCTCGATCAGGGCGTGCCGGGTATCTTCAATGGCATATTCGCCTTTGTAATCGTCGTAATCTTCCGGTTTGCCATCGGTCAGGGTAATCAGCAATTGCACCTTGGAATCGCTTTCCGATAGCAACCGGGTCGCGTGCCGGATGGCGGGTCCCATTCGAGTGTATTCACGCGGCGAGATAGCCCCAATCCGTTTTTTCACCTTTTCACCATACGGTTCCTGCAAGTGTTTGATATGAAACAGTTCGCAGCGGGTCCGTTTCATTCCTGAAAAGCCGTAAATACCATGCCGGTCTCCAAGCATTTCCAGAGCCTCAGTCAGCAGGACCAGCGATTCTTTGATGGTTGTGCTGACCCAGCCGACAGTCGAGTTGGACATGTCGACTAAAAATATAACGCTGATATCCCGTTCATCCCGGAGCAGCTTGATAAACAACCTGTCAGAGGGAGGCAGACCGGCCCTGGTGTCTGCCAGTGAGTCGATCAGGGCATCCAGATCGATATCGTCGCCATCACTCTGCCTTCTGGCAAAACGATCCGTTGTCCGTATCAGTTCGAACTGATAGCGAAGCCGGGTCATTAGGCCATGGTACTTACCCATGGTTCTGATGATGAAATCCGAATGGGTTTCAGGCAGCTCTTTAATACCAACAGCGCACCAGTTTTTCCTGTATCCCTGACGACGGTGGTCCCATTCATCGTAAAGAAAAGATTCCGGCAGGATCTGTTCTTCCTGAACCACAATGAGTTGCCCACTGTCCGGAGCCATCGAGTCACCGGCTTTACCGATGGCACTACTGATAAAACGTGCGGGCAAATGGGCAAATTCATCGATGATTTTTTCCGCCTGAAAATTCAGCTCTTCTGGTATCTCGGCTTCTTCATTATTCAAGAGCATCAACAGAGGTGCCATATGTTCATCAACGGTTCCGGCAAACTCAGGGTCCATGATCATAGTGACGTCCGATTCGATGGCTCCGGTTCCATCCTTAATCTCTTTTTCTGTTTCGACAAGGCTCTTCAGCCGCTCTTCGGGCAGGCTGGCAAGATAAGCAGCCAATGAGTCGATAAACGCTTCACTGATTCTGGCCAGACGAGCCGCCTGGACAACAGCAATGGCATCAACCCGTATGTCGCCCTGAAAGAGAAGCGGTTGAATGCCTGCATACTCGGCAATCCTGTCATTCTGATGGGATAGGTACCATGCTTCTGCAGCGTTCAGGCTGTCAAAAACACTCACACCATCAGTCCCCAATTTGTTGAAATAGCCGCTAATCGGTTGAGGCAGAACTGTTTTATTCAGACTGCCAGCTAACAAATGGTTTTGCAGGATAATCAACTCAGCGGCTGCAGGGTGGGCGTCTTGAGGAATTTTGATCTGCGGCCATTTCATTTCATCCATGTTCCGGATAAGTCCGGGCAGCTCTTTTGCCAGGAAAGAGTGGATACGAATGGTTTCCAGAAAAAAATAGAGATCGCGGGCCAGAAGCGGGATTTCGAATTGTTTGAAATACAACTTCAGCCAGAGTTCCGAAAGGGGTTCTTCGGCTTGGTTCTTCAAGTCAGGGGGAGTAACAGTAAAGCTCTTACAGCGGATAAAACCCCACTGAAAGGCGAGGATCAGTTTATAGAGCAGCAGGTTGTCACGTCTGTTGGCAAATATTGCCAACTCTGGTGGAACAAAGATAGTGTCGGTATCGGTATAGGTGGTCATGGATGTAGCGATCAACAGATCCCGGCCTGCAATTCCCCGGATAAAGGGGAGCAACCGGCCTTCAATCTCGGAAAGCGAGATAAGCCCCAGCCCGCTTTGATACCCGGAATAGGAGAGGTGATCACGGATAAACCGCTGGGTAGCCCTTAAGCCATCCTGTTCATATCTGTCCAGGATGTCACAGACCCATCTGGACATCCTGGAAACGGGAAAGATATCCAGCATTTTTGGAGCCGCCTGCAGAAAATCATAGCAAAGCGAGTTGGAAATAGGCCAGATTGATGGGATATGGCTGAATATTTCAAGACAAACGTTTTCGGGCTTCTGCAGATAAGGTTCTACCACTTCCTCCACATCCCATTCATTGGGGATATCGGGAGCGACAAGGGAATAAAACCGCTCTGTCAACTGGGCTATATTCATTGACCTGAATCTGTAGCAAAATTTGTTGTTTGTCCCTATAATTTCAATATATTAGAGATTGTTTGATCCTGTGATGCTAGCATCTGTACAATAGCTCGCCCTTTGTTCACGGATACAGGATGGGAACATCGGCTCAGAAGATGGAATCGACCATGTCGGTGAGGGCGTCAAGCAGCTCAGGATCGTCGGTGAGTGGTTCAACGATCCCTGAAAGGCAGGCGGTCCGGATATCGATTCCCATGGAGATCAGTTTACCGGCTTGAATCAGCAGCCTGGTGCTGGCGCCCTCAGGGAGGCCGGAATCTTTCAGGCTGCGGGTCATGGTGGCTAGCTTGACAAGGGAAACGGCAAGCCCTTGCTCCATTGCACCTTCGATGCTGACGATTTCAGCTTCCTGCTCAGGATCGGGATAATGGAAGCTAAGAGCAACAAACCGCTGCCTGGTGGAGGGTTTGAGGTCTTTGATCACGCTTTGGTAACCAGGGTTATACGATACGGAAAGCATGAACTCGTCAGGGGCGGTTAAAAGCTCTCCCCGTTTTTCAATAGGCAGCTCCCGTCGGTCATCGGCCAGAGGATGGATAACTACGGTGGTATCTTTTCGTGCTTCGACGATTTCATCGAGGTAGCAGATTGCCCCGGCCCGTACGGCCAGTGTCAGCGGTCCGTCGGTCCAGACAGCCTCTCCAGCTCTGATAAGGTAGCGGCCGACCAGGTCGCTGGTGGACAGGTCGTCGTGGCAGGAGACAGTGATCAGCGGCCGTTCGAGTTTCCAGGCCAGGTAATGCATAAACCGGGTCTTGCCGCAGCCGGTAGGACCTTTCAGCAACAAAGGCAGTCCGCTTTCATAGGCGGAAACACCAATTTCGATTTCATTGCCAATAGCGAGATAATAGGGTTTCTCGGTGATAATGTGTTCTTCAAGGCGCATAATAACGAATGAGTAGTTGTTTGTATTGTGTAAATGAAAACCACTCCATACTCACACTTACTGCATTGGAGCAGTTGTTATTTTAATTCAACACCCGCAACACTCTGTTCATCTCCAATGAATACGTCAAGTCTCCCATCGGAAAAAGAAGGAAGGATGGATCGGGGAAAACGTTTTATACATTAATCTTTCGTTCTACTATGGGTTCTACTATATCATCCTATGGGTCTAATTAGTCTGTTACGACTGTGTTTTTCATATGCAAAATCATTTTTGAAGCTTTGGCATGCATACTTTTGAATCTAAAAGATTTTTTCTATAAGCCCTTTGATGGCGGCTGGCCCGGTTATGAATGGTGAAATGTCAAGTCTGATTAACCATTCAGGGCTGTGATGGAGTCGTTTAACCACCACTCACCAACATTACCGAGATGTTTAAGCTCTTTATATAAGATTATCCATATCATTCCGCATAATCATATTGACAGTGAATTGTCATGATTGTAACTATTTCTGACATGTTAAGAGACTTTTCACGTTCGATGGTGTGTGAAGACGTTCTCAGGGGCGGATGACCCAGTTAAAGAAAGGATCACTGTCCATTTTTGGGCTCATCGGGCACCAATTTCCGGTTTCAAAATCTCAACTCTGGCTGTGCGAGGGAGGGGTTGAAAAGCAAATTCCTATCACCCACTGCATAAATTTATTGCCGACAGCAGTTTTGCAGATTCCGTTGAGGTGATGCTGAAGAATCTGAATGCCGGAATTATTGAGGTTACGGAGGCCTCAGAAGCCCTGCAGCGGAATAGTTTGGTACGCGCTTTCTCAAAAGATGAAGAGAAGATCAAAAGGAAGGAGAAACGTAAACGACAAAGGAACAGCAATTAGGCAACTTATTGATAAGCTTTATCAAACTTGTCATCTTTTCCCTTGTATTCAGATTATCTTTGACTGGAAATAGTGAACTCTATGAACGCTACCCTGAAGTATGGCCGTGAAGCGATAGAATTTCATCTACCCGACCAGACTGAAGAATTGAAGGTAAAGGAACCTGCTGACAGGATCGATCGCAGTAAATTTGAAGCAGACCTGCTGGCTGCCTTGCCGGAGGAACCTGAAAAATATAGCAATGTAGGCATTGTTGTAGCGGATAAGACCAGACTATGCGGATATCCGGAATACCTTCCCTGGGTTTTTAAGGTGCTCGAAGAACGTGGGGCCACAAAAGATACCATCCATATTTATATTGCATATGGAATCCATCCGAAGCAAACGGAGGAAGAAAGTCTGTACAGTTACGGAAAAAGTTTTAATGAATATCATTTTGTCCACCATGATTGCTATGATGAGGACGCCCTGGTGAAGTTGGGAACGACCAGCAGGGGTACTCCTGCCAAGGTGAGAAAAGACACCCTGGATAGCAGTCTGCTGTTGACCTTCGGTGCCATCTCCCATCATTATTTTGCAGGCTACGGTGGGGGGAGGAAGCTCCTTTTTCCGGGACTTGCCGATCGGAGATCAATCTACCGGAACCATAGCCTGTTCCTGGACCGGAAGCAGAAAAAACTGGCTGAAGGATGCCAACCCGGGAACCTGGAAGGGAATCCCCTTGCCGAGGATCTGAAAGAGATTGACAGCTATATGCCGCTAAAGATCTCCATTCATGGTATTCTCAACACCAAAGGTAAAGTTGCAGAGTTGCATGTAGGGAGAGATTACGATGATTTCCTGGCAGCCTGTTCTATCCATGATCGTTACTACCGTTCAGGGATTGAGAAGCAGTACGACCTGGTTATCGCTTCCAGCGGAGGTTACCCTAAGGATATAAACTTCATTCAGGCACATAAATCCGTGCACCATGCCGCTGCATTCGTTAAAGACGGAGGTACACTGATCATACTGACCCAATGCATCGACGGGATTGCTTCGAATTATTTCCTGAAGTTCCTGGAAGAAGGCAGTTTTACAAATGCCTACCATATGCTGGAAGAAAACTATGAAGGGAATGGCGGAACAGCCTTGAGCATGATGACTAAAACCGGACGGATAAGAATCTGCATGATGACTTCCCTGGATGATAAGACCTGTGCCACACTGAATGTAACACGAGTTGGGAGCGAAGAAGTGCAAGACATACTCGATAAAAAGGATGGGGATGTAGCCCTGATCGCCAATGCCAGCCTGCTAGTGAGATGAGGCTTATAAATAACAAAAAATCATCAGCTCTATCAAGGAGGGACTATGGCATGGGTAAGCGTGTGTCTGGTAGACAGAAGACTCACTCAGCGAAATATTGGCCTGGAGTCTTGCCAACCGCTTTTTTGAACATAGATATAAAAGCACTCGGGCTATCGTATCCGAGTTCAATAGCTATTGTGGTAACCGGTTCTTTCATTCCTAGTCTTTTTAGCGCTTCCAATATCCTGATCTGTTGACGCCACTGAGAAAAACTCATCCCGGTTTCTAGTCGAAAGTGTCGGGATAATGTTCGTCCGGTGGCACCCACCATTTTTCCCCAATCTACCAACGTCCTATTGTCGCCGGAATTATTGGACAGCTGTGCGTAGATCTTCCTGAGCCGTCCATCTGTTGGTATTCGAAGCTTCAATGGTGCAGTCTCCATATTGGTGATTTGATCCAGCAGCACCGTGAACAATCTTTCTTCCTGTCCCCCTAAAGGATATAGCCGAGGCAAACTTACTGCATACAATATGAGTTCTTTCAACAAAGCTGATACTGCCATCACAGAGCAACCTGCAGATGGACCCGCATAATAGGTTGGATCAATATACAGAGTGCGCATAGACAAATGACCGGACACTTCAATCTCATGACGGGTGTGGGCGGGTATCCACACTGCTCGGAGCGGTGGTACTACCCAAACGCCGCTGTCTGTTCTAACGGTCATCACGCCGGTTGACGCATACAGCAGCTGGGCTCGAAAGTGCTCATGAAATGAAATCACATGACCGGATGGGAAGTCTTTCGCCATTGCTACGATGGGCCTGGGGGTATTGAGAATGCCCTTTGAAGGGTCTCGGCACGCCATTTTTGTCCGATTTGAGATATTTTTTGTCTGCATAGCGCAAGAAAGATAGCATCCCATCCGGTTAATATCAATAGAAAGGGAATTAACGAACATTCAAATTGCAAGGGCAGGATACCTGACGATGAAACATAGACCGATTTGGATTTTATCAATCGGCCATCTGGTGACCGATATCAACCAAGGTGCATTACCCGCGCTGTTGCCCTTCTTTATTGCGGCTTATGACCTTTCGTATGCTGCTGCTGGAATCGTATTCGCCGCCAATATGACTTCAAGTATCGTGCAGCCACTGTTTGGCCACGCAGCGGATCGTTTTTCAAAACCGTGGCTGCTGTCTGCAGGCCTAATGCTGGCCGGTCTGGGCCTTGCCCTTTCCGGATTATGTCAGAGTTATGGCTTGCTGCTGTTCCTTGCAGTCGTCAGTGGGATAGGAATCGCAGCATACCATCCGGAAGCGGCGAGAATGGTCAATTTTGCGGCTGGGACTAAGAAAGGTACGGCTATGAGCCTGTTTGGCGTCGGAGGGACCACAGGATTTGCGATCGGCCCCCTGTTTGTGACAACCGCCCTGATTCAGTGGGGATTGAAAGGAACCCTCGTCCTTATTGTACCAGTGACCATTATGGCCCTCGTTATGACAAGTCAATCGGCCAGGTTCCAATCCCTGGCGACAGGCTGCAGTGCGCACCAAGGTTTATCAGGCACTGAAGATGTAAAAGATAACTGGAGTGGTTTTGCACGGCTAACTATTACGATCATAGGCCGTTCTGTTATTTTTTACGGTCTCAACACCTTTATTCCGATTTATTGGATCAATGTATTGAATCAGTCAAAAGCATCTGGCGCGATGGCCCTGACAGTATTTGCAGGAACTGGGATTATTGGCAACCTGCTCGGTGGCAGTCTGGCAGACAAAATAGGACCAAAAAAAGTGATGCTGATTGGATTCTTTGGCTTGACACTGTTGCTCCCCCTGTTGATATTTGTGAATAATGTACTGGCGGCAATACTCATCCTGATACCGATCGGACTATTACTTTTTGGGTCCTATAGCCCGGCGATAGTGATGGGGCAAAATTATCTGCCGAATCGTGTAGGCCTTTCGTCTGGGGTTACCCTTGGGGTTGCTGTGGCGATTGGTGGTGGGGCCGCCCCTATTATTGGAAGGATAGCCGATCTTCATGGGGCCTGGTTCTCATTGGCCTCGGTTGCCTTCTTGCCGATATTGTTCTTGACAATTATTTTGAGCTTGCCGGATACACATAAAGTCACAGGTAAGAAATAACTCAATCAAGAGCCTATCTCTACAGACAAGAACAGCGAACATCTGTTTTCAATGAAGTTCTTGAAAGAAAAGCAGATTTTCGGATAGTGTCCACGCTTTTCTATTTTCAAGGGGTGTACAATCTATTGAAAAGTAGACTCTTTTGTTTGGCCTGGTATTTTGCCAACCTGGCACAGGTAAGACGAGACGGTTGATAACTGAAATCTATTTACCATACCGCCGATGGTGAACCGCCATGTCGACCGTGAAAATGGCGAGGGCCAGCCAGATGAGGACAAAGGTCAGCAGCTGGGCCCGGCCGAAGGGCTCACCATACACAAACACTGCCAGCAGGAAGGAGAAGCTGGGTGCGATATACTGCAGGAGTCCGATGGTGACAAAGTGAATCTTACGAGCGCCTGTGGTAAACAACAGCAGCGGTAGTGCCGTCATCAGCGCGGCGCACATCAGCAGGATATCGATCCGAGGATTACCCTGCAGAAAAGCTCCGCCGCCATTCACGTTCAGATAGACCAGGTACGCGGTCGCCGGGATGGACAGCAGCAGGGTCTCGACGGTTAATCCGACCAGGGCGTTTACCGGCGCCACTTTTCGAATCAAACCGTAGAATCCGAACGAGACTGCCAGAAATAGGGCAGCCCAGGGTAATACCCCGATTTCAATTGTCAGATAGACCACACCGACAATCGCAAAGCAGACCGCAACGACCTGTGGTCGCCGCAGTCGTTCGCCCAGCAGCACCATACCGAGCAATACGTTGATCAGCGGGTTGATATAGTACCCCAGGCTGGCCTCCAGGATCCTGCCGCTGTTGACCGCCCAGATAAACACGAACCAGTTGCTGGAGATCAGGATCGTCGTGACCAGCAGGATCGACAGGGTTCGGCGGTTGGTGACCGCGCTTGTGAATTCCTGCCAGCGGCCCATCAGGATGACGATCGGCATCAGAAAAGCAAATGACCAGACCATGCGGTGCATCAGTATTTCTAAGGCAGGAACTGCCTGCAACGTCTTATAATAAATCGGGCTCAGCCCCCAGATCAAGTATGCGCAGACGGCATAGGCGATGCCGGCCGATGCCTGGTCAGGTGGCGATGATGCTTGAGCAGATGAATTCATTGCAATTGGCTGGTCGGTTCAGCGTTTGACCATCAGACAGACTGGCCGAGGGTACCAAGGCGCCACCATAAACTATTTACGGTGGTGAATAAACCATTTTTGTGAAGGAATAGGAAAAGATCCTTCACGGTCATAATACGAAGATCTGCGGTCGGTTGTCGTTTGTAAGTTTGACAAGGATCTATAGTCCCGATGGCAACCACTGTGAATACCAAGCCTGGGCACTATCATGAGGCGACAATTTTTGGTTTCGTCATCTCAGTTCTGCTCGTGCTGGGAAGGGGATGAAAAGGAAATTTCTATCACCTCCTGTCACGATTCACTTCATATTCACAATCAATTTCTGGGTGGATAATTTCTTCTGGTCAGGTCCATGAGTAAAAGAAGCTTACACGGGCCCTCATCGAGCTGACAGCATACGTTCGGAAATTTGATTTCAGGGGAATACCAGGCCAGATAGTGGCGATAACTAAATGAGGAGTTGATAGTATTGTACCAATGGTGTTTTGCAGTATTATAAATGGAGCATTATGTGTATTGGTTTAATATATTGTTACTTTAAGCTTGTTAGAGATCTTCTTTTCCTCGGTGCGTACGCAAAAATAGGAAATGATACACAAAGAGAAATCAAGAAAATGATGCAGATATGGAAACACTAAAGAAAAATGATGTAAACAATGATGGAGCGCTCTCCTGGCATGCCATGACTGTGGAAGAGGTCTGGAGCAAACTACAAGCCTCTGAGCAAGGATTAACTGCTGAAGAGGTAGAGAAGCGTCTTGCACAATACGGCCTAAACCTTTTGCCCCCCCCACCAAAGAAGAGCCCGTTTCTTCGTTTTCTCCTTCAGTTCCATAACATTCTGATCTATGTCCTTCTCGGAGCTGCTCTTATTACGATACTATTGGCAGATTGGGTAGATGCAATTGTAATTATTGGCGTGGTTTTTATAAATGCTGTGATTGGTTTTATACAGGAGGGTAAAGCCGAAAGAGCTGTTGATGCCATACGAGGGATTTTGTCCCATGAGGCGATGGTAATACGAAATGGGCGAAAAAGTGTTGTCAAGGTAGAAAACCTTGTTCCTGGAGACGTGGTTTTTCTGCAATCCGGTGATAAAGTTCCTGCTGATCTTCGGCTATTTCGGACCAAAGATTTAAGAGTTGAGGAAGCTGCTCTCACCGGTGAATCAGTACCGGTCGATAAATCAATTCAGCAAGTGGAAAATAAGGTTTCCATTGGAGACCGAAACTGCATGGCATACTCAGGCACATTGGTGAGTTACGGCCAAGGTACCGGTATGGTAGTGGAAACTGGACAAAAGACAGAATTGGGCAAAGTGAGCGCTCTTCTTTCCAAAGTGGAAACTCTTGAAACCAGACTCACCCAACAAATGGACGAGTTCAGCAAATGGCTTACAGGCGCAATTACTGTTTTGGCTCTCGGGACACTGGTATTTGGATTAACAATTCGAAACTATTCTTTTTCTGACATTTTCTTTGCCAGTGTTGCTTTAGCGGTTGCAGCAATTCCTGAAGGTCTTCCTGCCATAATCACCATTACACTGGCACTTGGTGTGCAGAGGATGGCAAAGGAAAACGCTATCATACGGCGTTTGCCTGCAGTGGAAACTTTAGGATCAGTCACCGTAATCTGCTCAGACAAAACAGGCACTCTGACCAGGAATGAGATGACTGTGACAACACTTGTTACTGCAGAAGACGTTTATCTGGTCGATGGTGTTGGATATGATCCGCATGGCGGTTTTGTTAAAAATGATCAGGTGATAAATCCCGATGAAGACCCCCTGCTCACTGAAATTGCCAGGGCTGCAATTCTATGCAATGAGGGTAGTTTGACGCAAAATGAAGATGGCTGGACCGTTCAGGGAGATCCAACTGATGGGGCCTTGATTACCTTAGCTATGAAAGCAGGCCAGAATGGAGACTTCTGTAATAAGGAATACCCTCGTACCGACACTATCCCTTTCGAGTCAGAGCATAAATTCATGGCAACTCTTCATCACGACCACGCCGGACACGGTTTTGTTTACCTGAAAGGTGCTCCTGAACGGGTGATTGAGATGTGCAGCCGCCAACGTTCAGGAGGCCAAGACATTCCTATCGATCAATCATTCTGGCTGGGGGAAATAGAGATGATTGCCAGCCAAGGTATGAGAACACTGGCAATTGCATCACTTGCTGTGGGAGAAAAACGGGAATTGAAATTTGATGATGTAAGAACAGGAGGTCTCACCTTACTTGGTGTGTTTGGTCTGATTGATCCCCCTCGGAAAGATGCTATTGGTGCTGTCGCCGATTGTGAAAAAGCTGGAATAGGGGTGAAGATGATTACTGGTGATCATGCCCTTACTGCCGCAGCGATCGGTGAGCAGATTGGCCTTAAAAAGACCGATGAAAAGGTTACAGGCCAGGTTCTGGAAACAATGAGTGATGAAGAGTTGCGATTTCAAGTCATGAAAAGCGATATTTTTGCCAGGGTAAGTCCTGAGCATAAACTTAGACTGGTTAAGGCATTGCAGGCAAATGGAGACGTTGCTGCAATGACAGGAGACGGCGTTAATGATGCTCCTGCTCTGAAGCGTTCAGATGTTGGAGTGGCAATGGGCATGAAAGGTACTGAAGCAGCCAAAGAGGCAGCTGAGATGGTACTGGCTGATGATAATTTTACTTCAATTGCCCATGCGGTAAAGGAAGGCAGAACGGTTTATGATAATATTAAGAAGACTCTTGCCTTTATCCTGCCAACAAATGGAGCTCAGGCAGGTATAATTATAGCCTCGATCATGCTTGGAATTTCTTTGCCCATTACGCCTTTACAGATTCTGTGGATCAATATGGTAACGGCTGTAACCCTTGGGCTTTCTTTGGCTTTTGAACCACCTGAAGGCGATGTGATGAAGCGTCCCCCTCGTCTTCCCGGGGAACCGCTTCTTACATATTTGCTTGTGTGGCGGATTATTTTCATATCCGCAATTATGGTAATAGGGACATTGGGACTTTTCCTGTGGGACCAATCCCATGGTGAAACCTTGGAGATGGCACGAACAACTGCGGTAAATACACTTATCTTTTTCCAGATTTTCTATCTGTTTAACACGAGATATATTCGTTCTCCTGTGTTTTCAAAAGAAGGTTTAACCGGGAATCGAGCCGTTCTCATTGCCGTATTTTCGATAATTATTCTGCAGATTCTATTGACCTATATGCCTTTTATGCAGAATATATTCGGCACAGCAGCGATTCCATTGGGGGACTGGGTGCGCCTGATAATTTTTACAATAATGGTCTTTGTCCTGGTAGAGATTGAAAAAATTATATTGATGAGAATTGAGGCCCAGAAAATAAGAGCTCAAGGAAATTGATCTATAATCAAGAAGGTTTTTTGATTAAGGTAATGGTAAATCATAACCATTACGCAAAATGGCAACCCCACATACACTCTTTGGTTACCGTCGGTCTGCTTCTTCCCTCGGGTACATTTGATGTCATGCCTTGCTCTTGCGTGAAGCCGCTGGCTAAAATATTCCGAGTGAACATGTTGAAAATGCAAAAAAAGGAAGATCTCATTGTTGACAATTCCGTGTGGATAAAAAAGGCGATTCCAGAGGTCTGATGGCTCTTGGTCAAAAGAAGCCCGTTTTCACTTTCTAAACTGCATTATCATGAAAACAATGGCATGGTCACATACCATTCAAAGATGTCACATGGGAACAACAAAAAGAAATTTGCTGTCATGAACGCTGGGGTAGTGCTTGTTTTTTGGATCCAAACGATTTTTCTATGAGCCTTTGATGACGCCCGGAGTCTACCAGCAGTCGCTTACCTGGCCCGGTTATGAAAGAGGAAATGTCAGGTCTGATTAATCTTTCAGTACTGTGATCGAGTCGTTTAACCACCACTGCGCACCAGCATCGTTGAGATGTTTATGCCCTTTATTTATCGATATCGCCCAACATAGTCATATTGACAGTAAATTGTCAGGATTGTATCCTTTCTTGACATGATAAGGGACTTTTTAGGTTTGATGGTGTGAGAGGGAGTTTTCAGGGACGGATGAGACAGTCAAATCAAGGATTGTTGTCCCTGTTTTACCTCATCGGGCGCCAATTGCCGGTTTCGGAATCTCAGTTCTTCTCGTGTGGTTCATATCAGGTTCCCGGCCATGACTCTTAGGGTGCTTTCCATGGTCTGCTGGCAGGCTTTTCCCTTTGGTTGAAAAAGACACCGTCTTACGAACATCCGAAGTACAAGATGGAAGGTGAACAATGAGCAAGCGCATCCGAAGCCTACGTGTAAAAAAGAAGAGACGGTATCACAAAGTAACCCATAAGTGTTGTAAGAGGGTTTTGTTCAAGATTTTTTCAGAACTCCAATTCGGTCAACTGACCATTAATAATAAGGGCAAGGTATACGAATTCGGCGACATCAACAAACAGTCGGGTATAACCGCAACGGCTTCTATACATGATCCAAGGTTCTTTTTTGATATGCTGTTTAAAGGCAGCTTGGGAGCTGCCGAGTCATACATGAAAGGATACTGGACAACTGACAACCTGACAGAAGTGATACGGATTTTTGCGGCAAATACCGATTTGTTGAATCGAAAACTTGATATGGGCTGGTCAAGAATGGCCGCCCCGATCTTGCTCACATTTCATTATTTTCGTAAAAATACACAGAGGGGAAGCAAGAAAAATATCGTTGCCCACTACGATCTCAGTAACGATTTTTTTAAACTATTCCTGGATAAGAGTATGGGGTACTCATGCGGAATATTTGAACATAAGGACAGTACCCTGCACGAGGCACAAATAGCTAAGTTTGATCGCTTGTGCAAAAAACTATGGTTAAGGGAGAAAGATCACGTCGTCGAGATAGGCGGCGGTTGGGGTGGTTTTGCCAGGCATGCCGCAGAGAAATATGGCTGCCGTGTGACAACAACGACAATTTCAGAAGAGCAGTATAATTATATGAACGAGCTGTTTGCCCAAAAGCGCCTTTCTGATCAAATACAGGTCTTAAAAAAAGATTACCGCAAACTTACAGGCAAGTTCGACAAGCTTGTCTCGATCGAAATGATTGAAGCGGTCGGGCATCATTATTTTGATACCTTCTTCAAGTGCTGTTGTAATTTATTGAAACCGGATGGATTGATGGGATTACAGGCAATCACAATACCTGATCACGAGTTCAAGCGACACAAACATTCAGTTGATTTCATTAAGCGATATATTTTCCCTGGGAGCTGCATTCCTTCTGTAGCAGCAATGATGAAAAGTATTGCCAGAAAAACAGATCTGCGACTGATCCATTTCGAAGACATAACACCCCATTATGCCCGAACCCTGCGTTTATGGCGGGAACGATATTTAGACAATATTGAAGAAGTAAAAGAAATGGGATTTTCTGAAAGTTTTATCAGGATGTGGGAGTTTTATCTTGCATGCTGTGAAGGCGGTTTCGAGGAACGGTATAACGGTGATGTCCATATGATTTTCAGCAGACCGCGATGCCGGCCGTCACCAATATTGCCTCCCCTTGACTAGTGGTTATCAGAAACGAATGGATTTGAAATATCGGGTCCCGATAGATTTCATATTGGGTCAACAGTGGATATTCGCAGTATTGCCTTATAGGGCTAGCAAGAGCAATAATCCCAACAAGAGATAACCCGATCATTGCAATGAGTTAGATGAATAGGAAAGATTTTTTTTACTTAAGACTGCCTCCAAATGAGATATTCATATCGCTCCAGCCAACAAGAGCTTCCCGGTAAAAAAAAAGTACCAAAAAAAAGGCTCCACCTTTTGTCAACACATCAAGGGGTGGAGCCTTTTATTAGAAGTTAATTAGTAGGTTAAGCCACAAATGTGCTCGCCATTAAAAGTTGAATCTCAAACCAGCACCGAAACGACCGAATTCGTCGAATTCATCCATTTCATCAACAGCTGATCGAAACTCAATAAAGATAGATGAGTTAAAACCATCAGGCTCACCGAAAATCCTAGCGCCCAAGTTTACAATAACATCCAGATCGCTATCCTCTTGGCTGAGATCGTCATCTCCAGAGGTTATCCAACCACCGAGACCAACACCGATAAACATTCCTGAGGACCATTTGTAATTTGCCAGAACATCTATGAGCAATGCACTCTCACCATCTTCACCGTTTAAATGTATTGCGCCACCAACCATTCCAATGAGTGAGAAGTTTTCCGTGAACTCATACTCGATCCCGCCTCTGACAACGATATAATTTGCCGGATCAAGTTGATGCAAGAATCCAACATCAAAAAGGAACGGATTTTTAGCTGCCTTTACAGGAGGTGGTGGTACGGCAGGTGCTTCAACCACTGGAGGCGCCACCGGCTTAGGAGGTGCAGGAACAGGATTTATTGCCATTAACGTTATATTTCCACATACAGGTGGAACCACGAAGGTGTATCGTTTTCCATTGTAGTCCACAAAGAATTCATAGGCGGTAAAAGGCTCATCCGATTCCCAAACAACTTTCTTATCAATACGTACCGGTCCCTTACCTCCCCTTCTGTAAAACATCCAATGAAAAGTTTGGCCCTTGTGATACTTCTTCGTCGTAATCTCAGCTTTCGGTAATTGCAAAATAAATGCATCAGCAATTTCACCATGTCCAGCCTTAACAAAACCAGCTTTCACATCCTTCTGGTTATTCTTTACCATGTTTTTCAGATCATCAACTGAAGTCAGTGGTGGCTTGTAAAACGGATTTTCCCCTATCTTTGAGATTGCAAATACAGAATGCGCAGTGCAAACTGTCAAGAAGAAAACAAGGGCGATGGATGAAACAAGTCTCAGCTTCATAAGAGTACCTCTCCTTTCCAGACATTAAAGGTTAATACAACTATTTATTCTATGGAAGTCGCTCTCCTCCTCCAGAATACTTGCTGCTCTTACAACAAGCAGCAAAGGAACCAGGAAATGGCATTCTCATTCCCGGCATCTTAGGAGAAGTTGCCGTCAGTCACCAGATGACCCAAACAGAAAGTGAGTCATTGAATCAAGCACTCTGCTTCTGATAAATAATAAGCGAAAAGATGAAGATGGTACTTGTTCAAAGTGATGCATCCGACCCTAAAAAACCCTCTCCGGTCATCGGATCTAATGTGATCCTTATAACATATAAAAAGATACAATTCTGACATGTTAATGTCAATATGGGTCTATTTAATGAGATGAAAAACCGCATTGAGAAGGAATTGGTCTTAAAGGTCATAAAGGTTTAGGGGTCAAGTCTGCTTTTAACTTTTAAATTTTTCCTCCGGTTTCAAAAACCCAATACTGGTCAAGTGGGGGAGGGGAAAAAAAGCAATTACTTATCACTTCTTTTACATCAATCTCTAACAAGATCCCGAAGATAGTCCAGCCATGCCTCAAAACCTTCTCCGGTAGTTGAGGAGCAACTAATCGATTCGATTTCAGGGTTGAGGCGTTTGGCCTCACCCATGGCCTCGTCAACGGGAAAGTCGAAGTAGGGCAGCAGGTCGGTTTTGGTAACAAGAAAAAGGGACGATGAGGTGAAGGCTTTGGGGTATTTTGCCGGTTTGTCAGGTCCTTCGGGAACAGAGACCAGGACGACCCGCCGATGTTCTCCCAAATCGAAGGTGGCCGGGCACACCAGGTTGCCGACATTTTCAATAAACAGCAGTTTGATTGAATCACCATCCTTTTCGTTCTGGAGTTTGTGAAAACCGGTATGGATCATATTGGCATCCAGATGGCAGGCGCCGCCTGTAGTCAGCTGGATAACGGGAACGCCTTTGGCTCTGATGCGGTCGGCATCCCGTTCTGTTTCAATATCCCCCTCAATGACACCGATACTGATTTCACTACCGATCTCATCGATAGTCCGTTCCAGCAGTGTTGTCTTGCCTGAGCCCGGGCTGGAAATCAGGTTCAGGGCGACAATGTTATGGCTGTCAAAGTGGTTCCTGTTCTGAGCGGCAAGAACATTGTTGGCATCAAAAAGTGACTTTTGAACATCGACCGTTTGAGATGTTCCGTGACTGTGATCATGGTCGTGGTGATGGTGTGGATGGCAGCCGCAGGAATCGCACATAGTTAAATCCTCTGATGATAAAAGTTGCTAATAACTGTTATTACTCGAGTTCAACCCGGAGTAGGACCAGGTCTTCCGAACCGGTATGGTTAAATATGTTATCTCCGCATTCAGGACACATTTCCGGCTTTTCTTTTCTGGTACTGATCTCATAACTGCAGCCGGTACAGCTGTAAAGAACCGGTGGTACCATTATTTCAAGTTCGGCGCCCCGGCAAATGGGGTTCTCAGCAGTCAGCACATCAAAACCGAATTGAAACGAATCGATGACCACTCCTGAGAGCAGACCGACTTCCATGGTCACCTTGGTCACTTTTGTCCGGCCGTTCTCCCGCACCAGGCTGTCAAGTTGACCTAGAAGGTTCTGAACAAGGGATATTTCATGCATTGTCAAATCCGTGACAGCGAGTTCTCAATTCTTGGGCCGGACTGTAACGCCGATCTCCTCCAACCGTTTCACCAATATTTCGGCCATCTGAGGAACCCGGGGTTCGACAATGGGAGACAGCACAAGGTCCTGTTCCAGGTCGGCGGGAACCACACAGTAAAATTCTACCCGGCTGGGAGCGGCATCCCGTAACTTGCAGATTTCAATCACTTCCAGCAGCCCGAGCTGGTGGGGCGACATCCGGGTGCTGATCTTGCCGGCCCGCACGTCTTCGAGTTGAAAGGTGTGCATGGAACCGGGCTCTTCATCGATATCGACCACATCGATAACAAAGACCGGATCGCATTCTTCCAGAAAAGGAGACATGTAGATGCCGGCAGTGCCGCCGTCGACAAGTTCCACGTTTTCAGGGAATGAATAATTCTCTTCAAGATATTGAATAGTATGGATACCGAATCCCTCATCACCGATGAGGAGATTGCCGATCCCAAGGATGCCGATTTTTTTAGTCATAATAGATTTGTATTCACCACAGAGATCACAGAGAAACAGCCATTTTTTTTCCTCTGTGTCCACAATGGTTTTAAGATTTCACCTTTAACAGATTCTGGGTAGCGGCTCTCCATGTAGAGGTGTAATAACCCTGGTGCCGCCGACAGGAGTTTTTACAGTGACCCGACCGCTTTTTCCTGCAGCCATTCGACCGATAGCAGCCGCCTGCCGTCCTTCGGAAGAGTCCTGCATGATCGACAGGGCACGCCCGGCGACACTCTTTTCGACAATCACCAGGCACTTCCCTTCATTGGCAAGATACATCGGTTCAAGGCCCAAGAGCTCACAGGCGGCTCGAACTTGAGGCCGGATGGGAATAGCCTGTTCTTCAAGCTCGATACTGAGTTCGGAGGCGGAGGCGATTTCATTGAGCGAGGTTGCCACTCCGCCCCGGGTGGGATCACGTAGGACATGTACACTCCCCGGCAGCTCGTCGAGCAGCCTGCCGACCATTCTGTGAAGCGCCATGGAGTCACTCTCCAGTTTGCCTTCAATGGAAATGCCGGCCCTGCGGGTCATGATCGTGATTCCATGATCGCCCATGGAACCGGAAAGGATTACAGTATCACCCTCCTGGGCACCACTTCCCGAGATTTCGATGCCGTCGTCGACTATACCGATACCGGATGTATTGATAAAGATTTTATCACCCTTGCCTTTCGGAACCACCTTGGTGTCCCCGGTGACAATAGGTACTTCGGCTTTGGTTGCAGCTTCCCCGATGGAAATGATGATTCTTTCCAAATCATCAAGACCGAAGCCCTCTTCCAGGATCAGTCCCAGGCTCAGTGCAAGAGGACGGGCGCCACGCATGGCTATATCGTTAATTGTGCCGTTCACGGCCAAACAGCCGATGTCACCTCCCGGAAAAAAGATCGGATCGACCACATAGCTGTCGGTACTGAATGCCAGTTTCCCCTGGCAATTATCAAGAACAGCAGCATCTTCCAGTGAATGGAGTTCCTGGTTGTCGAGGTGTTGCAAAAATAATTCGCTGATCAGGTTCTGGCTGGCGATGCCGCCAGAGCCGTGATCGAGAAGGATGGTCTTTTTTTTCATTCAATTACTCCCTGCCGTATTTATGATACGCGGCACAGGTTCCTTCACTGGAGACCATGCATGGCCCGACAGGATTGGACGGTGTGCAGCGGGTATCGAACAGCGGACACCTGGGAGGCGTTGTTTTTCCCTTAAGGATTTCACCGCAGCGGCATCCCCGCGCTTCCGAGGCGTCAGGGAGCACGATATCAAAACGTACTTCGGCGTCAAAGTCTTCATATTCCTTGCGAATAGCCAGACCGCTGCCGGGAATCATGC